>PEAN01000055.1 GCA_002753735.1 Magnetococcales bacterium DCbin4
CCTTTTTTCTTTCAATAATTTTTCGAGTGTCAACAATCCCTGATTAATGAATGTGACAAAGTAGAACTAATTACTGGACGAAGTGATCCCGATTCCCATGGTCCGGAATATGGGGGAATAATCGTCAAGGCTGTGTCCGACAAGGTTATTGAGATTGATTTGCGTCTCAATCACCTCTTCCATGGACAACTGGACATGTTCCAGACAGGTCTGCCCCAGTGATGACAACAGGGAGGACTGAATGGCAAACACCTCGGGAACGGTCATTACTCTTCGCATCGAATCCAATTGGCTCCATCCCATGGTCATGATGTCGGATGACGTTTCCAACGTCAGATTGGCCATTTTTTCCACGGCATGATGGGCGATCCGCTGTGCGTCATTCACGGAATGCCGGAAGGAAAAGTAGGCATCCGATAAACGTTTCGCTACTTGCACGACCATGATGATTCTCCTGTTGTTCCCGACATGAACCCGCTGACAGACTTTTTGAAGGCCATTGGCAACGTCATCCTTCGACCCCATGAGGTTGCTGAAACGGCTCGGCCCCCCTCAAAAAGACATTCATGTTGCAAAGCAGCATACGCGATGGATTAATGTGAATCAAGGTCCCTCATGAGGTGGATAAAAAAAGGTGGGCATTCCAGCCCACCTTTTTTTTTGCAGCATCCCTCATTCGTCAAGGCAACGAGATCGTTTATTTTTTCCCTTTGGCTTGAAACCATTTCTCAAGTGTAGGTTGGGTAATCAGGCAGATCCCCCCTTTGGTCCGGTAGAACCACCGGGCGTCCTCCTCGGGGTCTTCACCCACCACCAACCCATCAGGAATCTTGCAATCTTTGGCAACCACAACCTTTTTCAAGATACAGCGGCGGCCAATATCGGTCCTGGGCAGGACCACTGAATCTTCCACCAGTCCATAGGAATTGACCCGGACATCGCTGAACAGCAAGGAACGGCGTACGGTCGAACCTGAAACGACACAACCACTGGAGACCACGGCATCAAGCCCCATGCCCCGACGATCATTATCGTCGAAAACAAACTTTGCCGCCGGCCTTTGTACCTGGTAGGTCCAGATGCTCCAACGCGGATCATACAAATTGAGGGCAGGAGTCACATGAGTCAGATCGATGTTGGCTTCCCAATAGGCATCCACGGTACCGACATCGCGCCAATAATTTTCCACATCTTTCGATTCCCGCACACAACTTTTGGAAAAGCGGCTGGCATGGACATAATTGCCATTGCTGACCATGAAGGGGATGATATCCTTGCCGAAATCATGGCTGGAATCCTTGAGTTCCGCATCCCGGAGCAATTGGTCGCGCAACATGGAGGCGTTGAAAATATAGATTCCCATGCTGGCCAAGGCCTGATCGGGTTTATCAGGGATGGGGGCGGGCTGAGCGGGTTTTTCAGTAAAACTGACCACACGGTCCGAGGCATCAACCCCCATGACACCAAATTCCTTGGCTGCTTCCAAACTCGTTTCGACGCAGGCCACGGAGATGTCGGCACCAGACTTGATATGCTCCTCCAACATGAGGGAATAGTCCTGCTTGTAGATATGGTCTCCCCCCAGAATGAGAATATAATCCGCATGTTGGCTTTCGATCAGATCCAGGTTTTGAAAGACCGCATCGGCGGTCCCTTCATACCAGGATTGGGTATCCGACTGCTGAGCAGGCCATACCTGAATGAATTCATTGAATTCAGAACGAAAGAAACCCCACCCCCGTTGAACATGCTGAATCAGGTTGTGCGAACGGTATTGGGTGGCGACGCCAACCCTGCGAATGCCGGAATTGACGCAATTGGAAAGTGGGAAATCGATCAGCCTGTATTTACCACCGAAGTAGACGGCAGGTTTGGCTTCGTTGTCGGTCAGATCTTTGAGCCGCGTTCCCCGCCCTCCCGCCAAGACCAGGGCCAGTGTTTTTCTCAAAGCATCATTGATATGGGGTTTTAAATTTTTAGCAGGCATGTTTTGGCACTTTCCTGAAATTTTGCAGAGGTTCAATCAACAGGTGGCCCTGCACATCGAGATAGAACCAACGATTCCTGATTGTCTGAACCTTTGTAGTGGTTCCTGGTACCGTTTGTTGCAGAGGTTGCCGTGGTGTTTGACAATGGATCCCGCCGTCACCAACCGTCACCCACCACCCATACTTTGTATAACATACTCAAACGAGCCGCGAAACCCTACATCACATGAATCATCAAGAATTGTAAATCGTGGCGACAAACCGCCCAATGGATTCAAAATAAGTCTGCATGCCATGAAGCATCAGATCGTTATGTCCGGCATGAGGGATTCTGACCAATTGTTTTTGGGTGGCCGCGCAGGCATCAAACAGATCCTGACTGTCGGAAACAGGGATCAAATCATCTTCCTGACCATGGATGAGCAGGGATGGAATCTGAATGGAGCGCATTTTTTCCAGGCTGCCAAATCCCATGGAGGGGTCGGTTCCCTGTAATGATATTCCGCTCAATCGTTCAATGAGGGCGATGGTATCGGAAAAGGCACTTTCAAGGATCAATCCCTTGATTTTTTCGGGACACCGAGACGCGATTTCGATGGCGGCGGCACTTCCCATGGAGCGCCCCATGACAAACAGTGCGTCCATACCGGGCAGATGTGGACCGACAATCGAATTCAGCAATCCGACCACCGCAACCGCATCCTTGAGAAGTGCCGTACCGGAGGGAATGCCCGTGGAGACCCCATAGCCGCGAAAATCGACCACCAGGAAATGAATCCCGATCTCGGTGTAGAATGTGGAAATATCCTCGTAATCGGCGGCAATTTCACCATTGCCGTGCCAATAGAGCATCAACGGGCCTTCGCTGTTGGTGGCACGATAAAGCCGTCCACCCAGGGTAACCTCCCCAGTCACGGGAAAATGCAACTCGATGCCCCCTTGGGAGGGCGGATATCCCTGTTCGCTGCGGGGATGAAACAGAATGCGCGCAACCTGGGGGTGATCAATCAAAGACGGGTTGTTCATTAAGACTCCAGGAACCGGGAAGGGGGTGGTGGGACGTAGGTTCATGACCGGCTGAACATACTCATCCAGGATCGACAGGAACTGCAACAAAGATTTTCTTGTACGCTCTTTTTCTGGGAATCATGCCCCATGATCGACTGACAAAAGACAGGAAGGACAGTCAACTGACATTTATATATTACGATAATTTTGTTATCGTAACTTTGAAACCTATTTATCGGAAGTTTGACTGGGGAATTCGTCGTCCATGTCGATCAATAACTACCACTTTGTTGCGCTCTGACATACAATAGCGAACTTCAAGCCTGATCGTTCCATCGATACGAAGTTGACCGAGTCACCGCATTGATCGATTCAAACCCTGAGTCGGATGCAGTATTTCCGGTGTGTATCAATTTTTCAGGAAACGCTACCAACCGTTGAGATTCAAATGGCCAAGACGATCTTATTGGAAACAAGAACGGCGACGCTTCTGGATCTGCTTGGAAACGGAAAGGTTTATCGTGTCCCTCCCTTCCAAAGGGATTATTCATGGAAGGACGAACAATGGGAAGACCTGTGGAATGACATTATAGACATTCATGGAAGGGCAGAGGCATATCATTACATGGGGGCATTGGTTCTGGAAGGTCAGACAGATCGCGAGTTTCTGATCATCGATGGCCAACAACGTCTGGCAACCCTGAGTCTGTTGGCATTGGCAGTGTTGGACCGATTGAAGAACCTTGTTGAAGCAGGAGTGGAACCTGAGCAGAACAAGGAACGTTCCATCGGTTTGCGCAACCGGTTCATCGGCGAAAAAGACCCCGCTTCCCTGGTGGAAAGCAGCAAATTGTTTCTGAATGAAACCGACAACGGATTTTATCAAGATTATCTGGTCCAGGGACGCAAACCGGTCAACATGCGCCGTATGCCCCATTCCAATGGATCCTTATGGAATTGTTTTCAATTTTTCATTAAATGCATTGATCGACTTCCTGAATTGAATCGTGATGGAATGAAATTGGCTCAACTGCTCCACGAAACCGTGGCCAGGCAACTGCAATTCATTCTGATTTCCGTTGATGACGAACTGAACGCCTATACCGTATTTGAAACGCTGAATGCGCGGGGATTGGAACTTTCCGCCACAGACCTGCTGAAAAACTATCTTTTTTCCAGAATCAAGGCAAAAGGCGATCTGGAATCCCTGCAACGACGATGGAATACCCTCATCAGTATCGTTCGACAGGAAAAATTTCCCGAATTCTTGCGCTACCATTTGCTCTGTCAACACGGCAAAGTGCGCAAACAACGTTTGTTCAAAATGGTTCGAGATACGGTCAGGACCCCGAGAGAGGTGTTTGAATTGCTCGACAAACTTGAGGAACGCGCGGAAATTTTTTCTGCGGTGATGGATCCGCAACACGAATTTTGGTCGGATCGTCCGGAATGCCGCCCTCGGATCAAGGAATTGTCTCTTTTCAGGGTGCAACAGATGATGCCGTTGCTGTTTGCCGCCTGGGAACGATGTGATCGTGATGAATTTCATTCCATACTCCGAATGGTATCGGTGATTTCTTTTCGTTTCACAATCGTCAGCGGATTAAATCCGAACGAACTGGAGCACGCCTACCACAAGGCCGCGAAATCTTTGTTGGATGGCGGATCAAAAACTCCGGAAGCCATCTTTGGCTGGTTGAATTCCATTTATGTTCAGGATGAAAAATTCATGCAGGATTTTTCATCCTTGTCTCTGTCGGGCAAGGGACAGCAGCACAAGTTGGTGAAATATATTTTGGTCAAGCTTGAGAACCAACTGTCGGGTGGTTCACTCGATCATGAAACCGATCCGGGTACCATTGAACACATCCTTCCCGAAAACCCTCTGGAGGAATGGGACGTGATGTTTCCGGAATCGGAATGGGATGCCAGCCGATACCGCCTGGGCAATATGACGTTGTTGCAGGCAAAGGATAACCGACAGATCGGCAATGGCGATTACGGAAGAAAGGTCAATCTCTATCAGAAGAGTGGTTATATTCTGAGCAGTCAGTTAGCAGAGTTCGCCCCTGAAGTGTGGACCCCAGCTCTGTTGGAGAAACGACAGAAGGAATTGGCCAGGGTCGCGGTACGGCAATGGCGACTCTCTTATGGAAATTAAAAAGAAACATACGATCAGTCCATTGAAAACAAACCCCTTGAGACGAATCAGACGACCTTCAACAGCACAGGAAAATAACGATGGCCAGGATTCAAACGACCCCTTTCCAGGATCAGCGCCCCGGAACCTCCGGTCTGCGAAAGAAAGTACGCCGCTTCCAGGAAACCAACTACCTGCAAAATTTTGTTCAGTCAATCTTCGACAGCCTGGAAGGATTCCAGGGAAAAACTCTGGTGATTGGTGGTGATGGACGTTTCTACAATCGTGAAGCGATTGACATCATCATGAGAATGGCAGCAGCGGCGGGGTTTGGCACGATTCTGGTCGGGCAGGGGGGGATTTTGTCCACCCCCGCCGTATCCTGTGTGATCCGTAAATACAAAGCATTTGGCGGGATCGTTCTCTCCGCCAGTCATAACCCCGGCGGACCCGAAGGCGACTTCGGCATCAAGTACAACGTAAGCAACGGCGGTCCCGCCCCCGAAAAGGTGACCGAAGCCATCTTTGCCCGCAGCAAAAGCATCGATGCCTACCACATCCATGAAGGCCCCATCGCGGTCAACCTTGATCAACCGGGCCAGTACACCATCGGTTCCACACGGGTTTCCGTCATCGATTCGGTGACCGATTATGCCGAATTGATGGAACAATTGTTCGACTTCGGAAAAATCAGGGACCTCCTTGGGAGTGGCCGTTTTTCGATGCGTTTCGATGCCATGCATGCCGTCACCGGACCCTATGCCATCGAAATCCTGGAACGGCGTCTGGGTGCCGCCAAAGGAACGGTCCTCAATGGCGTACCGCTTCCCGACTTCGGCAATGGACATCCCGACCCCAATCTGACCTACGCTGCCGACCTGGTGGAAATTCTTTGGAAAAAGGATGGACCTGACTTTGGCGCCGCCTCAGATGGTGATGGTGACCGCAACATGATCCTGGGCAACCGCTTTTTCGTCACCCCCAGCGATTCGCTTGCCGTCATGGCAGCCAATGCCACCCTGGTACCCGGCTATAAAAAAGGTCTGGCGGGTGTTGCCCGTTCCATGCCTACAAGTCAGGCCGCCGACCGGGTCGCCCAGAAACGGGGATTCGCCTGTTTTGAAACCCCCACGGGATGGAAATTTTTCGGCAACCTCCTTGATGCTGGCAAAGCGACCCTGTGCGGTGAAGAAAGCTTTGGCACCGGTTCGGACCATGTACGCGAAAAAGATGGATTGTGGGCTGTTTTGTTCTGGCTCAACATCATCGCAGAACGCAACGATTCAGTTGCCAATATCGTCCGTTCCCATTGGCGTGAATTCGGGCGCAATGTCTATTCGCGACACGACTACGAAGACGTGGCCTCTGATCGCGCCGATGCATTGATCAAAGGTCTCAATGACCAGATGCCTTCCATGCCGGGAAAAAAATTCGGGCGCTATACCGTGGCCTTTGCCGACAACTTTCAGTACACCGACCCCATCGATGGCAGCGTCAGCACCCATCAGGGTGTCCGCGTCGGGTTCCAGGATGGATCACGCATCGTTTTTCGCCTTTCCGGTACCGGAACCGTTGGGGCCACCCTGAGAATCTATCTGGAAAGTTTTGAAAATGATCCCGCCAAACAGGATCAGGATGCCCAGGAAGCCCTGGCAGAGCTGATCGCGGTGGCCGACCAGATCGCTGGAATCAAGCACCATACCCAAAGAAATGCCCCCACTGTCATCACCTAGGGGTCGTGCCCATCCCGGGAGAGGGGTCGCCGCCATCCCCCCTCTCCCGGATCGCTTGAGATGGCGTTGTGCATCATTCTTGAAAGATTTTCTGAGAATATACGGATGAACAGAAGGCAAGCAATCAAATGGTCCCTGGCAGCCCCGCTTGCAGTCGGGTTGGGTCTGACCGCGCGACGGGGCATCGCTGCGGAAGCGACATGGTTGGGCAAGGAAGTTACGGATGCGTTTCTTGATGATTATTTCAAAAAGATAAAAAATTTCAACCAACCCCATCCCAGTGATGTTTTTCTGCCCGAACAACAACGCATCCTCTTGAAAAATGTTGTGGTTCGCCTGCAACGGTTGGAGCGCGCCATTGGACACGCCAATTTTCACCTCCTGTCCTTTGATGAAGCTTTGAACTTTGCAGAAAAATCGGTCACCGTTGGTAATTTTTCCAAAGATGAAGTTGATTTCCTGGAGAACATCTTCTTCGCCGCGGCCAAAGAGTACGGCTTTCTCGGAGAAAAACCCATCACCCGGTTGACCGACGAGGTGCCCAAACATAAGGTCGTCAAAGTCCCCGCCACGGGGAATTTTCTCTTCAAGGGTCCTGCTGAAGAGGTTTATCATCGTGTCAAAACCGCCGTAGGTGCCGATCTGCAATTGACCTCTGGAATTCGCGGCATTGTCAAACAATATTCGCTGTTTCTGACCAAGGTCCAGGATTGTGATGGCAATCTGTCCATGGCCTCCCGTTCCCTGGCACCTCCGGGATACTCTTTTCATGGGATTGGAGACTTTGATGTCGGACAGATTGGACTTGGCGCCCTCAACTTTACCGCACAATTTGCCGAAACAAGGGTATTCAGTCGTTTGAAGGAACTGGGCTACCTGAAATTGCGTTATACTCAAGACAATACCTATGGCGTTCGTTTTGAACCCTGGCACATTCAGGTTATTGGATGAATCTGCTCAATTGAATGATTATTGATTGAAAGGTCCAATCATGAGCAATCCGGAGTTTGTTGAAGTTGATGGGAAAATGCTTTCTCTGCAACAGTTATTGGACGAAAAAAAGCAACTTGAAGCTGAAAGTGCAAAACTTCGGAAAAGCTACGACAAGCTTGAAAAAGAACATACCAAAGCTGTCCTCCGACGACGCCAGGAACAGGAACTGAAACCCTACCAGGCGGAATTGATCCGCATGCAGCAATATCTTGAAGATGAAGTCAAAAGGATGATCATCCTGCTGGAAGGGAGAGATGCTGCCGGCAAAGGTGGAACCATCCGCCGGATGACCCGTTACATGAATGAAAAGCATTACCGTGTCGTTGCGCTGGGCAAACCGACCGACGTACAAAAGACACAGTGGTTTTTTCAACGCTATGTTGAACAGTTCCCGACCGGAGGCGAAGTCGTCATCTTTGACCGGAGTTGGTATAATCGCGCCATGGTTGAACCGGTATTCAATTTTTGCTCGCCGGAACAATATGAAAACTTCATGGCTGGGGTCACCGGTTTTGAAAAGGATATTGTGCGTGAAGGAACCATTCTGCTAAAACTTTATTTCAGTGTTTCCAAGAGGGAGCAAAAATATCGCTTCGACCGTCGCCGTCATGATCCCCTGCGGCACTGGAAATTGAGCGAGGTGGACATGCAAGCCCAGGATAAGTGGGATGAGTTCACCAAGATGAAATATGCCATGCTCCGCCGAACCCATACCTTGGATGCCCCATGGATCATCATTCGTTCGGACAACAAACACCAGGCCCGGCTCAATGCGATCAAAACGGTCTTGAACGCCGTACCCTTCAAGAAGACTTCAGGTCTTGACATGACGACGGATTCCAATATCGTCATCTCTGGATTCAGAGAGTTGGAATACATGGAATCGGAACGCATCGCCGAAGGAAAATTCATCACCTGACCCATCCACCGGGACCAACGACAGAAAGGTGTGATTTCCCATGATCCTTGGAACAAAGCTCCGCCTGCCATCTCCGAACGAAGCCTTGCCGGGAAGGGCGACACCCTTGTCAGTTCCTGATCGGCATCATGTGTTGGGTCATTCCCTGAATCCACCTTTCCCCAAGACCATGGAGCGCGCCCTGTTTGGGCTGGGTTGTTTTTGGGGCGCGGAACGAAGATTTTGGGGGTTGCGTGGCGTTCATACAACCGCCGTCGGCTATGCCGGGGGATTCACCCCCAATCCGACCTACGAAGAAGTGTGTTCGGGTATGACGGGACACCTGGAAGTTGTCCTGGTCGTCTTTGATCCTGCCATCCTCTCTTACGACCTTCTCCTGAAAACCTTTTGGGAATCGCACGATCCGACCCAGGGGATGCGTCAGGGCAACGATGTCGGAACCCAATACCGTTCCGCAATCTTCCACGCCGACGAACGGCAGAAGGAACGCGCCTGTTCCAGCCAATCGCGTTATCAAAAATTGTTGACGCAGGCCGGTCATGGTCGGATTACCACCGAAATTTGTGCATGGCCCGCGTTCTATTACGCTGAAGGCTACCATCAGCAATACCTGGCAAAGAATCCCTCGGGCTATTGTGGTTTGAAGGGGACGGGCGTCCAGTTGGACCACGGAATGCCAAATGCGCAGACCCAACGATCACCCTCCGTCCAGGGGATGATGCGATTATTGTCCGGTCAATCATTGGATGATGAAATCATCGATCCTGCCAATCCCAATCTGATCAACCGGTAGGATTGGCAGGGCCTGTTGACATGCCCTGGTCAACGTCCAGGAAGAAAATCTGATGATCCCCTGGATATTTATTTCTTGACCATTTTTTTGATGCACCCAATGACAAGCCACAGATCCCTGACCTTGCTTGTAACCCAACCCGATCTGGCCAACTCGATGCCTGAGCGGTGGAACACCCTTGAAACCTGCCACATATTCTTTGTCCATCGGGGCGTGGGTCTCGTAGATCAGGATTGGTCAGGACTGCCTTCCGGGCAACGTGTCTATTGTATGGTGGATCATGAGAAATATCGGGGACCTCCCCCTCATGCGACCAATCACGCCGGGGGGTTGGCGACTCTTGGACGACTGGTCCATGAAAGTGAAGGGGTATGGTCACTCCCCCATGGCAGGGAACCCTTGGAGCATCGGCGTCCGGTAATCGGTTTGAGCATGCTCCTTGACCGTCAACCGGAATTGGCCCGAGAAGGATTGCGCATCGCCGTGGGATTGGCAGGTTGTGACGTTCCGGTCACCCTTTTTGCCGAAACACCCAGACCATGGCGGACACTCCAGGATCTGGGACATCTTCAGCCGGATGCAAAGGAGTTCATTGACATCCTGATTGCCTTGGGCATGTTCCAAGACGATTCATTCATCCCTGATGCCCCCCCTGTGAACAGGATGGGAATGTTGCAATTATGACATGATCATGGGAGGAACCACCCTCATGGACCCTTTATCACAACCCGGCAGGCCCGTCGTACTGGTTACCGGGGGGGCCGGATATATCGGATCCCATACCTGCAAACAGTTGCATGCCTCGGGGTACACGCCAGTCGTACTGGACAACCTTGCCACTGGTTGGCGCGATTTTGTCCGGTGGGGCGTTTTGGAAGAAGGAGACGTATGCGATAAACCGTTTCTGGACGCCATCATGAAAAAATACCGTCCACACGCAGTCTTTCATTTTGCCGCCCTGTCGGTCGTCGAAGAATCAATGCGCGACCCCGCCCGGTACTACCGCGTCAACACCATTGGCAGTTTGAATCTTTTGCAGTCGATGCATGAACATGGGGTCAGATATTTCATTCTGTCCAGTTCCGCTGCCGTCTATGGTGAACCCCGAGCGATCCCCATTCCCGAATCCCACCCGCTCAATCCCATCAACCCTTATGGTCAATCCAAACTGTTCATCGAACAAATGACCCATCACATTGCCCGGGTTGGTGGCATCCATTATGTGATTCTGCGTTATTTCAATGCTGCGGGCGCCGATCTCCAGGGAGAACCGGGTGAAGACCATCGCCCGGAAACCCATTTGATACCGTTGGTATTACACACCGCCCAGGGAACACGGGGGCCATTGCATGTTTTTGGCACCGATTACGATACCGCGGATGGTACTTGCGTGCGTGACTACATCCATGTCAACGACTTGGCCGAAATCCATTGCCGAGCCTTGAGGCATCTGGAACACGGAGGGGCATCCGATACCTTCAATGTTGGAACGGGAATGGGACATTCCATCCGGGAAATCATTGAGGTGGTAGAACACGTCACCCAGAGACCACTGGCAGTGTTTCATGACGCCAGACGATCCGGGGATCCGGCAAGACTGGTCGCCGATACCCGGAAAGTAGCGACCATCCTGAACTGGAATCCACAATATTCCGATCTGAGAACCGTGGTGGAAACAGCATGGTCATGGGCAAACCATCACGACCAGGTGGCCAGGAAAGACAAGGAATTCCCACCTTCATGGAAATGACGGGGCTTTCCCGCAAGCGGCAAAAAGATCAAAAGGATCTTGGATGACAGGCCCCCGAACCCTCTGCCAGAAGACAAGCGCCATCATTCCCATCAAGGTTGTCATTGATTGTTATTGATTGCCATTTTCATCATGAATCCCGTCAACACCATGGCCCCCAGTGCCCAGATGCCCAGCGCAATCCGTACCTCGGTCAATGTTGGAACATAGGAAGCCAGTTCTCCCAAGGGCGTAGGGGACAGACCGGGAATGACCAGACCCAATCCTTTTTCCATCCACAGCCCCACCAGCGCAAGAAGACAAGCAACCCCTTGCCATCGGGGATTGGCCCGTGAACGGGAATGGGTCATGATCGTCGTGGCCAACAGCGTCAGGGAAAGACCGGTGTAGATCCAAAGGGTCCATGGATTGTGTTCCATCCAACCCAGATACAGATGTCTGGCAGCCCGGGCATGTTCCGCGGAGGGGTATCCATGGGAATACAGTTCCGCCCCCAGGAAAAACAGGTGGACCCACAGGGAGGTCGTCAGCACCTGTGCCAGATACCGGAAAACCGGGGCCTGGAATGCACCTGGAGAAGAACGGTTGATCAGGCGAAACAACAAGATCATGAGGGCACTGCCGGCGGCAAAAGCGGAGACGATGAACCTGGGTGCCAGAATGGCACTGTACCACAGCGGTCGGGAAGGGTTGCCCGCCAGCATGAAGGCAGTCACCGTATGAATGGAAAGTCCGAGAAGAATGGCAATGACGGCGCCGGGGCGGGAAAAACGTCCCATTTTTTCCCCGTGGAAGGCGACCTGGCCCATGTTGAGTAACAGATAGGCCGACAGAACCAGAATATCCCAGGCCAGGATGGAAGTAGGAAAATTGAGGCTCCCCAGGAGGGGGAGGGCATGCCATATCCGTTCGGGATGGCCCAGATCGGCGAGGACGAACAACAGGCTCATGAAGACGGCGGTCATCGCCAGAATCTTTGCGGGAAGGAGGGTCGGGGAGAGATCGGAACGGTGAAACCATTGGACCGCGGCGACCAGAATCACCGCCGAGGCAGCGATGCCGACAAGGAACACAAAATTTGCAATATACAACCCCCAGGGAACCTGATCACTCAGTCCGGTGATGGCAAGTCCGTGAGACAGTTGCTGATGGTAACCTGCCAGACCCCACACGACGCCCCCTCCCAGAAAGAACATCCATAACCCTGAAAGCCAACCAACCGATTGGCCACGGGTGCGGTGGAGGAGGGGCGAATGATGTTCTTCCTGTGTTTGCCTCATGGGTTTTCCCGCCGCAATTTGAGTCAGTGGTGTATGAAATTTTATCCGCTTATTTGTTTCCAGGACAGGGACGGGACAATTTTGTCGCGATTCCTTGCAAACATGGATGGGTCCAACCATAAGATTCAACCGAAGACCCGAAGGAAAGGAATCCTTAATATTTGAGTTCCATGATCCAGGAGAACACATGAAAGATCTATTGAAGCAATGGGTGGATGGCATGGTCAACCAGGTACGTGCACAAGGTTTGTTGCCTCACGACCCATTGCCCGCATACCGGATCGACCGCCCCAAGGAACGGCATCATGGTGATTTTTCCACCAATGCCGCCATGGTTTTGGCGCGGATTGCCCGCATGAAACCCCGGGATCTGGCGGAACGGATGCTCGCCACGCTTCCCCGGGACCAGAAAGATATCGAACGTTGGGAAGTGGCGGGACCGGGGTTCATCAATTTTTTCGTCACCACCTCCCGGTTGCAGCAACATGTGCATGAAATCATCGATGCCGGCACCCGTTATGGACAGTCATCGCTGGGACAAGGGGTCAAAGTCATGGTGGAATTCGTCTCCGCCAACCCCACCGGACCCATGCATGTCGGCCATGGACGAGGCGCGGTGACCGGAGATGTTCTGTGCCGGTTGTTGACTGCCACGGGTCATGAAGTCCATCGGGAGTATTATATCAACGATGCGGGTCGCCAGATTGATGTCCTGGCACGTTCGGTCCAACATCGTTGTCGTGAACGGATGGAAGGTGTCACATTATCGACACCTGATGAATTCTATCCCGGAGAATATGTTATCGACATTCTTGAAGCCATGCCCCCATCCTTGCGTCAATCTCTGGAGGGGTCACTTGCCAATCCCCCCCCTCTTGACACAAACGATACCACCATGACGGCACTCACCCGTTTTGCGGTGAACTGGGTATTGGAGGATATCCGTAATGATCTTGACCGGTTGGACATCCATTTCGACCAATGGTTCTCCGAACGTGAGTTACATGAACAAGGTGGCATCGATCATGCTTTGAAAATATTGCGAGCCAAGGATCTGATCCATGACGGTTCGCTGGAAAAACCAAAAGGAGGTGGGGAACGCCCACAAGATCAGTGGGAAACCCGCAGGCAACCCTTGTTCCGGGCCACCGCATTTGGTGACGATGTTGATCGTCCATTGCAAAAGCCGGATGGAACTTACACCTATTTTGCGGC
Source organism: Magnetococcales bacterium DCbin4 (assembly GCA_002753735.1). Classification (GTDB taxonomy): domain Bacteria; phylum Pseudomonadota; class Magnetococcia; order Magnetococcales; family UBA8363; genus UBA8363. The sequence goes on from PEAN01000055.1 coordinate 13,820, forward strand.
GGATATTGCCTATCACCTCAACAAATACGAACGGGGTTTTGACAGGTTGGTCAATATTTGGGGGGCCGACCATGGCGGTTATGTCAAGCGGGTAGAAGCGGCCCTGGAGGGTTTGACCGGAAAAAAAGATATTCTCAAGGTGTTGCTGGTGCAGATGGTCAACCTGACCCGGAATGGTCAACCCGTACGCATGTCCAAGCGGGCAGGGAATTTTGTAACGTTGCGGGATGTCGTGGAGCAAGTCGGATCCGATGCGGTACGGTTTTGGTTTTTGACACGGGCCTCGGCCAGTCAGCTCGATTTTGATCTGGATCTTGCGGTCGCTCACAGTAATGACAATCCGGTATATTATGTGCAATATGCTCATGCGAGGATTTGTTCCATCGAGCGGCAGTTGGAAGAAAAAGGATTGGAACGCGGTCTACTGGACGCCCACGTTTTAGAGCTGGAAGCGGAGATGGATTTGATTCGGTTTTTGAACGTCTATCCTGAAACCGTGGAATCGGCGGCGGTTCATTTGGAACCGCACCGGATTGCCTTTTATCTACAGGATCTTGCGGCAATGTTTCATACTTACTATAATTCAACCCGAATATTGGACGACGAACCCCGGATTCGTGGGGGACGCTTGGCGTTGTGCCATGCGGTACGTCAAGTCCTGACCAATGGCCTCAAGCTGATGGGCGTCAAAGCGCCCGAACGGATGTGAACCCGCGTTATCCCACCAATAAACGGTACCGGCGACGCAACAATCGGTCGCCGGTGGCCGTGATCCTGCTCGGCTTGGTCGCCGGTGGCGGGGGATACATGCTGTTTGGCGGCAAAAGCCCTCAAAACAGCGTGGTCACCCCCGACCCAGTGACCAGTCGTCCCACAGAACTGGCCGAACAGAAGGAAAATACGGTTCGCGAACCAGAGAAGAGAGCAACCAACAAAGGTCAGAGCGCCTCCGGCAAACAAGACAAGAAGGGTTCGGACGAGTCTCGTGCCGTGATCGAACCGGAAGAAAAGAATCGGCATCTGGCTTTGAAAGTTTCCGATGTCATTGTGCTGCCGACCCGTGCCATCAGCGTAAGCCGCGACCATGTCGCGACCGAGAAAACCAAGGATCATTCGCAAAAGGTCAAAGATCAACCTTCCAAAACGCCCACATCATCCTCGGAGGCCAAAGAAAATACCGGTTCCAATCCCCCTGCGGCAGCGGCCGGCAGCGAAGAAGAAGCACCAAAAACAGCAGATTCTCCGTCACCGCCCCAGGACTTGACCCCCAAGCAAAAACCACCCGATGTCGAACTGACATTCTATGATGCCTTGGCCAGCCGCAAGGTGGTTCTGCCGCAGGAAGTCCATGAGCAGGCCGCAACGACGGCGGTTCGCTCTGGAACACCGGTCAAACCACAGTTGCCGGGAGCACAAACCCGTATTATCGCAGCGGCCTCCCCAACTACGGTTGCACTTCCCACGGTCGGAAAAAACTTCCAAGATCTTTCCCGACTGATCAATGAGAGTGTTCAGAAAAAAGGAACCACCGCTCAGCCAACCAACCAACCTGCCACTCAATCGACCGAGGATTCAGGGGCCTACATGGTGCAATTGGCAGTTTTTTCGAATGCTGAACGGGCCAACCAGATGGTGACGCAATTGCAGCGCAAGGGTCGTACCGTCCACATGGTTCAAAGTGAAGGGAGCGCCGGTCCAGTCTATCGCGTCCGCAGCGGCCCCTATCCCACCCTGGCCGACGCCAAGGTCGCCATGGATGCCCTGCCCACCGACGGCCAAGCCCCGGTCATTATCAAGCCCACCGGTCGATAAGATTTTTCATCGTCATGAAAGATGCGCGACGGAAACACCGGCAACAGGAGGATCAACGTCATGCAAATGAGATGAAAAACCGTATTATATAGAAATCGCCCCATGTCCACGTCACAATCCGCATGCTGGAAGATGTGATTGAAGAAATGAAACGCATTGCATCACTTTTAGGGTTTTCCGGTTATCAACCTTTGATTCATCATTACGTTGGCCAAGGATTGCGCATCGATCATTGTGGAATCCACCCATAACCCGAATTGCCAGTTTCATGCATGAATTTGGATCCGCATTTCCTACAGACATAGTCCTGTTCATAACAACTACCCATGGCTGAACTACAACCACGTTCTGGCCCATCAGGGATCAAGTCTTCATGAGGAGTGCGCTTGTCTCCTCTTTGTGATTTGCATGCTTCGCACATAGCCATTGATGAGATCCTTCTCGGAGCGGGCGTAGAATATAACAAGTTATTACTGACAGAAAACCCCATCTTTCCTGGTAGAACTTATCCTTGGCGGGGAGATTGAATGAGTACCTCGGCAGGGATCTTCAGTCCTTCGTGCAGGCGACGGATCATCCCCAGAGAGAGTGGCCGTTTGCGGTTGAGAACCTCCGCCACCCGGGCGCGGCTGCCGATGAACGGTTCCAGTTCCTTGCGGCTCAACGCCATCTGTTCCATCCGGAACTTGATTGCCTCGACGGGGTCCGGGAGGTCGATTGCGTGATGCCTGGCTTCGTAGGTATCGATCAGGGTAGCGAGGATATCCAGGCGGTCCCCTTCTGGCGTATCGGGTTCGGCGTCCATGAGCCGCTCCACTTCGGCCAACGCGGCGTCGTAGTCTTGTTCGGTCTTGATGGGATAAATGTCCATCACACGGTCTCCGCATTGATCTGATCATATTGGGCATGGGTTCCGACAAAACGGATATACGCCACGCCATAGGAATAGTTGACCTTCACCACCAGCCGGTATTTGTTGCCAGCGATGTTGAAGACCACCCGGTTTCCCTTAAGCAGGCTTGCATGGCGGAACTGGCTCTTGACTTCGGACGGTGTTTTCCAGTCTGCCTGGGCCGCAAGGGCATACCAAGCCTCAAGAGGACCTTTGCAATCCAGGCAGGCTGGGACACGTTCCCAGAATTCCCGAAGCGTGCGTTTGGCAATAATCCTCATGATGTCAGAATATCACGCTCCCGAATTGGGATCAACAGGAAAGAGGTTGCCCTTTCTAAACCTCGAAACGGGTTGAATCCGAATGAATCCCGTCGCACGATGCCAATACCTGTTTTGACAACGTTCCAGGAACTTCGCGTGCAAGTCTGGGAACGGCATAACCCCCGAGACGATCACGCAGGGCATGCACCAGTTGTCGGGCACGAAGTTCATTTACATGGAAATGGGCTGCGCCCATCACCGGATCCAACAGGTGGAGATAGTAGGGGATCACCTTGTTTTCCATCAATTTTTCAGAGAGTTCCGCCAACACTTCCACACGGTCGTTCACCCCCTTGAGCAAAACCGACTGATTGAACAAAAGGATCCCGGCCGCCGCAAGACGTGCCAGGGCCTGACACCCCTCCCGGCTGAGTTCTGCCGGATGATTGACGTGGATCACGATCAGGACCGACAGACCTGCCTTGGAGAGCCAGTTCAGCAATCCGTCATTGATGCGTCCCGGACTGCACACGGGCATGCGGGTATGCAGGCGCAGTCGCTTGACATGACCGATGGTTTTGATCTGTCCGGTCAACTCGGCCAGGCGGCCATTGGCAACCATGAGGGGATCACCCCCCGAAAAAATGATTTCACGAACCGTCTCATCCCTGCGGATCCATTCCAGGGCAGGTTGCCATTGTTCGATGGTTTCGGGTACATCCTGGAACGAATCATGACGGCGGAAACAATACCGGCAATGAATCGGGCACGCCCCCGTCAGACGAAGCAAGACCCGCCCCGGATATTTGGCGATCAGCCCCGGAGCCTGCAAAAACCGGGATTCTTCCAGGGGATCCGTGGAAAAGCCGGCGATTGACCGGTCCAATTCCCGTGCCGAAGGCATGACCTGGAGCAACAAAGGATCGGCAGGGTTCCGCCAATCGATCAAAGATGCAAAGAGTGGTGGCACCCGAAAACCGAATTCCGAGGCAGCCTTCAGGAGGTCACCTTCCAGCAAAGGCAGACCGTTGGTTTGAGATCCCGATTCCAGAGTACAAAAATCGAGTTCCTTTGAAGGGCGATTGGAGGTAGAATCCGGACCAGACAGGTTTCTGGGCTTCAAGGACAATTCCACATGAACGCAAATCCGACACAGTTACAGGAAAAATCAAAAACATGCTGACTCATAACCAGCTTCGTCAAGGGACCCGTGTTGAAATCGACGACCTGCCATGGATCATTGTTGATGCACAGTTCGTCAAACCGGGCAAAGGACAGGCATTCACCAAGATCAAGATCAAAAACCTCATCGACGGACGGGTGATCGAACGCACCTACAAATCCAGCGAAACGGTCGTCAAAGCAAGCATCGTCGATAAGGACATGCAGTTTCTCTATGGTGACGGCGAGTTCTGGCATTTCATGGATCCGGCCAATTACGAACAGGTTGCCATGACCAGTAAACAGGTCGGTGATGTCGTCTACTGGCTCAAGGAGCAGGAAAGCTATCAGGTCACCTTCTGGAAGGAAAAACCGATTGCCCTGACCCCGCCACCGTTCGTCATCCTGACCATAACTCAATGTGAACCGGGCATCAAAGGAGATACCGTGTCCGGTGCGACGAAACCGGCCATTCTTCAGACCGGGGCCACCGTCAAGGTTCCCCTGTTCGTCAATGAGGGGGATCGGATCCGGGTCAACACCCGTACCGGTGAATATGTCGAACGCGCCAAGGGCTGAACACCACCCCCTCTGGTATCCATCCGCCTCTTTGGAAACGCTGCAACTCCGGGCGGATATGATCCACCGGATCAGGAACTTTTTCGCACGCCGGGTGGTGTTGGAAGTCACCACCCCTGTCTGGTTGCCTGCGGCAGCCCCCGAACGACACCAGACGCCACCCCGGTGTGCGGGAGGTTATTTGCAGACATCACCCGAAACCTGCATGAAACGGCTGGTTGCCGCCGGGTCGGGTCCAATTTATCAGATCGGCCCTGCTTTTCGCGCGGGGGAATCGGGACGATTGCACCACCCCGAGTTCACCATGCTCGAATGGTATCGTCCCCATTGGACCCTGGAGCAACTGATGGAGGAGGTCATTGAGTTGATTCGGACCCTCATGACGGTCCCATCGGTGACGGTGATGACGTTTCAGGAAGCCTGGGTGCGATGGGTTGGGGTGGACCCGTTTTTGTCCCCGCTGGAAGCGCTGGTGACACCGACTCCGGCCTTGGTTGAATGGACCGAATCGGACCGGCCGCTGTTGGTTGACCGGATGTTTGTCGAACGGTTGGAACCTGCTCTGGCCCAACTGGATACTTTGTTGATCCTGACCGGTTTTCCGCCATGGGAGCCGGGAATGGCGGAACTTGACGCTGGACCGCCGCCCGTGGCGCGACGTTTCGAGGTGTTGTTACGCGGTGTCGAACTTGCCAATGGGTATCAGGAACTGCGTGATCCCATTGAACAAAGACAACGTTTTATCGATGCCAACCATCACAGGGGGGAAGATGGCAAAGACCCGCTTCCGATTGATGAGACGTTCCTACAGGCATTACAGGATGGATTTCCCCCCTGTGCCGGTGTTGCCCTGGGGTTGGATCGCCTGCTCATGCTGGCGTTCGACAAGGCAACCCTTGGTGAAGTCATGGCGTTTCAGGCACATGTTGCCGATCATGGGTGTTGAGGACATTCTCTCTTCTCAATCATCCTATTCCCAGTCTTCTTTCCACGATCTTGATCAATCGTGGAAGGTCATGATGAACCGTCTCCCACACCAGAACATAGTCTACGCCGTCATATTCATGAATCATCAAATTCCTCATGGAGACCATGGCACGCCATGGTAACTCTGGCTTAAGAAGCACGGCTTTGATCGGAAAGTCGCCTGGAGGCTTCCCCAATCATCTCCAATCGCCGCACCACAGCATCCTGCGTGCGCACATCTGTCACAAAACTCGTTTTATCGATTCCCTCCAAATATCCAACGGCCAATCTGGCAGAATCCAGCTTATCCATCAAGTAGCCGGTATCACGTTCCATAGATGCGCTCCGCAGACTCCAGGATGGATTGACGGCGATGGACATTCCGACTGGACTCGATCCCCCTGCGGCTGACCAAATCCACTTCCCGCCCGAACACCCCCTTCAACTCATCCCGCATACTGGCAAAGTCAAAAAGGGTCCAATGGGCATCGTTTGCAAAAGAAACCAAAACGTCCACGTCGCTGCTGCTTGAAAATTCTTTCCGCAATACCGAACCGAACAGGGAAAATTCCGTGATCTTCCAGCGTTCACAAAAAGCCCTGATGGATGGCATGGGTAAGTGTTCAAAATCAGTCAGCATGACTTCACCTCAGCAGCAAGTGATCCGTTCTCCAGCACAGAATTTCAGGATACCCCATATCAGGGAATGGCATCCACAGCAAACCATTTCCCCTCCGGGTCGGTCGGAGGTACCATAAAAAAAGCGGGGTTCCATCCCCGCTTGAGTCATCTTCAATGTGTCTTTGGTTCTGCCGGTAGTTATTGATTTTCCACCGATTTTTCGGAACCGCCGGAAGCGCCACCGTTTGTTGCCGCCGGACCACCCCCCCAGTATCCAGGACCGCCCCAATAGCCTGGACCATTCCCGTAATAACCAGGCCCCCCCCAATAACCAGGGCCACCCCCGTAGTAACCGGGATAGCCACCCCAATAGCCGGGATAACCACCATATCCCGGATAGCCGTAATAACCCGGATAGCCCCCCCAGGGACCACCGCCCCAGGGACCACCGCCCCAGGGACCATCATCATCCCATGGCATGCTGTTCCATGGACCCCACCAAGCGTCCGCATTTGGAGCCGCCAGAAGGGGCGTTGCCCCGATGGAGGCTGCCAACGCCATGACCTTGAACGTTTTTTTCATCGCATCATCTCCCCTTTGAATCCTTTATTGGTACACCTGTTCCAACGACCATCGGCATATAAAATAACGTTGACCCGTCGATTGTTTCAAGAGCTTCTTGAAATCATCACCTGAAGCTGGGATGATGGATCATGGAATTATTGAACGCGCATTGGAATGACATTTTAACGGTCACCGGACTCAACGAAGCCATTCGTGATCTGCTGGAAGATCGTTTTGCATTTGTTCGGGTACGAGGAGAAATTTCCGATCACCATGAACCGGCGTCGGGGCATGTCTATTTTGCCTTGATTGATGGCCGGTCCCGTCTGCGGTGCGTCATTTGGAAGGCAACCCGACGCCGGTTGAGTTTTCAGGCGGCACCTGGACAAAAGGTGGTGATCACGGGTCGTATCGCCCTCTATGCGCCGCGCGGTGAATACCAACTGATCGTCGAAGCCATTCAGAACGATGGCCAGGGTGATGCCCGTGCCCGCCTTCTCGAACTGCATGCCCGACTGACCGCAGAAGGGATTTTCGCCCCGGAACGAAAACGTCCGCTCCCTTTTTTTCCCACCGTGATCGGGATCGTCACTTCCGCCACCGGGGCAGCATTGCAGGATGTCATCCGTGTCCTGGATGATCGTGGCCTGGGCTATCATCTGATCATTGCGGCCGCCCGAGTGCAGGGGACACAGGCGGCGGGGGAAATCGTCACGGCGTTGAACCGACTGGTGCATGATGGTCGCGCCCAGGTGATCATCTGTGGTCGTGGCGGCGGCAGTGCCGATGATCTTGCCGTATTCAACGATGAAACCGTGGTTCGCGCCGTCGCTGCCTCCCCGATTCCCGTCATCAGCGCCGTCGGCCATGAAATTGACCTCACCCTGACGGACCTTGCTGCCGATCTGCGTGCCCCAACCCCTTCTGCGGCAGCCCAAATGGTTCTGCCGGAACGGTCGCACCTTGAACAACGGATACGCTTGACGACCCAGGGTTTGAACCAGGGGTTTTCCACACTCATCATACGTCAGAACGAACGTCTGGTCCGGAGTTCAGGTCGCCTGCAACATCCACGTCGTCGCATCGAACACCATCGTTTCCAATGTGACGCCCTGGAGGAACGGTTGCATCATGCCGTGGTCTCAATGATCCGGAAACGCCACCCCATATGGACCAGCCTGCATGATCGACTCCAACGCTGGCCCAGGAATCGGGGCGTACTTTCCTACCAACAGCCCATGAATCTCCATGGCAGACGTCTGCGTCAGGAAATCAGAAACATCCTGCAACAAAAATCGGAGGCGCTTGCCGCATTGACCGCTCGATTAAATGGGGTTTCCCCGTTGGCAGTCCTCAACCGGGGCTATGCCATTCTTTACAATGCACAAGGAACAATCCAACAAAAAATGGGTACCCTTGGACCGGGCGATCCCGTCGTCATACGCCTGGTCGATGGTCACCTGGATGCCACCGTCACCCATGCCAGGAAAGATCCATGATCCGAAGTGTTTGTCTGTTGTGGTTATTGTTGCAACTTGCCGTTACGGCCGAAGCCGCCACCCTGAAACTTTCGGCTCCGCTGGAACAGGGGACCGCAGTTTTTCTCAATGCCAGCGCCTCCTTGGGAACACCTGATGAAATCAAGTGGAGTGGGACACTCAATGGCATCCCCTTTCCCCTGACCTCGGATGGCGAAGCGTTGATTGCGCTTGACATGGAAGCGCCTCCGGGCAAGGTTACCATCGAAGTGACCGCCACCGGTCCCCATGGAGTAAAAGAAGTGGCAACCCGGGTCGTGACGGTCGGCAAGCGGACCTACCAGGAAGAACATGTGACGTTGCCCGAAGGTCAGGTGACCTTGTCCAACAAGGAAGACGAAGAACGCGTCCAGCGCGAAACCGAAGCCATCAAGGCGACCTTCAAGATCCGGGAAGGAAAGGTTGGGTTCATCGAGGGATTCAGGCTACCGGTGACCGGTCGTTTTTCCGGGGTGTTCGGCAGTCGGCGCATCCTCAATGGCAAACCCAGACGGCCCCACAATGGCGTCGACATCGCCACCCCAAAAGGAACCGTCGTCCCTGCACCCGCATCAGGCATGGTGGTCCTGGTCGGGAACGATTATTTGTTGACTGGCAATACCCTGGTACTGAATCACGGTCACGGTGTGATGACCCTGTATGCCCACCTCGATTCAATCAACGTCGCCATGGGCCAATGGGTTCCCAAAGGTCAAACCATCGGTACGGTAGGGACGACCGGCCGTTCCACGGGACCCCATCTCCATTGGGGGACCATGGTTCGAGGACAACGGGTCGATCCCATGCGCCTTCCAGGCTTGGAAAAGTCAGAAACATCACCACAATAACAATGCGACATGATTGAAAAAAATCATCAGGACCATCGGGTTCCAGTGAAATTCGGAAAATAGTTCCATTGATGCGTTGCACCATTAACGCAATTTTGTTATATTGTTTCGATTGGTTTGAACACCATCGATTGTAACATTCATGGATGATCATGACCGCACAGGGAATCGAAAATCTTAACTTTGAATTGGCTTTGACCCGATTGGAAGCGCTCGTCCGCAAACTGGAGGAAGGAAACATTTCCCTGGAAGAAGGTCTGGCTGCATTCGAAGAAGGGACAGCCTTGTCACGTCTGTGCCAACAACGTCTCGACCAGGCGGAAAAACGGATCGAAGAATTGATGGAACAGCATCCGCCGACGGGGGGGACCAGCGGTTCCTGATGCCGTGGACTTGAAACTTTATCTTCAAACCAACCAGTCCCTGGTGGACAAGGCGTTGTCGGCATTGCTTCCCGGTCCGGAAGAACCGCCACAACGGTTGAATCAAGCGATTCGGCACAGTTTGTTGGGGGGCGGCAAACGGTTGCGGCCCATTTTGATCCTGGCGTGTGCCGATGCCGTTGGTACTCAACGGGAACAGTTGCTTGCGTTTGCATGCGGCATGGAATGCCTGCATACCTATTCCTTGATCCATGACGATCTTCCCGCCATGGATGATGATGATTTGCGACGGGGTCGGCCAACCTGTCACAAACAGTTTGATGAAGCAACCGCCATTTTGGCAGGCGATGCCTTGCTGACATTTGCGTTTGATCTGGCCAGCCGTCCCATCCAGGGGATTTCCGCAGATACCCTTTTGATGGCAGTGCGGCAATTGGCGCATGATGCCGGTATTTTTGGCATGGTGGGGGGGCAAATGATGGATCTGTTGGCGGAACACCGCAAGGTTGACCTGGGGGAACTTCGTGGCATCCATCGCTTGAAAACAGGTGCATTGATCCGTTGCGCCTGCGAATGCGGCGCCCGGTTGGGAGGAGGGACCTCCGATCAGATTGAAACCTTGAAAAATTATGGTGCCGCCATTGGTCTGGCCTTTCAAATCACAGATGATCTCCTGGATGTGACGGGTGACAGTCAGGTGATGGGCAAGGCGACCGGCAAAGACGAGATCAACGCCAAATCGACCTATCCCTCCCTCATGGGAATCGAGGGCGCAAGACATCTGGCGCAGGAACAGATCAACCTGGCCCTGTCCCATCTGGAATCATTTTCTAGCGCCGCCGATCCACTGCGTGATCTGGCGCGTTACATTACCGAACGTACCCACTGACCCGGCCACCGCCATGGTTTCCATTCTGGATAAAATCACCACCACTGCCTCCTTGCGTGATTTACGCGAAGATGAGCTGGTTCGACTGGCGGAAGAATTGCGTGAATTCACCATTGACATTGTTTCGCGCACCGGAGGACATCTGGGGGCGAGTCTGGGGGTTGTGGAACTGACCATCGCGTTGCATCGTGTGTTCAATACCCCGAAGGATGTGTTGATCTGGGACGTCGGCCACCAATCCTATCCCCATAAAATTCTCACCGGTCGGCGCAACCTGATGACAACCCTCAGGCAGCGTGGTGGATTGTCGGGATTCACCAACCGCTCTGAAAGCCCCTATGACCCTTTTGGCACGGGTCATTCCTCGACCTCCATTTCCGCCGCGATGGGATTTGCCCTTGCCAACAAACTGGCGGGGGGCAACCGTTGGTCGATTGCCGTCATCGGTGATGGTGCCATGTCTGCGGGAATGGCCTTCGAGGCGTTGAACAATGCGGGTCAATACAAAAACGAACTCAACCTTCTGGTGGTTCTCAATGACAACGAAATGTCCATTTCCCGAAATGTCGGGGCCTTGTCCGCCTATTTCAACCGCATCCTCAGCGGCCCGGTCTATACCCGGCTGAAGGGGGGAACCGGCAAGGTATTGGGCGCGATTTCACTGCCTTTGCTCGATGCTGCCCGCCGGGCCGAAGAACATATGAAAGGGATGTTGATCCCCGGGACACTGTTTGAAGAATTGGGAATCAAATATTTTGGTCCCATCGATGGCCATGATTTTCGTCAGTTGCTGCCGACCCTGAAAAATATTCGTGAATTGAGTGGTCCTTTGCTGTTGCATGTGGTGACCCGTAAAGGAAAAGGATTTCCCCCCGCCGAAGTCAATCCTTGCACCTACCATGGCGTATCTCCTTTTGATCGCAGCAAGGGGGTATTGCCTGCCAACGGCGGCAAGCCAACCTATACCCAGATTTTTTCCGATACCCTGATTCAACTGGCGGAACACAATCCAAAAATTTGTGCCATCACCGCCGCCATGCCGGAAGGGACCGGATTGAGTGCCTTTCATGAACGTTTCCCCAATCGATTTTTTGATGTCGGCATTGCAGAACAACATGCGGTCACCTTTGCCGCGGGGCTGGCTTGTGACGGGTATGTACCGGTGGTTGCCATTTATTCCACCTTCATGCAGCGGGCCTTCGATCAATTGGCGCACGATGTGGTATTGCAGAAACTGCCTGTCGTCTTTGCCCTTGACCGGGCAGGTGTCGTTGGTGAAGACGGTCCGACGCATGCGGGTTATTATGATTTGACCTTTTTGCGTTCGTTACCGGGATTGGTCATCATGTCTCCCGCCGATGACAACCAATTGCGACACATGTTGTTCACCGCAGTCACCCTTGGGGGACCGGTTGCCATTCGTTATCCGCGTGGCACGGCGTTGCATCTGGAACCGCCTCAAATCCCTGAAGCCATTGCCATCGGTTCGGGTCGGATTTTGTGTGAAGGGGATCAGGTTGCGGTGTTGGCGGTGGGAAATGTGGTTCATCCAGCCTTTCAGGCTGCGGAACGATTGCGCAGTCAGGGGATTCGGGTAGGGGTCTACGATTTACGATTCATCAAACCTTTGGATGAACACCTGATACGCCAGACGGTCGCAAAGGCACCGATTGTTCTGACGGTGGAAGAAAATTCGGTCTGTGGCGGTGTTGGCGCGGCAGTGCTTGAATTTTTGGCGGCAGAGGGTGTATTGGAACGGGGCCTCAAGGTGCGCAACCTGGGAATCCCTGATCGGATCATCCCACATGGTGCCCCCAATCTGTTGCGGCACGAACTGAAGCTTGACAGCGAAGGGATCGAGCAGGTCATTCGCGATCTGTTACATTAGGGCGTGTTGACATTCAGAATAATTATTATTGAAAGAAAAAAGGGGGCTTAAGGGATTGCCCCCAGGGTGTTGATTTTGATTTTGACTTTAAACAAAAAGGTTTCCATGCTCCGCTTTTGACTTTGTTTTTTCAAGTCAATATTAATGTCCCTTTGATTCAGGAATGGAATGAGCCCTATTTGTTCTTGATCATTGGTCACGTCCCACAGGCGCTGTCGGCTGAACCCGACGGCATAGATCGACCAGGGCCGCTTCGGACAAATCCTTTCCCGGTTGGACCAAACCTCCAGTACGATGCAAAATATCGGAAGAAATCCCCAATCGAGCCAAAGCGGCAGGCGGGGTACCGAGGCCGTATTCGACCGCCATCAGACCCAACACCAGCATAACCGCCCAGAGAACCATGGCAAATCCATTGGCGACAATCCGCACCAAGCCAAAAAGGGTCATGACACTGCCCAGAATCAATAACGTCCAGGAAATGAGTTCGGATTGAGATTCCATTGTTTGTCACCATCTCAAGGATAGGGAATTGAACAAACCGACACCACATCATGGGTCTGCAAATAATGCACCGTGGCCTGATTATTGTGCAGATTTTGAATGTTTTTCTGCTGTTGCGCCGTTGTCTTATCCAGCCAGCCCCCATCATCCATTCCCTGCAACTGTTCCTTGATCACAGGGAGTAGTTCCTGTGCCCGATCCAAACTCCGTTGCAACAGCACGCCCGTCTTCTGCAATTGGCCAAGCCGATATTCCTTGATGGCGGCAAGGTCTTTCCTTCCCCGCAACAAATCCATGGCCCGACGATCCAAAAAATGTTGATGGGCATGGAACAAACGTGCTTCCAATATTTGATCCAATGTATCCTCCACCGGTCCAATGGAGGCAAACGTTTCCTTGAGTTTACGGATTTTGCGCCCGGTGCGGGCCAGATCCTCCGATTCCGCCACCAACTCCACTTCGTACACCAGGCATTCTTTATTGTACCAATTTTGCAATTGTCGCAGAATAGGATTCATATTATTGTTCCCGCATTGATTTTTGCACAAGTTCATACAAGTCTCTGGCAAGATCGGGCAGGTTGGCAATGGTTGCAAGCGCCTGGCGCATTTGTTGGCGCCGATGAGGTTCAAAACGGCGCCATGGAACCAAAGCCGTCAACAACCTCGCTGCGACCTGGGGGTTGATGGTATTCAATTCAGCAATCCGGTCCGCCAGAAAAAGATAACCCTCACCCGACACCGCATGAAACCGTACCGGATTACCGTGGCAGAACGCACCAATCAGCGACCGGACCTTATTGGGGTTTTTTATACTGAACAATGGATGTTCCATCAAATGTCGCACCCGCGCCAAGGTCGTTTCGGCGGGGGACATCGCCTGGAAGGCAAACCATTTATCCATCACCAAAGGATCGTGGTACCAACGCCGCTGGAAATCGTCGAGGATCCCCGTGGCCGTTTCATGATCCTCATAGACCAGACGCACCATCGGGGCCAAACGGTCGGTCATGTTGTGGGATTGCTCATAATGCGTGACGGCGAGCGGGGCGAACCGTTGGCAATCGCCCGTCAACAGATAGTCCAGGGACAGGTTTTTCAGGGCACGCTGTCCCACCGCTTCGGGGTGATAATCATAGGAGGTCTGACCTGCACGCAAACGGTGGTAGGTATCCGACCATTCCTCAATCAATTGCTGCGCCAAATGTCGCCGGCACTGCCGCCGCACCATGAAGATCCCTTCCGGCTCGCCCTCGTCCATCTGATCCAACAGATACCGTTCATCGGGAAGGGTGAGCAGCATGGCCTTTTCCATGGGTGGAATGGCTGGATCTGTCAAAATTTTTCTGAACGCCTGGACAAAGAGGGGATCGATCTCCCACGTCTCCCCTTCTTGCCACAAACCGACCCCCCGCAGTAACATTTGGGTCGCCAGGGCCTGACCTCCCTCCCACCGGTTGAAACCATCGGTATCGTGGCACCAAAGAAACGCCAGCTCCTCTTCGGACAGGGAGGTTTTCAGCCGTATCGGGGCAGAAAAATTGCGAAACACCGAAAAAACAGGTGGGGAAGGGACCCGGAACAACTGAAAGGTTTGTTGCCGTTCAACAAGCTCCAACAACCGGATCGCAGGTGCCTCTTTGGAATCGGGAACAACATGCAACGGCAGCTCGTTCCCTTGACGATCCAACAGGCCCAGCATGACCGGGATATGGAAGGGGGCCTTGGTCTTTTGTCCGGGGGAGGGGGGGCAATGTTGCGTCAAGGTCAGGGAAAAGGTTTGAGCAGCGGCATCATACGCCGAAACGACCTCGACCACCGGCGTTCCCGCCTGGCGGTACCACAAGGAAAATTGGGTCAGGTCACGTCCATTGGCATCGGCCATGGCACGTAAAAAATCTTCGACGGTGACCGCCTGGCCATCGTGGCGCTCAAAATACAGATCCATTCCCCGGCGAAAACCTTCCGGTCCCAACAACGTTGCCAGCATCCGTACCACCTCGGCCCCTTTGTTGTAGACCGTCATGGTATAGAAATTATTGATTTCCATATAGGAATCAGGTTGAACCGGATGGGCGGTCGGGCCCGCATCCTCCGGAAACTGGTTGCTGCGCAGAAGGCGAACGGCGTCGATACGCTGGATGGCGGTGGTCGTCACCTCCTGAGCCGAAAATTCCTGGTCGCGATAAACGGTCAACCCTTCCTTGAGGCTCAACTGAAACCAATCGCGGCAGGTGACCCGGTTTCCGGTCCAATTATGGAAATACTCATGGGCGATCACGCTTTCGATCTGTTGATAATCGATGTCGGTGGCCGTCTCGGGCAAGGCCAGGACATATTTGGCGTTGAACAGGTTGAGTCCCTTGTTCTCCATGGCCCCCATGTTGAAATCATTGACCGCAACGATCATGTACAGGTCGAGGTCATATTCGCGGCCAAACCGGCGTTCATCCCAGGCCATCGATTTTTTCAGTGCCATCAACGCATGCTGGCATTTGTCATGATTTTCCGGTTCCACATACAGGTGCAACGCGATTTCCCGTCCGGTACAGGTCGTAAAGCGGTCCTCGGAACGATGTAGATTTCCGGCAACCAGGGCGAACAGATAGGATGGTTTTTTAAACGGATCCCGCCAGGTGGTGATTCGCGTCCCCGCTTGAGTCACGGTCGAATGTTCCAGGTTGCCATTGGACAAAAGGGTGTTGTAGCGCCCCTCTTTGGCCTCAAGCGTCACCTGGTAGCGGGACATGACATCCGGACGATCAAGGAAAAAGGTGATCTTGCGCAATCCTTCGGGTTCGCATTGGGTACAAAGGATCTCTCCGGAACAAAAAAGCCCTTCCAGGGAGGTGTTTTGTCGCGGGTGGATCCGGGTGGTGGTTTCCAGGGTGCCGTGGTCGGGAATGGAAAAAATGGTCAGTCCCTCTTCATCCTGTTGGTATTGATCGGGACGCAGGGGATTGGCGTTCAACACCACGGAACACAATTCCAGGTTTCTTCCGTCCAGCCGCAGGTGTGGTGGGGCGACCGCCACGTTGGGATTGCGCGTGAAAAAAAGACGCGAATGGACCTCGGTGGTGTCGGGGTCCAGCTTGAAGTGGAGGTGGATGGTTTCCACCAGAAACGAGGGGGGCTGATAGTCTTTCAAATAATGGATTTGATTGGGCTTGCCGGACATGACCCGTACCTGTGATGTTGGAGAAAATATAAAAAAGAAAAGAAGGCTTGGAGCCTGTTGACATTCAAAAAATGATTGAAAGAAAAAAGGGGTCTGGAGGATTGCCCCCAGGGTTTTGATCTTGGTGTTCGATCAAAATCATTACAGGAGAACCTTGGGGGACTTCGTCCCCCAAACCCCCTGTGGGGGATGTAAAAACAAAAAATAAAATTCAAAATCAAAGTCAAAACCCTGGGGCAATCCCCCATATATGGTCCGCCCCGCGATGCAAGAGGAAATTTCATCGATAGTGAAGGAAGAGTTGCACCCATATATCCGGCCTTC
>PEAN01000056.1 GCA_002753735.1 Magnetococcales bacterium DCbin4
ATCAATGAATGTGATAAAGTAGAAAAAGTGACTGTTTTGCAATGGTTCCACAATTCAACCACATCTAACGCTAGAAGAGCCATGAATAACCACTTCCGAACCCCCTGCCCCAGATTTACAGCTTGGGAACATTGGCCAGTTCCAGTTTACGATAGAGGCTGGACAGGCCGATGCCAAGTATCTTTGCCGCCTGTTTACGGTCCCCACCACACTCATTGATGACTTCAAGTATGATTTGTGCCTCAATTTCCTGCACCCGTTCCCGCAACGTCCGTGCCCCCACGCTCTTGACCGTACCACCCGCCGGAATCCGTGGGGCGAATCGCGCAAACACATCCGGCAGATCCCCAAGACCGATAACCCCATCTTCGGTCAAAACACTGGCCCGTTCCAATGCATTTTCCAACTCCCTGGTATTTCCGGGCCAATGATAGGCCATGATCGCTTCCTTCGCCTCGGCGGCCAGGGAAAAGACGACTTTATCCCCAAATTTGGCGGCGTTTTTAGTCAGGAAATGATCCAACAACGTTTCAAGGTCCTGAGGACGCTCTCGCAAAGGGGGAATGTGAATATTAAACACATTGAGACGGAAAAACAAATCTTCGCGAAATGTCCCCTCGCGCACCATCGCTTGCAGATTCTTGTTGGTCGCGGCAACGATCCGGACATCCACCTTGCGGAACTCTTCACTGCCGACGGGGCGGACCTGATGCTGCTCCAATACATGCAACAATTTTACTTGGAGATGCTGGGGCAACTCACCGATTTCGTCCAAAAACAGGGTGCCCTGATCCGCCTGGACGAACAAACCTTTTTTGATGCGATCCGCACCGGTAAAGGCCCCCTTGACATGACCAAAAAATTCACTTTCCAACAACTGTTCCGGAATGGAACCACAATTGACCGGGACGAACAACCCTCCCGAACGTTGACTGGCGTCGTGGATGGCACGGGCATGAACACTTTTTCCCGTCCCCGACTCTCCGGTGATCAGGACGGTGTGATCGGTCATCGCCACCTTCTGAATCTGCCGTTCGATCCGCTGCATGGACGGAGAACCCAAGGGACAATGATCCTGTCCGATGGCACGTGCAATCTGCCGCAGGGTGCGGTTTTCATCCTGAAGGCGTATGACGTTCCCGAGCTGGGCCAGGCGGCGTAACACATCTTCCTTGCGCAACGGCTTGATCAGATAATCATAGGCACCCGCACGCATGGCCTCGATGGCAGTATCCATGGAGGCAAAGGCGGTCATCATCAGGAATTGGGTGTCAAGCCCCAGGGCGCGGACCCGGCGCACCAACTCGATGCCATCCATCCGAGGCATTTTGATGTCGCTCAATACCAGATCGAACGCCCCTTTTGTGATATGTTCCAGGGCGGCCTCCCCGTCATTGGCTTGATCCACCGAATATCCGGCACGTGACAACATCCCTACCAATACCTGCCGGATGGCAGGCTCGTCATCCACCACCAATATCTGCAACGAACTCTCCATTCCCCTCCCCCTGCGTGGTGGTCACTGAAATCGGCAGACGCACGGTGAAACAGGCCCCTTCTCCCGGCCGACTGTCGATCACGATCTCCCCCCCATGGTCACTGACAATATTGAAACACAGAGAAAGCCCCAGGCCGGTCCCCTTGCCCACCGGCTTGGTCGTGAAAAATGCATCGAACACATGTTTCCGGACCTCCTCATCCATCCCCGGCCCATTGTCCCGGACCTGAACGATCACCCAATCATCCCGCTGGCTTGAGGTCACTGTGATGCAGGGATCCTCACGCTTCATGCTGTCCAGGGCATCGGCGGCATTGATGATCAGGTTGATGAATACCTGACGCAACTGACCTTCGGAACCTTCGATGGCTGGCAGAGAACGATCCAGATCGATCCGGGTCTCCAGATTGCGAACCCGTTTATCGAAACGCATGAGGCGTAATGTCGATTCAACCAGCCCGTTGATGTCGAGGAGGTGGCGATCATCGTTCTGTGGCTGGGAGAAGGCGGAAACTTCCCGGGTGATGGTCAACAGCCGTTGTATTTGTTGATGCACCAATGAAAGGGGTTCTACCATCGTCACCGGCTGCCCCCCATCAATTTCATCGAGCAATTCGTCCACCAATCCGGAAATGGCGGCGATGGGGTTGCCGATTTCGTGAACAATCCCCGCCGCCAATGTTCCAATGGCGGCCATCTTTTCCTGTTGAAACGATTTTTGTCGCGTCGATTCCAACTCCGCCTGTGCACGGCGGCGCTCACTGATATCCCGTACCGTCGCGACGAATTGATCGCGATCATTGTGACACACGTGGCTGACGGTCAGTTCCAATGGAAAAGATTCACCATTCATCCGTCGAGATTCCATGACGCGCTCGAAAAACAGTTCACTGCGCGTCGGGGCATCGGATGGGAAGTGTTTATTGACTGATTTGAACCATGTCAGATAATTCGAAATATAATGGTCATGTTCCTTGGCGTGATCCATCGGTACCAACATGCTGATGTTTTTCCCGACCAGTTGGCTGGCTTCAATGCAGAAAATGCGTTCTGCCGCCGGATTGACCGATTCGATGATCCCCGCGCCATCCGCTGTAATGATCCCCTCGACCACGTTTTCCATGATCGTACGCAATCGTAATTCATTACGCCGGATGATTTCATCCGACAATTTCCGCTGGGTAATATCTTCCAATACCGCCAGATAGTGGGTTGGATGGCCTTCCGGATCACGAATGGTCGAGATAAATGCCAATTCCCAAAATGGTTCACCGTTCTTGCGCAGATTATGGAACTCTCCACGCCACTCATTCCCCTCCTTCAAGGTTTCCCACATGCTGCGATATTCTTCCGGCGACATGAGATCCGATTTGAAAATCGTCGGATTTTTCCCGATGACCTCGGCAGTGGTATATCCGGTCACCTGACAAAACTTGGGGTTGACGTATTCAATATGATTGTTCAAATCGGTGATGACAACGGAAACCGGGCTTTGTTCCACTGCACGGGTCAACTTGCGCAACTCCAGTTCGGTCCGTCGCCGTTCCTGGATTTCACGACCCAGATCCTGATTGATTTCGACATAACGCCGGGTCCGTTCCTCAACCCGGAGCTCCAATGAGGCATTGATCTGGCGAATCTGCTCCAGCATCGCAACCAGAGCGGAATTCTGTTGAGAAATCAGTTGTTGGGCACGGCGAACAATGAAAAACAAAATCGAATAAAGCAACAGGAACGCCACCCCGGAAAACACGATGGCAAGGTTGCGCACCTGAGACAGTTCCTTGAGCGACGTGGAGACATCATAATAAAGTTCAAAGACCCCCTGGACCTGATTGCCCAGGTACAGCGGAATGTAACTGGAAACGAGGTCTTCGTCTTCCAAAACACCTTCCCATGTGGGATACTCTTTGGCCAGGGTCAGTTGGCTGCGTACGTCACCTGCCAAAGCCGCGATGAACCCTGGATTGTTCTGTTGGTTTTGACCGATTTCGGCAGCATTGGTCGAGTAGATGGTCGCCCCATGCTTGTCGTACAGCTTGACCTTGACGACATCCAGATCACGGACCAGATGCTGCACCGTATAGTCGAGGCTGGCAAGTATTGAGTGTACCAAAACCTCGTTGGCTCCCAAACGGTCGTTCTCCCGCAACAACCCCTGCAGCAAAGGCCAGAGTGAATTGGCAAATGCGCGTGACAGGGCGACGTTTTGCCGTTCGACCAGACGTTGGAGGATCTCGATCTGCATTTGGTGCAGATACCAACCCAAGGCGGACCCCACCAGAATCATGGCGATGAAACTGGTGACCGAGAAATGACGTACCAGAGGAAAAAAAGGGAGCATCCCCTCCTTGGCAACAACCGCCGATGCGGATGCTGCAATCCCAGTGGGAAGGGAAATTGCAGGGTCTTCGGAGTTCATTCGGCGGTTCCCATTATCTTGAAGAAGGAGCGTTCTACAATGTCACGCGTCGCTTGGTTGCTTCTGGCCATCAGCATCGGAGTCATCGGGCCGGTCCGTCTGGGAAATACCAAAGATCCCAACCATGTCCCCCTTGCCAAAGACGGCTATCACGATCCCAGCAACCGATCCCTGGATGCGCTGCAAAAACCAGCTCAGGCACTCAATGCGTTTCCCCATGATCGCCTGGGAGAGGTCAACTGGGTACAGACGCTCGATAAGAAATTGATCGATCCCCGGGCGGATATCCTGGGAAAAAAGTCCATGAAGGTGCTCGAACAAGACATCATCATGACCAATACCAAATCCATGCCCTACGTTCGCTTTCCCCATGGCACCCATACGCGTTGGCTTGATTGCACCAATTGCCATCCCAAGCCGTTCCTCCCTGTCATCAAGGGGAACGCCATCTCCATGGATGCCGTCCTGCGCGGCCAATTCTGCGGGGCCTGTCACGGACGGGTTGCCTTTTCTCCGTTCATCTGCGAGCGCTGCCACAGCGAAGTCCACCCCGGATCCCCGAAAAAATGGTGGTGATCCAAGGGCGACCCGCTCCTGACCTTCACGGAAGATCGCTACAGCTCACTTTTTGAGGAGGGCCTTGAAATATTCAGCGATTTCGGTATCGTTGGAGGCAAGGCCAATTTCCAATGGTGTCTCATTCTTGGTGTTGGGAAGTCGGATATTCGCACCATGTTCGACCAGCCACCGCACCATTTTGGGATGACCGCCTTCGACGGCATAGAACAACGGCGACTCACCTCCGACATCTCTGATATCCACGGGAACCCCCATGGAGATCAGCAGGTTTGCGATTTCCGGATGCCCACCAAACGCGGCATAGTGCAACGCGGACCATCCACCGAACACGGTCGCCCAAACATTAACGCCCCGTTGAATCAACATTCTCATGGCGGCAACGTTGCCCAGATAGGCGGCGTAATGGATCGGGCTGACCCTTTTGGAGTCCATGGTATTCATGTCATTGGCAGCGATAAACGCCCGCAACTCGTCAATCTTGTTTGCGGCGACCAAGTCTCTGAATTTTTGATTGATGGCATTTTGACTACTGTCCAATATGGAGACCGGAAATGCCATATGGGCCTCAACCCCGCCCCAGGAAACCGATCCCGGGACGACACCGACCAGAAACCACACCACCAACAGAAAAATGGAATGACGAAACCACATTGCCAGGACGCTCCTTTCAAAGATGCGACATCAAACCTCTGGGGGCAATTCCCCAAGCCTCTATATTATTCCCATGACCTTTTACGTCGTTTGGGAACAAGTGTAGCATACATTTCATTCGATCAAAATTTTTTTAGCACAGTATCGATCCTGGATATTTCAGTTTGTACGACGTTTTGCCAACTCGGCTTCCCATTCCCAGATGGCAGAGCGCGCGCGGGGTAACCAGGGATCGGTATCCGGACTCATGTGGACAAAACTGCGCATGGCTCCGAGCGCCGTTTCCAGATCGCCCTCCGATTCCAAAGCGACTGCCAATCCGAAATAGGCATTGGTTTGATAGGGATTCAAAGCCAGGGCGCCTTGAAAGAAATCAAGGGCAGCACGCATTTTTCCCAACCCCAAAAGGGCATACCCCATATTGACATGGGCCTCGGGCAAACGTGGATGTTCCTGCAAGATGACATGGAACACGGCAACCGCGTCCGAATACCGTTTGGATTGGAGCAACAAAGCCCCATTGAGAAAGCGTTGCTTCAATTCATCTTCCGTCGAAGGCACAACGGCGGCGGCCCCTGAATGATCCGCCCGGGGATTGGAGGATGGGATTTGCTCCAACATTTGTGAAACCACCCCAATGGCCATGACCGTGGCAAACAATAAAAATCCGCGATGGCGCATCGAAAACGAAGCCGTGGCGGAGCGGGCCATCCATTGCCGTCCCAACGCCTTCAGGGGAAAGAAGGAAAAAACAACCACACCCACCATGGCCAAACTGCCTCCGGCCCCCGCAAGCGCCATTCCCAGCATCTCCTCCACCGAAGAGGAAGTCAGACCGGGGACTTTACGCTCCACCCCATGGATGCCTGACAGTTCCAACCCTGAAGTCAGGAGAAACACCCCTGAGCCAAAGATCCAGGGTTGCCAACGGGCCCAAAGCGGGTTGCCGATCACTACCCGGGAGCCGGTCAGCAGGTAGCGGACCAATCCCATGTAGCCCAGGGTCACTGCGCCCACGGCAGCGTGATAATGGGCGGTCACGAGCACGGTATCCCCATTGATCAGGATACCGAAGAAAATCCCTTGAACCAGAAGAATAATGGAAAGGAAAACCGACACGGTCACCGGGTCATTCTCATGGAGGGGTTGCTTGAGCATGCGCCGGCAAGGCCAAACGGCCATTAGGGTTCCGGGAACGGCCCACCAACTGGCATATTTCATCAGATCCGTGAACCATTGATGGTATTCTGCACTTGGAATTTCCAGAGCCAACACCAGAACAACCCCGACGAAGGCGGGAAGGAGCGCAATGACAAAGCCGGAGGCAAGCACCAAAGAACCCACATCTGGCTGAAATGGGCGCAGCAGAAACAACCAAAGGGCAAGGAGCAACAGGACATGGGCCCATTGCAGAATGTGTCCCCCGGCCCAAAACAGGGTATTGAAATCGGAGATGGCATCAAACGTCCAGCCGAGTCGTCGGACGACCAGAAAAAAGGCGACCATCGCCGCAAGCCATGCCAGGGATCCCGTCAGGAGACCGACCCGAATCGGCGCCTGCCGTAGCATGTTCCAGGGGGCCCACAGGGTAAACACCCCGTGAAGGGCCAGCAAACAGGCAGCCAACCACAGAACGGACAACCCTGCGATGAAAAACGGGCTGTTCAGTACCGGAACATAGTTGCTGAGTACGGCCTGCCCGTGATCATCCATTCCGGCGCCGAGCATGATCACCGTACCGCTCCAGGTCAACGCCAGCGCGGCACGATTCAACAGGTGACGGCTTGAATGACCAAAATGGGTGATCAACGCCCCGGTCATCGATAAAAACCAGATCAGGACTGCGAAATCGACGTGATAGACCAACGCCCGGGAAAATTGGGTAGTGGTCGTGGCCAGCCAGGGAGAAAACAATGGCGCACGAGACAAAACGAGGAACAGGCCGAAGCAGGAGGAAAGCAGCAAGGCGGACAACCCCAAGCCAACCCAACCCAGTGCAGGATTGAATGGTGTTGCAGGTTGCGATGGAGAGGATGCATCCACGATTTATACAACCCCCTGATGGGGTGCCTGCGAGACAAAAGGGATCCCGAAAAACACTAAAAATGCGAAGATGAAGGTCGCCCAAACCAGGAATGCCCCCACCATGGGTGGCGGATGAAACAAGGGTCGCAGGTGGAGATAGAGTGCCAACAACAGCCAGGTATGCAGCGTCCAGGTTTCCAGGGGATCCCAACTCCAATAGCGTCCCCAGGCATCCAGCGACCAGATGGCGCCAGCAACCAGCATCAGCGAATGAAAAATGAACCCCAAGGCCATGAACCGGTAGGAGAGCGTATCCAGACGCGGACTGTCGGGCAACCGTGCAAACAATCGTACCTGACCGAGGGTGCGCAACAGGATGATACCGGAGATTCCCACTGCCACCAGAACCGCCCCCAAGGCAACCTTGCCAAAACCGATGTGCACATAAAGCCAGGGGGTATCGTAGGTGGGTGGAATGGCGGTATCGGCCGGAGAGGTTTCCATCAACCAGGCCATCAGGATGAACAATGTCGGAAGCGTCACTGCCGCCGTGGCACGGAGCGTGGGATAAAACCAGTAGAACAACGTCACTGCCACGGTCAGACTCCACAGATTGCTGGAGAGTATTTCAAACATCGAGATGAACGGACCATGGCCCAATCTTTGCCACCGCAAGCCGAGCGACAGGGCATGCAGCAGCACCCCCCCGGACAGCAAGGTCATGATGATCCGATCCCAACTGCGGTGAATGAAAAGATTGGCGACGGCGGCCATCCCCGCCAGCATGTAGCCAAACATGGCCAACCACAATAAATTTTGTTCATCCATGGCCCGATCATCACTCCAGGGCGTATTGACATTAAAAAAAATTATTGGAGGAAAGGTTTGACTTGGGAGATTACCACCAGGACTTTGATTTTTACCTTAAACAAAAAGATTTCCATTCATCTCTTATGACTTTGTTCCAATAATCAACACCTCGGGGGCAATCCCTTAAACCCCCTTTTTTCCAATCCCGAACCGGGGAGGAACCCGGGCAGTTACAAACCTTGATCGTCATCCCAACGGTTGCGCATACATTGGCGATAATAGTGCCAGGCCAGACCAAAAATAGCAGTCATACTGGATGCCAATAACCAATTCATGGCAGGATCATAGTGGATACGGTATCCCATCCAGGTACGCAACCCTTCAAATACCAGAATTCCTTCCGTAAAATGCAACCTTGACCCCTCCTTGAGCAGATGGACCGACCCATCTCCCATTGCCAAGCGCAACCGATAGCGGCGGGGCAGGTGAAATTGTGAAGATTGCTCGGGATCCACCACCACTTCATCCAAAAGCAGGGTTGCCTTGGTCCGTATCCCCGTTTGAGGGATCCTCCAATGACGAACCTGTTCCAAAGTAGCCGGATAGCTGGGCAAATGAATGGAGGCATGCATTGGCTGGGAACCATCGATGGGAATCCACAACAGGACCAAGGCAAATCCTTTATTGGCCGTGGTCCTGAAACGATAACCTTCCATATCCAAGGAAATATCGTCACCAATCGTGGAGTTCTGCATCGTCCCATCTGAGGCCAACCAGCGAATCTGGTTGCGCGTGGCACCCCGTTTCAGGCCCGGAGCATAGTCCACGGTAAAACCTTCGTGGCTGAAACGGAGTTCCCGAAGTCGATCCGAGTGCCACGGTCCCCGTTCCTCAGCCTGAGCAACCCCTTGAAACCATTCTCCCTGCGTCAACTCCACCGCCCCCTTGAAATAAGTCAAGCGACTGACCACTGCTGCCGCCAACAGGACCATCAAAGCGGTGTGAAATACAATCAACCCGGGTTGCGCATGAAAGGTGGAATGGTGGTGCAAAGCCGCAGCAAGGTTGATGATGAACAGCCCTCCCCCCACCGTCAACAATGCAGTGGCAGAAATCAGTCCCTGAGCGGACAGGGGCAAACCTCCAAGCAACAAAAGGAGAACTGCCAGAGAAAATTTCAGCGAAGCCGCTTTGTCTACCAACCAGGAAATCCAATTCCTGGAGGCATGATCATTCCCGGTAGCCTGATCATTTTGAGACGGGTTCGGCGAAGCCCCACCCTCCGTTGACACTGCGTTCTTCTGCCCCACGGATCAAACTCTCACGGCGGATTGGTACAGTTTTCAGTACTGTCCTTCATCCAACTCCGTCCACTGTCACCATTGCCAGGAGCGCCGGTGGAACCACAGCTTGCTGCAGTCCACTGACCACTGGCACGCCATGTCCGCACCTTCAAGATGGAATTCATATAATACGGCGAACGACTGTAAACCGCCGTGGTACCGTTGCGCGTATGAGTACCCGCCGTCAGCCCAACCTCAGGACCGACATCGTTCAAGTTCACCAGAAATGCCTTGTTCTTCCACCCGTGCGGCACAGCGACATGGCACCAGTTGCAACGCATTTTACCAATTTTATCAGCATGATAGCCATGGAGGTTATTGTCTTTTTCACAACAGAATCCACTTTTGCTGCCATTGCGAACCGCGTAATCATTGTAGTCATGACATTTGAAACACAAACCATCCTGCTGACCCGACCCCGTCGAGGTACTCCAAGGTCCCTTGAGAATGAAATTGCTGGATGATCCATGCGGTCCCCAGGGACTGCCGGCATTGGGGGTGGAAACCCCATTGGCTGTGGTTGAACCATGGCAATCGGTACAATAGATGGTTTGATTACCGATGAACCCCCCACTGCTGCCATTCCATGGAGAAAGCCACAGATCACTCGCCGCCCCACCCCGTTCCGTCAATGTTCGCAAAGTCGGATTCATCACGGGGTGCCAGGAACGATGGTTGACCGCAGTGGGTTCCGTACCGCTCGAATTTTTCTCCCCCTGGTCCCCGACCGGCGACTGGAATTCCATGGCTTGGTTGGTATACCGATCCCCAACGCTGAAATTGTTCAGGGACAGACCTTTGGTTCCAGTAATTGCCGGGCGACCCAGATCATTATAACCACCGCCATCGTCATAGGCATAATCGGAGTGACACTTGAGACACACCTGGTACTCCTTGGTCACGACCCCATCCATCGAACAATCGGTCGGATTCGTCGGATCACCACACAACAACTTGAACGAGGTTGGCCGGTCACCAAAACTGGTCCCCACATAAACCGGCTCCACTCCGGTCGTCCCTCGCAAAACCCCCGAAGCAGCATTGCTGTGCTGAACCGTGGCATCATGGGTGTGCGTCGACTTTGTCGCTGACCCACCACCGGTATAGGAAGTGTTTTTCAATACCCGATGGGGATTGTGACAGTCGGTACACTCAACGTGTCGATTGTTGAGATTACCCTTACCCAGCAACAACGGATCCTCGACAAAGTTGGCCCCCGCATGCTGCGGCGCCCCGGACCATGTGGACAACAGATTGCTGGAAAGATTGGCACCGATACTGTGAACCTCACTCCCCGCCTTCTGGTCGGCAGAGGCAATGGGCATGTGCTTGTTGCCGACGGTGGTGAAATCGGTCTTGATGTCAGGCACACTGTTGGCCGTGCTGTTGAGAATACTTGCTGAACTGGTATTGTGGCATTGATAACAGGTTTCTTCCAGGGCAGCGTTGCCACTGCTCTTGGGGGAGGAGGCGCTGTCATTCCCCTCACGCAACAAACGGCGGGCACCAGGAACGGTATGAGTGTCGTGGCAATTGAGACATGCCGCCTCCCAAACGGCCAGATTGCTGGGAAACTCCCGCTGCGCCCCCGCACTGCCAACCCCCGATTTATAGGTTTCGCCAGCATCCGTGGAATTGGCATGGACCGATGTTGCCCATACGTTGACCCCCTTGTTATGACATGCCAGACAAATAATGTCATAGCCATCATTAAACGTGGAACCACTGGGGTTCGTCTTTTGAAAACGATTCAGGCGCAAAAATTTAATGCTGGTTGACTCGTTGGGATCACGAATGTGCGGATCATGACAGGAGGCACACTGTACCTTCTGCTCATCCAAAGGGACCATCGGCTTGGGTGAAACCCCGGTCTGCCGTAAGCCCATGATGTATTTACTGTTTGAATTAAACGGAGGTGAACGCAATTCACCATCTGCAGTCGCCAGGGCGGCATTGAACGTAAAGGAAATCGGGTGGTCGTTACTTAGATCAACCCCGAGGTTGCGGGTAAAGCCGGTATTGGCACCCGAAGCCCCTCCCGGCATGGTATTCCCAGCCCCCGTCCCGGTCATATTGATGTTGACCGATTGATTCCCCCCCAGGACACTGACCGCACTGAGGGCCATGGTTCCATCGTGACAGGAAAGACACAACTTCGATGTCCCCCCCGGCCCCTGTCGCAGTTCGTTAATGTCGGCGTCGATGGAAGTGGATTCATAGGTTTTGGTATAGGTGGCCCCGGAAAGCTGCCGGTTCCACAACGGAGCATTGACCCCGGCGCTTTGCAACGCCCCGTGCGGGGTGTGACAAAACACACACACCTGATCCTCGGAAGAAGCCTTGACCGTGCGGGTGGGACCACCCGCATAATCGATCGACGACAGGTTGTGAAACGTCCCCCGGACATCAGAAATTCGCGCCGCCATGGTCTCGGTGGCACCGAATCCCCACAGCAACAAAATACTCAAAAAAATTGTAACGATCCGCCTCAACCACTTTGATTTCCCGTGGCACACACCCAGTTCCCAGTGGACGAGGTCAAGACGCCGCATCAGTCATCTCCCCCCAAAAATTGGAACACAACGACCCTTCCATTGAACATGTCCGCCACAAACACACGTCCAGCGGCATCGGTCCAAACGCCACTTGGTAGGTAAAACTGACCTTTCCCCGTACCCGTACCCCCGATGGGCAACAAAAAGCGCCCATTCTTGTTGAACACCAACAAATGATCAAAAAAGGATTCCACGATGTAAATATTGCCTTCCGCATCCACCGCCACCCCCTTGGGCCGCGACAGATTGCCCATGAAATTGCCGCGTTGACCGACGGTAAACAGAAAACCACCATCAAAATCCAAAACCTGCACCTGGGCATTCAGGGTGTCGGAAACATAAAGTCGATTGTGGGCAAAGGTAAGGTGCGTCGGCGCGTTGAACAGTTGACTCTCCTCCGTCTGTCCCGTAATGGCTTTGACGAGCTTGCCTGCATGATCGAATATTTTAATGTTGTCATCCCAGGCATCCGACACATACAACCGCTCCCGCCCCGGATCCCACGCCACCCCCACAGGACGTTTCAACTGATCACGTCCGATTTCCGCAATGGGCAGCCCATGGCTGTTGAGACGAGCCACAAACCCCAAGGCGGAATCAGCAACAAAAACATCCCCGTTGGCACTGGCAGCAATCCCCGCCGGGGCAGAAAAATGGCTGTTGGCCGTCGCCTTGCGCCAGATTGACATCTCCCCCTTGAAAGGATCAAACACAAACACCGCCTTCTGGCCCATATCGGTGACATACATGATCCCTTTCCGGTCCACAACCCCACTCACCGGACGCGCCAGATTGTGATTCAAATCCTTGGGAAATCCAGAATCGGGATCGAGTCCCACCAGCCAACGCATCGCCCCTTTTGCGGAACGAAAAGAATCATCTCCAGAAAGTCTGAAATTATCGGCGCCCAGAATTTCTCCGATGAATTCATAACGTGGCGTTTGCGGAAGAGAAGGCCATACCAACCTTTGGCTCGCATCCATGCGTTCAGTGCCCAAGGTCATCTCATGCTTGGTCGCCACACAGGCAAGTAAAATGACTGGCAGCAACAGTAGCAAGGAAGCAAGGGCAACCTTACGCAAGCGCGTCATCAGTATTCTCCAGGGCCACCCGCCTTGTTGTCACCCCGGATCCCCGTCTTGAGGCCGGGCAATCCCGAATGACACCGATGACAGTGTTCCAATCCCCATGCAATTTCCTCATTGTGACACATGCCGCAAAACTTACCATCAAGAATCGCAGCCATCGAGATTTCATTCCCCCCAGCCTTCATCTTGAAGCCCAGTTCGTGGTGGCACACCTTGCACCGAAAGCGAATACGGTGAAACCAGTGGGGGTAGATCACTGGCCGCACCCCCTCTTGTTCAGCATGCTGGTTGAGAATGACATCCGCATACTCCGCCATCCCAGGGGATGCTGCCAACAACAGCAACAGCACCCCAACCAGAAACACAGCGGCCGGTGAAAGACGTCGATCAGGGTTTCTTAACGGATTGAGCACCAAGCTGACCTCGAAAGGAATCGGGTTTGATACTATGGCAACGTGCACATTCCGTCAGCGGAAAGGCAACGGCACCATGACATTTTCCGCAAAACTTCCCCTCCAGGATGGCCGACATCTTGATTCCGGAAGTATTGAACTTTTCCTTGAACGGATCCGGGTGACAGTTGGCACAATCAAGCCATTCCGTATGTGCCCGGTGCGGAAAACGAACGAAGGCATTGTCACCAGTGTTGCCAAAAATAATATCCATGTCCAACACCTGGATCTTGGTCTCTGGCACAATATTGGTGCGTGGATTGATCAAACCATCACGCAAGGCATTCACCCAGCGCACCTTGTTGCCGACCGTGTCGGGAGGGAAACCCGCCAATGCCTCGGTCGGTCTTTGCAACTCATGAAAGGATGGCCCCTGCGGATCATGCAGTCCGTCATTGACGAAAACATCCTCCGCTGCAACTGCAACCCCTCGGTGCAGAAAAAGGAGGCCGCCAATCAGCCATAACAACGCCAGAAACAGGGGCTTCATCCTCCACAGTCTCCTCGACCGGATGGCATCCATCGTCATCATCCGGGAATATAGATTCCAGAGCCGCGAATCGCTTTGATCAGCTCCATGGTGGAATCCTCCAATGTTTTGATCGCTTCGGCAAACTTGCCCGCTTTGCCCTGCTGATCCGCCTGCCGCCTGAGTTCCGCAGCATTGGTGATGAATTGCTTGATCCTCGGGTCCGGAGAACTGCCATCCTTGTTGAGCAGCATCCCGATCAGCATCTGATGGGTGTCATTCCGATCCACCTCGTAATGATACTCCTCTTCCTTGGATGCAAAGTTGAGCGACCGCACCAGGGTGTCACCGCGACGCAATTGCTCAATGCCAACCTTGGCCGTCACGTAGGCCTTGTCCAGAATCGCACGCCCCTTATCCACCTCACCCTTGTTGAACAAGGCTTTGGCCTCTCCGGTCATCTGGTGGACCTGCTCGCTGATTTTATTCGATTCCTCACCCGCCTTCTTTTCCTTGCGGACCCGATCCAATGCATCCGTCAAGGATTCCACACTTTTCATGCGACGCTCAAAATCCTGGACATTCTTCGAAGCATGGGTCGCTCCACCATCCGCTTTGCGAATGGCCTCAAACATGAGCGCCGTTCCCTCGCCAGTCCGCTCAGAGGCACCCTTGAGATCACCCGCATCCAGAAGACTGCGCGCCTGATCCCGCTTGGCACGGGCCTGATCCCTCATACTGATGGCTTCAGCAATACCACTGGCAGCAACATTTTTGGCCCCGGATGATTTTTCCACCAGGGTGTCCAAAGTCGACAAGCGCCGCTGAACCTGCTCTTTGTCGGTTCCCCAACGCGAATTCAAATTTTTTGGTGCCCCGGCTGCTCCCGATGCCGGCGACGCGGCAACACCCGCAGGATTAGCGGCTTCCGTACCCCCCTCTGCGGTGAAACCATACGAAACAAAGAGAAGCGCCATCATGCTGGAACTGATCAAGCGCGACGGACTTTTCATTGAACAACCTCCTATCAAAAGTAAAACATCTCAAGAATCGCACAACCCGTCATCCATCCTTCACATCTCTTCCTTTGGAATACGCCCAACCCACCCTCGATCAATCACTTTTTCGCGGGTGCCGCAGGGGTCTTCGGCTTGGAATGACACAGGCGACACTCACTGACCGGAAATGCAACCTTTCCATGGCACACACCACATTTCTGCCCCATGAGAATCTGTGCCATCGATATGGTGTTCTTCCCTTTTTCAGGGATGAAGATGTCAGGATGGCAATTTGAACAATCCAACCATGCCGTATGCCGATCATGGGGATAGACGACATCGGGCATGGACCCCTTGACTTCACGCACGATGTCCAACTCAAGAATCAAGGGTTCCGCGTTGGGGTCAAGCCGGTCATAGCGGGGGGTGATGTTATTGTTTTTCAAAGATTGCACCCAGTTGACATAGTTACCGGCATTGCTGGTTGACAGGGCGGTAAATGCTTCCTTTGGGGGCTGCAACTGAGAGGTGCCCGGATTGTCGGGGTCATGAATGCCGTCGGCAGCCTGAATGGGATTGCGTTCCGACTTCGGTTTCATCAGACGGTTAAAGGTATTGGCGGTGGCACCACCCTTGGCAGCGCCCGCAGCCGGTGCCGCAGCAGCCGGTGCCGCAGCAGCCGGTGCCGCAGGTGCATCTTTGGGTTGGGTAGCCGACGCAGCCTTGGCATCAGCCCCACCACTCGACGGGGCACCACTCGACTGGGCTGAAGCAGAATCAACCTGCCCGGCGCCCAAGGTCACTGCCAGAAAAATCATGGAACAAAAACGGAGAAACGTCGCGGTCCTCATGATGATGGTTCCTTTCACTTGGCCGGTTGCGTGGCGGGTTGCGTGGCGGGTTTTTGCAATTTTTGCACTGTGCTGCCGTGTACCTGTGTCGGCGTACCCGGTTTCCCTGAATGGCAAAAATCACAATTATCAACTGTCCAGGCAATTTCCCCGTTGTGACAGGCACCACAAAATTCGCCGTTGATGATTTTCAACATGTTGATTTCATTTCCACCCGCCTTGAACTTGAATCCAATGTCGGCGTGACAGACCTTGCAACGAAACCGGATGCGGTGAAACCAATGGGGGAAGACCGCGGGCCTCATTCCGGCTGCATCAGAGTAATTGTTGATGACGATGTCCGCATATTCGGCCCGAGCCGGTGAACCGCCCAGAACGATCACCGCCACCAATGCCGGTATCGCCAGGAAAACAGCCAGCCTAAACACGGCCACTCCTATTCCAGACCTCGCCAAGCCAACAGACTTATTGCACTTCATGATTAAAACCTCCTATGATATTCACGCGTTGCCTCCAAGGTCACCAGCCCAAGTGTGCTCGTTATCCCTGTGTCATCCCCCAAGACACTGATTTCACCGCCCAACCGGACGGTCAACTTTCCAATATGATAATACAACAGATCCTGGATGCGCAATTCGTGATATACAGGTTCGATCGATCCCAGCGAAACCATGCTCGATGTCAGGGTGCTGGATAGCTCATTGCGCAAATCATCAACACCGAAGATTCCGAGGTTGGTAACCGAGGCATTGATCCCTCCAGACCGTGCAATCGTCACAAGCCCATCTTCATTGCTCAGACGAGACAAATTCAAAGTAATGTTGCCTTGCCAACCACCGTTGTCACTCTTCATCCCGCTCCGTGAAAATTGCAGGTTGGCCATCTGCTGTTCCATCGCCTCCGGCGAGAGCGTATGGGTATCCATCAAGCGCAAATCAATCAGCGTCGGTTTGGTGTCCGAACCGCTCTCATACCCCAGGCTGGCCCCATGTGTCACGTCGGCAGCCAACTCGGAATCGGGCAATTTTTCGTTCAAACCGACAGATTCATCCACTGAAGTCCGAAACGTCCCCCATCCCTTATTTTTTTCAAAGATGCGACGCACACCATGACCCAACCGTTCCTGAATGTTCTGACTCGGTTTCATCAGGTCGGCAATACTGTTGACCAGACTGGTGTTTGAATACCACCGATGATCAAAAGAGAACCATTGGGTTGTCGGGGAATCATATTGGTGTGCGAGTACCTGGGTCGTGCTGGCAATGGCACTTTCCATGTCATTCAGAGCGTCCTGCTGTTCAATGACATCATAGTTGCCGGTCAGATATCCCGTCATCGTATTGTGTTCATTGAATTGATACATACCACCAAACCGGGTATTGGCTCCGCGCCGCAGGCGGTTCGTCTCATACCCGTCATCATTGACCCCGAGTTGGTATTCTTCCTCTTGCTGGGCCACGCGAATGGCAGCCGACAGAGAAATCGGACGTTCCATGGCACGCCAGAACAGATCCGTACCGATCTGTTGCTGGTCATCCATCATCCGTTCCCGAAGTTCCCCACCAAAGACGTTCCCCAGATCCCTGGTCAGGTAATCATTGTAAAACAATCCCATGGTCACAAGATTGTTAACGCTGAAATTTTCCTTTGGGTTGTATCCGTGGGTCAGGGTCGCCCCATGATCGCGGCTCTTGGTCGTGTTCACGACTGTCGTCCGCAAATTGTTCGTACTACGGACCGTCATGCCAATCGTATTTTTTGTAAACCGCTTATCAAGACGCAAGCTGAGCATGTCACTGACATTCGTCCCTTCCTTATTGCCCATACCAGGCAAAAAAAGGGTTTGCCATTTTGGCCGGGAACGTTCCCCCATATTGTCGTTACGATGCTCCCCCTGTAAACTGGCACTCAAATCATTGGTGTCGTTCCTGTAGTCCTGTTTCAACCCGATCTTTTGCGACACCCGGGAGGACCCATGACCACTGCTGCCACCCTCGGAATTGGAGCTGTCATATCGATTAAAATAAAAACTGGCAGGGAAACGGCTCTGAGGAAACAATCCGAATTCGAAATTGCTCTGCAAATCGAATGCGTTCATTTCCGTCAGCCCCTCGTCATGGGGGGAACCATGCGAAAGCGTTTTGCTCATGGTCAATCCGGCATTGAAGTCGGATCGCCACCGGGAAATATAGGGTTCAACGAAGTAACCCAGAGCACTTCGGCTGGCTTGTGTCCGATTGAACAACATGTGACTGCCGATCATCGGGGCCTGACTGTCGTAAATAACCTGACTGCGCACACCCAGACCTCCGAACACATTCCACGGACTCATCTGAAGATGGGGATTGGCAACCTCAAACTTCTCCCCAAAATCCTCAATTCCCTCCCCATACCCTCGTTGGGCAAAAATAGATCCAACCACTACCGCCAAAAGCAATATGCTTAAACCCATTCCCCGATATCGGCCAGGGAAACATCGGCGGATTGCTGATTCCCAAGCCAAAACACTGACATTCATCACAACCTTTAAACCTACTTCAAGCAGGGAACCATTGCGACCATCGCAATCCGGAAAACGACAGCATCAGCAGCCATTCAAAGGAATGGCGCTGACGATCACCTCAGGATGATGCAATTGTGCCCTACTCAAGCCCCTCCTGAAAAGCAGGATTGACTGTTTTGGCACTTTTTCTCAATAACGATGATAAGAAATACAAATCAAACGCATTTATCATCGTAAACCAAATCTTCGCAACATCACAAACAAACGGCCAACAACAATCACATCCAAATAAGATTATTGTTTGGGCAGGGGCATATAGTATGCTTCGTTAATATGCAGCGGAGTACTCCGACGCAATTTGGCCTTCAACTCCGACAATGCCTTATCTGCAGTTTCACGTTGCAAAAGTGCCGTAGCCCGTTCCTTGGCCTCTTCGTAGGAGACTTTTCTGGGCGGTGAACGCTTATCCAGACGGAAAATGGCATACCCCTCCAGCACCATGATGGCCTCAGTCGTTTCACCTGGTTTGATTTTGGCCAAAGCCTCTTCTGCCTCGGTTGCCAACATCCCCTTGTGGAGATAATCCATCTTGCCACCCTTCTCAGCCGAAGCATCTGCCGAATGGATCCGTGCCAATTCGGCAAAATCAGCCCCTTCCTTCAATTTGGCCACGATGGCATTCGCTTCCTGGGAGGCGGTGTCCCAGGCTTCGGGACCGGCAGAGGGATCCACTTTGAGAAGGATCAACGATACCTCGATATCCTCAGGCTCGGTGAACTTGTCAGGATTGGCATCGTAAAACGCTTTTACAGCCGCAAGCGAAGGAGGATTCACCATGCGGACCTGGGCCTGAAGCTGATCAATAAGACTGCGGTCCTCAAGTTCACCGATCAAAGGCTTGATCATCGTCTCACGGTTTGCCTTGTAGGATTCGGATGCACCATAGCGTTTGTCATATTCAGCAATGGTCTTCTGGATTGACTCCTGATCCGGCTTCAAACCACGCTTTTTGGCTTCCAATACCAAAAGTACCCGGTCCACCAAAGTTTCGCCAATTTCACGCTGAAACTTGGCGACTTCCCCTTCCGGTGGCGCACCATGATAAAACCTCTGCTTCATCCCTGAACGCACCGCCTGCTGAAATGCCTCAGCGGAAATCGTCACCGAATCAATGACAGCAAAAGGTGCTTGAGCAGCCGGTGCTTGAGCAGCCGGTGCTTGAGCAGCCGGTGCTTGTTTCGAGGGTGCTTCTGATGGCTCCGCAACCAAACTGACCGGACAGCCCAACCCCAGGGTCCCAAAGAAAAGGGAGGTTACCAAAATTTTTCTCATTGATCTTCCCAAAAGGGGCTCACTAGTAAAGGTTGATGAACCATGCACCATACAAAAAACTTTCCTCAAACTGACCGCGGGTCACACGGGACTTTGGGGAAAGATCCATCATGCATCATAATCATGAATCAACCCAAACTGCCGCGTGACCCGCGGCAGTTTGGGGCGAAAGCTTACTTGTCGTGACAGGCGAGACACACTGCACTGTTGGTATTGCTGATCCGCAGGAAGGCCACCGACGTTGCCGAGGCGGTGCTGGCATTGTGCGGATCATGACAGCTGGCGCACTCAACAAACGGTTGCACCACACCACTCAGCGTACGCGTATACAGAACCATGTCGGTTTTGTCACGTACGTTTGCAGTCCCCACCGTGGTATCGATCCACCATGCCGGATTGCTGTTGATGGTGCTCTTGACACCCGCCTTGAAGCTGCCGTCCTTCAACGCCGTCGCCGCTGAAGCGCCATCACCATCCGTGGACACCCAACCACCACCACCGTACTGAATGCTGATGGGATGGTCATTCGACAGGTCGGTTCCCAATTTTGGGAAACCGGTCATGGAAACACCGCCTGCGAAATTGGCACCTGCCGCATTATAACCATTGGTACCGGGGGAGTTGATCATCACGTCCATGGCTTGGCTACCGTCATGGCACGAAAGACATGCCAGGGAGACGGAACCAACCGGGGCTTCACTGCCGTCCAAGGTCGTGGTGTTCAAAGAGGAATAGCGCGTATAGGCAGCAGTGGAAAGGCTTTTGTTCCACAACGGCACCGGTGCGGAAGTATTGGATCCGTGCGGCGTATGGCAAAAAACGCATACTTCCGTCGTCGTCGCAGTAGCCCCGAGCTGCGATGTCCCACCGCTCCCCAGGTCATGCTTGGAACCCTTGATACCCGCTTGAACGGTTCCAACCGAGATCAGCTGGATCGACACGACCGCCAAACCAGCAACCAAAGAAAGAGCAAACCCCTTACGCAACACACTCGACATCTTCATAAAAAAATCCCCTGTCTCAAGTCACTGATTTGTAGTTGTCATCCACTACACGCTACTGAAGACAGATAGTGCACCTTTAGTGCCAACACAGGAGGGATAATATTTTATTATATTATTTTCAATATGTTATGCGAAACAAGAATCCATCAAGACCATCATTTCCCAGCCCCGCCCCCTGAAAAACCGCCCTGAAACCTGGGAATGAATTCCAAATCTTGGAATCTTGAGGCCATTCACTCCTATTTTTGAGAATTCGTGATTTATCAAGCGTTGAAACAGCGCATCGGAAGGGATACCACCCCCTCTGGAATTCTCAGAATCGGGAAAACAGTCTACGCACCCTGGATTCCCCAGGCGGTCGTTCTTGTCAAGGGTGAGCATGTCGTTCATTCCCAAAACAACCTGCAATGAACGTCTTAAATCGGTGTCATGCCCAGGAACCAATCCACCAGCCTGTTGTCCAAGTTCCTACAGGGAAGGCAGAATTGGATCTTTTCATCATGCGTTTCTCCATCTCTATGAATAAGGGGGCTTTTGCCACGAGCGGCCTTGTCGTGGCCGGAACCAGTCATCCCCATTCCAACGGGAAGAATCATGAATGGTGCATGACGACCGGACCGCAGTCCATCGAGCGGCCGACACTGCCCGGGTCGGCCGCGATCCACTCAAAGGAGGTTGCCATGTACCAAAAAACGTTACTCGGCGTCCTGGATCGGGAAGATTGGCAGGCGCTCAAGGAAGTCACAACGCATGTCAAAGTCAAGGAAGGCAAAATCCTCTTTGAAGAAGGTGAACCTGAAGGATATATCTATTTCATCCAAAAAGGGTGTGTTTCCCTGGGACATCTTTCAGACACCCACGAATGGGTCGATTTCGGAATCTACGGTGAAGTCGATCTTTCCAAACCAATGGAGATGAAAAAACTGGAAAACGCTACCTGGCTCGACCGGATCGTCCTCAAACAGGGAGCCCTGGTCGGTGAACCCGTTGGCACATCGCTTCCCCATCACCACCTTTCGGCCCGGTGCGATGCCGACTGCGAATTGCTGCAAATCGACACCGAACAGATGAGTCAGCTTAAGAAGGATCATCCGCACCTTTTCAACAGCATGAACCTGTTCATGAAAGAACATGTTCATGCACTTGACGCATGAAATGTAGGTAAAGCATGATCCATCCCTACATTGGTATTCGGCGGGTCCGGCCCCTTTCTGGTTCTGACCCGGTCAACCGGGGGAATGCAGTCGGACCCGGCAAGGAACTATTGCGCTCAAATGGGGATCAACAAATATATCGCCATCGAGGTCTCGGCTGATCATGCCGAATAAAAATACGGTACCCGTTTTCACACAACCGTCTCATACCTGAAATCCGAAGACGACATCCGGGTCCTGGATATTGAGGGACACCACGTCTTCTACAGCTTAGGATATGAGGAAATGGGCGAACCGATCGATGTCTGAACCGTGGGAAGGGGTCCATCCCCCCACATGGAGTACCCTTGATCAGCACGAAAACCTTGGGCAATACGGGGACAGCGTACCCATTCCCGCAGCACTGGGAAGGATGTACACTGTCCCCCAATTTCCCGAAAGCATGATCTCCCCGCCCCCATGGTTGCCCCCGAATTCTCCAATCTTCGCTCGCCAATCC
The DNA here is from genome assembly GCA_002753735.1 of Magnetococcales bacterium DCbin4. GTDB lineage: Bacteria > Pseudomonadota > Magnetococcia > Magnetococcales > UBA8363 > UBA8363. The sequence goes on from PEAN01000056.1 coordinate 22,234, forward strand.
AAATTCCATCTAGACGTTGCTGAACGTTATGAGATAGAGTCGTCCGGCAAGAAAAGATCATAAGAACAATACGACTTCATTCGATCTCAACGCTTACCTTAAAGAACTACGGGATGAAGGTGGAAAAGCCATGGCGCAACCATCTGGAAAACTGACCATGAAAGGAGGATTATCGTTGCGCTTCGCCGGGCCGGGGGACGAACTTTTCCTGCTGGCCATGTTCAAGGCTGCGCGTCCCTGGCTGACCATGGCTTCTTCCGATTCCGATCTGGTGCATCACCTCTACGAGGAACAAAAACGGATCACCCGCATCGGCAACGAGACGGTTTATCCCGAACATTTGGACTTCATCATCGAAAAACTGGGCCAGGATGTCGGACACATGGTGATCGATCTTTCCTCCGACCACTGGCGTCTGAGCCAATTGGAACTCCATCCTCTGGGACAGGGGAAGGGGATCGGTTCCGATGCCGTGGCAAGCCTCAAGATGGCGGCGCAAAATGCCAACGTTGCGCTGACCGTCGCGACACCGATGATGCTGTCGCGGGTGATCGGATTTTATAAAAAGTTGGGTTTCGGGGTGCGGGGCCTGTTTCCACCCATGGTGGAATTGATCTGGATTCCACCCTCCATGCAGAAGTAATTCTACTTTGTCACATTCGGGAGATGCCCCCTGGATTCCCGCCTTCGCGGGAATCCAGGAGTGAAAAACTCCGGATGGGTAATGTGACAAAGTAGAAATCAAGAAAATGGATACTTTGGGGATCTGATCCAAGCCAAAACCGGGAAGGAAAAGTACCTTCCCGGTCCGCTTTAAACATATATCATTTGAAAAAACATCAGACAAGATTGTATTGCATCGTTTGAATCGTATTGGTACTGGTATTATCGGTCCAACCGAGACTGAGCGCCGTGGAAACGGCACCGCTTGTCGGATCGGTTACCTGAATGGTATTGATCGATGGTCCACCAACCATGCCATTGGTGATGCTGATCGGGGTAATGCCACCATTGAATTGCCAGGCACCATCCAAACCCATCGTGATCGTGCTCAGACACAATCCTTTCTGGCTGTCGTTCCAGGCGACATATCCATTTTTCAGATCGGGCATGAGTGCCAAGCTCGGTCCATAGAGACTCGACGCCCCGGCAAGGGTGACGGCAGAGGCAATATTGAAATTGAATCCCCCCCGTGGATCATAAGCCATTTTCAAGGTGCCGTCGGTGTTGGTCCAGAGAAGGATATTGGACACACCACACGCTTCGATCACCGGGCTTCCCTTGCAGGAGGTGGAAAGTGCGGTGATCGGCAGTGGGCTGCCGGAACCCGGGACACAAGGAATTGCCGCCCAAGAGATCGATTGCGTCTTTCCATCCTGCCAGGCGACAACATAATACAATTGACCTCCGATGAGTTTGAGATCGGCGCTGGGTCCCCCTGTCGGTTGGGATCCGGCGATGGAGCTTTCAAAACTGGTATTGAATTGCCATGATCCAGAGCTGTTCTGGTTGATCTGAACATAACGCAACACACCGTCCGACCAGAAAATCATCCCTTGGTTGTCTGCGGGGCCCAGAACGAGCGCGGGAGGAACGTTACTGGTACGGCTGGTGGCGTAAACCGCATTGGAAAATACAAGCGTACTCGAAACGGCAAAATTGACCCAGGTATAGCCACTGGCACCAATCCAGGACATGAAATTGCTGCCTCCATTTTGAATCTGAAAGCAGGGACTGGTGCTACCGCGTTGTCCCGCAGAGACCTGCGGATTGGGGCCTGGGGTGGTCATTGAACTCATGATCGACTCCTCTTGATGGGTCCTTGGGAACGGTTCCTTTCAGGAAAACATGTCATCGACTGCCCTTGTCGCATGTACCGAATCAATTGAAATGAATTTGGAAGGCGGCTTCCTTGGCTTCATCCTCATGTCCTGGATGAATCCGCACAACATGGACCGGTCCCACACGATCATTCAAATCGAAAGCCAGCGTATAGTGTCCCGATTCGAAGGAACAGGGACCGGGAACCAGCAGATTGATCGTGAAACTTTCACGAGGGGATTGGGCTTTGGTCGATTTGGGTTTGGCAATGACTGAACGAATCGTGGCCGTCATCGTCCCCCCCCCCTCCTCTTTCAGAGTGATTTCCTTTCCGATCCAGGGGACGAAACGGGTGCGTTGCATCGTTTCCAGTATGGACATGCCGGGTCTCCTCAATGGTATTTCATGGGTGATTCCTGCGCCGTGTGATGATTCAGCCTCAACAGCCGTCAATCAGGCATCGGATAGTTTCCCTGAAGGGCAATGATGAAATTGATCGTCAGATAGGGAGGGAGGGTTGGAATTGCGCTCGGATTGGTGCTGCCCCCCCCCTGGGCCACCGTCACGGTACCACTGGTCACGGTGCTGATGGTGGTGGAAAGAGCCGGAATGGCGGGTTGATAGGTGGAGGTGTCCACCACGACATTGGTTCCCTGGAGTGTCGCCTTGTTTGTTGGATCCACCGCCGTCGTAGTGACGGGACCGTTGGCAGGGGCGGCAACGCCCGTCAAATTGTAGGTTTGATTGGCGACCGGGTCGACCGACCCGGGGCTTCCGGGGACGATGTCGGTCGTCGCCTTGGCGGTAATGGCCCCCTTTTGTGGTGTTGCTGGAAAAGTGATGGTTTGTGAACCCTGGGTCGGCTGAAACGTGGCGTTGTGGGTATGAACGGGCAGGTTGAATGCCGTGATCATCGCTGAAGTTTTTCCTCCGGGAAAACCAAGTGTCCTGAAATCGGTTGAACCGGAACTGACACCGAAGGGTCCTCTTCCCCTCAGGTCAGGCAGTCCAAAAGTTGTTTTCGCGTCTCCACCATAATATACGCCAAGCAACGAATACAAGGCATAATATTGATTGATGGTAAGGAGCGTTCCGTTGCACAGACTGAAGCCCGATGGAATTCTGTTTGAAGGCCATGGAAGAATTGTACTCATGAAAACATCCATTCTATTCTCCTTTGCGATAGATTCTTTCAATGGACCGTTCGGCACGAGTTGAATCAAGCAATCATTGGATGTGCCATAACGCGGTTAATAAAAAATAAAAGTATAAACAATGATATAAATATAAAAATAATTTGACCATGGTTATCGCATGAGCAGCAGACATTTGTCAATGAAAAATATCAATTTTAAGCATGAAATAATTATATCAATATCATTTAATAGTTTAAAATCATATATATAAAAAGATAAAGCAAGAGGATAAACCTCGGGCTGAGGAGTCTATCGATGTGGCGACCAGGAGGGTGAATCCCTCAAAATAATGTTGATGATCCGGTTGACATCATCGTCAGAGAAACATGGGAACAGCATACCCATGGATTCCCGGAGCAGGCGTATACCTTCACCCGATTTCCCAAGACCAACATTTCGAGAAAAAATAGACTGTCCCCGAATTCGTTCCCGGACAGCATCGGATTCCCATGGACTGGGAGGAAGCCGGGACAACGCTATGGGTTGGTACAGTGACGGGCAGATGAAAAAACTCACAAAACCTGGACCCGTGGCGGTATGCGTCAGCAGTGGACCTTGTTGGATCTTGTGGAGTAGCGTCTTCTGAAAGAAAAGGAAGAATGATCATGGGAAACACGATTGCATTCGACACCCACACCTACGTCAAAAAACTGCGGAAAGCAGGTGTGGATGAACACGGCAAGCGGAAGTTCAGGCTGAGGCACTGGTTGATTTGGCGTAGGATCGCCTGGCCACCAAAAGAGATGTCGCGGAACTGAAACGGGACCTCAAGGTACTGGACACCAAGGCAGAAACCAAACTCAAGGAACTGGACACCAGATTGGAAACCAGACTCAAGGAACTCGAATCCGCATGATCCTCAAGATGGGAGGGATGATCCTCGCGGGGATCGGTATCTTGTTCGACCTCATGAGGGCATGGTCCTTACCGGTTCAGTTCGTTCCCTTCCCTGTCCAAAAAATGCGCCAGACGATTCCGCAGTTCCCTTCAGGGAAGTAACCTCCAAGGGAAAAAGTATTGTGTCCCCGGAACTCCACAAGGCAAGGGAGAAAGTATTGTGTCCCCGGAACTCCCCCGCAAGGGAAAAAGTATTGTGTCCCCGGAACTCCCCCGAAGGGAAAAAGTATTGTGTCCCCGGAACTCCCCCGGAACTCCAAGGGAAAAAGTATTGTGTCCCCGGAACTCCACAAGGGAAAAAGTATTGTGTCCCCGGAACTCCAGGGAAAAAGTATTGTGTCCCCGGAACTCCACAAGGGAAAAAGTATTGTGTCCCCGGAACTCCACATCCGGACGTTGCTGAACTGGAAGATGTTCGTCTTTTTCAGGGCTGGTTACTTGGAACACATTCAAGATCTTGGCTTTAAACCCGACTGCTGTTCGATGGCTTGCAGAATGGCTCCAATGTCTTCGCGACCCAGTCCATGCGCCATGGCACTGTTGAAACTTTCGCGGACTGCGGCAGTTGCGGGCAGGACGGCCCCATTTTTTTCCGCCTCATCCAGGATCAGGTTTAAATCCTTAAAAACCAGATTCAAGGGAAAATGAGGTGAAAAATCACGGTTGAGCATGGCATCAATTTTAATTTTGAGTAGGGGTGAGGCCATGACGCCCGAATTGATCGCATTGGCAACCGCTTGTCGTTGCAAGCCAATTTTTTCAGCGAACACCAAAGTTTCGGAAAGGGCATGAATCGTATTTGCCAGCATCAGGTTGACGGCAAGCTTCATTCGGGTGCCGTCACCGAGGGGACCGCAGTGAAGGATCGTGCTCCCCATCGAGGAGAGAAGCGGATGACAGCGTTGAAGGGTCTTGTCGTCGCCGCCAACCAAAAATACCAGTTTGGCAGTTTCAGCGGGAATTTTTGATCCCGATACTGGAGCATCCAGACAGGTTCCTCCCGCCCGAACGATGGCTTCGCCAGCGGCCAGAGTGGCAGCCAGGGAAACGGTGCTGCAATTGATGATCACTTTGTTGCCGAGCTGGGTTCGGGTCAGGGCATGCACCACGTCAGACAGTGCTTCGGGTCCAGTCACCATCACGATGATCGCTTCGCAATCTGCGACTAAATCTTGAATGGTATCGGCGACGGGGATCCCCTGGTCAGCAAAGGGGATCGTTTTATCTCGGCTGCGATTGTAGACCGTGACCTCAAAGCCGGAGCGTACCGCGTTGAATGCCATGGCACGTCCCATGATCCCCAAACCAATAAATCCGATCTGTTTCATCGTTGATTCCTGCATCTGGCGGTTACCTGTCTGAAGCGGGTACAATGATTCTTCCCGAGGGTGATTCAGGAAGGTCGCAATGACGAAAGCATCTCCAATACTTTTTTCCCATGACCGAGCCAAAACGGTGCAATGACCCAAAAGTACTGCTGAGCGTAGGATCAGTTTAATGTGGGCCGCCATGACTTTGTCAAGTCACGTACCGAAAATGAAATCAACTTGCAAGTAGAGGAATATGGTTCACCATGTTACAAAGCAAACTTCACCCGACTCTTGTCAAAGACTGTATCCCAGCGGGGTCACTCAGCGCTTGCACCCTTCTTCTGATGAATGACAGTCAATACCCTTGGTTGATCCTGGTTCCTGACCGCCCCGGATTGAAGGACCTGGATGAACTCACGGAGGCTGACGCCACTCTGGTTCAGGCAGACATCAAGTGGGCGTGCCAAGCATTGCGAACCCTGTTCCAGCCCGACAAACTGAACGTGGCGGCTTTGGGTAACATGGTTCCACAACTTCATATTCACGTCATCGCAAGATTTGCGTCCGACCGGGCATGGCCAAAACCAGTCTGGGGGCTCCATCCACCGGCACCATATGATAATGAGACGCTTTCTGACCGTCTTAGCCAGATCAAAGCGCTGATAAATCCGACGAAGCGATGATCAGATTGATACGCAGAACGGTTGCCGGTGTCTTAAAGAAAGGATATTCAAACCCAGTCGTCACGCCCACGAACTGCTCAAAGGGGCGTCAAACTGAACCTTGAATGACAATTCATCAACGGATTGAAATGCACGGGCGACATGGAATATGCCGGACGCCGTTTGCCAGATGTCTTGAAATCTGTTAGCTCCATTGGGGAATTCAAAAAAAACGACCGCCTGATTGGGCGATCTTCGTTACGGTGAAGTCTGTCTGGTCTCTTATGGTGGAGCCGAGATTCTCCCGGGGCACAATATGAAACGCCTCCCCCATACCTTATTTCTCTCTATATGGACTTTCCCAATCTTCCAACTGCAACCCATCCACCCGTTGAAATTCGCTCACATTATGAGTTACCAAAATGGAATTCAGAGAGCGCGCGTGGGCAGCAATCAGGGTGTCCAGAGGACCAATCGGTTGCCCTTTTGCCAACAAATCACAACGGATCTTTGCAGCCACGTCGGCTTGATCACCCCCGAAATCCAATACATAGATATATTTCAAAAAATGCATCAGATTGGCGCGATTTCGTTCCGAGCGGCTGGATCTACAAACACCAACCATCAGTTCATAGTGTACAATTTGCGAAATAGCAATCTCACCTGGTGTTTTCTCCAGCAACCGATGACGCAACATGATCGGAACACTTTTGATGATTCCGATACATGCATTCGTATCCAATAAATAACGGATCACTCAAAAGCCTTCCTGGGTAGATCCTCTGATTTATCCTCATCATGCTTGAATAAATCTTCTGCTACCGAGAAGCCATCGACAAAACCCTCCCAAGACGACCTGCAAGGGGTTAATACCAAACTGTTGCCAGATGTGTGAACGATTACTTCCGAGGCATTCAGATTGAATGCCCAGGGAAGATGGATCTCATGGATATCTTTACGATAAACCACCTTGGCAATGGAATGGGTCATGGCTCTTCCTGATCAACGGGTCTTTCCACAGTGAAATACCTGGGACACATTACAAACTGTCCCTTCTCTGTGTACGAAACTCCAGGGTGTCCCGTATGGGTCCTGAATCAAGATGGGTGGGAAATCCTTGCAGGAACCTGCATGCTGTTCAGCCTCATGCTGGATTTGATCTTGACTATTCAGTTGATTACCGTGACTTGACAGCAAGCACGTTAATCAGTTTCGCAGTTCCTAGTAAGAATATAATATATGCACTGACAGGTTTTTTATTTTTGTTTTATTGGTTTTTAACTGTAGTGGCTATTGAATTGACAGCAGACCGAAGACCGTTAGCATCATTGAAACTGTCCGATAGCAACTTACTCCAACTGCTAAATTCGGTTGTATATTTAATGAATTTATTATAGTAAAACCCTTTAATAACCGTAAAGTAATGGTTGCACAATATGCTGGGCACGCGAGAAGCTAAAAAAATCTTGTCTCTGGATACGTAATTGTGTAAACATGGCACGCTTCAGCAATAAATTCAATTTTCTCTTCTGATGCCCGTTTGGAAAGGAGTTCAAGAAAGGCTCCTGATGGTGAATTATATTCAGGTGAACCACGTTTCATAATGGCACTGATTAATTCATTTAGATCCTGTATATTCAATACAAAGGCTCTCTTCTATATAAACAATTCATATCAAAAAATGGTGGAGCCGAGGGGGATCGAACCCCTGGCCTCCGCATTGCGAACGCGGCGCTCTCCCAGCTGAGCTACGGCCCCAATCAAAAATCGACAAAAAAAAACCGCGTCTCGTTCGATTCGCGGTGTCTTTTGGTTGCGGGAGAGGGATTTGAACCCCCGACCTTCGGGTTATGAGCCCGACGAGCTACCGAGCTGCTCCACCCCGCGTCATCCTCCTCTTTCCGTCCCTTCAGCATCCACTACTCAGCCGGTTCCCCCTGCCTTCGCGAACGCTTCCATCAACGGGCTATAAATAAAGCTTCCTGGCAGTGTCCTACTTTCCCACAACTTAAGTTGCAGTATCATCAGCGCTGAAGGGCTTAACTGCCGAGTTCGGAATGGGATCGGGTGTTTCCCCTT
>PEAN01000005.1:0-10666 GCA_002753735.1 Magnetococcales bacterium DCbin4
ACCGCTTCGGGTAATGGGGCGCGTAAAAAACAAAATCAAAATCAACACCAAAATCAACACCCTGGGGGCAATCCCCCAGACCCCTTTTTTTTCTTGATCGTTTCCAAAAGCAAAGGAAATCGGTCACACATCCTCAATGTTTGAAATGCCGCACTCCGGTAAACACCATGGCCATTCCCGCCTCATTGGCGGCATCGATCACCTCCTGGTCACGGATCGATCCGCCCGGCTGAATGATCGCCGTGGCACCCGCTTCGGCGGCGGCATCAATCCCATCCCGGAATGGGAAAAAGGCATCGGAAGCCATCACCGATCCAATCAGGAAATTTTCCTCGCGTTTCAAAGTCTGCTGCGTTTCGCGCGCCTTCCAGACGGCAATGCGTGAAGAATCGACCCGGCTCATCTGTCCCGCACCGACACCCACCGTGGTGACATCACGGGCATAGACGATGGCGTTGGATTTGACATGCTTGGCCACCTTCCAGGCAAAGAGCAAATCTTGAAGCTCACGTTCACTGGGCGCACGACGGGTCACCGTCTTCAGATCTTCCCGACGCAGCACATGATCATCTCCCTCCTGAAACAACATGCCCCCACGCACCCGTTTCATGTCCAGGAGTCCGGGATGGAAGCGGGAGCCATCCCTTTTCACAGTCCCGAGCGGAGGGGTTTCCAACAGACGCAGATTGGTTTTTTCAGCCAAAACCGAACGGGCTTCACCCTCGAATCCCGGGGCGATCACCGCCTCGACAAAGGTTTTGGCAATTTCCCGCGCCAGAGAAACGGTGACCGGACGGTTACAGGCAATGATGCCACCAAAGGCAGAAACCGGATCGGTATCCCGCGCCCGACGATAGGCGGCCAGCAAATCATCATCCAAGGCAACGCCACAAGGATTGGTATGTTTGACCACCACCACGGCCGCTTCATCAAATTCGCGGACCAACTCGAAAGCACCATTGGCATCGTTGATGTTATTAAAGGAAAGCTCCTTGCCCTGCAACGATTTGGCCCGGGAAACCCCCGAATCATCGACCAGGGGACGTGCTTCATAGAAGGCAGCCAATTGGTGCGGGTTTTCGCCATAACGCATTTCCTGGCGTTTATGATACTGAAGGGTCACCACGGCGGGAAAACGTTGTGGCTGATGGTGTTCATCCAATGAGGACAACCAGTTGGAAATGGCGGCATCGTAGGCGGCGGTCCGGGCGAACACCTTTTTGGCCAAATTGAAATTGGTGGCCGCAGACACCGCGCCGCCAGAAGCCTTCATTTCCGCAAGGATGGCATCGTACTCCTCGGGATCGGTCATGACGGTCACCCCGGAATGGTTTTTCGCTGCCGACCGCAACATGGCGGGACCGCCAATGTCGATGTTTTCGATGGCCCGCTCCAGGGTACAATCGGCAGCGGCCACCGTTTGTTCGAAGGGATAAAGGTTGACCACCACCATATCGATGTTTTCGATGCCATTGGCTCGCATCTGGCCTTCATGATCGGCATTGCCACGGATCCCCAAAAGGCCACCGTGAATCTTTGGATGCAGCGTCTTGACCCGGCCATCCAACATTTCGGGGAACCCCGTGTAATCGGAAACATCCGTGACCGCGATTCCGTGATCTTTGAGGTAGCGGGCCGTGCCGCCCGTGGAAAGGATGCGGACTCCCATGGCAACAAGCCCCTGGGCAAAACGGTCCAGACCGTTTTTATCGGTGACGCTGATGAGTGCCGTATGAATGATGGACATGAGTGGTGATTCCTGATCAGGATTTACGTTCAAGAATGGCGGCAAAAAAGCCGTCGGTTCGCGTTCGATGGGGAAGAAGGGTAAAAAAAGGAGACGGCGGTAGCAACCCCTGCAATGCACCCAAATGAGAAATCGGCATGGAAACGAGGGGATGGAACTGTCGATTCTCTGCCAGGAATCCTTGGACCACATCCTCGTTTTCCCGCATCATCAGGGAACAGGTGGCGTAAATCAATCGTCCCCGAGGGGCCACCAGTCGGGACGCCGCTTGAAGAATGGCGCACTGACGCATGTGGAAGGTTTCCAGAACCTCAGGGGTCAGACGCCACTTGACCTCTGGATTGCGACGCAAGGTACCGGTTGCGCTGCATGGCGCATCCACCAACACCCGATGGATGCTCCCCTGAAGTTTTTTCAATGCCCGATCCCCTTCATGGCGGATTGGCAAGGTACGAATCGATTTCAAACGCCCTCGTTTGATCCTTGGCGTCAACCGGTGCAACCGTGCATCATCGGTATCGACCGCCCAGATGCGTCCCCGATCCGCCATCAACACCGCCAGATGCAACGATTTGCCACCCGCGCCGGCGCAAAAATCGACAACCGTCATTCCCGGTTGCGCTGCGACCAGATGCCCGATCAACTGGCTTCCCTCATCCTGAAATTCCAGCAATCCCTGGCGATAGGGCTCCGATGCCGACAGGGAAGGCCGACCGTGCAGACGCAAACCATCGGGAGAAAACGGGGTCAATTGGGCTTCAATGCCCAACGCCGCCAATTGCGTCCTCACCTGCTCCCGGGTGGTCCGGCGCATATCAACACGAACATCCACCGATGCCGGGAGATTGAGCGCCTGCGCCAAGGCTTCCGTTTCCTCCACCCCCAAACGTGTACACCATGCGTCCCAAAGCCAACGGGGAAGCGATTCACGTTGCCAGGGGGGGAGCTGATCGTTGGCAAACGGGGTTTCCACCGCCTGAAACGCCGACAACGGGGTTGGCCAGGGGGAATCCCCCATCCCCGCTTCCCGACGCAACGCCACAACCGCCATCGCCGCCCATGCTTCCGGTCCAGGGGTCATCTGCGGAAAATGGTGCTGCAATTGCGCCGTCAGCACGTCGCGCTGCCGTAATACCCGATACACCACCGCGCCAATTCGTCCACGGACCCCTGGACCACTGTGATGCTCACGGAAATGCTGGTCCAGCACGCGATCGGCGGCGTGCCGTGTCGAAAAAATACGATCCAGGAGCATCCCCGCCTGGGCGATTTCATGGGGGTCCATCCCCGGAAGGGTCATCAGATGATGAGGGTGTGTTGACATTGATGATCAAGAAAAAAAAGGGGGCTTTAGGGATTTCCCCCAGGGTTTTGACTTCAAAAACAAAGTCAAAAGCTGGAGCATGGAAACCTTTTTGTTTAAATTCAAAATCAAAGTCAAAACCCTGGGGGCAATCCCCCAGACCCCTTTTTTCTTTCAATAATTTATTAATGATCAATACGACTGGATCAGGCTGGAGCCTTCCTCGGAAAAAAGAATGGCATCCGCCACACTTTTGAGCAATACCCACAGGGGAACCGCGAAAAAAACCCCCGCAAGGCCCCAGATCGAACCAAAAAACAAAACTGCAAGCATGATGGTCGTGGGATGAATCTTGACGGTTTCCCCCAGGATCATGGGAGCCAATATATTGCCATCGACGACCTGAAGCACGGTATAAATGATCAAGGGATTGATCGCATCCAGGGTCAGGCCCCATTGAAAGATTCCCAAAACCACGACGGGAATGGCCACCACCACCAGCCCCAGAATGGGAATCAAAACCGATACACCAGTCAATATACCCACCAGCAAGGCATATTTGAAATCGATGATCAGGAAGGCAGTATAACTGGTCCCCCCCAGTACCAACAATTCCCAAAATTTGCCACGGACATAGCCACCCACCGCCGTATCCACATCAACCAGGACACGATTGATCAGATCACGATTCTTCGGCATGTACCTGACGAATGAGTCCAGTAATAACTTTTTATCTTTCATGAAGAAAAAAACAAGAAATGGGACCAACACCAGATAGACGACCACCGAGATGACACCTGGTAATCCCTGCAATAGGAAAGTGACTGAATACCCTGCCAACTGCTGGGATCGCTCCACAAGACCCAGGAGAATATTTTCCGCGAAGGCGGAATCACCCCAACCCGATACATATTCACTGAGGCGAACAGTCAATTCCTTGAGGGTTTGAGTGATATGAGGAATTTCTTGAGAGATCCGGATCAACTCACGCAGCAGGGTGGGCAGCAAGGCGAACAGCAACAGATTGAGGACCAGGAAAAACACACTGAACACGATGATGACCGCCACCAGACGTGGCAGACGGATCCGGATCAGGGATTGAATCATCCCCTCCAGCAGATAGGCGAGAATCAGGGCGGACAGGTAGGGGGCCAGCGCTTTGCCGAAAAAAATAATGCCACCCGCTGCCACGACCATGGCCAGGATGAGGCCACTGATCTGGGGATTGCCCAAACGTCGCAGAATGCTTGAAAAAAATTCGGACATGACGCAGCAAGGTCTATCAGGACTTGTTGATACCAGGGCGTGTTGACATTCAATAAAACTGTTGAAAGAAAAAAGGGGTCTGGGGGATTGCCCCCAAGGTGTTGACTTTGATTTTTACTTTAAACAAAAAGGTTTCCATGCTTTAAGCTTTTGACTTTGTTTTTAAAATCAAAGTCCTGGGGGCAACCCCTTGAGACCCCTTTTTTTCTTAATCATTTTTACGGAAGAATCAAGACCGGGGTCTGATCGGAGACCAGCGCAAACAACGTAATGATATCGTCATTGTTCATGCGCACACAGCCAGCGGAAACAGGTTGGCCCAGCCGGTGAACATCGGGCGTGCCATGAATATAAATATAACGTGACCGGCTATCCACCCCCGGTCCCCGATTGATCCCCTCCTCCATCCCCTCCAACCACAGGATGCGCGTCGTGATGCAATCCATTCCGGGTTGTGCGGTCGTGGTGACGATCTCCCCCGTCGGTTCACGGCTTTTGAAGACCATTCCCGAAGGTGCCCCATCACCGATGCAGGCACAAATGCGATGAAGCCCCGTCGGCGTGCGGCCACTGTCCGCTTCATTGCCGAATCCGGCAAGCCCCGTGGAAATGGTCCACCCTTCCGGGGGGAACCCCTCCCCCAATCCAAAAAGACGTTGTTCCATTCCCAGAACAACCAGGGCGGGACCCACCCGGGGTGACCATCCAATGGTACGCAGACGAGCGGCTGCCTGTTCAAGTCGGAACTGAAGCAGAGAATCTCCTGACCTTTGGGGGGTGTTGTCATCCCCCCCCAAAGAAAGGTCAGGTGAATGTTCAGTCATCACGTCCAAAGATACCGAGGATTTGCAACAAGCTCATGAACAGATTGACGACGTTGAGATACATGCTCAACGCAGCAACCGATGGCGCGATGCCCCAGGGTTCCATTTTCAGGCGTTGGGTTTCATAAAGGATGTAACCTGAAAAAACCAGGGCACCCACAGCGGAAATGGCAAACGCAACCGCCGTGGAGTGAACGAACAGGTTGATGAGTCCACCAACGATGACGATGATGAGACCGGCGAACAACATGCCCCCCATCATGGAAAGATCTTTTTTGGTCGTCATCGCATACAGACTCAAAGCGGTGAAGATGACCCCGGTCAGAAAGGCGGCCTGTCCGACGATGTGCGACATGCCAGCACCGACGTAGATGGCGATGATCGGACCGAGGCTCAGACCGGAGATGCCGGTGAACAGAAACAAGGTTGCGGTATTTTGCACTTTCATGGCCAGAAACAGCGCACCCAACATCATGACCATGAGGATGATGGGATGTTCACGGGCGAAGGGAAGCGTCATCCCTACATAGCCGGTGGAAACGGCAACGACCAGGCTGGCAGCCAGAAGGGCATACACCTGCTTGAGATAGGCAACGGCACTGCCATCAATGGTCAAGCCGCCCCTTCGAGTGTCCGCAACGGTTCGGGAACCCACAGGGGTCGGGAATTGGCGGTTTTCATTCACGAGTGGAACTCCTTGTCCATTTATTTGATTTGGTTGAAAATGGGTTTATTTCTTGCTTCAGACATCGTGTCATGATGGAATGATTGTCCATTTACACGATCTCATGAATAGGTAATTATAACAATGTTTTTAGTCGGAATCAATCGAAATCGGGCGTTTGTCGGTCCCCCCGCGCCCTCTGACATGGACGCGTCATGAGCCATATCGTTTCTACCCTGGCCACCCTTCGTGAAACCATGGCCGAAGCGTGTCAGCGTGCAGGACGCCGCCCGGAATCGGTGCAATTGTTGGCCGTCTCCAAGACGCAACCGGCGGGGATGGTGGATCAGGCCGCCATGGCGGGACAACGGATGTTTGGCGAAAACCGAGTCCAGGAAGCACGGGAGAAGATTCCCCTGGTACAACAAACCGGCCTGCATTGGCACCTCATCGGCCCGTTACAGCGCAACAAGGTCAAATTGGCGGTTCAATGGTTTGAAATGATTCAAAGTGTCGATTCAGTGGATCTGGCCCGGGAAATTGATCGCCGCATGGCACCTGACCGGATCATGCCCATTTTGCTTCAGGTCAATGTTGGCGGTGAGGTGCAGAAATCGGGTTTGGCACCACAGGCTTTGGAACCTGCCCTGTTGGAAATCGCCCAACTGCCACGGCTGTCGGTGCAAGGATTGATGACGGTTCCCCCTTATGAGGAAGATCCCCGTTCGACCCGCCCTTATTTCAGGCAATTGGCCAATCTGGCCCGGGCCATGACGGCATTGTCGATTCCCGGAGTCTCCATGGAAACGCTCTCCATGGGAATGAGTCATGACTTTGAAGTCGCCATCGAGGAAGGTGCCACCATGGTACGGATCGGAAGTTCCTTGTTTGGCACACGCGATGGATAACCCAATACAATGATGGTTTGTTCCTCTTCATAATTGTACTGCCATCATTCACCACTGGTGTCGGATATCATGATCAAAATGAACATCAATATGAAATTCAAGGACCGCATCGTTTTTTCCCTGTTGGTGCCGATATTGTTTCTGATCGGACTCAACGTTTGGGCATTCGTTGCCAGTGAGAAAGTCTCTTCGGCAACGGTCGCCATCCGGGAAGAAGGGATTGAATTGGCTTTCCTGGCCAAAAAGATGGAAAAAAGCATTCTCAATGTGCAACAGTTTCTGACCGATGTCTCCGCCACCCGGGGCCAGAATGGGTTGGATGACGGTTGGAAACTGGCGGAGAAGAACGCGGTTGAATTCCAGGAATCGCTTGAAAGCTTCCGCAGACGCATTCCCGGGGAAACCAACCCGACCCTCCATAAGACACTGGATGAACTGAAAAAACATTTTGAGGCGTTCTATCTCCAGGGTCAGAACATGGCCAAGGCCTATGTCGAAGGCGGTCCCGAAAAGGGCAATCTGCGCATGGCCGATTTCGACCGTGAGGCAACCGCGTTGCAAAATGTCCTGGCCCCGTTTGTCCAGGAGCGGATGGAATCGGCCAACCGGTTGCTGGAAGAAGTGGAACACCGCTTTGTCAATTTTCGCAATGGCATGACCATCGCACTGGTTGTCGCGTGCATCCTGGTCATCATGTTGGGGTGGTTGCTGGTACATGCCCTGAACCAATCGCTGGGACGGCTGGAACCGGCAGTACGCGCCCTGGCCAATGGCAACATGACCGTCCGCGTACCGGTTACCGGCACCAAGGACGAAGTCAATGTCATCGGAGAACACGTCAATGCCATGGCTGAAGCCATGACTCGATTGATGTCGTTGATTTCACTTCATTCCGGCAGCATTACCGCCTGTGCTGCCGAATTGGTGAAGGTCCGTCATGTCATCAATGACGATGCCAGCCGTTCCCAGGAGGTGGTCGGTACGGTTTCCAGTCAGAATGATGTCCTGTTCCAGGAAATTTCCGAGGTCAAGGGGGCCATCGGACAAGCAACCAACAATATCCAAAACATTTCCATCGCCACCACCCAGGTATCGGAAAACGTCACCAGCATCGCCGCCGGTGTGGAACAGACCAGCATCAATATTTCCACCATGGCCGCCGCCGCCGAAGAAATCACCGCCAACATCGGGGGGGTCAACCAGAATCTGGAACATGTGGACAGTGCCGTCCGCAACGTCAGCGTTTCCGTGACCGAAGTGACCGAGGCGTTGAACGATGTCCGCATCCGTTGCCAGCGGGCCAGCAAGGAATCCCAACAAGCGTTCAACCATGCACGCAGCACGCAGGATGTGATGGATCAGTTGTCACGCTCCGCATTTGAAATCAGCCATGTCGTCGAACTCATCACCGATATTGCGGAACAGACCAACATGTTGGCCCTCAACGCTTCCATCGAAGCGGCCGGCGCGGGCGAGGCGGGCAAAGGTTTTGCCGTCGTGGCCAACGAGGTCAAGGAACTGGCACGCCAAACCGCTGAAGCGACCCGGATGATTCATCAACAGAACAAGACGATTCAAAACCATACTCAGGAGGTCGCCAAGGCCAATAAGGAAATCGTCTCCTCCATGGAACGGATCAACCGAACCAACATGGAAATCAATCTGTCGGTCGATGAACAGGCCAATGTGGTCCATTCCATTTCAGAGGCGATGAAACGGGTCTCCGATGCCGCCGCCGAAGTGACACGCAATGCCCAGGAACTCAACGTGGCGGCCCAGGATGTCGCCCGAGCCGCTTCCGAGGCCGCCACCGGCACCTCCGAGGTTGCCAACGCTGCTCAAGGTGTGGCAGCAGCGGCCCAGTCCAATGCCGCCGACAGCAATGCCGCCCTCGACCATGCCAATGCCATCCTCGGGTCGATCAACAACACCGAAAATGTCGCCCGCACGGTCAATGAAAGCATTCATCAGGCACGCAACACCGCTGCTTCCATGAAACTTTCCTCCGAACAATTCAACCGCATGGGGCAAGTCCTTCAAGACATGACCAATTCCCTTTATGCCGCCCAGGTCAAGCTTGATTTTGGCGAACCACCCTTCAATCTCAAGGCGGTCAAAAGTGAGTCGCTCCATCTTGTAGGTGTTCTGGAAGGGATCATTGCCGGCCGTCTCGCCGCAGACCAACACCCAATTCCTCAACCCGGTACCACCCTTTTGGGGAAATGGTTGCAACAAATGCAACAGTCCCCCTTGGCCCACAAAGAATCATTCAAGGAACTCCTGACCAGAAATCAGGAATGGCATGCCCTGGCCCAACGCATGATCACCCGGGATCGGACAACCGCCATGGGCGAAATTTCACTCCTCCTGGAAAAACAAAAGGGAATTTTCTCCATAGTCGATACCCTTTACTTGTCCAAGGATGGAACACCCTTGCCGGACGATCCCTTCTTTCCCTGGGATGACCGTCTGATTGTTGGACTACGTGATATCGATGCCGATCACCGCAAGTTGGTTGACATGGCCAACCAGCTGCATACCGCCATGTCCCACGGACAAAGCGGACGCGTCGTCCATGACCTGCTCCTGAAACTGGGTGAGTATGCTCAATTTCATTTCAATCGCGAAGAAAAATTATTTCAGCAATACAATTATCCCAACACCACCTCCCACATCAAAACCCATCGTAACCTGGTCGATCAACTGGGTGGAGTGATCAAACTGTTTGAAGAAGGTGATTTCTCTGTTGCTGTTGATCTCCTGACCCTGCTTAAATCATGGCTCAACCATCACATCATGGAAATCGATCACGCCTACGCACCCTTCTTGAAGGAAAAAGGGGTCGTCTGATCAATCGCCATGCGGGTTCATTGGCTCGCACATGGATTCGTAACCTTATTAATGAATGAACATTCATGATAATATCACCCATCTGGACGAGGGAACCGTAGTGATATTAATGATCGTACATTCATGTTAATAACATATTTTAACATACGAATATCATAAACTTTTTTTTTACATTCCGTTACATGATAGAGAATATTTGTTGACATCGATGAAAAAAATGCTGAGAGTAGATGTAGTCGGAATAAATAGAACAGAAGAATAGAGAACATCACTGCTCGGCAAGGACAAAATCAATGAATCTTAAATTCACTGCTGAAATCGTTCAGGCTTATGTTGCCAATAATGAAATTCCTGCGACCGAAATCCCCGGTCTGATTCAATCGGTGCATCGAACTTTATCCATCCTTTCCGAAGACTCGGGATCGTTACCCGGGAAGGACGAACTGATGGATGAAATTCTCATCGAGCGAACCAGGAAGAAAGCCGCCACGATGGAAGATATCAAACCATTTGTCGATCCTTCGTTAGCCATTTCCGAAAATGCGGTCATATGTCTGATTTGCGGCAAGGAACTCAAGGCGATGAAAGGTCATCTATCACGCACCCATGGAATGGACATCAATGCCTACCGTCGTCGTTTTCATCTTGACGGCAATTTTCCCATGGTCGCACCTGCCTATTCAGAAAAACGCAGGCAATTGGCCAAGGAGACCCGTCTTGGCGAACGTCCAGGATCTTGAAGTATGAACCAGGTATTGATCAACGATGAAGATTGGAAGCTGGATCTTCTGGCCCGCACCGCAACCCATACGCCCACCGGTTTAATCATCCGGTTCATTTCCGCCCTGGATGGCAGTGGTGCCATGACTGTTGACCT
Organism: Magnetococcales bacterium DCbin4; assembly: GCA_002753735.1. Lineage (GTDB taxonomy): Bacteria > Pseudomonadota > Magnetococcia > Magnetococcales > UBA8363 > UBA8363. Next base: position 10,440 of record PEAN01000005.1, read on the forward strand.
GGTCAATCCAGAACGTTTGTCAGGGATCCCGGACGAACTCCTCATGAATCTTCCCTTGGAAGCATGGCGGGTATATGCCCGCCATGTTGAACATGCGCTGGCTTGCGAATGGGAAGAGGAAATGAAGCAGTCATGATTGAAAATTGAGGTTTGGAAAATCGTCTTCAGATTCTCTATTTTCTTTTCCTTTGAAATAATTATTAAAAGAAAAAAGGGGTCTGGGGGAT
>PEAN01000005.1:10764-106133 GCA_002753735.1 Magnetococcales bacterium DCbin4
AGGCGTAGCCGCGAGCCTTGGTTTGCCTTTCTTCGCGCTTTTTGCGAAGAAAGGCAAACGCATTGCATGTAGTCATGCCCCACCTCCTGCAATGTGTCCCGGCCTTTTCGAAAAAACCGCGAAAAAGCCGGAACCAAGGCTCGCGCCTCAAGCAAGATTCCCGCAAAAACCACGCGAAACTCTTGCTTCAGGTGAAATGGCGCGTGAAAAACAAAATCAGAATCAAAGTCCTGGGGGCAATCCCTTAATCCCCATTTTTTCTTTCACAAAAAAAAACCCCGGCACGAAACCGGGGCTTTTCTCAACACAACTCAATGATCAACCGCGAGCCTTGATCCATGTCGCAATGGCCGGCGGCACTTCCTGCATGGAACGACCGGAAGTGAAAATACCAATGTGACCACCTTTGAAGGGGAACTCAGAATAATCTTTGCTGTTGCTGTATTTCCCCAGGGCCTGAGAGGCGGGAGGGGGCACCAGATGGTCCTTGGTGGCAAACACGTTGAACACCGGCATGGTGATGTTCTTCATGTCCACCCGCTTGCCTCCCAAACGTACCTCACCCTTGATCAGTTTGTTGTCCTGGAAGAAATCCTTGACGAACTGACGAAAGGTTTCACCCGGCTGATCGGGAGAATCGAAAATCCATTTTTCCATCCGCAGGAAGTTCATCAATCCCACCGGATCCTCCAACATCGGGATCATGTCCAAATACTTCTGTCCCGTCAAACGATAAGGATTCATGGAAAGGAACGTGAAGTTCAGCAGATCACCCGAAACATTGCCCAGGCTGTCCACGATCAGGTCCACATCCAAATCCTTACCCCAGGAACCCAATACGTTCTTGCCACCATGGAAATCAACCGGGGTCACCACGGTAACCAGATTTTTGACCTTTTCCGGATACAGCGAGGTGAAACAAATGCTGAAGGTACCACCTTGGCAAATGCCCAGAATGTTGATTTTGGGCAGATCATAACGGGCACGGATGAAATCGACACAACGACGAATGTATCCGTTGATGTGATCATCCAGCTCTTGATAACGATCCGAAGCGTCAGGATACCCCCAGTCGATGATGTAGACATCCAACCCTTGATCCAACAAACCCCGGATCAATGAACGGTCTTCCTGCATGTCCGCCACATAAGGACGATTGACCAGGGCGTAAATGACCAGCACCGGAATACCATGCGGTTTTTCTACCCGCGGCGTGTAATGATACAGGACCATCTTGTCTTCTTCGTACGCAGGCTCCTTGGCGCTGATCCCCTCACTGATGGGACCCAGTTCGCTCAAGGTTTTCATGCCAGCGGCCATTTGCTTGAAATATTGATTCAACTCGTTGGAGGCCGCTTCAGGTTTTATGTTGAATGGAAACATGCGTCAGGCTCCTTTTTTCTCGGTTTCTTCCTTGGTTGCACCGGGCTTCTTGCGTCCCAACCTTTTTTCACTCACCGGCACCGCGCCAAGCGTCTTTTCAACATGCGCTTGCAACGCTTCAAGGTCAACCCGCAGATTTTCCGCATCCATGTTGCTCAGGCTTTCCTGCAACCGTTTCAATTCACCACTGCCCGCACCACCCCCGGCAGCACGCAATTCCTTGAGTTCATCATCAATCTCACGCACCTGCCGCTTCAAAATTTGAATCTTCTTGTACGCCGCATCGATTTCGCGACGGTTGGGAATGTTCATCCCCGCCAACGTGTCGTCCATCAATTCCTGCATCGTCTTGCGGAAATTCATCATGTCCCGGACCATGCGGGCATTGGTCTCCAGATATTTGTCGCTGACGACCAGTTCCGCATGGGCTTCTTCCAGACAATCGATCCAAAGAACAAACGCGTCACGCAACGTTTCGATCTTCTTCTCACCCTTGCCCAGCTCGATGAGCTTGGCTTGCAGCTTTTCCAAAGCCTTGACCTTCATATTGTTCTTCAAGGCTTGATATTCGGAGAAGGATTTTTGAAAATCCATGCCGTAGGACATGGCACGCTGCACGACTTCCTGCTTTTCACGCGCGATCCCAACCCCGGGGAAGCCAAGAATCGTCTGCAACAATGCCTGCGGCCCCATCGATGCCGGCAGGCTGCTGTTCAACTGCGAAAACAGCGGATTGCTGGCCAACATCTGGTTGAAGGCCTCCAACGATTGGTTCATCGGCCCCATCGGATTGAAAAAAGGAAAAGCAAACGGATTGTCGCCCGCTGTGGCCATCATGTTGCGGAACTGTTCGACCGTCTTTTCCACCACCGATGTCCACTCGCCCGTCTTGGAAACATCACCCAAGGATTGCATCATGGACATCATCGCCTGACCCATCTGGGTAAACCCGTTCATGGACGCCATCAAATTCTTGACAACCATGTCCTGGGTTCCGGCGGATTGAAACATGGCAAACGGACTCCACATGGGAGTGCTGCCACCACCCATCATTTTGCTGAAGCTGTTGAAAAAATCCATCGGCATGTTCGGCATATTCGGCATGTTCGGCATGTTCGGCATGACCGTCTTCCACCAGCTATTCTGGGCCATGTTGGACGATTCCTGCCAGAATTTTTGCTGAAGCTCTGCCCAACTTCGCATCCAGTCCGTTGATGAAAACGGTGACTTTTCCATGATGATCTCCCTTGAAAGGCCTTGGAACTATTCTGGTTTTTAGATTGATGCTGCAAGATTTACAAAAAACAACAAGACCCGATCCCCACTTTTAAGAGGGTCGGGTTCGATTTTGGAAGGCGCGTCCCTGCGCCAAATGATCGGGTCTTTTTCATCTTCTCCCCACAGGAGAGGAGATGTCCCCGCAACCGGACCGTTCAACGATCCCTATTCCGCTCCGGTTTAACTATCGCCCACCGCTCTTCGCTTTTTCCATCAAATCTTTGATGTTTTGATCGATGAGATTTTTCAGTTCAGATTGACCACGGGTCAGGACTTCCATACTCTTTTGCGCATTGGAAAGAATCATCTTGCCAACTTCGGAAGCCAACTCCGCTTGATTGGTCACGGCATCCTGGACCGTCTTGATGCTGCCCATGTTCTTCATCTGCTCGGAACCCGATTTGATGAAGTTTTCGGCAGCTTCCAGTTGCTGTTTGGCCAGATCCTGAACAGTGCGATCATTGATTTTTTGCAGAGTAGTGACGGTATCCATCATCTTTTGCGAAAGTTCCGTCAGTTGGTCGGCAATCTTCTTATCCATAATCTCTCTCCCTTGGGGACGGTCGGTTTGCTGCACTGCAATAATGTTGCGTTGCAGCATAGATCGATTGAGCAGCCGTGTCAAAGAAATTTCTTCAAAAGGACCGAAAAAAAATAACAAGTTAAAAATATCGTTAACCATTCAATGGTTAGACGATTTATCCCGATTACTGCCACCCGATGCGCCTGGAAAAAAATTGTTCCAGAAATTCAAACTCCGGTTGGTCATTTCCGACATGAGCGCGACCGGATCGGCGGCGGCACGGATACGGTTTTGCTGATCCAGGAAAAAATCCATGCTCTGTTGCAGGTATTCACCCAAAATCCCCTGAGATTGCAAAGAATCGCCGTAAAACCGAATGATGCTCTGCAACAGATCGGTCGTCAGGACGGGTGCTCCCTTTTCTTCGCGTTCGCTGATGATTTGCAACAGAATGGCACGGGTGATATCAGCACCCGTCTTGTTGTCAACCACCTTGAAAGGAGATCCGGTCAAAACCAGCCGCCGGATTCCTTCCAAGGTGATATAAGCAGACGATTCGGTGTCATACAGACGCCGATTGGGATATTTTTTGATGATGCGCATGTTTTCGGTCATGGTCTGCTGATCTTGCGGTGACAGTGTATCGATGATCATCATACTTTGACCGGATTGCGCCTCAAGATTCCCGGGATGTCAATAGCTGGTGTATTGCGCGCCGTTGACATCGATATTGGTACCGTTGATGAATCCGGCATTGTCATCGGCCAGGAAGGTGACAACCCGGGCGATTTCCGAAGGTTCCGCCATACGACCGGCGGGGATCTGGGCCAGAATTCCCTGCATGACCTTTTCGGGAATGGTTTTCATCATGGCGGTAGCGGTGTAACCGGGGCAAACGGTGTTGCTGGTCACATTCTTCTTGGCCCCTTCCTGGGCGATCGACATTGAAAAACCAGCCATGCCCGACTTGGTGGCGGCATAGTTGGCCTGGCCGAACATCCCACGGCGACCGTTCATGGAGGAGATGTGGATGATGCGGCCGAATCCACGATCCACCATGCCGGAAAATACCTGCTTGGTCATGTTGAAGACGCTGTTCAGATTGACTTCGATCACCTTGGTCCAGGCCGCCAGTTCCATCTTCTTGAGGGAGGCGTCCTTGGTGATGCCGGCACAGTTGACCAGAATGTCGATGGGGCCGAGCTTGGCTTCGATTTCCTTGACCGCTTTGGCGCAGGAATCAAAATTGGACACGTCACATTCCGCCAGGAAGCAGTCGATCCCTTCCTTCTTCAGTTCGGCGCTCCAGGCGGGAATGTTGTCTTTTTCGAACGAAGCATAGGTCGAAGCGACAGTTTTTCCAGCCTTGGCAAGATCCCGAATGATGTCGGTACCAATGCCACCCATGCCACCCGTGACCAACGCAACTCTCTTTGTCATTGCTCTCTCCTGACTTGATTATTCGTGAAAACAAACCGTTTCCGATGGATGATGAATCAATCTCTCTGGACTGCAATGGCGATCCCTTGACCACCGCCGATGCACAGGGTCGCAAGACCTTTCTTGGCGTTGCGGCGTTGCATCTCGTACAACAAGGTGACCAGAACCCGGCATCCGGAAGCACCCACCGGATGACCCAGGGCGATGGCACCACCATTGACGTTAACCTTGCTCAAATCCCAGCCAAGGTCATTGTTGACCTTGATCGCCTGGGCGGCAAACGCTTCATTGGCTTCAACCAGATCCAGGTCGGCCACGGTCCAACCCGCTTTCTTCAAGCACAGGCTGCTGGCGGGGATCGGTCCGGTTCCCATGATGGCGGGCTCGACACCGGCGCTGGCATAGGCCACGACACGCGCCATGGGTTTGATTCCCAATTGCGCCGCTTTTTCCTTGGACATCAGGACCACAGCCGCCGCACCATCGTTGATCCCCGAGGCGTTGCCGGCGGTCACTGAACCACCCTTCTTGAATGCAGCGGGAATCTTGGCCAGTTGCTCCAGAGTGGCACCTTTGCGGATGAATTCGTCATTCTCGAACACGAGCGGGGGTTTGTTGCGGCCCTGGGGAACTTCGATGGGGATGATCTCATCCTTGAACCGACCCGCCTTTTGCGCCTCTTCCGCCTTGTTCTGCGAGGCGGCGGCGAACTTGTCCTGAGCGTCCTTGGAAATGGAGAAGCGTTCCGCAATATTCTCAGCGGTAACACCCATGTGATATTCATTGAACACGTCGGTCAAGCCGTCATAAATGAGGCTGTCTTCCATACGGCCGGGCCCCATGCGGGTACCGGTACGTCCATCCAGAATCAGGTGCGGTGCCAGGGTCATGTTTTCCTGACCACCGGCAACCACGATGTCGGCATCACCCAAACGGATGGCCATGGTGGCCAGGTGAACCGATTTCATGCCGCTGCCGCACAGTTTGTCCACGGTCATGGCAGGGGTGGTATGGGGAATGCCCGCGCCCATGGAGGATTGACGGGCGGGATTCTGTCTGGCCCCGGCGGTGAGAATCTGACCCATGATCACTTCATCAACCTGCTCCGGTTTGATGCCCGCACGTTGAATGACTCCGGCGATCACCTTGGACCCAAGCACCGTGGCGGGTATCTTGGAGAGTGTACCTAAAAAATTTCCCACCGCAGTGCGCCCCGCGGCGACGATGACGACTTCTTTCATCTAGCAATCCTCCTGACTTGAAAAGGTTCAAAGCCCCTGTGCAACCGAAGACTCTTTTGCCTTAGTTTGTTAGCACGTTTGCCAGGATTTGGAAAGGGGAACCATAAAATCAACAAAAATAAAACGGTCAATCCCAAAGGAAAATCGCTTGCCTCCCCCCTCCGCATCAAAGGACGGTTCCAGTCAACAGTCATAAAAAATTATAATAAACAACATGATAACGACAGAACCATCGGATGGGGGAAAATCGTTGAATAAATAAAAATAATTCAGCTGATTGAAAAAATAATGCTGAAGAAATCGAGTGAATTTAAATAACATTAAAAAAAATGTTAATCTTGACGCCCACCGGCAAAAGTCCCAAATACAACCCGGGGAACATGGTGACAGTCATCAAGAGAGGAAACCGAACCAAAACCATTACTTTCGAGTAATCGAACAACTTCCTGCCGCTGGCGTGAATCGATTTCCAACGCCAGCAATCCCCCCGGTGCAAGAAATTGAGCGGCGGATGGGATCAATTGCCGGATGATCTGCAATCCATCCACCCCACCATCCAGGGCCAGACGGGGTTCATACAAGGCAACCTCGGGTTGCAGCGAAGGAATGTCCCCCTGGGCGATATAGGGAAGATTGGCAACCATGGCGTGACATTGCCAGGGTTGTTTCAATGCGTGCAGCAGATCCGATTCCAACCAGTCGATGCGCGATGCCGTCTTTGTTTTCCGGGCATTGAGCGCGCTGATTGCGATGGCTTCACGACTGATGTCAAGACCCATGCCGGTCGCGAAGGGGAATTCCCGCATCAGGCTGATCAACAATGCCCCGGAACCACAACCGATTTCCAAAAACCGCCAAGCAACGTTCCGGTCGGTATAATGGTTCAGGACACATTCCAACAAGGTTTCCGTTTCGGGGCGGGGAATGAGGACATGAGGATCAACGACGAAGGAATCTTTCCAAAAATCCTTCCGTCCAATGATGTAGGCAACGGGTTCACGGAGGGCGCGGCGTTTGAGGCGATTTTTAAATCCGTCGAGTTCATCCCGGGTCAACGGGCGGTCCGGATCCAGAAATAGACCGATTCGTTCCAGCTCCAGGGTATCGGCAAGCAACAGTTCGGCATCCAGCCGGGGGGAGTCCACCCCCCGTTCGGCCAGCCAGGGACTGCTCCATTGCAGCAGTTTGCGGATGGTCCAAACAGGGGGGTTCAAGGGACCGATTAACGGAGGCGTTTGTTGGTAACCAGCGCGGCCACCTTGGTGGTACCCGACTTCAACATGGCCAGCACCGGGGCGGTCTTGGCGTAGAAATCGCTCATGTACCTGGAGGGGACGGGCGTCGCCGAAGCCATTTGCACGGAAAGTGGGTCAACCTGCTTGTTATCGACACGAATTTCATAGTGCAGATGAGGTCCGGTCGATGCACCCGTCATCCCGACCTGGCCGATCATCTGACCTTGCTTGACGCGGGCACCCAGCCGAATTTCGTTGGCGTAACGATGCAGATGGGCATAGGCGGTGGTGTATTGCGAATTGTGACGGATCAGAATCAACTTGCCGAAACTTCCCTTGGTGCCGACATGGGTCACCACGCCATCACCTGCAGCCCGTACCGGGGTTCCCATGTCCGCCGCATAGTCCACCCCTTTGTGGGCACGGGTGAATCCAAAAACGGGATGTTTGCGGTTGCTGGAAAACAACGATGAAATTCGGCGGAAATCAACCGGGGCACGGATGAACATTTTGCGGATGCTTTGCCCCTTGGCGTCATAATAATCCGCTTCACCCTTGGGATTGGCGTAGTAGACCACGCGATGGACCGTTCCCTGATTGATGAATTCGGCGGCAAGGATACGTCCCTCCCCGACCCGTTTGCCCTCATGGAACTTCACTTCCCGCACCACTGAAAAACGGTCACCGGCATGAATATCGCGGGCAAAGTCGATGTCATATTCGAACAGATTGGCCAAGGCCGCCGATTGCGAATGGGTCAGACCGGAACGGCTGCCCGCCGCAAAGAGTGAACCATCGGTCCGGATCGTGCCGCTGATCGCTTCCAGACGGTTGTCGAATACTTTCTTTTCAATCTTGGGAACAAACTTGTTGCCCTCGTTGCGCAACCAGAAGATGCTTTCATCATCCACCGGATACGACAGTGCCAAAAGCAACCCTTCCGGTGACAGATCGACATTGAGCACCTTCCCCGGTTGCAACATGCGGGCGAGATCATAGACCGGCCTGGAAGCCTTGGCGACTTCCATGGCAATGTTTTCGTCAATATTGCGTGCCGCCAGAATACCGGTCAGGACATCCCCCTGTTTGACCTTGATCGGGATGGAGGTGGGACGCTGGGCCTTCGAAGCATCCTCGGCATTGTCGTTCGAGGGTGTCGCCACGGCCGTCACGGCCACGGTCTCCGGTTTATCCTGGACCGCAGTGGCTTTGGGTTCTTCGGATTTCGGTTCCGCAGTCACGGATCCGGCAGCAGGCGTGCCGGAAACACTGACGACGCCGAAATCACCTTTCTCCAATGCCCCTTTGAACTCATCACCCGATTCCGTCCTTTTGACGATCAGGGTGTTGCCGTCGTCGGTGGGATAGGAAACCGAAAGCAATTGTTTATTGCGGTCAAAAACGAGTTTGACCAGTTTCCCGGTTTGGAAATTGGCCGAAAGGTTGAACACCGGTCGGGCACCGCGGGCAATGGCATAGATGGTACGCAACGAAATGTTTTGCCGTTGCAACAGCGAAGAAAGGGTATCGCCGCGTGAAATCCGTTCGATGATCACCTGATTGTGTTCCGGAAGCTGAGGACGGCCCCGATCCATGCGCACCTGAGGGGAACGCAATGCCGCCAACCGGATCGACTCGCGTGCCGATGAATCGTTTTCCCGTGCAGCAGCGATGTTCGATTTGACCGCCTTGTCCTTCTCCAGATCGTTGTCGATCTCCTGGATGTGCGTCATCTCATTACGCAACAACCAGCCGAGATAGTCGGTGGGTACCCCACCCGAAGTGCTTGCATTCAAGGCACCATGCGTGGCAATCAACCCAACCGTCACCATTCCGAACAACAGCGAAGGAAATTTCCTCTCACGAATCTGCTTTTCAACTGGGGTTGACTGGATCCGCGTTCTCGTAGCGAACATTCGAGTCTTCTTGTGTCTTCTGGGTCCGGAAAGCATACGTCCTCTTTTTTCAAGTCACCAATTTGACGATAAACCCCGCGATTTGTCACTCTTTGCCAAATAATGCAATTTAGGGTCCGTTTTTTTTCAGCGACAGAAATATCCCTGACGATTCAAACAAATCTATGGTCCTTCCCGAGCAGTGCAACAAGCAAAAAAGGATTCGCAAGTTAATGTAATCCATTTTCAATGTCAAGGTGTTGTTACAAAAGATCCGATCCATGACGCCAGATCAACCCTGGCCCGACGTGTCAATTCCGCTTTTCGTTGCTTCTTTGACGCTTTGTCCTTAAGCGGGGGGAAAAGGCCGAAATTGATGTTCATCGGTTCGAACTTTTTCCCTGCCGATTGCGTGACATGATGCAGAAGGGCACCCAATGCCGTCGTAACCGGTGGTGGAGATGGCGGTTGACCCGTCAGGAGTTGGCCTGCCATGAACATCCCCGCCAACAACCCCGAGGCAGCCGATTCCACATAACCTTCAACGCCGGTGATCTGACCGGCGAAGAACAGATCATTGCGAGTGCGCAGACGCAAGGATTGGTCCAAAAGGAGCGGGCTTTGAATATATGTATTGCGATGCATGGCCCCCAAACGTTCAAATTGCGCCTGCTCAAGCCCCGGAATCATCCTGAAGACGCGCTGCTGTTCCGGCCAGGTCATCCGTGTCTGGAAACCGACCATGTTCCACAGGGTGGCCGCATCATTGTCCTGGCGCAACTGAACGACGGCCCAGGGCTGCCCGCCACCCTCACGCGGATTGGCCAGGCCAACCGGTTTCATGGGACCAAAGCGCAGGGTATCCAGACCACGGGCCGCCATCACCTCAATGGGGAGGCACCCTTCGAAAAACGGGGTATCAAGTTCAAAATCATGCAACCTGGCAGTCCGTGCCGTCAAAAGTTGGTCAACGAACCGCTGATAGGTTTCACGATCCATGGGGCAATTGATATAATCATCCCCCCCCTTGTCGTACCGTGATTGCTTCCATACCCGATCCATGTCGATGGAATCGGCAGCGATAATCGGGGCCAGGGCATCGAAAAAAAACAAACGCCCCTGGCCCAGGGCATGTTCCATCCAGGGGATCAAGGCATCGGAGGTCAGGGGACCCGTCGCAATGATGCAGGGGGTATCGGCAGGGGGTTCATGACATTCCCGGGTCGTCAGGGTGATCAGGGGATGGTGTTCGATCTTTTGTTGAATGAAGGATGAAAAACGTTCACGATCCACCGCCAAGGCACCACCGGCAGGGACACGATGGGCATCGGCCGCCGCCAGCACCAGACTGCCCATGTGACGCATCTCTTCATGCAGCAGGCCAACGGCATTGCGTTCGGGATCACCACCACGCAATGAATTGGAGCACACCAGTTCGGCACACATCCGGGTACGGTGGGCAGGACCGGAGCGCAGCGGACGCATTTCCAGCAGCGTGACCCTGATGCCCCGCTGTGCCAATTGCCATGCCGCCTCCGAACCCGCAAGCCCGGCACCGATGACATGAACGTTGAGGATCTTCTCCGACATGACAGCCACTCGCCAGGGGTGATAAACCACGGAAACGCCGGCGGATTGTCGCGATTTGTCGCCCATGATGCAAGATCATTCATTCACCTCCTGTACCTACGCTGTGGAATCGAGTATGGTTTCCCTTTGAATTTCAATATGAAATAGATGATTCTTTTCTTGGGCGACCTTGAAGGAATCGAGTCATTCCAGGGGGGTGATCCATGCCGGAACCATTGATCCTGTCCGTGTTTCTGTTTGGAATCGTCTGGGGCAGTTTCCTGAATGTGTGCATTCATCGTCTGCCGTTGGATGAAAACATCGTTTTCCCGCCATCCCATTGTCCCCACTGCAACCACAACATTTCATGGTATGACAACATTCCATTGCTGGGATGGGTGTTGTTGCGCGGCCGCTGCCGTCATTGCCGGGGGGGCATCTCATTCACCTATCCCCTGGTGGAACTATTGGCAGGATTGCTTGCCGTCCAGGTGGCGCTGCATTTCGGCCTCCGCTGGGAAAACCTGGTGTTGGTCGTGCTGGGATATGCCTTCATCATCCTGACGTTCATCGATTTCCACCATTACATCCTTCCCGATGTCATCACGTTGCCGGGCATGGTTCTTGGTATCCTGGTGGCCTGGAGTGGTTGGCTGGCACCCCCTTTGGCAGATCTTCATCATGCCCTGGTCGGACTCCTGCTGGGGGGCGGTGGCCTGTGGGCGTTCGCCTGGTTGTTCCAAAAAATCACCGGCAAGGTCGGAATGGGATTGGGCGACGTCAAATTGTTGGGGATGATCGGTGCCTGGATGGGTTGGCAATCGCTCCCCTTCACCCTTTTCTTTTCCGCCCTCGCGGGCAGCGTGGTGGGAATCACCTGGATGTTCATGGCAGGTCGTGACCGTTCCCAACCCATCCCTTTCGGACCCTACCTGGCCGGGGCCGCCTGGGCCTACCTGTTCATCGGCAAGGATGTCTATGCCTGGTATCTGAGATGATCCATGAATGAAGAAAACACCTATCCCATCTTCCTGATCGGTCTGACCGGTTCCATGGGTTGTGGCAAAAGTTTCGTCGGCGACCTGTTCTCCACCCTGGGGGCTTGGATGATCGATACCGATCAGGTCGCACGACATGTGGTCGCCCCCGGCAGCGCTGGCTTGCGTGCGGTCATCGACCACTTCGGCATCTCCTTTCTGGAAGAGACCGAACATGGGTCACCCGGTCTCGACCGCAAAAAAATGGCCGCCTGGATTTTTTCCCATCCCGAAGATCGTATCGTCCTGGAACAAATGCTGCACTCCCGGATCCTCCTCTCGATCCGTGACACCCTGCTCCAGGCAATCACACCCCTTCCCGAGGGCAACACCCGGATTGCCATTCTGGAAGTGCCACTCCTCTTCGAGGCGGGATGGGACCGTTTATGTGATCTGACCATCAATGTCGCCTGTGGCCCGCAACAATGGCCCCGGCTGGCCGCCCGCGACAACATGTCTGAACAGGTCAAACACCAGGTCATGGCCCGTCAGCTTGACGAAGAGGAAAAAAACCGTCGGGCACACCGTATCATCGATAACCGCGGTTCCAAGGAATCAACCTTGGCCCAGGTGCAGTCGCTCTGGTCGGAATGTCTGCTCCTCGCCCATAACCATCGCCGTCCCTTGTGGACTGACGTTCCTTAAACCCTTTTGCGCCTCCCGATGCACAAAAAAAAGAGGCCCAAACCAAAATATGATTGACTTTATCCTTAACCCTGGGTAGCTTCCTTCTCCGAAAGGCGAGTTGGGAACGTTCAATTTCAATGAAACGGTGGTTTCCCCTCCATACCTTTTTCGCTGATTCTCCTTATTTTGTTTTTTCCTTGTATCCTCTTTAGTGGCTGAACGGGTATGACTTTGATTTGTTTTTGCCCGAAGGGCGTCCTGTCCGTTTTTCTCTGTATTCGTAACATAAGTAATGAATAGTTTTTGCTTGATCTCTTACCCGAAGTGCATCCTTGTTTCATACCCTTGAAGGCAATCATCCGCATTTCAGTCACGGACTGCGAATCACCCACCGGAAATAAAACATCCAACCTTGATACCCGGTTCACGAAATCATGTCCACCAATACTTCTGAAAAAACAGCGACGTTGAACCTCAAAGTGCTCAAAGCCATGAGCGTTTCCGAGTTGACCGCCCTGGCCGATGAAAAAAAGGTCGAGGGGTTCAACGGAATGCGGCGGCAGGAACTGATCTATTCCATTCTGAAGGCCGAAAGCGTGATCAACGGCCAGATTTATGGCGAAGGAGTTCTTGAAGTGCTTCAGGATGGCTTTGGCTTTTTGCGGGCACCCGATACCAATTATCTCCCGGGACCCGATGACATCTATGTTTCCCCATCCCAGATCCGTCGTTTTGGTCTGCGAACCGGAGATGTCATCGAGGGACAGATTCGCGCCCCAAAGGAAAGTGAACGCTATTTCGCGCTGCTGCGGGTGGAAAAAATCAACTATGAAGATCCGATCAAGAGCCGGGGCAAAATATTGTTCGACAACCTGACGCCGCTTTATCCCGACGAACGGTTGATCATGGAGGTCGAAGGGTGTCCCGAAGAAGACATGGGGACCCGGATCATCGATTTGATCTGCCCCATCGGCAAGGGACAGCGCGGATTGATCGTCGCCCAACCGCGTACCGGCAAAACCATGTTGATGCAGAGCATTGCCCATTCCATCGCGATGAATCATCCCGATGTCTATCTTCAGGTGCTCTTGATCGATGAACGTCCCGAAGAGGTCACCGACATGAAACGTTCCGTCAAAGGGGAGGTGGTCTCCTCCACCTTTGACGAACCGGCAACCCGGCATGTGCAGGTTGCGGAAATGGTCATCGAAAAAGCCAAACGGCTGGTGGAACACAAACGCGATGTGGTCATCCTGCTCGATTCCATCACCCGCCTGGCACGGGCCTACAATACCGTGGCCCCCTCTTCGGGAAAGGTGCTTTCCGGTGGTATCGATGCCAATGCCCTGCAACGGCCCAAGCGCTTTTTCGGAGCCGCCAGAAATGTTGAGGAAGGAGGCTCCCTGACCATCATCGCCACCGCCCTGGTCGATACCGGATCGCGCATGGATGAGGTCATCTTTGAAGAATTCAAGGGAACCGGCAACATGGAGGTCCACCTGGATCGCAAATTGGTGGAAAAACGGATTTTCCCTGCCATTGACATCGCCAAGTCGGGAACCCGCAAGGAAGAACTTTTGACCAGCAGGGAAGAATTGGGCAAACTTTGGGTTCTGCGGCGCGTTCTGCTCCCGATGGGGCCTCAGGATTCGATGGGATTTTTGTTGGACAAGGTCAAAGCCACCAAGAACAACAGTGATTTCTTTGCCAGCATGAACAATTGAACATACATGGTCCCGACGGTTCCATCGTCCAGGATCCTCGCATCAACCGTAACCCGATCTTGAAGAGTTCGTCATGAAAAAAGACATTCATCCTGAATACAACGAAATCACCTTCACCTGTTCCGGGTGCGGGCATTCCCTGGTCACCCGTTCGACGGGAAAAAATACCGCCCTGGGGGTGTGTTCCAACTGCCATCCGTTCTATACCGGCAAACACAAACTGTTGGATACCGCCGGACGGGTGGAACGCTTCATGCGCAAATATGGCAAGACGGGAAAAGCCATGACTGGTGAATGATGATTTGAACATTCATCATGATCAAAAAAAGGTCTGGAGGGAATCCCACAGACCTTTTTTTTTGATCATGGTTCCAAACCTCACCCCGTTCGTCACCATTCAGAGTCCCCACCTCTTTTGAAAACGATCAAGAAAAAAAGGGGTCTCAAGGGATTGCCCCAAGAGTTTTGATTTTAAAAACAAAGTCAAAACCCTGGGGGCAATCCCTTGAGACCCCTTTTTTCTTTCAATAAAAGGAATGGCGTCCCTCGTTTTCTCAGTGCAATTTACGCGTCTCACTTGTGAACGAAGAAGACTCGGCATCACTGTCTGTCGTCGCCGCGCCAAATTGCAATTTCAAATCCCAATCGGTCTGGGGCAAGGCATCCTGAAACAGTTTGCACAAGGCATGCAGCAGATTGGGATCCAGGGCGAGCTCCACCCCCTGACCCGTTTCAGGTTGCAAAGTAAGCATCACAACCCCTGATTTCATCGGCGTCAAACGTGCCTTGGCGACCAGAATCGGCTCCGTCCCCATGGGAACGGTCTGAATCTGCTGATCGAACCGGGTATTGAAATCGGCCTGGGAAATTGCGTTTTGATGCATGAGGTCCATCATGGCGGCACGGGCCAGAGGACTATGCGTCGCTTCAGGACGTACCTGCCGCGCCAATGCCTGCGCCAACCCGGGCCAGAGCCTTTTGACGAAACGCCGGGTCAACCAAAAACGAAACTCCTGCCGATCCCGGGTGTTGATGCGCAGCAACAACCGATCGGTGATCTGTGAATAGACGATCTGCATTTGATGGAGACGTTGAGAAGTCATGAGAACGCTCCGTTCATGCCACCAGTGCTCCGGCACAGGATGAACCACGTCCCGCCGTACAGGCGAAACAATGATCATCGATCACGATGGCACGCTGGTTCAAAAGCGTTGGATCCAATCCCTGGATATGGGGTGCGACCGGAAGCCGGGCTGGTTTTTTCAACGCCAGGTTGAAATCACAGTCAAACAGGGTACCATCCCAGGCGACGCTGATTTGGTTGCGGCACATCAAACCATCCAAGGTCGCGGGATTGAACGATTCCAACAACAATTTCCAATAGGATTCCTCATTGCCCTGCCGTGCAAGGTCGGTGCGGAATCTGCCGATGGGCATGTTGGTGATGGTCAGCAGGCGGGAAAAGACAATTCCGTGCTGGTTCATGAGTTCACGCCGATAATCCTGTTCCAGTTGACACGGATCGGGTGGAAGACGGGCACCCAGGGGGTTGTAGACCAGGTTGAGTACCCGCTCCGGGTCACGGCCAAATCCCAGATCATTGAGACGCCTCATGGCGGCAATGGCCTGTTTGAACGTCCCTTCGCCGCGTTGTTTATCCACATTGCTTTCCAGATAACAGGGCATGGAACCAACCAGTGTCACCTTGCGATCCCGGAAAAAAGAGGCCATCCGTTCCATTCCCGGTTCCAGATGAACCGAAAGATTGGTACGGACCTGAACATTGATTCCCCGGAGCACAAGGGCATCGATCAAGCGGGGCAGATGGGGATTGAGTTCCGGCGCCCCCCCCGTGATATCGACGAAGGTGCAACCGGAACGTTCCGCCAGGGAGATCACCTCCGCCATGACCGGCCATTCCATCCGTTCCTTGCGTCGCGGGGAAGCGGCGACATGGCAATGGTGACATTCCAGATTGCATTGCAATCCCACATTGACCTGAATCACCTCCAGGGGACCACTGTGCAACTCGGGCTGACCGGTGTAGTGACGAATATTTTTCCTGAAGGTGTCTGATGATTTAATATTCATTATATTTCAGCGACTTTCCATAAACCTGGTTGGCGGGATATTTTTTTTCATTCAGCGCCATCTTGGCCCAGGCCGCATCCACCGGATCAATATTAAATTTGGAGGCCAACATGGTAAGATAGATCATCACATCCCCGATTTCCTCCGCCAAAGCCTGTTGTTTGTCCAGGGGGATCGCACCACTTCCGGCCGTGTCAACCCACTGAAAGAGTTCCATGATTTCAGCAGCCTCCACACTCAATGCCATGGCAAGATTTTTCGGGGAATGAAATCTGTGCCAATCACGCCGCTGAGCGAAATCGGCCAGGGCCTGTTGCAGCGATGCAATTCCTTTTGCAGGGGGATCAAGACTCATGCGACGGTACTCGTCAACGGTGGATGGAAGCAACATGGGAATGGATCATCATAATCCTTTCCCTGGTTGGATGTGAACCCACTAATTCTACTTTGTCAGATTCATCATCTGAAAAGGATGGCCGACAATTGACTGATATGTATAAAATTATTAAAAGAATAAAAGGGGTCTGGGGGCAATCCCTCAAACCCCCAGACCCCTTTTTTTCTTTCAATAATTTTTTGAGTGTCAATAATCCCTGATTGATGAATGTGACAAAGTAGAATTAATGAGGAGTGTTCAAATGGATCATCGTTCCGAGGTGGATCTACA
Organism: Magnetococcales bacterium DCbin4; assembly: GCA_002753735.1. Lineage (GTDB taxonomy): Bacteria > Pseudomonadota > Magnetococcia > Magnetococcales > UBA8363 > UBA8363. The sequence continues at coordinate 27,475 of PEAN01000005.1, forward strand.
ACGATTTGCCTGCTTTTGCCGCGCCTTTGAAGAGGGTGCGCGAAGTTTTGTCCTTGAAGAGGTATACGATGGTGATCCGGAGCGGGATTGGATGGATTGGAGTACACGGCAGGGATGGGTTGAATGGCAGGTCCGATCGACCTGTGATCATCAATGCCGTCTGGGAACCCTCACCGAATTGGGACAGGCAGTCCTCAAGCAGCGCAACACCCTGGTTCGAGCCGATCATCATGACGCATGACACAGACCATCCAGCGACGGAACAACCGGACACCGGATCCTTCGTGATCAACGCCGGGGATCGGATCTGGCATCAGGTTTTGGCCTTGAATGCAGCGGGACGATTTGCCGAAGCCATGACCTTGATGGACCCCATGTTCGCCCCGGGGGTTGATCCGGGATTGACCGCATGGAAACTGCGCGGACAATCGATGCATGGTCTGGGACGATTGGCCGAAGCGGCACGTATTTTTGCCCTCGTCCTGCAACGAACACCGAATGATGGGGACAGTCATGCACACCTGGCCACGGCCCTCCTGGGACTGAACCGTCTGGATCAGGCGTTGTTGACGGTGAATCGAGGATTGCAGCAAACCCCTGGCAACAAGGAATTATTGCGGTTACAGATGGTCCTTTTGTGGCGGATGGGCAGGAAGGATGAGGCGTTGGCGTTGGCGAATCATCGGGTACGGGATTTTTCCCAGGAGGGTCCCATGTGGCATGAACGCGGCATCTTCCTATTGGAGCAGGGTGCCGACAAGGAGGCCCTGGCCGATTTTGAGATGGCCTGTTCCCTCATGCCCAACGATGCCCGGGTTCACAACAACCGCGCAACAGCGCTTTGGCGCCTGGGACAATACAGAGCAAGCCTGGCTGCCGTTGAACGTGCGGTCGCACTGGATCCCAATCATGCCAGCGCACAACATCATCGGGCATTGTTGTTGTTGTTTCTGGGCGATTACGCATCGGGCTTTCCCGCCTATGAATGGCGTTGGCGTGATCCGGCCCATCTGGCACGGCAACCCTCATTGACCTCCTCCCCGTGGCGGGGGGAACTCATGCGGGATGCAACCTTGTTGATCTATCCGGAACAAGGGTTTGGCGATACGATTCAGTTCATCCGTTTTCTGCCAAAGGTCGCCCAACGGGTGGGAAAGATCATTTTCTCATGTTCAGGTCCCCTGGCGCCATTGCTGCGGCAGGCCCCCGGAATCGATCTCCTGTGGGACGGAGAACCACCGTCACCTGTGTTTCAAGTCCATGCACCATTGATGTCCCTGCCCGCCCTGTTGCAACAGACCCGCGACCAGATTCCCGGGGTATCCGGTTATCTCCCTGAGTTTTCCTGGGTAAAACCATCCCGGAATCGATCTTCCCCCCTCCCTTTGCGGATCGGATTGGTATGGCGGGGACGGGCGACGCATCGCAACGACCACAACCGCAGCCTGGATCTTGCCTGGTTCGACCCTTTGTTGGACCTCGATTTCCTGACCTGGGTCTCGCTGCAGGAGGGCGCGGAAAAGGTATTAATGGAACATCCACATTGGCGGGATCGGATGGCATGTCCCAATCTTGCCGATTTTGCCGTGACGGCACGGATCATTCAAACGTTGGACCTGGTGATTGCCGTCGATACCGCGGTGGCACACCTGGCGGGCGCCTTGGGATGTCCGGTCTGGGTTTTGCTGCCTTTTGTTCCCGATTGGCGTTGGGGGCCGGAAGGGGAATCAACGGTCTGGTATCGATCCATGCGCCTGTTTCGGCAACCCGCTCCTGGCGATTGGGAACCGGTCAGAAAGCGACTGGTGCAGGCATTGAACCACTTCCATATTCATGATGATTAATTCCATTTCCAAATCAAAATTGCATTAATATTGGCTTGGAAAAACAAAGTCAAAAACTTAGGCATGGAAACCTTTTTATTTTAATTCAAAAACAAAACCAAAACCCTGGGGGCAATCCCTCAAGCCCCCTTTTTTATTTCAATATTTTTATACATATCAGTCAATTGCCAACCATCCTCCCAAGTCAATGAATGCGACAAAGTAGAATTAATCAGAATAACGAATATCAACCGGATGTCGCCACATGATGCAACACATCAAGCAACATTTTTTTTCGCACCGGTTTGGACAGATAAAGGGTGCAACCCGCTTCCTGGCTGCGTTCCTTTTCCCCCTCCATGGCATGGGCTGAAAGGGCGATGATCGGAACGGGCAAACGCCCCATTGCCTGTTCCCACTTTCGAATCTGACGGGTCGCGCTGTAACCATCCAACTTGGGCATTTCGACATCCATGATGATCACGTCAAAGATGTCCTTCTGGAACTCAAGGACCGCTTCCACCCCATTGTTGACCATCTTCAGATGATACGGAGTCTGTGCAAGATACGCCTCGAACAAGATGAGATTTTCCTCGGTATCTTCCGCCAACAAAATACGCAATGGTTTCACTGCGACATCTTTTTCCAAAACTGCCGACAGATTCTGGGATGAGGAGGACTGCACAACCTTCATGGGTAACGTGAAGCTGAACACACTCCCCTCACCCGGGCGGCTTGCCACCGTAATCCGGCCCCCCATCAATTCGACCAGACACCGGGAAATGGCCAGTCCCAAACCGGTTCCCCCATAACGACGGGTGATGCCGGCATCCGCCTGGGTGAAATGTTTGAAAATATGCTCCGTCATTTCCGGGGCAATGCCAATCCCGGTATCGCTGACCTGGAACAACAGAGTTTCCGGTTCGACGGGATGAACCGACATGTGGACATCGACCCGCCCCGCATGGGTGAATTTGATGGCATTGCCGATCAAATTGATCAACACCTGCCGCACCCGTCCATCGTCCCCCAACACGGTATCTGGAACCCCCAGATCGGTTACAACACCCAAAACAAGCCCTTTTTTGACTGCCGACGTTTGCATCAGCAGCGTGGTTTCCTCGACCATCTGGCGTGGAGAATAAGGCACCTGGACCAAAGGGAGATTCCCCGCTTCAATACGGGAAAAATCGAGGATATCGTTGATCACCCCCATCAACGTTTTTCCCGAAGATTGCATGGTCTGGGCAAAACGGCGTTGTACCGCATCCAGAGGGGTCTCCAGTAACAATTCCGCCATACCCAGCACGACATTCATCGGGGTGCGTATTTCATGGCTCATGGAGGCCAGAAAACGGCTCTTTTCGTTATTGGCCGTGTCGGCGGCGATAAGGGCACGTTGCAAACGTTCATCCAGTTGCTTGCGCTCAATGATGCCCGCCAGGGTATTGGCCACGGTATTCAACAGCTCCCCTTCCTCGGGATCTTTGATATGTCCTTTCGGCATGAAGATATTCAAAATACCCAGAAACCGTTCTCGCGCAATGATGGGAACACAATATTGACTGTGCGGCGACATCCCTTCGCAATGAGTGGAATGCCGTTCATCGGAAGAATCGGCAAAGACCAACTGCGTCGATGCCATGGCCAAACCACACAGGCATTGATGGCTGCCAACCCGGGCACAGGTTTTGAGCAAGGGTTCCTGGATCCCCTTGTGAATTTTCAGCACCAACTCCCTTCGTTCATCGTCGTACAGAAAAATGGCCCCCTTGTTCAAGGTGACCAGCCAACTCGCCGACAATACAAGATTCAGTGCGATACCGAGTTGCTCATCCAAAGAGTGGGAACAGGTCACCGATTGTTGCAGCAGGGTGTTGATGAGAATCTGGTTTTGCAGCAGGCGCTGCGTCCGCTGCTCCGCCTTCTTGCGCAGGGTAATGTCCCGGGCGACCGCGGAAAAAAATCTTTTCCCGTTGACCGCCCAGGAAGAAAGAGAAATTTCCAGGGGGAATTCCGTACCGTCCTTGCGTCTGGCCAACACCTCCAATATTTGCCCGGCCAAAGACATTCTTCCGGTTTTCTTGACCCGGTTCATGGCCGCAAGATGTGCTTCATGATCCCGTTCCGGAATCAACAGCGTCAAGGAACGACCGAGAACTTCATCTTCATGGTACCCAAAAATCGTCGTGGCCCCACGGTTCCAAAAGGTCAGGCATCCATCCTCATTCGCGGATAGAATGGCATCACTGGCCGAATGGGTGATGAAACGAAATTGAAGCTCACTATACAATAATGCTGCTTCAATTTTTTTCTTTCCCTGGATAAGCCGTTGCTTTTCCAGGACGCGTTCGATCGTATTGCGGAGGAGTGCCAGGTAATTGTTACCCGCCTCCTTGACCACGTAATCGGCAGCCCCCCGATGAATCGCCTCGATGGCGATTTCCAGGCTGCCGAATCCCGAGACCATGATCGCGGGCAGGGATGGTTTGTCCTCCATGATCCGGTCGAGAACCGCCAGACCATCGAGCTTGGGCATTCGGTAATCAAGCACCACGACATCGAAAGGAGTCGTCTTTAATTTTTCCAATCCAACCAACCCATCCGGAGCTATTTCCACATCGTACTCCTGGTGGCTCAGACGGCGTTGCACCAGTTGGGCCAGTGCTTCATCATCCTCCATGTACAGGATGCGCGGTTTTGGATTGTCGGCGGAATTTGATAATGTCATGAGCAGCACGGATAGGACATGATATTGATCATCATTCCCATACTTTGGATTGTTTTGGCAAAAGAGATCGGTTCGACCGGTTTGGCAACGAAGTTGTTGCACCCCAATTCATAACAAAGCTGTACCTCCTGCGGATCATTGGTGGTCGTAAGAATCACCACGGGAATGACGTGACAGAGTTCATCTTTTTTCATTTCCCGAATGACCTGGTATCCATCGACCTCAGGCATGTTCAGGTCGAGCAGCATCAGAAGGTGGGCGGGGCGTTGATGGTTGGCATAGCGGCCACGGTTGAACAAAAAATCGAGTGCTTGGCGACCATTGTCGAGTCGGACCACCTTGTTGATGATCCCCCCCCGGCGCAGGTTGCGCTCGATCAACGCCGCATGGGCATCATCATCTTCCACCATCAGGATGGTAACCGGTTGAGCATCCTGCATGGAGCGCACCTCCTTCAAACAGAACCCGCATCGGATGGGATCGACGGCAAGGTCACCTTGAACACCGTTCCCGATCCCAGAGTGGATTCACAATCAATATGCCCTTCCAAACGGCGCACCAATGTTCGCACGCAAGCCAATCCAATCCCATCGCCAACCGTATCTTGCCGTCCAACCCTTTGGAACATTACAAATATTCTTTCAATATCCTCCTGAGCGATTCCCCTGCCATTATCCTTGACCCACAAAGTGACCTGACGTCCATCATCACTTTGTGCTCCATAAATTTGAATGACTCCGGGGCGTGTCGGTTCAAGATATTTGATGGCGTTTGACAGCAGATTACCGATGATCTGCTCCATGGCAAAACGATCAGAAATCAGATGTGGCAGGGGGGCAACCGAAACGGTAATTCCCAATTCCTTGATGGTATAGCCCAATGCTTTGATATTATTTTCTACCAAAGATTGTAAATCAATTCTTTCAAACTGTAACACCGTTCGTCCCAATCGGGAAAGATTTAAAATGGCATTGGTCAATCCTTCCATCTTATGGGTGGAAGAACGGATGTAGCGCATATCCCCTGGAATGCGCATTCGCAAGAGATCATTGATTTCATTCACGGTTCCGACATCGGCGTGAACCATCTCGCGGGTGAGGACCTGGTCCAATGCTTCCAGATCCATTTGCATCTCCTCCGAAAACCCCTGGATGCTCAGCAGGGGGGAACGCAGATCATGGGAAACAATGTAGGAAAAATTTTTGAGCTCTTCATTGATTTGGGATAATTCCAGGGTGGTTTGTCTGTGCCGGACCACTTCACACTCAAGCTCATGAAAGGAAGATTGGATCCTGTCGGCCATGAGATCGAACGATCGGCCCAGGATGCTGAGTTCATCGTTTCCTTGAATCCCGGTACGAACCGTCAGATCATTTCCGGAAAAGCGGGCTGCGGAATTACTGAGCAGATGGAGCACTGCCGTTTGCCGACGCACCATGTAGGCGTTCAACAGGACCAGCAGACAAAACAGGAGCAGGCAGGATCCGATGATACTGTAGAGTTCCCGCTTCAGGGGGGCGAACAGTTCCTGTTCATCCATTTTGACCACCAATCCCATGCCCCACACAGGATTCAACCGCAAATGCCGAAAAGATGCAATCACCGGCTCGCCACGGTAGTCCAGGGCCGTGTCGATTCCTTCATGACCCGCGGCGGCCAAAACAGCCGGTTTTCCCTTCAGTTGGGAAACCATGGGTCTGGAGACGGTCCCATCGGGAAAACGGTGCTTGAGCTTACTGATCAGGACCACGTGATCATCGACCAACAAAACTTCTCCACTGCTGCCCAAACCATCGCCGATACTGTGCAATCGTGCCAACAGAACCTCGGGATTAACGGCCGCAACCAGGATGGCCACCGCCCGCCCATCCACATCATGCACCGGATGGCCGATGCGAAACATCGGTCCCTGTTTCCCATGTTGATCATCATGCATACGCACTCGCCCGACATATCCCCGGGGTGAAAGCAACGTATAGTGTAGAAAGCTGTCTTTGACAACATGCCGTTTTACAACACCCGTACTGGAAAAAACCATCTGTCGCGCAAGATCGACCACCTCCAAAAATTCAAATTCAGGATATTCCCGGGCGATCATTTGCAAATACAAAAACATCCGGTTGCTTTCCGGGTCTGCAACCGAATGTGACAATCCATCGCGCAACAGAGAAGTCTTGGCGATGATACGAAGATCTCTCTGTTTGTCCGTCAGCCAACTTTCGATCCGCTCCTTGTGCAGGGTGGCGATCAGGTCGAGCGTTTTGAACGTTTCAGTGCGCAACTGGTGGATGCGTCCATCGAAATAGGTATACGGTATGCCCCATACCATCGCGTAGAAGATCAGACTCAACCCGCCCAAAAACAACAGACTGAACCAGAAAATCAACCGGGATCCCAGATTCCATCCCTGAAAGGTGCGTGCAAACCGAGGAGTTCCGGTGGCGACATTGCTCGTGTTCACTTGGTGACTCCACGAACATCGAATTCATTGAGGTGGTATCTGGCAGGGGCGAAAAGGACTTGTTCCCCCACCTCCCAATGAAAACATTTTTTGATCGATTCCCAGGGAACCGAACGGGGAATCTTGCCAATCGTCCCCAGAAAATGGGACTCACGACCAATGTGCCCTTCTTCCGTCAGATCGGTCACGGGGATCACCGGCAAGGTCCACAGGTTATGGATGCCGCTTCGGACCAACTTCATCATCTCCTTTCGGGAAAGATCGAAGTCACGCCCCTGGAAATTGCGAATGGCAATCGCCGACCAGGAAACCGCCCGAAAAAAATGAGACTCGGATTGTTCCAACCAGTTGAGTGCGCGAAATTCGGCAGCGACCAACTGCGCGACCCATTCGGGATGTCGTTCGGCGAATGATCGGGAAAAATAAAGATAGCCCGAGGACAGAAACTGGTGAATGACCTTGTGGCCATACACCTGTGCCGCCACGGAGGGGATCGGTTCCCAGGCACTGAACGCATCGATCCTCCCCTGATCCAAGGCCAACGGCATGGCGTCAACCTCCATGGGGACCAGGGTCACCTCTGATTCGGTCACACCATTCGCGGACAAGGCGGTCAAAAGTGCATAATGGGCATTGGAACCGAAGGCGTATCCAATCCGTTGACCGCGCAGATCGGACAATTTCATTAACTCACGGGCGACAATGGCGGTAAAATTCAGATCCATCAAGGAGACGATCCGGATCTGGTCATGGACGCAGGCAGTAATGGCCGGCATGTCACCGACACCCCCCCCTTCCAGATCACCCTTGTGGAGATAATGATTAATCTCGGCACCCTTGAAAAAGGGATGAAAGCGGACCGTCGCACCCCTTTGCCGCAGCTCCCGGTGCAGGATGCCATCCCGTTTCATCACCTCCACAATCACGCCGCTGGGAAGCCACAGGGGTTGGATCCCCAGGTCAATAATGCCTTCGGAGGTTCCAAACTCATATTTAAGGTCAGGATCGGATATTTTTTGGGAATGATCAGAAACGATCTCTTCACGGGCGTAAACCATGCCGGGAATCGATAACTTGACGGTCACGATTAAGAGATAGATCAAAAACCGCAACATGCCACTTCATGTTCCCATTCAGGGTCAATGTTACCGTTCAAATCCCCCTCTTTGTTGGATGTGTCGATCAATGATCAATAGAAAAAAGGGATCTGAGAAATTGCCTCCAGGGTGTTAATTTTGGTTTTACATCTCCCCTCATGGGTCGGGGAACGAAGCCCTTCAGGGTTTTTTTGAGCTTTCGGGAAAAAAGATCAAAACTCCGGGAGCAATCCCCCAGACCTTTTTTCCTTGATCATGAGGCTGACACGAGCTGGAAAGCAGGCAGAATCTAAAGGTTACCCCGCCCACTCAAAGGTTTTGTCGGGTCTTGTCTTTTTGTTGCAGATTTTGCAGATCACTGACGGTGGCACCGTCCATGCCGCGCATGTAGACCAATACCGGCACATTGCCACTGTTGCGAACCACCACCTCATCCCCCTGCCGCGGTTCACGCAATGTGGCAAAACCGATGCCGTCGATGGTAAACAACCGCACCGTCTCACCCGATACCCCTCCGGCATAGTGAATCACTTCAAGAGAAGCGGGCTGGACCGATTCAAATTGAAGCAGAACGGGATCCTTGCCCCCGTTGTTCAAGGAAAGCCGGGTCGCAGCACCTGGGGGAACGACAAAACGATTGGTCCAATTGACCCGAGCCTCCGCCTGATTGAACTGCACATCCTGAATCGCCAGGCGTGGCGGTGTCGAAACGGAGGTCACACCGCCCGGGCGCACCAGGTCACGATCCATGGAAGGGAAGAGCCCCAGGGCGAGCACCACGGCCGCCACCCCCCCGACAAAGGAAAAAGGTTGCAACAAGACGGTCCGCGGTGAAAAAAACCATGCCCAGAGGTGACGCACGAAACTGCCAAAGGAATTTCGTTGCGCCTGTCCTGCGACCATGGCGGCAACCGCTTTTCCGGTGAGGTTTGTTCCGACAACCATTCGCCGTTCCTGTTGCAACGCCTCCTGGAACCCATGTTCCAAACCCAATAGTTGCGCCATTTCCTCCAGGGCTGGAGGTTGCGTGACCGCCAAACGATACAGATGACGCATTTCCGCCCGATTGAGATCGGCTTCGAGGCCACGGCTGATCAATTCCTGGTCTTGTTCGTCCAACATGAACCACTCCCCGAAATTTTGTCGGAAATCCATTCTATTCCGCAAGGCCATTCCCATCTATCCATGGGTAACCGAAAACCTGAAAAAGTTTCAAGGAATCGGTATGGGAAAGCCTTAAAGGGAGTCAAAGGTGAACAGATCGCCGGTACCATCGGAGGCAAACCCGGCACGCAAAGCCTTTCTGGCCCTGAACACCCGGGTTTTGACAGTCGCTTCAGGCAGTTCCAACAATTTGGCCGCCTCCCGATAACTCAACCCTTCCAGACAGACCAACACCAGGGCTTCGCGCAGATCCCGGGACAGGTAGCTTTGAATGCCATGGGTCAGGGCGACAAGCCGGGCCTGTCTTTGACAGGCATCGTGAGGGTTGTTACCGTCATCGACAACTTCAGTCAGATCGACATCTTCGGCGATGGAAAAACGAAAGGAGGAAGAACGGTTGACATGATTGAGCACCAGGTTGCGTGCGATTCCCAACACCCAGGTTGAAAACATCGAATTACCACGAAAATGTTCCAGATTGCGGCAGACCTCAACAAAGGTCTCCTGGGTCAGGTCCTGAGCGTCTTCATGGGTAAGGGAATGGCGAAGGATGAAACGGAAAACACGCTGTTCCAGACGTTTCAAAAGATGCGAAAACGCCTGGGTATCACCCTTTTTCGCCGCTTCCACATCCCTGAGGTCGGGATCCGGGCTTTTACTGATGGTCACCGCGATGTTCCGACAATGCAAAAGATTTGTGATGCCGTTCCGGTAATGATCACCTGCCCCTGGGCAGACACCCGGGTACGACACTCCGCATTCCATCCCGGCTGACTGTTCTGGGAAACGGGAACATATCCGGTGACGACCAACAGGGAGGCGATGGATTGATTGTTTTTCAGACAATCATCGCAACAGACACTGCCACCCGGGGCGATATCGGCTTCGAAGGCGGTGCGGTCCAGGGATTGGCCATGAATTGAGACATTGGTATCATTGACCAGACAGAAGGCATCGGCTCCAACCGGAACCATGATCATGATTCCCATGAATACCATCCCGAAAATCACCCACTGATTTATATATTTTATTACATTCATGATTCCACTCTTCATATTCTTTAAAAGAATCTCCACAATGGCCATCACCCCATTATACCTGTCCGCAACCAACTTACCATGGTCCGCATCCATGAAGATGGGTGACCGCGAGAGAAAAAAAGTTTCCTTGAGAATGTGATCTCGGCCCATCAAATGAGATCCGACAACGAAACCTGTCTTTCCAATCCGTTACCCATCCTATAGAATGGATCCCTTCTTTTTCGGAATTTCCTTGCAATCCACTCCACACCCATTCAAGGAAGGAAAAAACATGAACACCGTACATGGTCTGTTGCTTGGTTTGGCACTGGCACTGGCTCATCCAGCGAGTCATGCATGGGCCGACATCATCGACGACGGTGAGGTGGTCTTTAAAAAATGCAGCGAATGCCATAACATCATCGATGATGGCACGAAAAAAACCGGACCCAATCTGGGAGGGGTCATCGGACGCAAGGCGGGAACCTTGAAAGGATACACCTATTCCCCCGCCATGGCGGCCAGCGGCTTCCCCTGGAACCGGGAAAACATGGACCGTTACCTCACCAATCCCTCTGCCCTCGTCCCCGGGACCAAGACAACCTTTCCCGGCCTGAAAGAAGCCGCCGATCGTGCCGCCGTCATCTCTTTCCTCGAGGCTCAATCGGAATCCTGACAACCTGCCTTGCGGGAATCATTCGGCCCCGGCCGGTCCCGGGGCCATGCTCCTGAAGGTTAAATGGTTCGTTTCCACCCTCCATGCATTTCCCATGTTGCCGACGATGGGCTTAAGTGGCAAAATCATAACGGGTGGTGCAATCAGGGCTTGAGATCAACCCTTGCCGGAGATCGATGTGCGTCTTTTGCTTCGCGGACTTGTTCCCACACTGGTACTGTGGTCCCTTCTGGTCGGCTGCGGACACAAGGACAATCTTTTTCTGGAAGTGGACAAACCGGAAAAACAAGCTCAACCCATGCCCCAACCGCCAAAACCCGCTCAACCACCGGCTCAGGGTTCCTGATCCTCTTTCCGCGCCCCGCAAGACTGGCCAGCCATGGACCATTTTCACTATCTGGATGATCGGATCCATTGCGAAGAGGTCCCATTGGACCAGATCGCCGAAGCGGTAGGGACTCCGTTCTACTGCTACTCCGCAAAAACATTGACCCACCATCTGGCGGTGTTTCAACAGGCGTTCGCCAAAACAACCCATTTGATCTGCTATTCGGTCAAGGCCAACAGCAACCTGGCCGTGCTTGATCTCCTGGCACGCAACGGTGCCGGTTTTGATATCGTTTCGGGCGGTGAACTGGAACGGGTCCGCCGGATCGGCTGTCCGGGAAATAAAATCGTCTTCTCGGGCGTTGGCAAGACCAGGGAAGAAATTCGTCAGGCTTTGCGTCATGGCATCCTCATGTTCAATGTCGAAAGCCGTTCCGAACTCTACCGCATCGACACCCTGGCGGGAGAATTGGGCGTCAAGGCACCGGTGGCCCTGCGCATCAACCCCGATGTCGATCCCAAAACCCATCCCCACATTTCCACCGGTCTCAAACGCAACAAATTCGGGATTCCCTACCACAATGCCCTGGAGCTGTATCGCAACGCCGCGCAACTGTCCCATATTCATATCATGGGTCTGGATTGTCACATCGGTTCCCAATTGACCACCCTCTCCCCGTTCGTCGATGCCCTCAAACGGGTACTGACCCTGGTAAGCGCCTTGAAACGTGAAGGGATCCATCTGACCCATCTCGACCTGGGCGGTGGATTGGGAATCCCGTATGACCAATCCCGACCCCCTCCCCTGCCCGATCATTACGCCGGCGCCCTGCTTCAGGAATTGGATGGGTTCGATCTGACCTTGATCCTGGAACCGGGCCGGGTGATCGTCGGCAATGCGGGGGTTCTCGTCACCCGGGTGGAATACATCAAGGATAATGAGGATAAACGGTTCATCATCACCGATGCCGGCATGAACGATCTGATGCGTCCGGCGCTCTACAATGCCTATCACGGCATCCAACCGGTCGTGCGTCGTTTTGGTGAGGAAGAGACGGTGGTGGATGTCGTCGGTCCCATCTGTGAATCGGGTGATTTTTTCGCCCGTGACCGGCTGCTCCCCCCCTTTGCCGAAGGGGATCTGTTGATGGTCCGTTCGGCAGGGGCCTATGGCTTCGTCATGAGCGGTAATTACAATACCCGGCCCAGAGCCGCCGAGGTCCTGGTCCAGGGCAACCGCTTTACGGTTGTTCGCCGTCGGGAAACCCTGGATGAACTGCTCAACCATGAAACCCTGCTCCCGCAGGGGTCATGAAATCAAACAACCAGGGCTTTCTGCCCTCGCCCACATGTCGAAAGATCGCCGCCATTGGTTCCGGTTTGGATCCCTGATTGTTCCAAAGGGCCGATTATTTGACAAGTCAAGGATGACATGTGTGAATGAGTCATTGTCATTGACCCCTGTTTCAGATAAGAAACTCTAAAAACCGACACGCTTTGGTGACACAAGCCTGATCAAATGATTCCGACAGACAGAAAGATTCGATTCCATGCGCTTCATCGATTTGCAAACCCAATATGAAACCTACAAGGAAGAGATGGACCGGGCCATCGCCGAAGTCCTGGCTTCCTGTCAGTTCATCAACGGCCCGCAGGTTGCGAAACTGGAATCGACCCTTGCGCACTATGTCGGTGTTCGTGAAGCCGTCGGTTTTTCCTCGGGGACGGACAGTCTGTTGGCGGTGTTGATGGCCTGGTCGATCGGACCGGGCGATGAAGTGATCACCAGCCCGTTCACATTTTTTTCCACGGCGGAGGTCATTGCCCTGCTGGGGGCCAAACCGGTTTTTGTGGATGTCCGCGACGACACCTTGAACATGGATCCCCATCAGGTGGAAGCGGCCATCACCCCCCGCACCCGGGCCATCATGCCGGTGAGCATTTTCGGACAATGCGCCGATATGACATCGATCCATGCCATCGCCAAAAAACATGATCTTTCATGCCTGGAAGATGGATGTCAATCCTTCGGCGGAACCCATCATGGGCGCCGCTCATGTGGTTTGTCCCATGCCGGGGCCACCTCCTTTTTCCCCGCCAAAGCCTTGGGAGGTTATGGAGATGGCGGCATGGTGTTCACCGACGATGCCGATCTGGCACTCCAGCTTAAAAGCATTCGCGAACATGGACAAAAGGTCCGTTACCATCATATGCGGTTGGGGATGAACGGACGCCTGGATACATTGCAGGCGGCGGTATTGCTGGTCAAGTTCGCCCATTTCGAAGATGAAATCAAACAACGGCAGCGGATTGCCCGTTATTATCTGGATCACCTGCCCGCAGGCGTTCGTGGTCCGGTGGTATTGGCGGAAAATCAAAGTGTTTATTCCCAGTTCACCATCCGTATCGCCCGACGTGATCAGGTTCAGGCGGCGTTGCAGCAGGAGGGTATTCCCACCGCGATTCATTATCCGGTTCCCCTGCACCATCAACCCGCATTTGCCAACATCATCGATAAAAGCACCTTGCCCATCGCCACCCGGGCGGCACAAGAGGTGCTTTCCCTGCCGATGCATCCCTTTCTAACCGTGGAACAACAGGATCGAATCCTGGACGCCCTGGCCCGGGCGGTTGCGCAGCACGGTTGAGTTATGATGTCCCGAACGACACCTGAAAATGACGACATGGCGCTGCGGGAACATTTGGAACTGCTGTATCAGGCATTGATCAAGGTTCCCCGGGGGATGGGGGATCATACCGATTTGTGCCGCATGCACAATCAGGGGCTTCCCCCTGCCGATGATCACCTTTGCCGTTGTCATGTCGGCCCGGTTCGTGCCGCCCTGGTCCGTTATCGTTCCTGGAAAGATAAATATTGAAAGAAAAAAGGGGGTCTCAAGGGATTGCCCCCAGGGTTTTGATTTTGACTTTATAAACAAAATCAAAGGCGGGGCATGGAAATCTCCTTGTTTAAATTCAAAAACAAAATCAACACCCTGGGGGCAATCCCCCAGACCCCTTTTTTTTCTTGATCATCATGTATGTGGAAATCGCCCTCCCCATTCCCCTGCAAACCTTGTTCACCTATGCCCTGCCTGAACCTTTTTCATGGTGCAGACCCGGCAGTCTGGCCCTCGTCCCGGTCGGTCGCACCCAACGGGTCGGTGTCGTCTGGCGCATCCTGGAACAACCCCAATGGACCCGGGGAACCATCCGCCCCATCCACGACATCCTGACCCCCGAACCCTTGTTCGACGCCGATCTTTTGTACCTCCTGGAATGGATCAGCCGCTACTACCTGCGCCCCCTCGGCAGCGTGATCGCCGCCGCCATGCCCGCCCATCTGCGTTTTGAACCGCACCAACGCGCCATCTGGATCGGAAGACACCATCCCGTCAAACCGGAACTGGAACCCCTGGTCACCCTCCTGGAAAAACAGAAAAGCCTGACCCTGACCACCCTGAAACGCCATCTGGGCGCCAAAGGATTGAAAGAAAATCTGCATCACCTGGAACAACAAGGGATCCTGCGCCTGGAAACCCACTACCGGCCCCGCCATTCACCGGAAGCATCACCCCCGATCCCCCCCTGGGCCCAACCCAACGATGATCCCGCCGATAAAATAACAAGTCATCCGCTGAACCCGGAACAGGGCACTTGCGTCGATTATCTGACCAAGGGACTCCATGACCGGACATTCCGCCCGTTTCTCCTGGAAGGGGTCACCGGCAGCGGCAAAACCGAGGTTTATTTCCGCATCGTCGAAGCCTGCCTGCAATTCGGGCGTCAAGTATTGATGCTGGTGCCGGAAATCGGTCTGACCCCCCAACTGGTCCAACGTTATCGGGAACGATTCAATACGGAACTGTCCATTTTTCACTCCGGCATGCGTGACCGGCAACGGTTTGAAGCCTGGCAACAATTGCGTTCCGGTCAGGCCCGCGTGGTCATCGGTACCCGCAGTGCCATTTTCGCCCCTTTCGCTGATCTTGGCCTCATCGTCGTGGACGAAGAACACGACACTTCCTACAAACAGGAAGGATCGGTCCCCTATCATGGCCGCGACATGGCGGGGGGGCCGTGGTCCGGGCACAAAAGGCGGGGGCACTTTTGATTCTGGGCAGTGCCACCCCTTCCATGGAGACGCTGCACAACGCCCGGACCGGACGATTCACCCACCTCAAGCTCAACCATCGCGCCACGGGTGCCCCACTTCCAAGCATCCGGACCATTCACCTGGGACAAAAGGAAAACCAACGGCCCAACGCCAAAAATCCCCTGATCAGCCTCCCCCTGGAACAGGCGCTGCGCCAAACCCTGGATCAGGGATTGCAGTCATTGTTGTTTCTCAATCGCCGCGGATGGGCACCCTCATTGTTGTGTCATCGGTGCGGTCACGCCGTCATGTGTCCCAATTGCACGGTCACCCTGACCTGGCATGAGAAGAAAAAATTACTCATCTGTCATTATTGCGATCATCGGCAATCCCCCATGGACATCTGTCCCGATTGCGGTCAGTTGAGCCTGTTTTTTTTCGGCCCCGGCACCGAACAGTTGGAACAGGAAACCCGCCTCCGTTTCCCCGATGCACGCATTGCCCGAATTGATCGGGATTCGGTCGGAAACAAGGAAATCGATCTGGAACAAACCTTGAGCGCCTTTCATGATGGGCAACTGGATATTCTGGTCGGCACCCAGATGACCGCCAAGGGGCACCATTTCCCAAAACTTGCGCTGGTCGGTGTCGTCCTGGCCGAAAGCGCCCTCTGGCAACCCGACTTTCGCGCCGCCGAACGGACCTGTCAATTGCTCACCCAGGTTGCAGGCCGGGCGGGGCGTGAGGCAACCGTGGGCCAGGTCTTGATCCAAACCTTCGATCCGGCCCATTATGCCCTCAAAGCGGTGGTACACCATGACACGACCGGTTTTGCCCAACAGGAACTGGCATTGCGTCATGAAATCGGTTACCCCCCGTTTCAAAGATTGGCTTTGCTCCGTTTTTCGGCGCTCAAACAGGAGGATGGGGAACATTATGGCCTCATGTTGGCTCAAAACCTCCCACGATCAGACCAGGCAACCCTCCTGGGACCGGCCCCCTCACCCCTGTTCAAACTGCGGGGTCGCTACCGTTGGCAACTCCTGATCAAGGAAAACCCCGGTGCCCGGCTGCATGGATACCTCAATCAACTCCTCAAGACCGCAGAAACCCTGGCCCCCAAGGCCATCCGCGTTGACCTGGATGTCGATCCGCACTCTTTTTTATAGCCAACGCTTTGGTTCAGGGAGCAATCGTGATTAAAATGAGGTCCATGGAACCATGAACCGTGTTTCCATGCATTGATCAACCATCAACAAGGTCTCCATCATGGCCGTGCTGCCCATCCTCACCGCTCCCGACCGGCGACTCAAACAAATCGCCAAACCGGTGGCTGAAGTGAACGATTCCCTGCGTCAACTCATGGATGACATGGCCGAAACCATGTACGCCGCCGTCGGCATCGGCCTGGCCGCCCCCCAGGTTGGGATTTCGCAGCGCGTCATCTGCATCGATCTGAACCATGCCCACGAAGGGCATGAAAAAAATCCCATCTTCATCGCCAATCCCGTCATCGTTCACGCCGAAGGGGAGATCTGCTGGAAAGAGGGATGCCTGTCGATCCCCGAGTACACCGCCGAAGTGACCCGTTCTTCCCGTGTGATCGTCCATGGTCTCGACCGCAACAACCAATCGCTGACCCTCGAAGGGACCGAGCTTCTGGCCGTTTGTCTGCAACATGAAATCGATCATTTGAACGGCAAACTGTTCATCGACCACATTTCCATGCTGAAACGGTCGATGTTGATGAAAAAATTGAAAAAACAAAAAGAGGGGGATTGATTCATGACCCCTTTGAAGATCGTGTTCATGGGGACTCCCGATTTTGCGGTCCCCAGCCTCGCCGCCCTGATCTCCAGCCCCGATACGGTCGTCGGCGTCTTCACCCAACCCGATCGGGTCGCCGGACGAGGGCTGCGTCTCCAACCCTCCCCGGTCAAACAGCACGCCCTGGCCCATGGATTGACCGTGCATCAACCCACCACGCTGCGCCATCCCGATGCCGTCACCCTGCTCCAATCGTTGCAACCCGACCTGATCGTCGTCACCGCCTACGGTTTGCTCCTCCCCCCTGCGATTCTCGCCATCCCCGGTCATGGTTGCATCAATGTCCATGCCTCGCTGTTACCCCGGTGGCGGGGTGCCGCCCCCCTGCACCGGGCCATCCTGGCGGGGGATCGGGAAACCGGCGTGACCATCATGGCCATGGAGGCGGGATTGGATACCGGCCCCATCCTTGCCATGGACACAACCCCCATCGACGACACCATGACCGGTGGCCGTTTGCATGACCAACTGGCTGAACAGGGGGCGCGTCTGTTGACCACCACCCTCGCCGCCTTGAAGATGGGAACCCTCAAACCCCAACCCCAACCCACCACAGGGATCACCTACGCCGAAAAATTGACCCGCGATGATGAATGGATCCACTGGAACCAGGAGGCCACCCTCATCCACCGCCAAATCCGTGCCTTGAATCCCTGGCCCGGTGCCCGCACCACCTTTCAGGGACACACCTTGAAAATCATCGCCGCCCACCCTGCCGAAAGGAATCAACAGGGACAACCTGGAGAAATCATCACCCTCCTGGAGTCCGGTTTTGAAGTCGCCTGCGGTCAAGGGTCGCTGATTGTGACCCGGGTCACCCCCAGTGGCAAAAAAACCATGTCCGCCGCCGCCTGGATCCACGGTCGCCATCTGACCACCGGCAACCTCCTGGGCGCATCACAACCAACCGACCGTCTGTAGCGCATTCAACCTTGATCACGTCGTCCATTCCCCTGAACGACGACCGCCTCGACTGGCATCACCACCCTCGGTTACATTATCATGGTTCCTGGGAGATGCGGGTCGGATATGGTAAACTGATCTTTCCCTGAATTTTTAGACCTCGCCAAAATCAAGGGTCCGGGTAGAGGCAATCCCTCTGTTGATCCAAGGTGTGTCATCCGCTTTTTTTCGACCACCGACAAACAGCCCTTTTCCCGCCACGGATCCAAATTTTGCCAATGGTTTGACTTGAGCATGGAAGAATATTGGGTAAAAACAGTCGCATCGGTCAAGGCACAGGTCTCTCCAGAGGTGTACAATCTTTGGATCAAACCTTTGCGTCCCGGAAACAATCTTGCCGATGGCCGTCTGGAAATCTTCTGCCATAATGATTTTGCCGCCGATTACGTTCGCAGTCATTACGGAACCCTTTTGGAATCGGCCATGGCGGTCGAACGGGGGACCCATCAACCGCTTGCCTTCCGTGCCGATCCCGAACCCCGGATCCGGCCCGAAAAACCGGAATCCACGGAACCCAAGGCGCAACCCGCCGCAACCCTTCCCACCCACGAACCCAAAACCCAACCCGTTGCCTCATCTCAGGGAATGGGTCTGTTGGAACGCTATACCTTCGAGTCCTTCGTGGTCGGTGCCTGCAACCAGTTCGCCCATGCCGCCGCCTCCCGGGTCGCAGACGGCCCCCCGCTGGTCTACAACCCGCTCTACATGCACGGTGGCACCGGTCTGGGGAAAACCCACCTGCTGCACGCCATCGGTCACAAAGTGCTGAAGGAACGGCCCCACGAAAAAATATGTTACATCTCGTCGGAAAAGTTCATGACGCTGTTCATTGATTACACCCGCATGGGACGGGTCAATGATTTCAAGAGCCAATTCCGCGGCGTGGACATGCTCCTGGTGGACGATATTCATTTTTTCGCCGGCAAAAAGGGAACCCAGGAAGAATTTTTTCATACCTTCAACGCCCTGTACGGTGATGCCAAGCAAATCGTCCTGACCTCCGACAGCCTCCCCCAGGACATGGTTTTGGATGAACGGTTGCGCTCCCGTTTCGCCCAGGGATTGGTGGTCGACCTCCATCCACCCGATCTGGAAACCCGTGTCGCCATCCTGAAAAAAAAGGCCATCATGGAAGGGATTGATTTTCAGGATGATGTCGCCTTTTTCCTCGCGGATGCCATTCAAACCAACGTGCGTGAACTCGAAGGGGCGTTGATCCGGATCTTTGCGCTTTCCTCCATGGAACGGGTTCCGATCACCATGGCATTGGTCAAGGAAAGTTTGCGCAACACCTTGAAAAATCCCGATCGCCGCGTCATCCCCATCGAAGAGATTCAACGGACGGTGGCGACATTCTACAAAATTTCCCCCATGGATCTGCGCTCCAACAAGCGCTCCCGGGAATTCAGTCACCCCCGGCAGATTGCCATGTACCTGTGTAAAAAACTGACCAACCATTCCTACCCGGAAATCGGTGAACAATTCGGCGGTCGCGATCATACCACGGTGTTGTATGCCGTTGGCCGGGTCAACGAAAAACAATCCGAGGATTCCATCCTGGCCAGGCAACTGCAATCCCTGACAGAAATGTTGAGCCATTGACGACATCCCACTCCAAGGTCACGTTTCATGGAATTTCATATTCAAAAAGATCCCTTTCTCAAAGCACTTTCCCGCATCCAGACCGTGGTTGAGCGCCGCAACACCATGACCATGCTGGGAACCGCCCTGCTGGAAGCGCAGGATGGACGCATCACCTTGTCCGCCACCGACCTGGAGGTCTCCCTGCGCACCACATGCAATGCCGAAATCCGGCAGGAAGGGAGCATGGCGCTCAACGCCAAAACATTGTTTGAAATCGTCCGCGAACTGCCGCCCACGAATGTTACGTTGCGGATGGAATCGGAATCCAGATTGATTCTCCTGGCGGGACGCGCCCGCTTCGAATTGGCTGGTTTCCCGACCTCCGAGTTCCCCAAGATTCCACAGGCGGAAGGGGAACGTTTTCACTTTGAGCGTGCCCTGTTGGTGGAAATGTTCAGCAAGACCCATTTCGCCATGTCCTCGGATGACAGCCGCTTCACCCTCAATGGAGTCCTGTTGCAACTGTCCCCTGCCACCGAAGATGGCCAAAGCCCCAAAGTGCGGATGGTCGCCACCGATACCCATCGCCTTGCCATGGTGGAAAAACCGATGACCCCGGACGTCGGAGAATTGCGCGAAGTCATCATCCCCAAAAAAGCGGTCTATGAAATGCGCAAGGTTCTGGAAGAAGATCAGGATGCCCTGGAAATCATCATGGGGGCTGCGCATATTCAATTCATCAAACCGGAATTGACGCTGGTTTCCAAACTGGTTCAGGGACGTTTTCCCGATTATCGGCGTGTCATTCCATCACAAAACAGCATCCGTCTGAACATGGATCGTCAGGAACTCGACAGCGTCGTCAAACGGATCTCAGTCCTGTCGCACGAAAAATCCCGGGGCATTCGCATGCATGTCCATGGTTCATTGATGAAAGTATCGTCCAATAACCCGGAACAGGAAGCGGGTGAAGAAGAAATTTCCGTCCAGTTCAGCAGTGAAGACCCTTTTGCCATCGGTTTCAATGCCCGTTATTTGCGAGACATCCTGACTGCCATGGAAGGGACGGAAGTCTGTTTCGTGTTCAAGGATGACGAATCACCCGCTCTGGTCTTCGATCCGAACCGCAATGATGCCCTGTTCGTTCTGATGCCCATGCGGGTTTGATGGTCATGATCAAGAAATAAAATGGGGCTTGAGTGATTGCCCCCGGACCCCTTTTTTTTCTTAATCATTTTCTATGGATATCATGGTCCTGGAATGGCTCCGCCTGGTCGATTTCCGCAATATCACCCAGGCCGACTTGCGGTTTCATCCGGAATTGAACCTGCTGATCGGAGGGAATGGTCAGGGAAAAAGCAATCTTCTGGAGGCGGTCGGGCTGTTGGCCACGGGCCGATCCTTTCGCCGGTCACCACCGGAAGTATTGCGTCGCCACGGATGCAAAGGATTCCATCTTCAAGGGACGGTCCATGCCTTCGATTTGACCCACCGGCTGGAATTTCAAGGGGTGGGCAATCGGCAGACGGCGCAATTGAATGGCAAACCGGTCGCCATGGCCTCCAGCATGGATCGTGTCCTGGCGGCGGTACTCCTGACCCCGGATTCTCCCGATCTGATCCACGGCGGTCCCGGTGCGCGGCGGGATTATCTCGACTGGGTGGTTTTTTCCAACCAGCGCCGACACGCAACGACGGTGCGCGATTATCAAAATGCGCTCAAGGCACGCAATCGGCTGTTGAAGGAAAAAACACTTCATCCAGGTGAAATGGATGCCTGGGAAGATCGACTGGCGGTTCTCGGGGCACGGATTCTGGTCAGCCGCAACCACATGCTTCAACGACTCCGGGAACCTTTGCCATTCTTTCTGGATGCATTGGGCTTGGACAGTCCGCTGTTTCAATTGTCCTATGCCAGTCAGCTCAACCATGATGGCACCTGCATGGAGGAAAAAGATTTGGCCAATCAGTATCGTCAATTGCTCAAACAACATCGGGGCAATGATCATCGATTACGCGCCACCAGCACCGGTCCCCATCGTGATGATGTCCGATTTTCATGTTCCGAACGTCCCTTGGATCGCTTCGGCTCCCGGGGACAAAAAAAGCGGTTCATGCTGGCCTTGAAGCTTTCTGAACTGCAATTGCTGCAAACCGCCGTTCATGCAAAACCTTTGTTGCTGCTGGACGACCCCGCCGCAGAACTGGATGGCGATGGCGTGAGACGATTGCTCAAACTGGTTCAGCGCCAGGGACAACAATTGTTGATCACCGCCGTCAAGGGAGACGATTTTTCCAGTGCCCAACTGCCGTATCAGGCATTTCATGTTCAGGCGGGACAATTCAAACCGGAGTATCCGCAATCATGACAACCCCAGACAATCCACCCACCGAAACCACCCCTGAACCCTACGAATATGGTGCCGCCAGCATCAAGGTACTCAAGGGGTTGGAAGCGGTACGCAAAAGGCCCGGGATGTACATCGGCGACACCGATGACGGTTCCGGCCTGCATCACATGGTGTTCGAGGCGGTCGATAACGCCATCGACGAAGCCCTTGGGGGTTATTGTGACCGCATCGATGTCATCATGCACAGTGATGGATCGGTGACCATTCGCGACAATGGACGCGGCATTCCCACCGACATCCATCCTGAAGAAGGGCGGTCGGCTGCGGAAGTGATCATGACGGTGCTTCATTCCGGGGGTAAATTCGATCAAAATTCCTACAAGGTTTCGGGTGGTCTGCACGGGGTTGGGGTTTCGGTGGTCAACGCCCTGTCGGAACGGCTGGAGTTGACCATCCGCCGTGGCGGCAAGGTTTGGTACATGGAATTTCGCGAAGGGGATCCGGTCAAACCGATTCAGGTGATCGGCGAAACCGACAAAACCGGCACTTCGGTGACCTTTCTGCCCAGCCGTAAAATATTTTCCAACGTTGAATTCTCCTTCGACATCCTGTCGCAACGCCTGCGTGAACTGTCCTTTCTCAATTCCGGCATCAACATTTACATCCACGAGGATGCCACCGACAAATCGCACCATTTCCACTATGAAGGGGGGATCCGCTCCTTCGTGCAGCACCTCAACCGCGCCAAGACCCCCTTGCAGGAGCCGCCCATTTATTTTCAGGATAAACGCGAAGAGGTCATGGTTGAAGTGTCGTTGCAGTGGAACGATTCCTATCAGGAAAATGTATTTTGTTTCACCAACAACATTCCCCAGCGCGATGGCGGCACCCATTTGATCGGTTTTCGCGCCGCCCTGACCCGGACCATCAACAACTATGCCCTCAGCAGCAATCTGCTCAAAAAAGAAAAAATCGCCTTGACCGGCGACGACTGCCGCGAAGGATTGACCGCGGTGATTTCGGTCAAGGTTCCCGATCCCAAATTTTCCTCCCAGACCAAGGAAAAACTGGTTTCTTCGGAAGTGCGCACGGTGATGGAAAGCATCGTCGCCGATAAATTATCCACCTGGTTCGAGGAAAATCCCCAGGATGCCAAACGGATCATCTCCAAGTCGATGGAGGCAGCCGTCGCCCGGGAAGCGGCACGCAAAGCGCGTGAACTGACCCGGCGCAAGTCGGCCCTGGACATTTCATCCCTCCCGGGAAAACTGGCCGATTGCCAGGAAAAGGATCCAAGCCTGTGTGAATTGTATCTGGTGGAAGGGGATTCCGCCGGTGGATCGGCCAAGCAGGCACGGGATCGAAAATTCCAGGCGGTATTGCCGTTGAAGGGGAAGATTCTCAATGTGGAGAAGGCGCGGTTCGACAAAATGCTCTCCTCCCAGGAGGTGGGAACCCTGATCACCGCCTTGGGGACCGGCATCGGCACTGAAGAATACGACATTGCCAAACTGCGTTATCATCGCATCATCATCATGACCGACGCCGATGTCGATGGTGCCCACATACGCACCCTGCTTTTAACCTTTTTCTACCGTCAATTCCCTGAAATCGTCGAGCGCGGTCATTTGTACATCGCCCATCCCCCCCTGTATCGCATCAGCCGGGGCAAGACCACGCGTTATTTGAAAAATGAGGAGGCGATGTCGGAATTGTTGATGGCATTCGGCCTGGAAGGGGCGACCCTGGTCAACGGCACCCGTGAGATCGTCGGCAGCGAACTGGCCAATATGGTGCGGGAAGCCCAGCGTTATGTTTTTCTGCTCAACCGGTTGTCGCGTCATCATGACCGCCGGGTCATTCTTGAAGCGACCGGTGCGGCACAAGTGACCCAAGCCTCCCTTGAAACCCACGCCCAGGCCACCGCCGCCGCCGAACGGTTGCGCCAACGATTGCAATTATCGGAAAACAATGAGGAGCGTCTTCAGGTTGACCTGGTCCATGACAGTGAAACCGGATCGGAAACCCTGACCATCACCCGACTCATTCATGGCGTGCAAACCCGGAGCATCCTGGATTCCCATCTGACCCGTTCCCCGGAATATCGGGAAATGTTGGAACGATCCGGGCGCATCTTCCAGGAGATCGGCGCGGCACCGGTATGGTTGAAGGGGGGACGGACCCAACCCGTGGGCAACCTTGAGGAGCTGGTCAATTGGATTCTCGCCGAAGGTCGCAAGGGGCAAACCATTCAACGCTATAAAGGGTTGGGTGAGATGAACCCTGATCAATTGTGGGAAACCACCATGAAACCCACCCATCGCACCCTGCTTCAGGTACGGGTGCAAGACACCGTGGAGGCGGATGAAGTGTTTACCACGTTGATGGGGGACCAGGTGGAACCACGGCGGGATTTTATTCAGGCCAACGCCCTGAACGTGAACAATCTGGATATTTGATGGTTGATGCCCGATGAACCTCGGCACCCCCCACATTCGGGTTGCAGTGTATTCCACGCCCCTGGGTCCGCTTTGGGCTGAAATGACCGATCAGGGGGTGGTCTCCCTGGCGTTCAAACCCCTGTCGGCCTCTTCCCATCCAGATGACCCGTTCCCGGAACATCCCTTGCGGTCGTGGGTGGAAGATTATTTTGCAAAGCGTTTCCATCCCCCCACCTTTCCCCTGAATCCGGAGGGAACTTTGTTTCAGCGACGTGCATGGGCGGAAGCTTCGACGATTCCGGCTGGAACCGTCGTCACTTATGGCCAACTGGCGGCACGACTCAATACCGCCCCCAGGGCCATCGGTCAGGCCATGGCCGCCAACCCCATCCCCCTTCTGATTCCCTGCCATCGGATCATCGCCGCCAACGGTGGCATGGGTGGCTACAGTGGAGGTCAAGGCATCGACACCAAGCGTTGGTTGCTCTCCTGGGAAGGGGCCTGACCCCATTGAGTTTCTTTCGATTCGGAAATTCTGCTACATTATTGATGTCATGAATGATCAGAGACCGACCCGTTGGAGAAACAACATGCCACAAGAACTGACCCTTGACGATATCTGGAAGCTGTTCCGGGAGACCAACCGTATATTTCAGGAATCAAAGGAAAAAAGCGAACGTGATCTGGAAGAAACCCGGCGCATTCTGCGTGAAAGCAGTGCCGAAGCCGATCGGAGATCCCGGGAAACGGATCGTAAATTCCGGGAAATGGAGCGGGTCGTCAAAGATGTGTCCCGGCAGATCGGCCAGTTGGGGGGGCGCTGGGGTGAATTCGTGGAAGGGATGGTCGCCCCCGCCTGCGAAACCTTGTTTTTGGATCGAGGCATCCCGGTACACCGGGTCCATCAACGGGTCAAGGCCAAATATCCCGGCAACCGCCACATGGAAATCGATCTTCTGGTGGTGAATACCGATGTGGTGGTGCTGGTGGAGGTCAAAAGCAAACTGCGCGTGGAGGATGTCCGGGAGCATGTGACCCGGCTGGCGGAATTCAAAAGTTTTTTTCCAGAGTATGTCGACCGGCGGGTGATGGGAGCGGTGGCGGGGATTGTGGTCGAAGAAAATGTGGAACAGTTTGCCATGAACGAAGGATTGTTCGTCATCGTCCAGTCTGGAGAGACGGTGACACTGGCCAACGATACACAGTTCATCCCCAAAACCTGGTGACCATGTCTCGAAACGCCATCGTCAATGATAAATCCATGTGCATCATTGTGAACGGGTACGTGTTGTGGTGGGTTCGACCATTGAGCTGATAACCATTAATCTTATAAGCAAATTTATTGGAAGCCGTTCCATCGCCCAATTGGCCATAAGTATTGTCTCCCCAGGTCCATACGGTACCATATGGTTACCTCTGAAGAGGTGGGTGTTGGCGTCGGAGAAGGAGTGGGTGTGGGTTCTGGTGTTGGCGCCGGGGGAGGATAGGTGCCGTCCTTGTGTCCTTTTTTGACTTTATTGACCCCGTCCTCTACTCCGGTTATGACCGAGGTGTCCAGTTTGTTTGCCCCCGGTTTGCCTACCTCCAGATTATTAATGATCGTTTGCAGGGAAGTCATTGCGGTACTGTCCACCCCGTAGGTTTCCTGGGTTTTTTTCGCGTTGCTGATATCCGTGGTCAACTGGTTTTTCTGTTTCTCCGAAATGGGAACCGCTTCCATTTTGGTCAGTGCGTCGGTTGTGCTGATGACGGGTCCATCTTGTTCATGGCCCGGGAAAACCGGGTTTTGGCATCATCGGACGAAATTTGCGTTTCATTCGCCTGGGTCACTTTCAAGCTGTTGTTGACCATCTCCGCGCCAACCAGCGCTTTTTGTTGCGTTACCACTGAAACCATCGTATCGGAGGTGAACCCGGTAGGCATTTCGGCGGACAAGGCGGCTCCGCTCTTCTTGCCTTCCATCGAACCATCGACCATGCTGTCCTTGACGGTCACGGTTCCCCCGGAAACAGGACCGTCGATGACGGCACCCGATACGGTGGTCGATGACGAAGATGTACTTCCACTCCCGCCTCCACCCCCACCTCCGCATCCTGCAGCAGTCATCCACAGTGGAGCAACCAACGCAACCATGGCGGTTGCTTTCAACATGCGCGTCATCGTTCTTTCCCCATTTGAAGGTTGTATGAAATACTTGATGGCAACGACGAGTTGATCAATCTATGTTTTTTAGATCAACCAAACAAGACTGTTATTTTTAATTTGATTTTACCCCCCCCGGCAAAAGTCAAGCAAATTTTTAGCGTTTCTGGAAAAATCATGCCGTTCCATTGGGTGCCACACCCATGGCCATCGCCTTGAAATCGGCTTGTTTTTATTGGTGATGGCGATTAAGCTGGCAAGAGAATCGGGATGATTCAGGAGACTGCGGCAATCGAAACGGGGTGTTCCTTGTCCGACCATGACTCAAGCTACAAGCTGCTTTTCAGCCACGCCGACATGGTTCAGGATCTGTTGGAAGGGTTCGTTAAGGAAAAGTGGGTCGGACAACTCGATTTTTCTACCTTGGAAAAAGTCAGCGGCAGTTTTGTGACCGACGATTTGCGTGATCGTGAAGACGATGTGATCTGGCGGGTTCGCTGGGGTAGGGAATGGTTGTTCGTCTATCTGTTGCTGGAATTTCAATCGACGGTCGATTGGATCATGTCGGTCCGGATTGCCACCTATGTCATGCTTTTGTACCAAGACCTGGTCAAATCGGGAATGGTGAAGCGACAGGATCGACTCCCGGCCATTCTTCCGGTAGTCCTTTACAATGGCAAACGGCCATGGAACTCGGCCCTTGATGTCGCGGAATTGATCCGATCCATTCCTGGAGGACTCGACCATTATCGTCCGCGTGTGCGGTACCTGTTGATCGACCTGGTCAGGTATCATGACACTCAATCAACGGCAAAACATAATCTTGTCATGGCACTTTGCCAGTTGGAAAAGAGCAAGACCGTCGAAGATATCCATAAGGTGGTCAAACAGTTGATCGCGTGGTTGCAGACTCCAGAACAATCAAGTTTACGACGGGCCTTTACCGTCATGTTGGGACGGGTCCTGTTGCCGAAAAAAATGCCGGGACAGACCGTACCGGAATTGAACGACTTACAGGAGGTGGATACCATGTTGGCCGAAACGGTACAGGAATGGACCAAAGAGTGGCAAGCCCAAGGGTGGTCCAAAGGATTGCAGGAGGGATTGCAGGAAGGATTGCAGGAAGGATTGCAGGAAGGATTGCAGAAAGGATTGCAGAAAGGATTGCAGGAGGGAAAAGCTGCGCTTTTGTTGCGTCTGATTCAACGGCGTTTTGGCTCCTTGACCGAGGCACGCATCCATCAGGTGCAAACCGCAAGTCTGGAAACCCTTGAACTATGGGGAGATCGGATACTTGAAGCCAAAACCCTGGATGAAATCTTCCTGGATCCGGAATAAGGATTTCCGCCGTTGAATCGTGGCCACCATCAGGTCATGGCAATCGGCGATGGATCAATGATCCAGCATCCACACATGGCGCAAGGCGGCCATGGCCAGGGATTTGCGCAAGGGGGCCTGTTCCAGGGAATTCATGGTCACATTGACGGCAAACGTCACGAGAGGCCCCCCTTTTTCTTCCACCCAGCCGACATACCAGCCAATCATCGGCTTGGCCGCCGTGGCCCAGCCTGTTTTTCCAAAAAGATGCCCCTGTTCCACCTCTTCCTGCGGCATCAGGCGGCGCAACGCCATCAAGGATCGTTCCGCAACAGGCAGTTGTCCCCTCGCCAGGCGGGCCATGAAGCGTACCTGCTCCAGAGGGGAAATGGATAAGGGTCCCTCCAGCCAGAATCGATCCACCTGGTCACCTGTTTGAGCGTTGCCATAACGCAACCGGGTCACCCAGTCCGCCATGCGTTGCTGGCCGATGCGCCGGGCAACCTCCTGAAACACCGGAACCGAAGAGACCGCCATGGCCTCCTGAAGAGTCAGGTCTTTCTCCCAGGCTTCGAGGGGATATCGCGTTTTGTTCCAGGGGAATCGTTCATCCCCACGCACCACCCCGGTTTCGAAGGCGATGAGGGCGTTGACGATCTTGAACGTGGACGCCGGAACGGATCGCTCCTGGCAACGCAGTTCGTTGGAAACCCCGGTTCGCTCCCGGTGAACCTCCATCACGATCAGGCACCCCTCCATCCCGGCCTGCTGAAGAATATCGGCCAGTACAGGATCCTGCCGCAGTTCCGCTTGACTCCCGGACACAATCGAAAGCATCCCTGCGAGCAATAATCCAAACAGGATGGGTTTCATTTTTAAATCGGATGCCCTTCGGGCAAAAAAATCAACGTCAAAACCCTGGGGGCAATCCCCCAGACCCTTTTTTTTTCTTGATCATTTTTCTCAAATGATCTCAATCCTTGCAAATTTCCGTTTTCCCGCCCGGACCAGATAGCGCTGTCCCGCAACCAGAGTCATCTTGCTGTCATTGACTTTTTGTTCATCAACCCGAACCGCGTTTTGCTGGATCAGACGCATCCCTTCACCATTGGAAGCCACCAAACCCGCCAGACGCATGGCGGTCGCCAAGCCCAACTGCCCGTTTTCAGAAGGCAAGGTGATCTCCATGACCTCTTCGGGAACCTCTCCATGTTTGAACACCGACTCAAAAGATTCCCGAGCTTTGAGTGCTGCCGGTTCACCGTGATAACGAGCCGTCAGTTCCATGGCAAGCAGTTTTTTGCACTCCATGGGATGTTGCCGCCCTTCAGCCACCGCCTGCTGGGCCGCCTGAATGTCACGCATCGATTGCGCAGATAATAATTCGTAATAACGCCACATCAGTGTATCGGACAACGACATCACCTTGCCGAACATTTCCCCCGGCGGGTCCATGATGGCAATGGTGTTGTTCAAAGATTTGGACATTTTATTGACACCATCCAATCCTTCCAGGATGGGAACGGTTAAAATGCATTGCGGTTCCTGGCCATACTCCCGTTGCAATTCCCGCCCGACCAACAGATTGAACGTCTGATCCGTCCCACCCAACTCCACATCCGCCTTCAAAGCCACCGAATCATACCCCTGAACCAGGGGATAAAGGAATTCATGGATGGCAATGGGTCGGTTTTCCCGATAACGCTTGGCAAAATCATCCCGTTCCAACATGCGGGCAACCGTATGGCGTGATGCCAGTTGAATCATGTCGGCAGCACTGAACGGATTCATCCAGGTACTGTTGAACACAACACGGGTGGCCTGAGGATCAAGGATACGGAATGCCTGGGTTTTATAGGTTTCTGCATTGATGGCAATCTGCTGTGGCGTCAATGGTTTACGGGTTTCACTCTTACCGGTCGGATCACCAATGAGACCGGTGAAATCGCCGATCAAAAATAATACTTCGTGACCCAATTGTTGAAACTGGCGCATTTTTTGGATCAACACGGTATGGCCCAGGTGCAGATCGGGGGCGGTCGGATCGAATCCCGCCTTGATCCTGAGCGGTTGTCCGGTGTTTCGGCTGCGGTTGAGTTTTTCCTCAAGCGCCGTCTCCTGAATGATGGTAACCGTACCACGGCGAATCAGATCCATTTGTTCGGAAACGGGTTTGAACATGTTTTCATGACCAGACAGGTTGTAGGTTGACCCTGGGATGATGGGTACTCTAACACAAAACGGAAACGGGAGACATGGAGACAATGAATCGGGCTGTGGGACTCATGTCTGGAACCTCGGCGGATGGGATCGATGCCGTATTGTTGGAAACCGATGGCATGACGACGCCCCATGTATGTGCCAGATTGGCCGTACCCTACCCTGAACCGTTGCGCCAACGAATCCTGGAACTGTATGAACCGGGAAATAACGAGCTGGATCGATTGGGAACACTGGATCGTGATGTGGGTGAATTGTTTGCGATGGCAGCCCTCGACGTATGCCGCATCGGCGGCGTCGCTCCAAGTGCCGTCGATGTCATCGGCAGCCACGGTCAAACCGTCCGCCATCGCCCCCCGTTTTTTTCCCTGCAAATTGCCAACCCCTTCATGATCGCCCATCGGAGCGGCATCGTGACCATCGCCGATTTCCGGATGGCCGACATGGTACGCGGCGGTGAAGGGGCACCCCTGGTACCTTTGTATCATCAAATTCTGTTCGGCAATGCCAGACAGACCACGGCGGTCGTCAATCTGGGAGGGATTGCCAACGTCACCGCCTTGCCCCTTGACGGTCCCATCGTTGCAGGAGATACCGGACCCGCCAATACCTTGATGGATCATTGGGCCGAACAGGTGAGCCATGGCCGCGAACATTGTGATCGCGACGGTGCCCGGGCGGCCCGGGGAGCGGTCAATACCGATGCATTGCACTGGTTGTTGCGCCACCCCTACTTTGATCGCCCATTCCCCAAATCGACCGGCAGAGAAATCTTTGGGACCACTTTTCTGGATGAATTCGTGACCCGGTTTCCCCACATGACCACGGATGACCGCTTTCGTACCCTGACCCAACTGACGGTGGAAACCGTGGCGAGGGCATGTGAACGTTTGCTACCCCCGCATCCCGACCGGATGGTGTTGTGTGGCGGGGGTGCGGAGAACCCGGTGTTGGTCGCCGGATTGCGGGAACGACTGGTCAGAACAGAGGTGATGTCCAGCAGCAGCCTGGGGGTCGATACCGCGTTTCTCGAAGCGGAAGCCTTTGC
The DNA here is from genome assembly GCA_002753735.1 of Magnetococcales bacterium DCbin4. Taxonomy (GTDB): domain Bacteria; phylum Pseudomonadota; class Magnetococcia; order Magnetococcales; family UBA8363; genus UBA8363. The sequence goes on from PEAN01000005.1 coordinate 58,761, forward strand.
CTGGTTCGCGGTACGTACCTTGAAAGGACTCCCGTCCAACCTGCCAGAGGCAACCGGGGCACACACACCTGCCATCCTGGGTTCCATTCATCTCCCCGGTCCCGGCTACCAGTTATTGAAAGAAAAAAGGGGTCTGGGGGATTGCCCCCAGGATTTTGATTGTAAAAACAAAGTCAACACCCTGGGGGCAATCCCCCAGACCCCTTTTTTTTCTTAACCATTTTTCTGAATGCCAACACACCTTGACGGATCAAACACGGGCAGCCCAACCCGCTTCACCATTTTTTTTCAGTTGCGCAATGACCTTCGCATAGTCCGGCTGGGAAAAAACCGCCGAACCCGCCACAAAGAAATCGGCCCCCGCCCGGGCTGCCGTAAAAATATTATCGGGTTTGATGCCGCCATCGACCTGTAATTCCACCTTCAATCCACGCGCATCGATCATACGCCGCACCGCCTTGATTTTTTCCAGGGCGCGCGGAATGAAGGATTGGCCACCAAAACCGGGATTGACACTCATGACCAGGACGAGATCGGTCAGATGCAGCAAATCTTCGAGGACCGTCACCGGAGTCCCCGGATTGATGGCCAAACCCGCCTTGGCCCCCAGTTCATGAATCAGATTGAGCGCCCGGTCGGCATGATGGGTCGCCTCGGCATGAATGGTCAGAATGGAAGCACCCGCCTTGACATAATCGGCGATGTACGGATCAATCGGTGCCGCCATGACATGCACATCCAAAGGACGGGTCGCCACTTTGGCCAGACTGGCGATCACCGGCGGCCCCAACGTCAGATTGGGGACGAAATGGCCATCCATGACATCGACATGGATGGCATCGGCACCCGCTTGTTCCACAGCCTTGATCTCTTCACCCAGGCGGGCGAAATCAGCGGATAGAATGGAAGGGGATATTTTGATCATGCGCCTCGGGCCATTTGTTGTAAACGGTGGATCCGTTCCTCCATTGGAGGATGTGTGGAGAACAATCCCGCCAAGGCACCCCCCGATAAAGGATTGACGATAAACAAATGCGACGATGCGGGATTGGCCTGGGCCGACCCCATCAACAAGCGTCGGCTGCCAGCGTCCAGTTTGTCCAAGGCAGAGGCAAGCCACAAGGGATTACCGCAAATTTCCGCCCCCCGGGCATCCGCACCGTATTCCCTTGAACGGGATACCGCCATTTGAATCAACATGGCGGCAACCGGTGCCAATAACATCATCAGGATACCCCCCAAACCCCCGCCACCGCCCCCCTCCTCCTCATTGGAACGCCCCATCCCGAACAAGGCCCCCCACTGTGCCATGTTGGCCAGGGTGGTGATCGCCCCGGCGAAGGTAGCGGTAATGGTACTGATCAAAATATCGCGGTTTTGCACATGCGCCAGTTCATGCGCCATCACGCCGGCGAGTTCCTCCCGGTTGAGAATCCGCAATAAACCAGTCGTCGCCGCCACCGCCGCATGTTCGGGATCCCGACCCGTGGCAAAAGCATTGGGGGAGGGATCGTCCATGATGTAGACCCGGGGCATGGGTAATTGTGCCCGACGGACCAATTCATTGACGACGGCATGATATTCCGGGGCTTCCCGCGGACCCACTTCGTAGGCATGATGCATCCGCAAAACCATCTTGTCGGAATTCCAGTAGGCCCAAAAATTGAGCGCCACCGCCATGATCAACGCCAACACCATGCCATTGTGGCCACCCAGCACCTGGCCAACGACAATGAACAAAGCGGTCATCCCGGCCAGGAGCACAAACGTTCGCAAGTCGGTCATCATGAGGTATCTTCTCCCAGTGTTTCCGTGTTGATCCAGTCAACCAGTTGTTCCACCTGGTCACATGCCTCACCTCAAGCTCAAGGTTCCTGGAGTTTCGTTGTGAACAAAAATCCAGAATCACTTTATAGGGGCATACTCAATGTGACTCAAGCAGAGTTAGGGACAAACGGACTCCAGGTCAAGAGTGACAAGCATGAAGATTGTATCTTTTTCGTAAAATGCACGCAAAGATGCAATACCCATGAATCTTTTACACTGAATCGACGTATTCATGCCACGCCGACTGCCATGAACCTGATTTTGAGTATAATATTTAAACCAGTCATGAACCGTTACCTGCCTGGAGCCTGCAACATGAACCCTTCGACAACCCACCCTGGTACTTTGTCACTGCTTGCGGCCATCATGATGGGCTCATTATTTTTATTTGTATTGTTCCCGGGAACCCCCGTGCAGGCAGCGGAAGACCTTCCCAAGCTTGTTCATGGCGGAAAGCTGTACGATAACTGGTTGGCGTTTGTCCCGGCACCACGGCGGCAACAACTGGCCCTGGTACGGCAAACCCATCCTTCCTATCCCAAACATGGACCCAAAAAAGGTTTGACCACCTGGAGATGCAAGGAATGTCATGGTTGGGATTATCGCGGCAAAAAGATCGGCGATGATCAAGGAAACCATACGGTCACCATCATTGGGATCCAACGGCTGATCGGGGCCGATCCTGCTGAGGTGCTTGCCATTTTGCGCAATCCCGTCCACAGCTACGATCAAGCCATGATCACTGATCGGGATGCGGAAGCCCTGGCCCAGTTCGTCGTTTCCGGCCAACATGATTTCAGCGCGTCCATCGACTCCGCCACTGGCAGTGCCCAGGGCGAGGCGAACAAGGGTGCCCCCTTTTTCCAAACCCTTTGTGCCGTCTGCCACGGATTGGACGGTCGCAAAATAGATTTCGATCCCAAGGAAGAAGTCGAATATCTCGGCCATGTCGCTCGAGAAAACCCTTATGAATTTTTACACAAGATCCGCTTCGGCCAACCGGGACAAATCATGATTGCCCTGAGTGCCCTCACCACCCAACAACAACTTGACCTGCTGGCCTTCGCCCAAACCTTGCCACGCGACCCCAGGGATCCCATCAATGATCATCTTCCGTTTGATCCGGGGCCGAAGGAGATTTTTCCGCTTGAGGAGCAACCCTGCAACAATTGACCCCGGTTCCACCTCCCAGCCGATCTCTTTAATCTTTAGGAAAAAGAAGATGATTCCATGATGAAAAAGAAAAAAATCGGTACGAAGTTCATGCTCATGGTGGGAATGGCAACCTTGCTGACCCTGTTGGGATTGCTTTATTTCTACATTCGCCATCAAGAAAAAAACATCCTCGAACACAACCGGCGGGCACAGATGCAAATGATCAACACCGCCATTCAAGGATTGAAGACGGTCATGCTTTCCGGTTCCGCCCGAAATGCGGAAATGTACGCCAATTCTTTGAAAAAAGTTCCTGAAATCATTGAGTTCCGTATTCTACGCCCCAATGGCACCGAAGCGTTTCATGACAACTTGACCATCGACGCGGTCAACTGGCGCAAGGGCAAGGAATTGTTTCCCTATAAATCCCAGGAACGGACGGTGGCGATTCTGGAGAGCAACGATCCCGATCTGCTCAAAGTTCGTGCCCGGCGGAAAACCACCGTTTATGATCATGTCGATGACCAGGGGCGCCGGTTGTTGACCTTCCTCGCCCCCATTCTGTTTGATCTCCCATGCCAAAACTGCCATGGCAATGAAAAACAGGTCTTGGGGCTGATCCAGTTGACCACCAGCCTGGATGGGGCATTAAAGTCCATTACCACCACCGGCAAATATGCCGCAGAACTTTCCTTTTTCGCCTTCATCATCATGATGGCCCTCATCCATTACGGCATGCGCCAACATTTGGAATTCCCTTTGGAAGATATTTGTCGGACCATGGAACGGGTCCGTGATGGCGATTTAAACCAGAGGATTCTGGTACAGGACAGCATGGAATTGGAATCGGTTGGGGCAACCTTCAACCACATGCTTTCCCGGCTGCAGGCAAATTATCTGCTCATGCGCAAAAATGAAACCCGTCTGTGTACCATCATGGACAATGTCAATGAAGCCATCATCACCACCGACATGAACGGGATCATTCTGACGGCCAACCGGGCGGTGGGTGACATATTCCACCATGATTCCGAATCGTTGATCGGACAAAACATCGATATTCTCATCCCCGTTGACATCAGGGATCATCATCACAAAAAAATCGCCAGTTATCTCGCCTTTCATCAAAACCATGTTCAGGGACGCATCGAACAACATTTGCGGGGCGAAGTATTCGTCAATCGCGAAATCCTGGGCGCACGCAAGGATGACAGCCTTGTTTCCCTTGAATTGTCCATCACCCATGTGCGCATGGGTGAAGAAGTTCAATTCATCGCCACCGCCCGCGACATCACCCAACGCAAAGAGGCGGAAGAAAAACTCAAACGCTATTCGGAACAACTTGAAACCATGGTCAACGAACGGACCAAACAACTGGTTCACGCCGAACGCCTGGCCACCCTGGGAACCTTTTCCGCCGGCATGGCCCACGAAATCAACAATCCCAATTCATTCATTGCCGGTAATATCTATTTCCTCAAACAATTCTGGCAGGAAACCCAGCCCGTGCTCGAACACACCCTCGCCCGGGAATCCCATCCCCGCATCACCGCCTTCATGGATGAAGTGGACAAAACCCTCGATGAAATCATGGTCGGTTCACAACGGATTTCCAAAATCGTCGACAGCCTGAAAACCTATTCCAAAGGAGGCATGGAAACCGACCGGGTTCAATGCCGTATGTCCGATCCGGTCAAGGATGCGGAAATCCTTTTGAGCCATCGATTGAAAAAAGGGTACCGTCTGCAATGCGATATCCCGGATGATCTGGTCATCTATTGTGACCGGCAACAGATGTCACAGGTTTTCATCAATCTTATCAACAATGCCATCGATGCTTTGGAATCATCCAGGCATGCAGACAAACACATCTGGATTCAGTGTCGGCTCCAGGAACGGCATTATTGGATTGCCGTCATGGACAATGGACCCGGCATCCCCCCTTCCCTGATCGACAAAATATTTGATCCATTCTTTACCACCAAAGGCAAAACCAAGGGAACCGGTTTGGGATTGGCCATTGTCGATGGCATCATCAAAGATCATTTTGGCCAGATCACGGCCCATTCACCCGCGACATCGGCGCCCATGGCCACAGAATTTTTGATCATATTACCCACGGCGGAGCTTTATCACGAACATTTGGAAAAGAAAAAATCGACTGCCGGAAACAAGAAGGGGATCCACATGAGGGAAAAACAGATTTGAATCATGGTTTCCCTTTCTTCGCGCCCAAGGGCGAAGAAAGGGGAAACCATCCATGAATCAGATGAACAAGGTGATATCCGCATCCTGTGCAATTTCAAAAAACCGGGCTGCACCTGCGTATTCCAAGCCATCGATCAATTCTTCATGCTTGAAGTCAAACAGATCGACCGTCATTTGACAGGCAATCATTTTGACATCCGATTCAAGGGCCATTTCCAGCAGGGTATCGATGGAAGCGACCCCTTTTCCGGCCATTTTTTGTTTCATCATGACGGTTGCCATGGCTTCCATCCCGGGGAGGATCTGGACCAGCACCGGCATGGGGACGGGCATGGGCATCCCCGGATTGCCAAGGGGAGAAATTTTCAGATCACGCACCTTCTTGACCACTTGAAGACCGTAGAACGTCCAGAAAATGGTCACTTCATAGTCCAAGGCCGCGGCGGTGGTGGCAAGGATCAGTGGTGGATAGGCAAAATCCAGAGTCCCTTTGGTGGCGATGATCGCCAGCTTTTTCTGGTTGGACATGGTAAGCCGCTCCCTCAACCCTTCTTCTTGATTTCGTAGTAAAAGACGCCGTTGTTCTCGGAGGCTTTGACCAGTTCATTGCCGGTTTGCACGCAAAAGGATTCAAAATCCTTGGCGGAACCGGGATCCGTCGCTTCAATGGCGAGCACTTGGCCGGTTGACATCCCCTTCAGCGCCTTTTTGGCACGAAGAATGGGAAGGGGACAATTCAATCCTTTGGCGTCAAGGGTGGAATCAGCCATGTTTTTTGACCTCCAAATCGGTTTTCACGGGAGTTTGATGGAAAAATTTGTTAGCCTCTCAACCTGTCCAGGTGTTCTGGCGCGTTCTGCCGATTTTGGCCGGAACATGACGATGTTCAACCCGGATTCGAGGTCAAGTCCAGACCACGGGCAAGAATTCATTGTGCATGTTTTGCCGCCGTCTGCCAAGGATTGTTTTTACGATTGTCCGGCCCATCTGGCAATGCCGCACGAAAGGATTTATGCTCCAAGACATGACGTGTACGGTAGTGTATTGATTGCATCAGGCTTTTTCCTCAACCCCGATCCGATTTCACCATGACCGTCATCCTTCTCTTTCTGTTATTTCTGGCCGTTGTCTTCTGGCTGCTCCTGCGCCTGCGCACCATGCGGGAAAGTCATGTGGGGGAAGAACTCCCTCCGGACAAAACCACCATTCTCGTAGGGTTGTTCTATACCTTGAGCCGGGCCTGCATCCAGCATTTCCGGGACAAAAATTACTATCCCCGCACCATCATCGGATCGGATGGATCCTTGATGGAGTTGGGATATCTCAAAGGTGATACCCTGGCGGAAATCACCTCTGCGACCAAGCTGTTTTCGATTGCCATTTCCGACCGTGCCGGATTTGGCGTCTGTCTGGCCCACACCCCTGCCGCCATGGCCAATCAAATCGTTGCAAGAATCCGGGAAAACGACTGGCCAGGGGGATTTGTCGATTACAAGAATGGCCAGTTCACCCCTTTGGAAACGCCGGTGACCCGAGCCATGGTCAATTTGACGCTGCCACTCCCCGTACAACCGGTCGGAACCAAACCGATCATTCTGGAAAGTGCTGAACCTGCCAAGAAAATTCCAACCGTCATTCTTGAAGGGGATGAACACAAACACAAAGATGACGAAGGGGAATGATCAAAAAAAAGGGTTCCCATCATGGTGGGAACCCTTGTTCCATTGCCAGCGATCTCAACTTGATGGATCCCGCAGCACCCTGAAATGCGGAGCGGGATTTGATGTTCAGGGGCGAGCTTCCTCAGCCAGTTTTCGAATCTTTTTGGCGATGTGATCGCCCATGGTGGGATCGGCCGGGGCATCTTCCCACACCCCATTTCTCATGGTCTGCCGAAGTACGGCCACTTTGACTTCACCGTAAGGATCCTTGCCCGAGACCCGAATGTTCAAGCGGTAGCGGTCATTATTGTTTTCCGGATCGACCTTCCAATCGGTACTGACCAACCCCCCTTCACGGCTGGCGACCTGGATGGGAAGACCCAATGCCACATCCAAGGCGCCGGCAAACAGTTTATCAGCCCGGACCTGTTCCTTGCGTTTGGTCGACCCCCGGCCCAACAGGCCACCTTCCTCGCTGCCAAAGCTGAACAGACTTTCACCTCCCGCCTCATGCGCCGAATTGGCTGCACCACTCTCCTTGGCATCATCAAGCTCTTTCTTGTGGCCGAATTTGGCCAGGGGATGTTCATCCAGCTTGTTGCGACTGGTCCAAACATCCTTTGAACAGCCCGCCAAACCCAGTGCGAGCGTGGCAGAAAGAATAATCCGGATCGTTCCTTTCATGATATTCCCGTCATGTTCAAGGTTGTGGAATTTTTTGATACATTATCAAAAACCCCAAGGAAGCGCCAATGCCGGCCTTGCTTTTTTCCATGGATCATGGGATTGCGTTCAAAATCGTTTGATGCAACACCGCCCCCTGATCATCGAACATCGTCACCGCCAAAGTTGCAGCCGTGGCCGCAATTCGTGCGAATCCAAAACGCTCGGCAATAAATTTCGACCATTCAGATTTTTCTCCCAAAGAATACAAACGTTGCCCGCCACCACCGGAAACCACCATCAACGGTTCTCCCGGCGGTTGCAACACTTCCAGAAGGTGGTCATGGCCACTCAGATGGAGATCGACCCGTTGCGACTGCAACGCCGGCAGCAATCGTTTCAGCAACTTTTTGGAATTCCCATGTTCCCCACTGGAGCGCAGCGGATAATGACTGGCCACCCAGCGCCAAACCGGTCGAACCCCAGTCCCGGAAAACGCCTGATGGACAAACGCCTCCTGCCGTTTCACCTTTTCCTGGCCATCCAGGATCACCAGGCGCAATAATGGTTGCCCCCCGGAAGTCCGACCCTGGTCCAGGAAATAATGATGTCCCTCCATGTGCCAGCGTTTGCTGCCCAAACGTTGGCGGGCATAATCAATTTGCGCCTCTCCATTGGTACGGACATCGTGGTTGCCCAAGGTGGCATAAAAGGGGACCTTTGCCAGCATTGGACCCGCATAGACCGTTTCAAATTTGGTCTGCCACTGCGGATCCTGAACTGAAGCAACCCCATCGGGATAAAAATTGTCCCCCAGCAGCAATACCCCATCGACCCCCCCATCCCGCGCCGCCACCTGTTCCATCGCCCGGGCAACCCGGTGCTGATCCTCATTGCCCGTTCCCTGATCACCCAAGGCAAAAAAAACAATCCGGTCCGTCCGGGACTCCGATTGTGCCATCCCCATCGATGGCCACAGCCCCGCCAAAAGAATCAACCAACAGCCAATCCAACCCGGAACGAATCGTTGCATCGTCATCATCATCCCATGTTCAAAACATTTCATGAATCACACCCATTATATGATATGATATTTATATTTAGATTTTCATCTTGCGCAGGTGTACATTTCAATGTAATTAGACCCGTAAAATATCATGTACATCTTCCACACAAACGGATGGGAAAATACAATGCGCATTCTTAAAAGTTTAACCTTTGCGGCCATTGTCATGGTCGGATCTTTTTCTTTCGCCACCATTTCCATGGCCAATGACGGAGAGAAAACCTACTATCGCTTTTTGTGTGACCATTGTCACGGCAAGGATGGCAAAGCACCCAAGGCGGATACCATCCCATCCATTGGTGGCAAGAGCGCTGAGTTGATCCGCAAGGAAGCAGGGAATATCCTTTCAGGTGAACGTAAAGGACGGGCAACCGTCATGCATGCCAAATATTATTCCGCCCAGGCCACCAGCGAGGCCTGTGACACCGGTCCCAACGCCGCCGAATTGGAAAGCATCGCCAACTGGTTGGCGCAACGTTAGGACTTGGGACGCAAATCCCTGGATTCCCGTCATGACGGGAATCCAGGAGGATTCTCACTTCACACCTGCAAAAAATCACTCTTCTTTCGATTTCAACCCGCAGCACCTCCCTCGATCCCTCCGAACAACTCCACTGTTATTTGTCGTATCATAAAGCAAATTATAATAATATATCTATTTTTTATTATCAAAATTTGCGAATTGCAACAACTTTATAAAGATATCATCAAGAACAATGAATGTTTTTTTGTGAATTTTAGAAAATTATGATGTTATTTTCTTGTCGATTATTCACCTAATTAATATTGAACCTGTTATCTTGAACATTGTCACAAAAGAGAGCTTGAACCATGAAAAATTTCAAGGAGGGCATTCAACCCATGAAAATTGGAATCCCGAAAGAGGTTTATCCCGGGGAACACCGGGTGGCGGCCAGTCCCGATTCGGTACGACAGTTGATCAAACTTGGATTTTCGGTTGCCATCGAGACGGGAGCAGGTTTGGCATCGCAATTCACCGATGACCATTATCAGGGAGCGGGGGCGGAGATCATCGCCGATACCGCCCTCCTGTGGAGTACGGCGGACATCGTGTTCAAGGTGCGCGCCCCCATGCTTCATCCGGTGTTGGGCAAACATGAAACGGAACTGCCAAACCGGGGCAGCACCCTGATCAGTTTCATCTGGCCGGCGCAAAACAAGGAATTGATGGACCTTCTGGCCCAACGTGGCATCAATGTCCTGGCCATGGATTCGGTTCCACGCATCTCCCGGGCGCAAAAGCTGGATGCCCTCTCTTCCATGGCCAACATTGCCGGTTATCGGGCGGTCATCGAGGCGGCACATGCCTTTGGCCGCTTTTTTACCGGTCAGATCACCGCGGCGGGCAAGGTCCCTCCCGCCAAGGTATTCGTGATCGGTGCCGGTGTGGCGGGATTGGCGGCGATTGGTGCCGCCTCTCGGGATTGGGAGCCATCGTGCGCGCCTCCGATACCCGCCCCGAGGTGAAGGATCAGGTCAAAAGCATGGGTGCGGAATTCGTCTCACCACAGTACGAAGAAGAAGGGACGGGGGTGGGCGGTTATGCCAAGGTCATGAGTGAAGGATACCAGAAGGCCCAACACGACCTGTTCGCCAAACAAGCCCTTGAAGTGGACATCATCATCACCACCGCCCTGATCCCGGGAAAACCCGCCCCCAAACTGATCACCAAAGAAATGGTGAACAGCATGAAACCGGGCAGTGTCATCGTCGATCTGGCGGCGGAACAGGGTGGCAACTGTGAATACACCGTGCCACACCAAAAGGTGGTACACAACCATGTCACCATCATCGGATATTCCGACCTCCCCAGCCGCCTGGCCCGGCAGGCCAGCCAGCTTTATGCCACCAACCTGGTACGACTGACCGAAGAATTGTGCAAAACCAAGGATGGCGTCATCGACATCAACATGGAGGATGAGGTCATTCGGGGAACCACCGTGATCAAGGATGGGGTGATCACCTGGCCACCACCGCCCCCCCGGCTTTCGGCGGCGCCCGCCAAGGCCACACCCGAGCAGGCGACCCCGATCCCGGAAGCCAAAAAAGGTCATGGTCATGGCCCGGGAGCACCCGCTTCCGCCAAATCCATGTGGCTCACCGGGATCATCCTGGCGGTTCTCTTCGGCCTGATCGGAATCAGCGCCCCCACCTCCTTTCTGAACCATTTCACCGTCTTCGTGCTGGCCTGTTTCATCGGCTACATGGTGATCTGGAACGTCACCCCCGCCTTGCACACCCCATTGATGAGCGTCACCAACGCCATCAGCAGCATCATCGTCATCGGTGCGTTGATCCAAATCTCTTCCCCGGGAATCATCATCACGTTGCTTGCGGGATTGGCCATCGGATTGACTGCCATCAACATGTTCGGCGGATTTTGGGTGACACGGCGCATGTTGCGCATGTTCCAGAAATAAAAGGAAAGAGACGTTATGAACACTGAATTGATGACCGTCGCCTACATCGGTGCAACCATCCTGTTCATCCTCAGCCTGGGGGGACTGAGCCATCCCGAAACCTCCCGACGCGGCAACCTGTTCGGCATGATCGGCATGGGCATCGCGGTGATGGCCACCCTGATGGGACCCCGGGTCTCCGGCCTGTCCAATTATGCCATCATCATGATTGCCATGGGATTGGGTGGGGTTGTGGGAATCATCGCCGCCATCCGGGTCAAAATGACGCAGATGCCCGAACTGGTCGCCTTGATGCACAGCCTGGTGGGATTGGCCGCCTGTCTGGTCGGTTTTGCCAATTTCATCGACCCTTCCGTCCACTTCACCGGCAGCGAAAAAACGATCCATGAAGTGGAAATCTACATTGGCATCCTCATCGGTGCCATCACCTTTTCCGGCTCCCTGATCGCTTTCGGCAAACTTTCCGGCAAGATCGGGGGTAAACCCCTGTTGCTGCCCGCCCGCCATCTGCTGAACCTGGGCCTGTTGATCCTGACCCTCATGATGGGCCAATGGTTTTTAAAGGCCGACACCATCGATCAAGGAATCGTTCCCCTGTTGTTGATGACGATGCTCGCCCTGGCCTTCGGCATTCACATGGTCATGGCGATTGGTGGTGCCGACATGCCGGTGGTCGTCTCCATGTTGAACAGCTACTCGGGATGGGCGGCGGCGGCGACCGGTTTCATGCTCGCCAACGACCTGTTGATCGTGGTCGGTGCCTTGGTGGGATCTTCGGGCGCAATTCTTTCCTACATCATGTGTCGCGCCATGAACCGCAATTTCCTGGCGGTCATCGCGGGCGGATTCGGTACGGAAGGGGGTAAACCCGCCACAACCGATCCCACAACCCCCGCAGGTGACGTACAACCCATCAGCGCCGCCGAAACCGCCGAACTGTTGCGTTCCGCCCAAAGCGTCATCATCGTCCCCGGATATGGGATGGCGGTGGCCCAGGCCCAGCATACCGTTTGTGAAATCACCAAGGTCCTGCGCAACCAGGGGATCAATGTCCGCTTCGGCATTCACCCGGTCGCCGGGCGGATGCCGGGTCACATGAACGTCTTGCTGGCCGAAGCCAGGGTCCCTTATGACATCGTTTTGGAAATGGATGAACTCAACCAGGATTTTCCCCAGACCGACGTGTCGATCATCATCGGTGCCAACGATATCGTCAACCCCGCCGCCCAGGAAAATCCCGACAGTCCCATCGCCGGCATGCCGGTTTTGGAAGTGTGGAAGGCCAAAACCTCCATCGTCATGAAAAGATCGATGGCATCGGGCTACGCTGGGGTGGATAATCCGCTGTTCTACAAGGAAAACAATCGCATGCTCTTCGGTGACGCCAAAAAAATGCTGGATGAGGTTCTGGCCAATCTTGCCGGTTGAATCATCCTCATGAAGCCTCTGTGCTGAATGGGAAACGTGGATCTTATTTTCAATACCAACATCGGGGGACTTCGTCCCCGGACCCCCTTCCCCTCCAATCTGCATCATTGTCGGAGGAACCCTGCGGAATCTGGATCTTTGCGCTGAAGGACCTGTCCCAATTAATTACTTTCATCATGACAAGATGTTCCATATCATGATGAAAGAGATGAAGGAGAAATATGATGCGTATGGATGAGTCGATTCGCGCCGCCGCCCTGGAGTATCACAAATCTCCAAGCCCTGGAAAGATTTCGGTGACCCCCACCAAATCATTGGCCACTCAGACCGATCTTTCCTTGGCCTACTCGCCGGGCGTTGCAGCGGCCTGTGATGAAATCGTCAAGGATCCCGTCAATTCCTACCTGTACACCTCACGGGGTAATCTGGTTGCGGTCATCACCAACGGTACTGCGGTACTGGGATTGGGAAACATTGGCCCTCTGGCTGGGAAACCGGTGATGGAGGGCAAAGGGGTTTTGTTTAAAAAATTTGCCAATATCGATGTGTTCGATATTGAAATCAACGAACTGGATCCAGACAAACTGATCGACATCATTGCAGCCCTCGAACCAACCTTTGGGGGCATCAACCTGGAGGACATCCGTGCTCCTGAATGTTTTCATATCGAGAAAAAACTTAAAGAAAGGATGAAAATTCCCGTGTTCCATGATGACCAACATGGAACCGCCATCATTACCAGTGCTGCAATCATCAATGGATTAACCCTTGTCAAGAAGAACATCGGAGAAGTCAAGTTGGTTTGTTCCGGGGCTGGAGCCGCTGCGATTTCCTGCCTGGATTTGATGGTCTCCTTGGGACTTGATCCCCGTCATGTCTTCATCGTTGACAGCAAGGGGGTGGTTCATGTTGGCCGGGAAGGAAGGCTCGATCCGTCCAAGGCGCGCTATGTCCAGGAAACCGCTGCCAGAACGTTGGGTGATGTCATGCCCGGCGCAGACATTTTCCTTGGGCTATCGACATCAGGGGTGTTAAAGCCGGAAATGGTCAAGACCATGGCTGCCAATCCGCTGATTTTGGCGATGGCCAATCCCACACCGGAAATTCTCCCGGAACTCGCCAAGGAAGTTCGTCCCGATGCCATCATTGGCACGGGCCGTTCCGATTATCCCAATCAGGTCAATAACGTATTATGTTTTCCCTTTATTTTTCGGGGCGCCCTGGATGTCGGGGCGACATCGTTTACCAATGAAATGAAAATCGCCTGTGTCCGCGCCATTGCCGAGCTTGCGCACGCTGAACCTTCCGATGTCGTGGCTTCTGCGTATGGCAATGAAAAATTGACCTTTGGCCCGGAATATTTGATACCCAAACCGTTCGATCCCCGTTTGATCCTCATGATCGCCCCGGCTGTGGCCGAAGCGGCCATGCGTTCGGGCGTCGCCACCCGCCCGATGACCGACATGGACGGCTATCGCCAGCATTTGCGCGAATATGTCGATCATTCGGGCATGGCCATGAAAACCGTTTTTGCCGCCGCCAAAAAAACCCCCGCGAGCGTGATTTATTGCGAAGGTGAGGATGACCGGGTGTTGCGTGCCGTGCAAACGGTGGTTGACGAAGGTCTGGCCAAGCCCATACTGATTGGGCGTCCCGAAGCGTTGACGCGCCTGATCTCCCATGCCGGGCTACGCCTGGTCATGGGACAACATTTTTCCGTCGTCAATCCCGAAACGGATTCCCGTTTTCAGGATATGGTTCGGGATTATCATGCCATCATGTCGCGCCGGGGGGTCAGCCTGCAATACGCCGAGATCGAAACCCGCCGCCGCCGTACCTTGTTGGGTGCGTTGCTGGTCAAACATGGCCATGCCGACGGCATGATCTGTGGTACCTTCGGCCAATATGCCCAACATTTGCGTTACATCGATCAGATCCTACCCAAACAGGCCGGGGTCAGCAGTCATTATGCGTTGAACATGTTGATTTTGCCCAAGCGCACCTTGTTCATCTGTGATTGTCAGGTCAATGCCGATCCCACCGCTGAACAGGTTGCCGAAATGACCCTTCTTGCCGCCAAGGAGGTGCGACGCTTTGGCAGCGAGCCTAAAGTGGCGCTCTTGTCTCATTCAAACTTTGGCAGCGGTCATACGGCCTCTGCGATCAAAATGCGGCGGGCTTTGGAGATCATCGTGGCTGAGGCTCCCCACCTGGAAGTGGAGGGTGAAATGAGCGGTGATGCCGCTTTGTCCGAAAAACTGCGGTACCAAATATTTCCGGAATCCCGTCTCCAGGGTTCGGCCAACCTGTTGATCATGCCCTCCCTGGATGCGGCAAGAATTGCTTTCACCTTGTTGCGGTCCCATTCCGGGGACGATGGTTCGGTGGTCGTCGGTCCCATGCTTCTCGGCGCTTCGCGTCCCGTCCACGTCCTGACACCCACCACCACGGTGCGCCGAATCGTCAACATGACCGCTTTGATTTCGGTTGAGGTCGTCCATAAATACACTTGATGCTGTCCATGACATGATACCTGAACCAACCGCGCCCTTACCGATACTTGCCGGTTGAATCATCCTTGAAACTGGACTAAAAGGGTAGGATTCGGAATCATTCAGGTTTGGGATTTGCCATGACGGATATTGCGCAACCTCATGACCGATTTGTCAAAGCCCTTCTTTCCGATCCGGGAAGGGCGGGGAGCCTGTTACGCGAACGTTTGCCGCAAGAAATCTCCGGGTTGTTGTCACCTGAACCGCCGATTCTGGTCGAGGGGTCTTTCGTTGATGAAGAATTGCGCAGCCACCTGACAGACCGGCTTTTCCAAGCGAAAACAATCACAAGTCGGACCGCGTTCCTCTACGTCTTGATTGAGCATAAAAGCTTTCCAGATCGTCGGGTTGGATGGCAAATCGTCAAATACACCGTCGCGTGGTGGAAACAATGGGAACGTGAACATCCCGAGTGGGAGATGTTGCCGCCCATCATTCCCTTTGTGTTCTATCATGGCGCATCAGAATGGCGTATTCCTGACGAATTCTTATCCTTGGTGGATGCAGAAAAAGGTTGGAAACCTTGGCTTCTGAATCTTCGATACCTTGTTTTGGACCTCGGCAACATCGACGATCGTGTATTGTCCAAGGATCCCCGGTTGAAAGCCTGGTTGTTGGCAGTCAAGTATGCATCCCGAAAAAATCATCAATTGCAGATACAGGAGCTGTTGGTCGAAGCCCTTCTGGATATCCCGGAAGATCTGTATGTCATCATTCGGTATCTCGTGGAAACCTTTGAGTGCTATGATGAACAAACCGTTCGTGAAATCATCCGCCAGGTTCGACCGGAGGAGGAAGAACAAATGATGTCACAATTTGCACAAGACATTATCGCCAAGGAAAAACCTGATTGGTTGCAACGAGGCCGTCAGGAAGGCCGCCAGGAAGGCCGCCAGGAAGGCCGCCAGGAAGGCCGCCAGGAAGGCCGCCAGGAAGGCCGCCAGGAAGAAGCGGCAACCATCCTCCTTAAACTCATACGTCGCAAATTTGGCCAAATTCCCGACGGGACAACCGATAAAGTCAAGTCCGCAGAATTGGAACTCATTGAAAAATGGAGTGATAACTTTGTATTCGCCAACACTCTGGATGACGTTTTTGCCTCTTGATCAAGTGCTCGTGACAATTCATGGAATTTTGATTCAAAAATGGAATGAAACCATGAAGGACACAACGTTCTGCATGAACACCGACACCCCCCCGGTCCAGTATTCCGGAACCGGGGGAGCATCCCATGCATGACTCAAAAGGTTTCAAATTCGTCGTCGGAACTGGCGGGATGGTCTGCGGGCCGTTTGGTTCCCCCTGTTTTGTGCGCTGGAGCCAAGAGCGGTTTGGGTGGCCGTTGTTGCAGCGGTTCCGCCACTTTTTGAGATGGCATTTTTCTTTTGGCGGGAATGGAATTGCTTGACGAACCGACATTGAAGAATGAAACGGCGTGGGCCATCATGCTGGCCTGGGAACTCAACTCTTCTGCGGTTGCGGCCAGCTCTTCAGAAACTCCGGCGGTTTGCTGCACCACCTGTTCGAGTTGATGAATCGATTGAGTGATATCGTTGATCCCATCGCGCTGCTGCCGGCTGCACTCGGTAATTCCCTGGATGCGTTCAGCCGTTTGCTGGATGTCCGGAACCAGTTTGCCGATGATCGTCCCCGCCTCCTCGGAAATCCGAACACTGGAGGCGGAAAGTTGACTGATTTCCCCGGCAGCCGTCTGGCTGCGTTCGGCAAGTTTTCTCACCTCAGCCGCCACCACGGCAAAACCTTTGCCGTGTTCACCAGCACGAGCAGCCTCAATGGCGGCGTTCAAGGCCAGCAGATTGGTCTGTCTGGCAATCTCCTCAATGATGCTGATCTTGGAAGCGATCTCCTTCATGGCGGTCACCGCCTGATTGACCGCTTCTCCACCCTGTGAAGCGTCGTGAGAAGCTTTCAGGGCAATGGTCTGGGTCTCGCTGGAACTGTCCGTATTGAGCTGACAGCTTCCGGTAATGGCAGACAAGGCCGAAGAAGTGGTTTCGACCGAAGCGGCCTGTTCCGTCACCCCCTGGGAGAGGGTTTGGGCGGTGTTGGATATTTCGTCGCTGCCCAATGAAACCTGGGCGGCTGAGGCCGAAATCTCGCTGATGATCTCCCGCAACTTGGCGGCCATCTCTTTGAGGGCGTTGGCCAACTGCCCAATTTCATCCTTCTGGTCCAACTCAATGGTCGCCGTCAGGTCGCCCCGGGCGATACTCTTGGCAAAGACCACCCCCTTGTTCAGGGCACCTGTGATGGCTTTGGTAATCAAATAGGCGATCAACAGACCCAGCAACACCGCACCGATGCCGGTGCCGACGGTAAAACGAATGACCTCCATGACCTGCTCGGTGATTTTCTCCTCCTGGATCCCGGTAATTTCAACAATCACCTCATTTGCGGTACGTCGGCCAGAAACGATCTCCTGTTCGGCTTCGGTTTGAGAATGGAGCATCTCAATAATGCCGGCCATCTCTTTTTGATAGCTCTCGATGGCCGCGATGATTTTCTTTATCTGATCGATATTGTTTTGCGCGGTAAACGTCGGCTGGAGTTCCTTGGCGATTTTGAGCGCGTCCGCCAGGTTCTTCTGATTGCGTGTGATCTGTTTTTCATCCTGGGCATGGGTGGCAAGGATCTCCTTTTCGGCAATGCGGGCCTCCCGGATTTCGGCCAGCATCTCCGCAGTATAGAGTGCTTTCCTGACCCGTTCCCCAATTTTGGCGTTGCGTGCCGTCATGGCATCCTTTTCCCGGGTGTCTAACGGCTGTTCGATGAGGGCCTGAAGTTTGTGTTCCTGATCCGTCACCAGCGCTTTGGACTCCTCGGCGATCACTCCGCGCGCCAGGTTGAGCATTCTGGTCACACTGTCTTGAATCTTCGTCTCAGCCTCGACATAGCGATCCAACCCCTTGTCGTAGGTTTCGATGGCGGCAATAATGGTATCCATTCGACTTTTGTCCGCCGGATCATTGAATTTTTGATCCCGATCAATGCCCGCCTGTTTTTTGATGGTTTCGACATTCTTTTGATTTTCTTCATAATATTTCATATCCTTTCGGATCATGAAATTCTTTTCGGCCTGCATGGCATCCGAGATGGCTTCGATTAGAACGGTCATGTCTTTGACTTTACCGACACGATCTTCCAGACCAATCACCCCCTCGTAGGCGGTGATGGCGAGCAGGATGGTCAACAGGAGCACCAAACCAAATCCGATGCCAAGCTTGACACTGAGGTTGAGATTATTCACAAATTTACTCCTATGATATTGTTTTAAAATGAATAAATTAAGAAAAATATATTTGAAATAATTGTATTCTCATCCGCCAATGATTGGTGTTGGTTCGATTTGACCAGTACCTGAATTCGTGATGACCCTCGCCAACGCCCCATCAAACGATCCAAATCATTAATAAAGGCCATGAATCAACTGTTATAGAGGAATATTCTCCCTTTTTTTGTTTGCTCAACACAACAAAATAAATAGATATGATTGAAAAATTTTTATCTTGCATATTATTGTAGTTTTTTCCCTGAACCCGCCAATACTACACTCAAAGCACCAACAAATTCAGATGATACAAGCAATTTTATACATAATATTTTTGTTGTATAATTTGGTACAACTGTGATTAGATGTTTTACACATCTTAAAATAAATTTCAAATGTTTTTTGTGATCGTTTTATTGCATGATGTGGAATATATAATATATGTAATCTTTATTTTATTTTAATCAGGAAAGATCAAAATTTACGGCTTGATTTTTGATGATTACCAAAAGATGATTCAATGATATGACGCTGGAGAGACTTCGCCTCAATACCCATGACCATACAAAATAAAAATCATATTGCCACCATGGGCGAAGTCCCTTGATCCTCTTTTTTTCATGTCACACAAAAGCCCGGCGCAACCGATCCACCTCCCGCTCCCGCCAGAGCGCCAATTGGTTGAACTGTTCCGACAATTCAAACCGCATCTGCCGCAATACCGGTTTGGGAGCGGGTTGGGGCGTGGGATGGGGACCATTGAATCCCTCCTCCTCCACCGGCACCAAAAATGGTTCGGTACCCGTCCCGAGCTGCTCTGGTGCGACCTGTTCGGCATCGGTTCCGGCATCGGTCCCCGTCGGAGGGTTTTCCGAACGCGGTTCCGGAAACCAGGGCATGAAGGATAATCCCGGCATGAAAAATCCTTTGTTCGGCCCCTGATCAGGGAAAGGACTCCCCAATTGCATCGGCGTCCCTTCGGGACGGCTGGCCACGACCGCAGCCAATACCGGCGTCACCGAGGCCCCCGGGGCGACACTGCGACCGGCACGTTTGACGGCGTTCAATACCGGCGTCACCACCCCCCCATCTTCCACTCCGGGAGAGGCGTTCATCACCGCGGTCAACAACGGCGTACCACTGGCATCCAGGGCTACGCTGCGTTCATAACCCCGAACGACGGTCAGAATGGGACTGGAAGCATACTCGACATCCATTCCCATCAAGGACACACTGCCGCTCGGCGCGGGTGACGGCATGACCTCCATGGGACGTTGACCCATTTTTCCCCACCATTGTTGCCCGGCATCTTCCAATTGGAAAGAACCCGATGCCACCGTCGGCGTTGATTCCACAACCTGCTCCACCCTGGAAGAAGACTCCACCAGGATCACCGGTCGCACCGCTGTGACCGGCGGCGTCACCACCGGTGGCGTCACCACCGGTGGATTCACCACTGGCGGCGCAACGACAACCGGCGGTTCGATCACCGGCACCTCTGCTGGAACCTCCGGCCCGGGATTGACCTGGATGACAAAATCGGTCGTTACGATGAACCCGCCCGAGCTGTCATCGACACTGAAACGAAACCGGTCGGCCCGGGTCTCACCCTGGTTGCGATAGACGAGACGACCCCGGGTAATATCTTCCTGGGTGAACCGACCCCCGGCGACCAATTCAACCCCTGCCAGGAACAACCGTCCAAAGTTGGGGGTTTTTTCCAGGTGATAGACCAATTCCCGCTCAACATTGTCCACATCCCAGACGCTCAGTTCCTGCCAACCAATGGTTTTTTCCTCGCCACGCACCAGGGTAATCCCGGCGTTGATGCCGATTCGGGGTAGATCATTCACCGGTTTGACCGTCACCCGGACCGTAGCGATATCGATACGGCGATCACCCGCGTTCAAGGTATAGGTGAATTGATCGGTTCCTTGAAAATCGTGGTTGGGAATGTAAAGGAACGCATGATTGCCCACATAGGCGACGGTGCCATGTGCCCCTTGAGTAAAGGCAATGATGGTCAAGGCTGGATTCGCCCCATCGCCACGCCATTCGAGATCGCGATCATTGAGCAAAAGATTACCCGTCTGGGTCGGTTCGTCTTCAAGGAGGATCAGGGCATCCGCCCCCGCTTCCAAACCCTCCTCAATGGGATTGATGATGACAACGGTCGTGAAGGCATAGTTACCGGTCGCATCGGTCACCGTATAGGAGAACTGATCAAATCCTGCAAAGTTGGCGTTGGGGATGTAGACGAATTGACCGTTGCCCCGATCCTCCAAGGTGCCGAACCGGGGTTGGGTGAATCCGACCAGGGTTAAACCCGAATTGGGACCATCCCCATCATGATCGTTGTGCAACAAGGAGGGACCGAGATTAATGAGGACCGGTTCATTGATGGCGATGGGATGGTCGGTCGGCGGAAGGATGACATCCATTCCCGGCAGGGGGGTATCGGCCACCGCGGTCACCTGGATCAAAACATCCGCCCCGGTGGTCGCCTCGGGGACGGTACCGCCATGCCCCTGATCACTGACCAGGAGGTGCAGGGTATCGATACCCGAATAATCATGCGTCCCCTGATAACGCAACGTGGCCAGGGTTTGGTTGATCAGGTTGACGTTGCCCACCAGGGTCATGGATGCGGTATGATTGCGGCCATTTTGAAACTGCAATCCCGGCAATTCAGAGACACTGATGGTTCCATGTTCCACTGCCAGGCGAACCAGGATCGATCCCGAACCGATTTCGGGATCGCCGACCACAAACCCGGGCAACGGGGTATCCACATCTTCCAGCACCGAAAAGGGTTCCGGGACGGTCAGGACCGGAGGTTCATTGACCGGGGTGATGGTGATGGCACATGCCCGTTCAAGCAAACCGCTCCCCTGACCATCCTGCACCTCGAAGCGGAATTCATCCGCCAAGGTTTCACTGCCATCATGGCGATAATCGATCCGGCCCGCGATCAAATCGGCCTGGGTAAAGGTCTGCCCCACCCCCAGAACGATTCCACTGCGATACAACCCGCCATGAACCGGGATGGATGCGAGGCGATAAAGGATGGCATCCGGTCCCGATTCGGCATCGACGACAGACAAGGCAGTCGGCGAAAGTAACCCGCTCCCACCCTCGGCGACGGTCAATCCGGTATTGGCCAGGAGACGCGGGGCATCATTGACCGCGGTGACCGTTACCGCCACCGATTGATTCAAAAGAAAACCACCTGCCCCATCGGTGACGGTCACCACAAAGGGATCATTGATCGACTCACCCCCATCGTGGGTATAAATGACACGATGATGGTTGATATCCTCCTGGGTGAACATCCCCCCGGAAGTCACGGCCAATCCATTCACGGTGATCACACCATGGCTCGGCGCGGTTGCCAACACAAAGCTGACTTGGGCTGCGGATTGTTCCACATCCCTGGCCTCGAACATGTGCCGGGTCAAAACCACCCGGCCCCCCTCTTCAAGGCTCATCCCGGTATTGCTGACCATGACGGGGGCATCATTGTCCGGGGTGACCTCGATCACCACCCATACATGATCCAACCTGCGATCCCCGGTACTCAGGGCATAGGAAAAATGGTCCAGACCGTGGTAATCGGCCATCGGGGTATAGGTGAACCGACCATCCCCGCGATAGACGAGGGAACCGAACGCGGTCGGCGTGAAACCGATGATGTTCAAGGCGGGGTTACGGCCATCGGGCAAATCATCGGGATCGCGATCATTGGCCAACAGATTGACCGTGGTGATGGATCCATCCTCCAGCAGGCGGACATGATCATCCCCGGGACTCAAGGTATCCATCAAGGGGGCGACCACGATGCGAACCAGGGCGGTGGCCGTCCCCCCTTGAACGTTGACAATGGAATAGGTGAACTGATCGATCCCATTGAATTGGGCTTCCGGCGTATACACCAGGGAAGACCCCGTCCGGACCAGGCTGCCATGGGCGGGTTGGGTGAAGTTGGTGAAGGAAAAGGAAAGGCCATCGGGATCGTTGTCATTGGCCAGGAGATCGGTGGCCAGTGCCAGGGTGATGGCGGTATCTTCAGCGGTGGAAAAAGCATCCATCCCCGCATTCGGGCTGTCGGCCACCGGGTTGATGACGATCAACACTTCTCCAACCGCAACCTTGGCGCCTCCCAGTCCGCTGGCACCCCCATCGTTGGCCACCAGGACCAGTTGATCCAAACCTTGAAAATCGGCCCGACCCCGGTACATGATCTGGGACAGCGCCGCATTGACCTGGGCCAGAGTGCCGGAAAACGTCCATGAGCCGGTCCCATTGCCACCGGCAACGGAAACCAGGGACGTGGTGGATGGCAACGTCAGGGTGCCGTGGGCGACGGACAGGCTGACCTGTATGACACCGACCCCAACGTCGGTATCGGCCAGCCGGACGCCGGTGATGGTCACCGCCTGGTCTTCATCGACCGTCTGCCCCCCGGGCAAACTCCAAACGGGGCTGTCATTATCGGGACTGATATCGATATTCAAGGAGGAAGAAGCGGTCACGGCTCCCTGGGGATCGGTGACATGAACATTGAAACTGTCGTGAATGGTATCGCTGCCATCATGGCGATAGACCACCCGACCCGCATCGATCTCCGCCTGGGTGAACCGTCCACCCAAACTTAAGACCACACCATCCCGCAACAATTGACCATGGATTGGCAAGGCATCCAGGACATGATCAAGGGTCGCCGCCCCCCCTTCGGTATCGGTGGCGGCGAGATGGCTGGTGCCAAGGGTCACCTGGCCCCCCTCGACCAGTTGCAACACCCCAAGGGTCAAGGATGGGGTATCGTTGAATGGCGAAACGGTCAGGTTGAAGGTGGTCTCCAACATCGTGCCGCCCACCCCGTCGGCGGCGGTCACACTGAATTGATCGGTCAGCGTTTCGGAACCGTCGTGACGATAGACCAACCGGTGTTGCACCACATCTTCCCGGGTCCAGGTTTGACCCGAAGCCAGCGCCACCCCGTTCAATTCCAGGGTTCCATGAATGGGCGTATTGACCAGGGTCAAGGTGATCTGGGCCGAGGTTTGTTCCGGATCCGTCACCGCCAACAGGGCCGGGGTCAACGTCACAGTTCCCCCTTCAAGCACCATGCCCCCCGCCGGGGTCACCATTGAAGGGGAATCGTTTTGACCATTGACGGTCAGGGTAACGGTTCCAATGTCAATACGGGCATCTCCGGTATTGAGGATATAGGTGAACGAATCACTGCCGTCAAAATCGGTATCGGGGGTGTAGGTGAACTGACCGTTGCCCAGGTGGATCACCTGGCCATGAGACGGGTCGGTGAAACCGATCACCTGAAGCAAAGGATTGAGGCCATCTGGGAGAAAATCGGGATCCCGATCATTGCCCAATACCGAAACATTGACCGCCATCTCTTCCATCGTTACGGCAGAATCATTCACTGCGATGAGACTGTCGGGGACCGGATTGACGACGATGGTCACCACCGCAAGATCGGTATTGCCGTGACCATCGTCCACCGTATAGGAGAACGTATCCAGGCCATGATAATTTTGACTGGAGAGATAGGTCAGCGTTCCATTGCCGTTGTCCACCAGGGAACCATGGGACGGGAGGGTGAAAGAAACCAACGTCAGGGAATCACCATCGACATCGACATCATTGGCCAAAAGATCGGTCGCCACGGAGATGAGTGTGGGAATGTCTTCCAGGGCCATGGTGGTATCGATCCCCGTTACCGGGAGATCCTGAAGCGGATTGATGGTGATGCCAAGGGAAACCGAGGTCGTCTTGATGCCACCACTGCCACTCCCCCCCAGATCATTGGCCACGAGGGTCAGGCTGTCGCTGCCGAAATCGTTGGCATCGGGTTGATAGGTCATGCCGTTCAAAGCATCGTTCAGGGCGGTGAGCGACCCGGAAAAGGTCATGGTGGCACTGCCATCACCGCCGGAAATGAAATTCAATCCGGTGGTGGTCCCGAGGAGAATCACCCCATGATTCACCGCCATGGCCAACTGCATGGTTCCCGCCCCCAGATCGGCATCGGCGACGGAGATTCCCGCCAGGATCAAGGTCAGATCCTCATCAACCGTCCTGGGACCGGGAATGGTCACCACCGGGGCATCATTGAGGGCGGTCACCGCCACCGAGGCGGTCACCACGACACTGGTGAGCTGGCCATCGTCGATACTGAATTGAATCTGGCGGGTGGAAGCCTGAGGCGTATCTCCCTGATCGTTGACATAGCGTACGGAACGAAGTGCCGTTTGATAATTGGCAACCGTATCGGAACCCGTCAACGTCAATGTCCCGGTCACCCCATCCCAACTGCCTGAAATCCCTCCCTGGTTGACGAAGACCAACCGGTCTTCGCCGACGACATGATTGCTGGAAATGACAACGGTCGCCCCCTGCAACAGGGTATTGTCGGCATCGGTGACGGTCAGGGAGGCATCGATGATGGCGGCGGTATCATTTTCCTGGTAGGCGAGTGCCCCCCCGGCAACCATGATCGGACGATCATTGACCGCCTGCACGGTCACGGTCGATGAACTGACGGGACTGGTTTCAAAAAGATCGGTAACGCGCCATTCCAGGGTACGGACCCCGGCGGTCGGGGCATCACCTGCCGCATTGCCATAAGTGACGCTGCGCAAGGCGGTTTGATAATCGGCAAGCGTCGCGACACCACTTAAAGAGAGGATTCCGGTTCCGGCATTCCAGACGCCGGTGATGGCGGCGGTATTGACAAACCCCAACAGATCCTCTCCCGCCTGATAGCCCGTCGCAATGGTCACCTGGGCGCCCGTCAGGGTGGTCCCATCCGCATCGTTCAGGGTCAACGCACCATCGGCACTGGAAGCCGTATCCCCTTCAACAAACATTTTGGCCCCGCCGGCAGTCACCGTGAGGGGATCATTGACGGGGGTCACCGTGATGACAAATGGCGTTTCAGCGAAGCTCCCCCCCTGGCCGTCACTGACGGTAAACTTGAAACTGTCACTCAAGGTATCGCTGCCATTGTGGAGATAATCGATCCGGGATGCCGCCAGTTCGGCCTGGGTCAAGGTCTGCCCCACGCTCAAGGCAACCCCGTCACGGCGCAACGACCCATGGGTTGGAATCGTCGTCAGGGTATATACGATGGCATTGGTCGCCGATTCGGCATCGGTCACGGTCAACATGGCGGGCGTCAGCACCACATTGGCACCTTCAGCGACACTCACACCGGTATTGATCGCCAATTGTGGGGCATCGTTGACGGCTGTCACCGATACGGCAACCGTCTGGTTCAGTAAAAACCCCCCCACACCGTCGCTGACGGTCAGCACAAAAGGATCGCTGGTGGTTTCCCCTCCATCGTGGGTATAGGTCAGGCGATGGTTATCAATGGCATCCTGGCTGAACATCGCTCCCATCGCCAACGCCACCCCATCCAGGGCCAAGGTGCCGTGGGAGGGTGCCGTCGCCAGAATGAATTGCACCTGGGTACTCGATTGTTCCGCATCCTGCGCTTTGAGCATCAGGTTGGTCAGGACCACCTGGCCCCCTTCGTTCAGGCTTAAACCGGTATTGGTTGTCAATTGCGGGTTGTCATTGACCGCCGTGACGGTCATGGTCACCGTCGCGGTACCGGTTCTCAGATCACCCGCACTCAACGTATAGGAAAAACCATCGATGCCATTAAAATCGGCATTGGGGACATAATTGAACTGACCGCCGCCCAAATAGGTCAACGTACCGAACGCGGCAGGGCTGAAACCGATGATGGAGAGGGCGGGATTGATCCCATCGGGAAGAAAATCGGGATCACGATCATTATCCAGCAGGTTGCCGGTGGTCAGCGATCCATCTTCAAGGAGACTCACCGCATCATCCCCGGGATTCAAGGTATCGGCCAAGGGTGCAACGATGAGGTTGACCGTCGCAGTCGCGGTTTCACCACGGGCATTGACCACCGAATAGGTGAACGAATCGACACCGTTGTATTGGGCGGTGGGGGTATAGACCAGGGTGGCCCCGACCTGAACCACGGTACCCCGGGTGGGTTGGGTGAAACTGGAAAAGGTCAGCACACCGCCATCGGGATCGACATCGTTGAGCATCAACCCGGTGGCAATCTCCATGGTCAGGGGGGTATCTTCCGCCGTGACAAAGGGATCGTTCCCCATACTCGGGAGGTCATTGACCGGTTGCACCGTCAAGGTGACACTGCCCGCCGTCACCTTGGCGCCACCGCTGCCGGAACCGCCACCATCATTGGCGGAGAGGATCAATGAATCAGAACCATTGTAGTTCGCCTGTCCATGATAGATGACATGGGCCAGGGCGGTCGTCACATTGGCCAAAGTCCCCGAAATGGTCCAGGTCGTCGTGCCATTGCCGCCGGAAACAAACGTCAATCCCGTCGTCGTGGTCAAGGTCAGGATCCCATGGGCAACCGTCGCCGTGACCTGAATGGACGCCGCCCCGAGATCGGCATCGGCCAGGCTGATTCCGGTCACGTCAAAATCCTGGTCTTCATTGGGCGTCCGGGCACCGGGCAACGTCCAGACCGGGGCATCGTTGACCGGATTGATGGTGATCCCCTGGACCGTCGTCGCCACCGATCCCCCCTGAGAATCATCGATATGGATGCTGAAACCGTCGGTCGTGGTTTCGCTCCCCCCATGACGATAGACCAGACCGCCGGCATCGATGTCCGCCTGTGTCACCTGTCCCCCCAACCCCAACGCGACCCCGTTGAACAGAAGCGTTCCTGAAACCGGCAAGGCATCCAAGGTATACACCAGTGCGGTTGCCCCCTCCTCGGCATCGGTTGCCGCCAGGTGGGCACTGCTCAAGGTCACGTCCCCCCCTTCATCGACCGTGACCCCCCCCTGCACCAAAACCGGATCGTCATTGGAAGGAATCACCGTCAAGGAGAACAGCGTTGCCAAAAGTGACCCCCCAACCCCGTCGGCGGCGGTCACAATGAAACTGTCGGCGATGGTTTCCGAACCGTCATGGCGATAGAGCAACCGGTTTTGATCCATGTCATCCTGGGTCCAGCTCTGCCCCGCCGTCAGGCTCACACCATTCAATTCCAGGTTGCCACGCACCGGTGCGGTGACCAGGGTGAGGGTGATCTGGGTTGCCGCCTGTTCCGCATCGGTCAAACGTAAAAAAACCGGGGAGAGCGTCACCGACGCCCCTTCGACCACCGCAGCCCCCGTATTGACCGCAACCACGGGCGCATCATTGAGATTGTTGACGGTCAGCGTCACCGTCCCAATGTCCATGCGGGCATCTCCCGCATTGAGGGTGTAGGTGAAGGAATCGGCCCCGGCATAATCGATGTCCGGGGTATAGGTGAACACCCCATTGCCCAAATGGATCACCTGGCCATGGGCGGGATCGGTGAAACCGATGACAGCGAGCGCCGGGTTCAATCCATCGGGAAGGAAATCGGGGTCCCGGTCATTGTCCAAGACTGAAATCGTGACTGCGACTTCTTCGTTGGTGGTCGCCGTATCAGCGATTGCCTGAAGGCTGTCGGGTACGGCGTTGACGACGATGGTGACGGTTGCCTGACTGGTATTGCCATGGCCATCATTCACGGTATAGGTAAACGAATCGGTCCCATGATAGTTGTTGCTCGAAAGATAGGTCAGGGTACCATTACCGTTATCCACCAGGGTGCCATGGGTTGGATTGGTCAAGGAGACCAGGGTCAGCACATCGCCATCGGCATCGGTGTCATTGGCCAACAATTCGGTGGCGATGGTCAATATTTCAGGCACATCCTCAAACGCGGTCGTCGCATCGATCCCCGCAACCGGGACATCCTGAACCGCGGTGACCGTGATCCCATAGGTGACCGAAGCGGTTTTGGCTCCGCCGGTACCGGAGCCACCCAGATCATTGGCCACCAGAATCAGACCATCCGCTCCGAAATAATGACCATTGGGTTGATAGACCATGCCATTCAAGGCATTGTTGATGGCCGATACCGTCCCGGTCACCGTCATGGTGGCACTGCCATTGGCCCCCGCGGTGAAACTCAAACCGGTGGTGGTCGCCAGGGAGAGGATTCCCTGATTCACCGACAACGCCAATTGCATCGTCCCCGCTCCGACATCGACATCGGCCACCGAAATACCGGTCAAGGTGAGGCTTTGATCTTCATTCACCGTCCCGGCGGCGGGCACGGTGATCACCGGGGCATCATTGACCGCCGTCACGTTGATCGAGGCTTGAACCGCAACACTCGTCAGCGTGCCATCGGTCACACTGTATTGCACCGTGCGGGTGGAGACCTGGGGGGTATCGCCATCATCGTTGATATAACGGACCGAACGCAGTGCCGTCTGATAATTGGCGAGGGTCGCGGGACCCGACAAAGTCAGGATGCCCGTCACCCCATCCCAAAGGCCGGAGATCCCTGACTGATTGACAAACACCAGGCGATCCTCGCCCGTGACAAAATTGCCGGTGATGGCAACCGTAGCCCCTTGCAAGGTCGTGTTGTCGGCATCAGTGACCGTCAGGGTGGCATCGACAATGGCAGCGGCGTCATTCTCCTGATCATTGAGAACCGCCGAGGCGGTCATCACCGGACGGTCATTGACCGCCTGCACCGTGATGGTGGATTGACTGGCGGGACTGGTTCCGAAGGCATTGGTCGCCGTCCAGGACAAGGTCCGCACCCCGGCGGTGGGATTGTCACCTGCGCTGTTGGAATAAGTGATGCTTCGCAGGGCGGTCTGATAATCGGCGACGGTGGCGGAACCACTCAAGGTCAAAATGCCGGTCCCTGCATTCCAGGAGCCGGTAATGGCGGCCGTATTGACAAAACTCAATAAATCCTGTCCCGAGACATAACCCGCCGTGATCGCCACCTGTCCCCCTGTCAGGTTGCCCCCTTCGTCGTTGGCCAACGTCAACGCCCCATCGGCACTGGTGGCGGCATCACCTTCAGTAAAGGTCAATGCCCCCCCCGCCGTCACTGCCAGGGGATCGATGACGTTGTAGACGGTAATGGCGACGCTACCACTGGCGGTGCCACCGGTGCTGTCGGTGACGCCGATGTTCAACGTATCGGAACCATAAAAATTGGTGTTGCCCCGGTAGGTCAGGGCATTGGTTCCCGCCAGCGTGGCATTCAATTGCGCCAGGGTTCCAACCAGGGTCACGGTTGCCGTGCCATTGCCCGTCACCCCTCCGGCGCCAACCCCCCCCGCAACGGCGGTATTCACCGTCAGGACACCACTGGTCACCGTCAACGTCACCGTTTCATTGCCCGTGGCATCGACATCGGTGATCGACAACCCGGGAATGGCAATATCCTCCTCTTCCATCCCCCGGACCGCATCGGTCGAACTCCAGGTGGCGGCAGTGATCGTGCCATCGGCGGAACCAGCGTCATCGGTGACGGTTGTTCCGCTTCCTTCGTCCAAAGGCCAATAACCCGACAAACCCGCCTCATTGCCCACCAGTGCCCGGCTCATGAAGTCTTGAATATTGGTCTGTGAACGGACCGTACTCCAGACGCGCACATCGGCCAGACTTCCTCGCAAATCATTGGCAAGATTGGAACGCGCCCCCAGATAAAACCCCGTTTGCGCATCATGGACCCCCGGTTGACTCACCTGGCGTTCCAACTGCCCGTTGACGTAGACCGAGGTATTGGTGCCATCAAAGGTGAATGCCAGGTGATACCATTGTCCTGCGGTCCAGGAAGTGGTCGTGGAGACGGCGGTGTCATAACTGGGCCCGCCAATTTTGGTAAAGACTCCGATCTCGCCACCGCCATTTTTGTTGAAACTGATATGGGGCCGGCCGGTTCCCGAATCACAATAAAGGAGATCCTGCCGGGCGCTGGCGCTGGTGAGATTCGTATCGGGCCGCCACCACATTTCGATGGTGAAGGCGCTGGTCGGAAAGACAAAGGTCGGACTGCGGATATAATCGTTGTTGCCGTCGAACACCACCTGGTCCCCGGTGGCAACGTTGATCTGCGGCGCATCGATCACCTCGGTCACCGTGAGTGCCGCCGTATCGGTCCCGGTACTGAAGGCGGTCGCCCCCCCATTGCTGGATACATCCACCTTGGTCCCTGTCGCACCGCTGGTTTGATCCCAGGCGCGATAGGTCAATCCGGCGCTCTCGCCATGCAATCCGTCGGGGACGAAACGAACCTTGTCGGTATCCCGCAGCAGCAGCGCCGAAGTCCCTGAAACCGCCCCCACCGATTGCCAACCGCCACCCGTATCATACTGCCAGGAACCATACGTGCCACTGACGGCCGTAATGGCAATCCCCTCGCTGGGGGTCGGTGAGGTATCGACATCGGTGATGGCGCTGCCGGCAAACGAGGCGACGGTTTGGCCGGCGTTGGTGGTATCGTTTTCGGTGATTGTGGTCAAGGTCGGTGCCGCTGCCGTCAACGTCGGGGCATCCTGGGCGGGGGCCATGGTGATGGTGACCGTCGCGGCACTGGAATCGGCGGTGCCGTCATTGACGGTAAAATTCCAGGTCGCCGTGCCATCAAAATTGGCCACCGGAACGAACACGACCCGGCGCAAGGCATCACTGGCGGTCAAAATCTGGGTATTGACCGCAAGCGGCGTCCCCAGATCGCTCGGAAGATACAACGAACCCTGGGTGGTGGCATTGGGGATGGAGGTCAAGGTCGCCTTGGTGATGGCATTGCCATCGGCATCCGAACCCCCGAGGGAAACCGTCACCCCCGCACCCCCTTCCGCCGGTCGGGTGATCCATTGCGGCTGCCCGGCAGGCAACAGCGGCGCATTGATGCCACTCTTGGTATCGTTGGCAGTGGTATCGGCTGGATTGGTCACACCATCATTCAACGGGTAATACCCGGTCAATCCCGCCTCGCCCCCGGTCAATGAGGTGGTGGTCATGTCGGCACGGACCCAGGACAGGGCAGTCGCTGCCGTCGTACTCAACCCCGAATTCCAGATCCGCAATTCCGCCACCGATCCGGGAAAGGTGAACGACCCCGTATCGGCATAGGTGCCGATGGCCACGGTGCTGTTGATGGCGTTGGTGGAACTGAAGCTGACCCCTGCGGCATAGTTTTTCACCCGTTGGCCATCAAGGAAAATATCCCCCGTGCCATCGGTCCTCCAGGTCAACGCCGCATGATGCCATTGTCCCGCCCGGGCCGTCGCGATCGAAACATTGTTATAGCCATCCAACCCGCCGAACAGATTCCAATTCTGTGATCCCGTCGATTCCACATGCAGATGAATCAAATCACCGGCGCCATTAAGGACATTGGCAAAAACAAACCCGGTTTTCCCAAGAGTGGTCGCATAATTTTCATCAATCTTGAACCACAGGGATATGGTCCCCTGGGTACGATTCAGGGGAAACTTTCCTTCGGTGCGATCATCCAGATCGACCCGATCATTGACGCCATCCAGGGTGATGCCATGATCATAGACCCCGGGAACGGCGATGGGGGCTTCCAACAGGCCATGGAACGAGGTCAGGAGGCCGGGATTGAACGGAGTTCCACGATCAATCACCCCCCGTTCCAGTTCCAGTTCCCAATCACCCCCCAGATGGGTAGATCCCGTGGCATCGATCGATGCCGCCACATCGGCACCGGTCGAGGCTGCGATCGCCGTAATAAAGGCTTCACCCCGTTCACCCGCACCCACGTCGCACCCATAAATCAGAAAATCACCGTTCTCCGACAGCGCCGATCCCCATTGCGAAAGGACACCCGACGCCCGTTCCAGCGACTCCAGGGTCAACCGTGCGCTGCCCAACAAAATTTCACCCGCACGGCCATGAGAAACAATATGGATGGCCTCCAGTTGGCTTCGTTGCGCCAAAAATGCGGTGATCCGGGCCATGCCGTCGTGTTCCGGGTCGAGCAACACCACTTCCATCCCTTGATCGGCGGCATCAAGCAATGATTGCCATCCCACGACGCCGGTATCGATGAACATCACCGAACCACCTGCCGTGGCAAGCTGTTCCAGGGCGGGTTGCCAATGCTCCTCAATCCCTTCCCGTTCCATATCTGCATTGGTTTCATTGCCATCGGCGATCTGTCGCTCATCCAACAAATCCCTCGCAGTGGCGACCAATGCTCCATCGAACAACACCCGCGGTTCCAAAACCATCATCATGGAATCCGCCATCAATGTTGCACCCGGGGGAGATGGGCATTTCGTTTTGGAATCATGTGTCTTTTTCATGGCGCTTTTCCAAATTTCTTTAGTTTCGGACCCTTGTTGCCAACACCATTGCCAGGGAAACCGGCCAATAGGACCTGTCATCAAGATGTGCAACAAATGGACCTTGAAATTTTATTGTTTTTTTTCAAAATGTTAGCTCAATGTCATCTTGAAATTTCGCTGTTTTGGGGAGATTTTGTAAAATATTTTTTACAAAAGGACGCAATAAGCATTGAATCATTGCCAATGCATTGCATTCATTGAAAATTATTTTTAACTTTTTTTTACTTGGAACGCTTACCCAAGGCTGACGACATGGGCATGAGGGTTTTTGTCATGCAATTTGGATCGCATGAGGTCGGCATAATAATTGTTGGCAATGAAATAGACATCCTGATCGGAAATCATGGCTTGATTCAGGGCAACCACCGGAACATCGCCATGCATGCCGCCAATACGGTGTGGATCTTCGTCCAGAAAGGATTTGACCCGTGGCTTGAGACGAGGGTCTTCACGCAGAAGATCATGTAACCCTTTCCCCAGATATCCAGCACCGAAAATGTGAATACCGAAAGACTGCCATTCGGTGTGCAACCAGTCGAGTTCCTTTGTGATCATTGAATGGATATAGTTTCTCAACACCCTTTTTTTCATTCCCTCGACGGCATCGAGAAATTGGGCATCGGCAAGGTTGGTAAAATTATAATGCATGGAGGAAACGGAAAACCGTTGCCGGGACAGATATTCCACCGGCGAAGAAATCATGTTTCGTTCGATGGCGATGTTCCACAATACCGTTCCGGGAAAGGGAAACGCATAGGTCATGGCACTGTAGATGTTATTATCGATCAAGAATGCTTCCGTTTCCTGGAGGGTTTCCAGGGTTTCACCGGGGTAACCGACAATGACATAGGGCATGATTTTTATATCAAGTTGACGCAAATGCCGTAAATTTTTTGCCGATTTTTCCAATGAAAGATTTTTGTTCATCCGGTCAAGCATTTGTTGGCTGCCCGATTCAATGCCAACCCCGATGGCACGACACCCCGATTTTTTAAGCAGTTCAATGCTCGCCGTATCGAGCAGATCGATTCTGCTGGCGGCGGACCAGGTCACTTCAAGACCACTTTGGATCAAGGCATCACAAAATTTTTTCAAATGTTTGACCGAAGCAAAAAGCAGTTCATCCTGAACCATGAAACTTTTCAAATCAAAGGCAACCACTGCTCGTTTGATTTCTTCGATGATTTGCGGCACGCTTCTGCGATGATAGATATTACCTGTCACCTTAGTACAATAGTTGCACTTGTAGGGACAACCACGACTGGTCACGATTGGGAAACCATGCCAGGGGGGCAGATAGCGATAAGTTGACCAGCCCAAAGACTGCCAGTTCGGAGCGGGAAGGTCATCGATGGTGACCGGCAGGGAACCGGTGACGAGGGAGGGATTGGGAATATTGTGTTCCAGATTCTGGACAATCTGTAAAAAGGCGAGTTCACCTGGTCCTTGGACCACGACATCCACGCTGCCCCATTCCAACAGAATTTCCGGCAGGGTCGAGGCCAGGGGTCCACCCGCCACGATCAAAAGGTGGGGAAATCGTTTTTTGAGTTCCCGGGTCGTGTGGGCAAGAAACAAATAACTGGATACGTAGGTGGTAAACCCGACAATGCGTACCTGTTGTTTTTCGATTCTTTCGGCGATCAATTCCAGGGAGGCATCCACATGAGGGATATCAAGGATGGTGACCGAATGGGGGGTATGCCGTTCCACACAGGCGGCGATGTATCCCAAACCAAGCGGCATTTGGCCGGGAAGTTCACGGTCTTCCGCTTCCGAGTTGGCCCGGCATGTCATCAATAGAATATTCATGGATCCACCTCAACCCGGGTTTGTGCTTCATCATCCACCACCGCTATAACCCCGTGACCGACGTGATAAAAGCCTGCCGCCCTTCACGGGAACGATAGTTGTCACGCAGGCGGCGGGCTTTGGAAAATCCGTGAAAACGCCCGATCCACACCATGCGCCACAAGCGCCCCTGGCCATCGGTCTGGGAAAAAATCCGTGACTGATACCCCTTGGCACGCAATTGTTCCGCCAGATCACGCGCCCGTTGTTCTTCGGTAAAACTCCCAACCTGAACCGCATACCGAAACGAATGCCGATCTTTTTTCTCAGGTTCGGCAACGGCTTCATGAGGGGTTTTTCCCGTTTGAGGGACCGCGACCGGAGCAGGTTCCGGGATGGCCATCACCGCTTCGTCCAACATACGGATCGAAGAATAAGCATCAATCGGGGTCACATACACCGCCATCCCTTCCTTATCCCGGAAGGTTTTGGCCCAACTCCGGGCCTGGCTCAGATTCCAGTAGCGGCCAATCCAGACCGAATACCAAACCCGATCAGTGGCATCCCGGGATTCCTGCACCGTGGCCCCGTACCCTTTTTGGCGCAACACCTCCGCCAAAAGACGCGCCCGGGTCCGGGCCATGAAACTTGCCACCTGCACCGCATAACGAAACATGGTCACTGAACCCGTCTGCAACGCGACATGGATGGGCAAGGATTCCTTGATCAAAAATTCCCGGGCATGTTCCCGCGCTTCCAGATAACCGTCATACAAACCGACCCAGACCCGCCACATCGTCGGACGGTCCTGAGTACCCCGGAGTTCCGTCATTTCAGGCTCATAACCCCGTTGCCGCAATTGCTGGATCAGTGCCAGGGCATGTTCCACTTCAAGAAAAACACCCGCCTGCAACACATAACGTTCTTTCAGTCCATCCACTCCCTGCACCGCCACGGGATCCTGGATCAATTCCCTGGCAGCAACCGTCGATTCGACCAATGCATCCTGGCGCACCCCGGGTTGCGGCTCAGGGAACTGCGCCGTTGAAGAAACGACCGGCCCCTCCGGATGTGGCATCGGTTCCAATTCCCAGACGGATTCCACCGGTGTTTCGATGGGGGTCACCACCGATTCCACAATCCATACCGCCTCCACCGGCGACTCGGGCACAACATGTACGACCTGGGCGGGTTCCACGATCCATAACGCCTCAAACGGCACTTCAGCTTCAACATGTGCGACCTTGGTCAATGCCGGAAGTTGAAAGCCATCAGGACCCAACACCGGGAACACGACTCGCCGACCCTGCAACCCCATCTTTTCCACAAACCGCTGCAATGCCCGCTCCGCCACATCGGTTCCCTGTTCCGTTCCGGTCCAGGGAATACCAAACATCCAAAACGGGTATCGATCACCCACATTGATCACTTCCAAGGTGAAAAACCCCCTGGGCGGTTGTTGATAACGTCCCGTCAACAACCACTGTACCCCCAGGCTGCGCATTTGCCGCGCCGTCGTTTCACCAAACAATTGATCCTCGCCCAAAACCGATTGCCCCATCCACAATGATTCATGATCCATGGGGACGAACCGGCGAAAAAAGCGTACGACATGACGGTGTAACGTCAATGCCTGTTCCTGTTGCCCACGCAATGGCAATACCGCCAGGGTACCATCGGTGATCCCTTCCTTGGGGGGGGGTTCCACTTCAGACCGGGTCAACCGATCCACGACCGGTTGCAGCGCACATCCGGTCAGGACAACCATCATGACAAGGAGGAGGAGAATTGATTTTTTGTTCATGTGGACAAAAAGCGCATGGTTTCACCTTCCAGGACCAGGCACGTCAATTGGGTCGAATAGTAGGCACCCGTGTCGATCCCGATGCGGTTGGGAAGTGTGATGGGTCGTTCGGTCACGGTATGCCCGTGGACAATCAACCGACCGTGATACAGGGGAGAACTTAAAAAGGGGTCCCGAATCCACAACAGGTCCATGGGATCCTGTTGATCCAGAGGGACTCCGGGACGGACCCCGGCATGAACGAAATAATAATCCCCCAGTTCGAAACTATAACGCAAATCGGCAAAAAACCGTTGATGCTCGACAGGAATGGTCTGTAACAATCCATCCCGCAAATCAATCATTTTTTCCTTGGCCGAAATACGGTTGGCAACCCGTACCCGATAACTGAATACCGTTGACTGTCCGCCATGTTGCAACCAACCGTGCATGGGATCGGGCTGCGCCAGAAAAGACATCATTTCCGCTTCATGGTTACCTTTGAGAAACAAGGTATCAAAACCGGGTAATGGTTGGTGAATCAGAAGATCGACGACTTCCCGGCTCTGATCACCCCGGTCAATATAATCACCGAGGAAAATCACCACCTTGCGCAGCCCCGCAGCAGCGGTCCGGCCATCGGCGGTGATGGTTGCAATCAATTTTTGCAACAGGTCGGCCCGTCCATGAATGTCGCCAATGGCGTAGACCCGATAACCTGCGGGAATACACGCCGGGGTTTCGGGACCCATGATTGCAACCGGTTTATTGGCGCTTCTCGTTCCCAGGGAAAAACGGGAAAGCATTCGTTTCAAATATCCCGACACCTGTGTCACGCCTCCCGAAATGGTGGATCACGACCGATGCTTCAGGGACTCGCCATTTTCATACCAGACCGGCATATTTTTCCCTGTGGCTGGCGTTTTTTTCCTACTCTGGCTTTAGGATAATCAATTTATTGTTTGTCTACAATATATTAAATAGTGGCCTGGAACTTGCTTTAAAAAATAATGTTACGTTGAATTCGTTATTACCTTTCAGATATGGAATATTCAGGGAGATCCCCATGTTGCAAAACCAGACACCCACCATTGAGGCGGCCCTGAACATCGTCGGCAAGGGGCCACAACATCCCTCTTTTGATGATGCCTGGGAATTTTTGGCGATGTGCCCTGATCCACACATTCGTCATGCCATGCGTTTGGCCGTGGAAGAGACGTTTGGCCCCTATCCTCAACCTTTGGGTTATTCCGAACATCAGGAACCGTTTTGGGACCTGGAAGAAATGTCGCGATATTTGGGAGTCAGCAGAGAAGAATTACTGGAATCAGCCCAGGAAATCGAGGAAAAATGGGGGGAAAAGACAGTGATGCGCGACAGCGCGGAACTGCATCGGTTACATTGACGCCCATTTGAATTTGAATGCAGCGTCCCTGGCATGTTTTGTGCTTTTTCAGTCAACCGTTCCACAAGGTGTCGGACCAAAGATCCGATAACGCTTCGAGGAACGGTGACTGAATACCAACAAAAACATTCGAACACTGCCAGGGTGATCATGAAAAACTTTGCCGACCTGTTCATATTGCAACAGGAACTCCGACAACCGCCCCCCAGTCAGATCGTCAATCCCATGGATTTGAAATGGCTTGCACTCGACCGGTTCATCGCCTTGTACGAAGCTCCATCCATGGTGAACAATTCCTGGACCCTGCCAGTTTGGAGTGGTGTTGCGGTTGACCGTGGAATGGTTGATACGACCCTGGGTGAAGATTCTTATTGACGGTGGTTACCGTTTTTTTGAATTTTCATCAAGCACCCGTTTGAACACCGATTGAAAGTCAGAACCTGCGGGTGTGATACCACGACGTTTGAATGACGCTGAATGCTCCGTAAACCGTCCAGACAGTTGACTCCCCTCCACCATCCTTGTTGAAGGGGCCAGATATTCAGGAGCGAGCGTCACCCAGCCCACTTGCGACGAGATGACCATAATTTCCTCCGTTGAATCATGTCAAGCCTGATGAATCGACTTGAAAGGCTGTCTTTTCACAGACCTCCTTTACCATTATTCGGCGGAACGTACCTCAGGGTCAATCGATTTTTTTTCATTAAACACTAATAATGTTCATCCCATGGCGAAACTGGAACGAGTGGAACACCATCTGGCGCAAATTCTGTGCGTCGAACAATTTTCCGACTATTGTCCCAACGGGGTACAGGTACGGGGACGGCGCACCATCAAACGGGTGATCACGGGGGTTTCTGCCTGTCTTGAATTATTCCAGGCCGCCTTGGCACGTAAGGCGGATCTGATCCTGGTCCATCATGGCCTTTTTTGGGACAAGGATTCCCGGGTCATTCAGGGTCAGATGCATCAGAGGCTGCAACTCCTCATGAAGCACCATCTGACCCTCATGGCGTTTCATCTGCCGTTGGATGCCCATCCACAACTGGGCAACAATGCAAGACTTCTTCGCCTTCTGGGCATTGAAAAGATGGAGCCTTTCGGCCAATACCGCCATCAGACCATTTCGTTCATGGGTTCATTGGACAAGGCGGTCACTGTGGATCGGCTGGTCAAAACGGTTAAAAAACGTCTTCGGATCGATGCCCCGATCATCCTTCCTTTTGGACCGAAAAAAATACGCCGGATTGCGGTATGCAGCGGGGGTGCACCCGAACTGATCCATGAGGCCAAAGCCAAGGGGGCTGATTTATTTTTGACGGGAGAAGCCAACGAACCGTTGTATTATTTTGCCCGCGAAGAAAAAATTCACTGCATTGCTGCCGGACACCATGCCACCGAGACCCTTGGCGTGCGCGCCCTGGGCAATCATCTGGCACATGCTTTCGACCTCCGACATTTCTTTCATGACACCCACAATCCTTTGTAACCTTCTGGTATGTTGATTTTTTTGTAACTATTCAGCACCCCCTTTGCATTGAAATTATTGAGAAAAAAAAGGGGTCTTAAGGGATTGCCCCCAGGAGTTTGACTTTAAAAACAAAGTCAAAAGCAGGGGCTTGGAAACCTTTTTGTTTAAATTCAAAAACAAAATCAACACCCTGGGGGCAATCCCTTAAGACCCCTTTTTCCTTTTAATAATTTTTTAAATGTCAATGCGCCTCAACGATGGCCGGGGGTTGGAAAATAATCGGGACTTGGCAAATAGTTGCGTCCCTTTTTTGCATCCTTCTCCTTCCATTCCTCCGACAGCGCTTCCGGAACCACCCCCCTGTCCATATTGGGATTGGTGATACAAATCGCCTTTTGTGGTGCCGCAACTTTTTCACAGGCGGCCCGATCCTGATAAATACACTCGGTCTTCCATTGTTCCGTCAAACAAAAAGGTCCACCCCCCCGGGGTGCCATCAATGATTCCTTGTTTAAAACACAACTCCCCTGCGTCCCTTCCACCGCCTTGCGACATGATTCCAAATCGACAAACTGACAACGGCGCCCACTAAACTCAACCGCACAATAAAGCGATGCCCACGCTGATTCCCACCACAACAAACACACCCCGATCACCACGCCCAACATCATCTTTTTCATCGCCCCACCTCCCGAACCAAAACCCCACGCCCCCATGGAACCCACAAACATTCATTGCCCCAGCCAAGCCACCCCATCGACAGCAACCAATCCCCCTTTGGGCAATGCGCCAACTCCCAAGGTTGACCGTGCCGGAAACGGCGGCCGAACATATTGGGCATAAATTTCATTCACCTGTGCAAAATGATTCAAATCAACCAGATAAAGAGTCGTCTTGACCAAATGGCCATAATCGGCTCCAGCAGCCCGTAGAATTGCGCCGATATGTTTCATCACCTGATGCACCTGAGCCTCCACGCCCCCCGCCACAAGGGCACCCGTGGCGGGAATCAGGGCGATCTGACCCGAAAGATACAACCAATCGCCAATCCGTACCGCCTGAGAATACGGTCCCACCGCTGCCGGTGCCTCACCCGTCTGCACAGGTATCATGAGCGCTTCCCTCCTCGATCCTGGTTTATCCTTTGATCCGCTCTACACTCAAAACCACCTCCAAAGCGGAAATGGCTTGCATTAAAACACGTAAATGGTCCAACCCCGTTACTTCGACATCGCAAATCAAAATGAACGGATCCCGATCCCGATCCTGCATTTTCATTTTGACCACCGTACTTTTCGCCCCCAATACCACATGAGACACCAGACTCAATACATCCCTGCGATTGCGCGCCATGATGCGAAGACGGGAAACATGCAATTTTTCGGCGATCTCCGGCCAATCAATGTCCTCGATCCAACGCTCCGGTTGACCCGCAAGCACTTCCAGATTGGGACAGCCCGTCGCATGAATGGAAATTCCCTTGCCCGTATGCACAATCCCGACGATGGAATCCCCCGGAACCGGGCTGCAACAACGCGCCACCATCACCGCCATCCGCGGCAACAACCCCGCCAATTGCAATGAAGGTCCCCGTCCCTCACCACCACGAACCTTTCCCCCGCCCCCTTTGCTCGATTTCAACAACCGATCATCACGGACCGGATCACTCTGGGGAAACAAACGTCGCGCCAAAACCGATGGCGTAATCATTGACATTCCCAGCTTCAACAAAAACTCATCACCATTCTTCAAGCCAAAGTCCAACGCCCATTGCCGAATTTTTTTTTCGTTGATCGCCTGCTGCGCCACCCCCCCCTTGCGGGCCTCCCGCAACAGGATTTCCCGGCCCAACATCATGGCCTGTTCACGATTTTGCTGTTTGATCCACCGATTGATCCGATATTTGGCCCGTCCCGTCACCACAAACCGCAACCATGCCGGATTGGGGGCATGGTTTTTTCCGGTCAAAATCACCACCGAATCACCCGTGGCCAAGGGTGTCTTCAGTGGAACCAAACGCCCATTGACCTTGGCACCCTGGCAATGATCCCCGACTTCCGAATGGACCGCATAGGCGAAATCGACCGGCGTTGCCCCCCGGGGCAGGGTGATGATGTCGCCCTCGGGCGTAAACAGATAAATCTCTTCCGGAAACAGATCAACTTTGACGTTGTCTAAAAATTGTCCCGAATCATCGGCGTTCTGATGGACTTCCAACAGCCGTTTCAACCAGGCATAACCGGTGGCCTGGGAATCTTCCCGGGTACTCAATCCCCCTTCCTTGTAACTCCAATGGGCCGCAACGCCACTTTCCGCCACTTCATGCATGGTCCGGGTTCGAATTTGGATTTCAATGCGATTGCCATAGGGACCAAACACCACGGTATGCAACGATTGATACCCATTGCTCTTGGGAAGCGCGATATAATCCTTGAACCGTCCAGGGATGGGACGCATTTCACTATGGACCATCCCCAAAACACGATAACAATCGGATTGATTATTGACCAAAATGCGATAGGCGATGACATCATACAACTCTTCCAACGTCACCCCTTTGCCCAATAATTTATTGTGAATCGAATACAGATGCTTTTCCCGCCCGAAGACCTGCCCTTTGATCCCATGTTTTTTCAACATTTTACGCAAAAATGAAATCACCTTGCGGACAACGTTTTCACCCCCTTTGCGGCGCTTGGCGACACGCTCCTTCAAAGAGTGAAACGATTCGGGATCCTTGAGTTGAAACGCCAGATCCTCCAATTCATTTTTGATCCAGTAGATGCCCAGACGGTGGGCAATGGGGGCATAGATATCAAGAATTTCCGCGGTCATCCGCGGTTCGACCCGGGTTTTGTCGATCACCGCATGATGCATCCGCCGCAGACAGATGGCCAAACGCACCAGGATGACCCGGATGTCCTTGGCCATCGCCAGGATCATTCTGCGCAGATCCTCGGCATTGACTTCGGTTTTCGCACGCGCCGAAACATGAGAAATCCTGGTCAACCCTTCGACGAGAAACACCACATCCTCGCCAAAATCGGCCCGTGCCTGATCCAAAGTCAACAACCCGGTCTCCACTCCGGAAACCAGGATTCCTGCGGCAATGGAAGCGGTATCCATCCGCAGATCCACCAAAACCTTCGCCACCTCAAGTGGCTGACATGAAACCGATCCCCGACAGGCGGACACTTCCGGCTTTTCAGTCAGTCCCTCCAAAAACCGCCCCAGA
Source organism: Magnetococcales bacterium DCbin4 (assembly GCA_002753735.1). Lineage (GTDB taxonomy): Bacteria > Pseudomonadota > Magnetococcia > Magnetococcales > UBA8363 > UBA8363. Next base: position 101,003 of record PEAN01000005.1, read on the forward strand.
CGATCCAGAAAATTCCGGTCCGCTTTGGGATGATAGGTCAGAATTCTGTTAACCAGATCCAACCACATGCCGCAGTCTTTCACGCCAGACGTTTAAATCTTCCCAACCTGAACCCTTCAGATTTCATCCAGATCCAGGTCACCCGGAAAATCGTTGGCAGGCAGGAATGATTCATCATCATCCTCCTCCTCCATGTCCATATCCATGTCCTTGTCTTCATCATCGTCTTCTTCGATCTCCATATCCTCTTCTTCCACATCACCATCGTCATCCGCATCATCGGAAACATTGGCCAATGGAATGGCCGTCGCCTCAACCAACAAGGCACGGGCTTCCGCTTCCACGGTGTTCGGTTCCATCTCTTCCGGTTCTTCCTCGACCGGTTTGGTGAATTCGGCCCGCAAATCCTTGATATCCACCGTACCGGATTCAATTTCCCGCAGGGCGATGACGGTAAATTTGTCATTATCCATGGGCAAAACCGTTTCATGGCCATGCGTCAACTGCCGCGCCCTTTTCGCCGCCAATAAAACCAGCTCAAAACGATTGGGTACGATTTTCAAGCAATCCTCTACGGTTACCCGGGCCATCTGTGTACTCCATTTGCAATATGTTTTGATGCGTTCATCCAACCATGTTCAACCAAATCGAGCCACCAACGATTCAATCCTGCGCGCCATCCGTTCTTTTTTCAAGCGTTCCGCCCGAACGATGGCCTCGATCTCCTGACACGCCTGTTCCAAACGATCATTGACCACCACATAATCGGCTTCATTCCAATGCGACAATTCCTGCGCCGCCAATGCCATTCTTTTTTCAATGACCTCCTGGGAATCCTGTCCGCGCAACGTTAAACGCCGATGCAATTCTTCCCTGCCAGGTGGAACAATGGCGACATGGACCACATCTCCCGGCATTTGTGCACGAATCTGCCGTGCCCCCTGCCAATCGATATCCAAAATCACATCCCATCCCACCTCCAGATCCGCCAACAAAGCATGCCGTGACGTTCCATAATAATTGCCGAAGACTTCAGCCCATTCCACAAAAGCCTCTTCATGAATCATTTTTTCAAATTGCTCTTTTTCCACATAATAATAATGCAGTCCATCCACTTCCCCGGGACGGATCGGCCGCGTTGTTGTGGAAACGGAAAAACGGATATCCGCCACCCGTTCCATCAAATGACGTGTCAAAACCCCCTTTCCTCCCCCCGATGGCGCAGTCAAAACCAAAACAAATCCACGTTTCAATTGATCCACCGTTCGTTCCTCTTCAATTCTTTAAAGCAAAATTCATTCAAGATTTTGCACTTGCTCCCGCATTTTTTCGATATTGACCTTCATCTCCACCCCCAATCGCGAAAGGGTTCCATCCTGCGACTTGGAACACAACGTATTGGCTTCCCGCGCCAGTTCCTGACACAGAAAATCCAATCTTCGCCCCATGGGTTCACCGCGCTCGATCACCTTGACCACTTCCCCACAATGCATGAGCAACCGATCCAATTCTTCCGAAAGATCCATCCGGTTGTATTGCACCGCCAATTCCTGCATGAACCTGTTTTCATCCACCCGGGTCGTCAACCAATCCTCAAGCCGCGAACGCAACCGGTTCTGCACCAACAAACGCACCTCCGGAATACGCTGACCAACCTCTGCCGCATAACCCCGGAGCTCATTCAACAATTGCATCAATACCGCCCCGGTCCCACGCCCCTCCTCTTCCCGAACTGCTTTCAGGGTCTGGGCGGCACGTCCCAAAACCTCCATCACCGCTGGAACAAACCCCTCGTCCCGTGCCTTGGATGTCACATCAACCCGTCGTTCACGAATCATCCCGGGCCAGGTCATCAAGGTTCCCATCTCCATGACGCCTCGCGTCCCCACATGTTCCAACAGACGTTGTTCCAGCGCCAATAGATCGTGCAACAACGACGTGTTCAAGTCCAACGGAGTTTCCGATGCGGCACCTGCTCCCAACGACAGATAACCATCAATGTGGCCTCTGCTGAACAATCCTTTGAGCATGGCCGCCGCTGTTGCCTCCAACGCTTCCATCCCTTCAGGCAATCGCAGGGCAAGGTCCAGATATCGATGATTGACCGACTTCAGCCGCCAGACAATCCGCAAATCCTGAAACATCGCCTCCGCCTGGCCAAATCCGGTCATGCTTTGAAGCACCGATCTCTCCTCATCGTCATCGTAAGCCATAAGGAAAAGGGGCGTACCGACATCATACGCCCCTTAAACCAATCCGACCGAATCTTTTGGCTCCCCTTGCCAAGGCCGGGTTGCAATCCCAGGTCAAACCCAGGCTATCCTCAGCTGTGGATGGCCTCATACTTGGCTTCCAGCTCCTCCTTGGATTCTTCATGCTCAGGATCTGGAACAATGCATTCCACGGGACAAACTTCGACACACTGCGGTTCGTCGAAGGCACCAATGCACTCGGTGCACAGGTCGGGGTGAATATAATAGATGTCCTTGTCTACGTCCGAACCGTCGGTGATGGCCTCGTTGGGACATTCCGGCAAACAAACATCACAATTCGTGCAATCCTCATTGATCATTAACGCCATGTTTCAAACTCCCTGATGGACGGGTCACAATATCCAAATTCCAAAATTCAAACTCTGCTAGTTACCAAACTTGATCCCCCTTGGCAAGACAATCCGCTAAAAAATGGTAAGAAAAAAAAGGGGGCTTAAGGGATCGTCCCCAGGGGTTTGACTTTAAAAATAAAGTCAAAAGCTCAAGCATGGAAACCTTTTTGTTTAAATTCAAAAACAAAATCAACACCCTGGGGGCAATCCCCCAGACCCCTTTTTTCTTTCAATAATTTCAATGCGCACAAGACAATCATAGTCATTCAAGCGAAAATATAATATATTTTCTTGTCACGGAAACACCGGCAGTTGCGTCAATCCCATCTTTTCATCCAATCCAAACATGATATTCATATTCTGTACCGCCTGACCCGCCGCCCCTTTGACCAGATTGTCAATCGTACTCAAAATCGTCAACCACCCCGTACGACGATCTTCCACAACCGCCACATGAACATAATTGGACGCCCTGACATGATTGGTCGCTGGCAACATCCCCGGTTTCATGACCCGGACAAAATGGGCATCACGATAAAAATGTTCAAACCGCCCCTGCCAATCACTCCCTTCCCGCCCCGCCAAAGGACGAACATGACAGGTTGAAAGAATACCCCGCGTCTGGGGCAAAAGATGCGGCGCAAAACGGATCCGAACCTCACGCCCCAGAAGATCACTGATGATCTGTTCCATCTCCGGTGTGTGCCGATGAAAGCCGGTGCTGTACGGACGAAAACCCTCCGCCAACTCGGCAAACAGTTTATTTTCAGCCGGCGCCCGACCCGCACCACTGACCCCCGACTTGCTGTCGATGACAATACTCCCGGTATCGATCACCCCCCCGTCCATCAACAACGGTGCCAAAGCCAAAATCACCGATGTCGGATAACACCCCGGATTGGCGATCAGCCTGGCCCCCTTGATCCGGTCACGATAAATCTCCGGCAGACCATAAACCGCCTCCGGCAATAACTCTGGCGCTTCGTGGGTTACTTTGTACCATTCCCGATAGACCTCGGGATCCCGCAAGCGAAAGTCGGCCGATAAATCGACCACCTTGAGCCCCTGGCGCAACAGTTTCGGCACAACCTTCATCGAGGTTTCATGGGGCAGGGCACAAAATACCACCTGACACGACGCAAACCCCGACTCATCCTCCAACGGACGGCATACCAAATCCTGACGCAACGAAAGATGGGGAAAAATACGATCCATCGCCTGGCCTGCATAACGTTCCGAGGTGACAAAACCAATCTCCACCTGCGGATGCGCCGACAACAGACGAATCAGCTCCGCCCCCGTATAACCACTCGCCCCTTGAATTCCGACCGTGATTGCCATGTTCCCAATCCATTCCGTCGTTCGATGCCCCAACCCTGTACCATAAAAAAAAGAGAGGCCAAGCCTCCCTTTTTTCACTCCAACCCGCAGCTCGGCAACACAATCACCGTTTAGAGTATTGCGTACTCTTGCGGGCTTTATGCCGACCATATTTTTTGCGTTCAACCACCCGTGAGTCGCGGGTAATAAACCCAGCCTTCTTCAACAGGGGCCGATAGTTGATGTCATACAGCGAAAGCGCCTTGGAAATTCCATGCTTGATGGCCCCGGCTTGTCCTGAGTTGCCACCTCCAACCGTGGTCACCACCACATCAAACCGATCCATCGTCTGCGTGACCAAAAACGGTTGCTTGGCAACCATCTGCAATACCGGGCGTCCAAAATATTGCTCAATCGGCAGTTTGTTGATGGTAATCCTGCCGCTACCCGGCATGATCCATACCCTGGCTACCGCTTCTTTCCGTTTTCCGGTCGCATAGGTCGCTTTGTTCAATGACATGTCCGACTACTCCTGAACTCACCCCCTCAGATCCCAAGGGGCGCAGAAAAATTTTCCCATCCAACCGTTTAAACGCGTTCCTTGTGCGCTGTCTGCAACACCAGCGGCTCAGGCGCCTGTCCGGCATGGGGATGTTCGGGTCCGGTGTAAACCTTCAGCTTTCTAAGCATCTGACGGCCCATTTTGTTCTTGGGCATCATCCCTTTCACCGCCCGGGTAATGACCCGCTCGGGAAAACGACCCTCCAACTCTTCCCGCACCGTCCTGGACTTCAGACCGCTCGGATACCGGGAGTGCCAATGATACACCTTGTCTTCCCGCTTTTTGCCGGTCAACCGAATCTTCTCGGCATTGATGATCACCACGTAATCACCCGTATCCATGCTCGGAGTATAGATGGCTTTGTGTTTTCCGCGCAACCGCCTGGCCGTTTCCGTCGCCAGCCGGCCAAGCACCAGATCTTCGGCGTCGATCACAAACCATTTGACCGCTGCATTGATTTCTTTGGAAGTCGCGTAGAAGGTCTTCACAAACCGGCTCCACTCTTGGACGGTAAACTTTTTTGCGGGGGGTGTAAAAATAAAGCTTCCTGGCAGTGTCCTACTTTCCCACAACTTAAGTTGCAGTATCATCAGCGCTGAAGGGCTTAACTGCCGAGTTCGGAATGGGATCGGGTGTTTCCCCTT
>PEAN01000057.1 GCA_002753735.1 Magnetococcales bacterium DCbin4
TCCAGACCCCTTTTTTCTTTCAATAATTTTTCGAGTGTCAACAATCCCTGATTAATGAATGTGACAAAGTAGAATTAAGGAGGTCGTCATTTTTACCCGAAAAGCATCCCGACCCTGTCTGGACGGAACTTTTTCACTTCTGCCTGATCCAATGAAACCCGAGCATGGTTCCCTGGTTTGTTCGGCGAAGGCAAAAAAAATATTTTCCTCTCCCCTTGAAATTTGACCAAACAATGTCTATCTGATTTTGTGATGCCGGTAGATGGGAGCTTGAAAAAAGTGTCGGCTTAAAAAAAAGAAACAGGTAAAGGGAGATTTTGTAATGACCACTTTTCCCGTGACGCTGTCGCGCATGCCCGAACTGGTTGTCGCCGAAGACAATACCGGATTGAAGAAACTTTGGCTGCAAGCGATGCAGGCACCCCTTCTTTCCAGCGAGGAGGAATATGACCTTGCAAAGCGCTATCGTGACCACAACGATCTGGAGGCAGCACACAAACTGGTGCATGCCTATCTGCGGCTGGTTTTGAAAACGGCACGTGAATATGTCAACTATCGTCTCAACCTGGCCGATCTGGTGCAGGAGGGAACCGTGGGGCTGATGCATGCGGTCAAAAAGTTTGATCCGGACCGGGGCAATCGCCTCTCCTCCTATGCCATCTGGTGGATCCGGGCCGCCATTCATGATTATATTTTGCGTTCGTGGCGCATGGTGCGCATCGCCACCACGCAACTCAAACGGAAATTGTTTTTCAAGCTGCGCCAGGCCAAATCATCACTGGCCCCGCTGAGTCAGGACGAAGCGGAAGAATTGGCGATCAAGTTCAACACGGATGCCAAAACCATTCTCGACGTTGACCACAGGATGTCAGGGGCAGACACCTCGCTCAATCAATCCATGTTTGAGGATTCGGGGGAAATCATCGATCTGATCGCCGATGAACGCCCCGATCAGGAACATCTGTTATCGGACCGGCAGCAGGAACAATTCCGCATGTCGATGATCCGGCAAGGATTGGAACAGCTTTCGGAACGGGAACGGCACATCGTTTCACGTCGTTTTCTGGCCGATAAACAGGATACCCTCGAAAATCTGGCCCAGCACCATGCCATCAGCCGGGAACGGGTACGCCAGATCGAAAACCGTGCCATGGAAAAATTACGCAATTTTTTCAACAGTGTTCCCGAATCCAGGGACATGATTTTTGAACATTGAGCACCGTTGGGAGAAAGAACGAAGTTAGAAAAGATCGCCTCCGGGATGCCTGCCACGACCTGCCAGCCGATGGGTCTGATTTTCAGGCATCCTTTTTGCTTCTTAATTCCAGATTTGCATCTGGTTGCCGCAGAGATTCAAGACATACGTTTCTTTTTCATGAGCAACAAGGTAATGTTGATGGATGACGTATCGGAACAGAAAAATCCAACCACTTCAAATGCAGAGGAAAGACAAGGAAATCAATGGTTCCTGCCGCTGAATTCTCTGTAATCAACGGGTTCGATGTCGACTTTTCACCCGCGGGACATCCTGTTTCAAGCGTGACCCTTCTTGCGTTAACCCGATTCTTCGATACCTGTCATTGGACGACGCATGGAAAAACTTGAACTTTTGGCCATGCACCCCTAATCTTGACCATCATGAGGATGATGCCTGCTTGATGTCTCTTCCGCCACTCATGCCAGGACGCTGTCACCAGGCGCCCAGGAGATTGTTTGTTGAACGGATTCTATAAAAATCTTTCGCTCTGGCTTGTCATCGGCCTGCTGCTGGTCATGTTGTTCAATCTGTTCAACCAGCCGCAATCCCGGGAACAACACATTCCATTTTCCGATTTTCTGAACCATCTGGACCAGGGACGGGTGACTGATGTGACGGTACAGGGTCGCACGCTGACCGGAGTCTTCACCGATGGCGGTGGATTTTCCACCTATACCCCCGAAGATCCCGATCTCATGCGGCTGGTACGGGAAAAGAAGGTCAACATCACGGCCCGTCCGCCCGAAGAGACCCCGATTCTTCTGACCATTCTGATCTCATGGTTTCCCATGTTGCTCCTGATCGGGGTATGGGTTTTTTTCATGCGGCAGATGCAGGGGGGGGGTGGTCGAGGGCCGATGTCCTTTGGCAAATCGAGGGCACGCATGCTGTCGGAAAAACAGGGCAAGGTCACCTTTTCCGATGTGGCAGGGATTGAAGAGGCCAAGGAAGAACTTCAGGAAGTGATTGAGTTCTTGAAGAATCCGCAGCGTTTTCAGCGCCTTGGGGGAAAGATTCCCAAAGGGGTGTTGCTCATTGGTCCCCCGGGAACGGGAAAAACCCTCCTGGCCCGTGCCATTGCGGGTGAGGCCAATGTGCCCTTTTTCAATCTGTCAGGCTCGGACTTTGTTGAAATGTTCGTAGGTGTTGGGGCAGCCCGTGTCCGCGACATGTTTGAACAAGGGAAGAAAAACGCCCCCTGCATCATTTTCATCGATGAAATCGACGCGGTGGGGCGCCATCGTGGCGCCGGATTGGGTGGTGGACACGACGAACGGGAACAGACCCTCAACCAGTTGCTGGTGGAGATGGACGGTTTCGAATCGGCGGAGGGGGTCATTCTGGTGGCGGCGACCAACCGTCCCGACGTGCTGGATCCGGCATTGCTCAGGCCGGGACGTTTTGACCGTCAGGTGGCGGTGCCCAATCCCGACATTCTGGGACGGACCCAGATTTTGGAAGTCCACATGGGCAAGGTCCCTTTGGCGGAGGATGTCGATGCGGAAGTCATAGCGCGGGGGACCCCGGGGTTTTCGGGTGCTGACCTTGCCAATCTGGTCAATGAAGCGGCGTTGGGGGCGGCCAGGCTCGACAAGAAGTTGGTGGACATGGAGGATTTCGAGACCGCCAAGGACAAGGTGATGATGGGGAAACCGCGCCGGTCCGCCATCATTTCCGAAAAGGAACGGTTGACGACCGCCTATCATGAAGCGGGGCATGCCATCGTTGCGGCGGTCATTCCGGGGACCGATCCGGTCCACAAGGTGACCATCATACCACGGGGACGTGCCCTGGGTTTGACCATGCAGCTCCCCACCGAGGATCGCCATACCTACTCCAGGCAACAGTTGGAGGACAACATCGCCATCATGATGGGTGGACGCATCGCCGAGGAGGTGGTTTTGAACCAACTGACCACGGGGGCGAACAATGACATCAAACGTGCCACCGACATCGCCCGGGGGATGGTCTGCGAGTTCGGGATGAGTGATGTTCTGGGTCCCATGGTCTATGGTGACAAGGAAGAGGAAATTTTTCTGGGGCGTGAAATCACCCAACATAAAAGCGTCTCGGAAGAGACCTCCCGGATGATCGACAAGGAAATCCGTTCGATCATCGACCGCAATTACAATCGCGCCCGAACCATCCTGATGGAGAAACGTCAGGTATTGGACAACATGGCCAAGGCGTTGCTGGAACGGGAAACCCTGGATGCGGTGGAGATCGCCCGCCTGGTGGAAGGTAAATCCCAGGAAGAGGCGCTCAAACCGTTGCCCAAGGAATCGACGACCAAAAAACTTAAAAAGCGGCGCCCGCCTGTACGTCAAGAGCGGGATGAGGATGTCGAGGAGGAAGAAACGGACACCTTCGATGACAGCGGGGAAGCGGAGGAACAACCTTCTCGCGGACACGACAACGCCCATAAACCGGCCTCGTCGCGCCCCCTGCCGGAGGATCGTGTCGACATTTCCGGATTCAAAGATAAAAACGATTCATGATGGTCCAGGCTGTTCTTGAACCCATGCCCCATTTTCCCGGATCTTTCATCCCCTTGAGGGGGGGGGATGGGAACGGTGCGGGTATGCCGGTACCATGGCAAAGGCGGAACGAAACCCGGTGGTATCTGGAACTTGAACCCTGGTCGGGTGACATTCACGGATTGCCGACAGGTCTTGTTTGCTCCGTAGCGCACCCTCAGGGCTTACGGCGCATCCAGGGACACATGCCGTATTCCGACCTGACCGAGTGGATCCATGCATTGACCCGGCTGGGGCATGAAGCGGAAGCCTTGGCTTTAAATACCGCGTTGCAAAGTCACCTTGAGTCGCCTGCCGTCCTGCGCTGGGGTGCGGGACAACGATTTAGCCTCGATTTCTCCCGGCCACGCATCATGGGCATCCTTAATCTGACCCCCGATTCGTTTTCAGGCGATGGCGTTGCACACAATGTCGCGGAGGCGGTTGCCAAAGGGATCGCCATGGCGCATGCGGGGGCGGATGTGATCGATGTCGGTGGAGAATCGACCCGGCCTGGTGCGATGCAGGTTGCGCTGGAGGAGGAGTTGTCCCGGGTGATTCCTGTGATTGCGGAACTCGCCCGACGTTTGGCGATTCCCATCTCGGTGGATACCACCAAACCGGAAGTGATGGAGGCAGCCCTTGAAGCGGGGGCGGGAATGGTCAACGATGTGTCGGCTTTGGGCGGGGCGGATGGCGATGAACGGACCGCTTTGGATCAACGCAAAGTTGCGCTGCTCAAGGATCTGGACCTCCCCATCTGCCTGATGCATCGCCAGGGAACGCCAGGGACCATGCAGAACGATCCCCATTATCAGGATGTGCTGTGGGACATTTATCGTTTTCTTGACCGTCGCATCGGGGAATGTTGTTCAGGGGGGATCGACAAAAAACGGTTGCTTGCCGATGTCGGTTTTGGATTTGGAAAACGTGCCGGGGACAATTTGGCGTTGATGTGGCATCAACGGATGTTCCTGGGTTTGGGTGTCCCTCTTTTGTTTGGGATTTCAAGGAAACGGATCACCGGATTGCTTTGTGGTGCAGTGAATCCGGAGTCACGGGATACTGCCAGTCATATCCTGGCGGTTTTTGGCATGTTGACCGGTGCCCGAATGTTTCGAGTCCACGATGTCGCGGGGGCACGTCAAGCGATGGTGACGGCATGGGAATGGATGAATGACGAGGCGCATTTGAACCATTGATGCCTCACCATTAAAATGGTCTGTTTTGGAAAACGATCAGAGAAAAAAAGGGGCCTGGGGGATTGCCCCCAAGGTTTTGACATTGATGACCGATCAAAATCATATCGAAGCGCCTTGGGAAGTTTCCTCCCCAAATTCCCCTGTAATGGATATGAGATCAAAGTCAAAACCTTGGGAGAAATCCCCCGGATCCTTTTTGATTCTTGATTATTTTTTTGCATGTCAACACGCCATGGAGTGGATCTGAATGGGTACGCTTACGAGTGCAACCGAACATCAGGCTTCGGAGGGGGGCCCATCGCCCGGGAAGCAAAAACAAGAACGCCGGATCTTTGGCACCGATGGCATTCGCAGCCGTGCCAACGTCTATCCCATGACGGCTGAAATGGTGTTGAAGCTGGGCCGAGCAGCCGGATTGGTTTTGCGCAAGGGTGAATTTCGTTCCACGGTCGTCATCGGCAAGGATCCACGGTTGTCGGGATACATGTTTGAATCGGCCTTGCGGGCCGGATTCACCTCCATGGGGGTCCATTGCCTCCAGGTGGGAACCCTGCCGACGCCGGCTGTTGCGTTCATGACCCGGGCTTTGCGGGCCGACGCGGGGGTCGTGATTTCCGCATCGCACAATCCGTATCACGACAATGGGATCAAATTTTTCGACCCCAACGGGATGAAATTGCCCGACAGCATGGAGTTGGAAATCGAGCGGATCCTGTTTTCCAACGAAATGGATCAGCACAAACCGACCCCCATGGAAATCGGACGTGCCACCAATATCGAGGATGCCCCGGGTCGTTATATTGAATTTTGCAAAAACAGTTTTCCCAAAGCGTTGCGGCTGAATGGATTGCGCGTGGTGGTCGATTGCGCCAACGGTGCCGCCTACCAGGTCGCCCCACGGGTATTCTGGGAGTTGGGTGCCGAAGTCATCTCCATCGGCAATGAACCGGATGGATTGAACATCAACGATGGTTACGGTTCCCTGCACCCGGAACACATGCGGGCCAAGGTACGGGAAACCCGGGCCGATATCGGTGTCGCCTTCGACGGCGATGCGGACCGTTTGTTGGTCTGTGATGAAAAGGGGAAACTGCTCGATGGCGACCATGTGTTGGCCATGTGTGCCCTGGCGATGAAGCGCAATGATACCCTCAAAGGGGGTGGCGTGGTGGCCACGGTGATGTCCAACCTGGGATTGGAGCGGTTTTTGTCACGTCATGGCCTCAACCTGATCCGAACCAAGGTGGGTGATCGTTATGTGTTGGAACACATGTCCAACAATGGTTACAACCTGGGCGGTGAACAATCGGGCCACATGATTTTTCTCGACCACAACACCACGGGGGATGGAATCGTCTCCGCATTGAAGGTTTTGGAATTGATGGCGGCCAACCATAAACCGTTGTCGGAACTGACGGCGGGGATGGAACTGGTGCCGCAAATCTTGAAAAATGTCATGGTGCCGATCGGTTCCGATCCCCTTTCCAGTCCCAAGGTGGTGGATGCCATTGCCCGGGCGGAAAAAACGCTGGAAGGTACGGGACGCATTTTGATCCGCAAATCGGGGACCGAACCCAAGATTCGGGTGATGATGGAAGGGGATTCCCAAAGCCTGATTCAGGAATTGGTGGATGACGTATGCCAGACGATTCAGGATTCGGTCAGTGGAGATGTTCAAGTTTGAGGGTTCATTGTCAGAGGATATTTCATACAAGGATGAAGATGGGTTTCAAGATGCATGAGCATCCCGTGTATCAGGGTTCCAGGATGCTCAATTTATTGATATTTGTCAACATGATCCAGAAGGAGTCCGTCCGAAGGATGGATTTGGCAATCATCTTGGATTGACACCCCTGGACATTTTGGTTCAAAAGTTGGTATTTCAGGCACGCGAACGACGGATAGGAGTCTCCTCGGGACCTCATGCCTGAGAACCATGGTATTCTTCAAACAAGGAGTCACGCTCATCGCCAAGCCACCCATCAAGGATAAGTTGCCGCCTGTCAATCCCGATACGACCCGGATCAACGAGCAGATTCGCATCCCGGAAGTTCGTTTGATTGACGAAAACGGTGAACAGGTTGGAGTCGTTGATCGTCATACCGCCTTGAAAAGGGCGGTCGAAGCAGGACTTGATCTCGTGGAGGTCGCGCCACAGGCCAAACCACCGGTCTGCAAGATCATGGACTACACCAAGTTCAAGTATCAAAAGGCGGTCCGGGAACGACAGGCACGCAAGAAACAGACACGTACCGAGATCAAGGAGATCAAGTTCCGTCCCGGAACCGAGATCCATGATTTTGATGTCAAATTGCGCAGCATTCGCAAATTTTTGGAATCGGGCAACAAGGTCAAATGCACACTTCGCTTTCGGGGACGTGAAATGGCGCATCAGGATCTTGGGTTGGCACTGTTACGCCGGGTCGAACATGAGGTTTTGGACATCGGCAAATTGGAGCAGATTCCAAAGCTCATGGGCCGACAGATGACGATGGTGATTGCCGCCAGTCAATCGGCCAAAGTCAAAAAATCCTCCGATGCTGCTGATGAGGAATAAGATCAAGAAATCAGAGAGACCCTTTCTCTCGCTTTTTTGATTGATCCGAGCTGCAAAATCCAGCCACAGAGGGCACAAGAAACGCCAAGGGAGAAAGATTCGTTTTTATCCTGGTGTTCCTGGTGCCCTCTGTGGCGGATGTGTTTGGTTTTTCCTCAAGACACCTGTCACAGATTGGAGTAGGCTTCCACGGGCACCTGAATGGTGTTCATAGGCTTTTTGCCCATGTTCTGTATCGCGTGGAAGTCGGCCTCAATACGCTTCAGAACAGTAGCCGCGAAGTATTGTTCACCGCAGAATTCGCACTCCAGACAGGGAACATCCGTCACGATCATCAACCGTTCCCCAAACCTGTAGAGATATTCCACCCGCTTGGCGACCCGGTGTCCGTGGCCACAGAAGGGACATGTTCCGGCCATATCAATGACCCCTTTCAAAAGGTGTTTTGAACTTCGGTAAGGTGGGAATGGTGACAGTGATGATCACCATCCCTTCGTCCCATCGCCCACAGACCACATGCACAGGTTTGCCCGCGTGAGTGAAGCCAACCACCAGACAGCTTGCTCCGCGCCCAGTGTCGTCGTACTGTTCCAATATTCGCCCGGTGAAGATGGCCTGCTCCACCTCTTCCAAGGTCAAGCCATCGTTTCTCCGCTCCCGATCACCGTGGCGGGAAAAGAAATAGCCTTGCTCACGAACGCAGCGTCGAATCCATTCCATGTCGATCATTTCAGCAGCCTTCAACGATTAACTGAAGTGGCTGCCACACATCTTTGCCAACGAGGACTTCGTGTCCGGCACCCGTGACCGGACAGTCGATGACAATGATTTCAGTATCAATATCGATGCCGGTATCGTCAACAGCAATATTCATCTCACCGCCCTCCCCCAATCCTATTTTCATGGAAAAACAAAATCAAAACCCTGGGGGCAATCCCTCAAGCCCCCTTTTTTTCCCGGGAAACATGAAAAGCCCCTTCCCTGGCCATCTGGAATCGTTGTATACTGGCGCGCTTGGTCGGTCGGTCAATCTTTATAAGAGGACGATAGTGGAACCGCGCTGTCATGATGCACGCGGGTCGATTTCAAAACCGCTTTGCTAAAGAATGGAAACAAGAATGCCCAAGATCAAAACCCACCGGGGGGCAGCCAAAAGGCTGTCGGTCACCGGAACAGGGAAAATCAAGCGCAACAAGGCCTTCAAACAACACATCCTGACCAAGAAAAGCCAAAAACGCAAACGCAACATGCGTCATTCAGGCTTGGTCGCAGCCGTGGATGTGGCTTCCGTCAAGAAGATGATGCCTTACATGTAGCGCCCCCACTGGGACGACCTGACACCGAGGACAGTCCCTTTCAATCAAGTGGTCACCAAACAACCAGGGAGAAACAGCCATGCCGAGAGTCAAACGGGGTGTACCGGCGCATGCGCGCCATAAAAAAGTCATCAAATTGGCCAAGGGATACCGCGGTCGAAATAACAATTGCTTCCGGATCGCCTTGCAGAAGGTTGAAAAAGGACTCAAATACAGCTACCGCGACCGGAAAAACCGCAAGCGCGAATTCCGTAAACTGTGGATCGCCCGCATCAACGCCGCCGCCCGACTGGCCGGCCTGTCCTACAGCCGGTTCATGCACGGACTGGCCACGGCCGGGATCGAACTTGACCGCAAAGTGTTGGCAGACATGGCCGTGACGCACCCCGACGACTTCGCCAGCCTGGCGGAAAAAGTCAAGGCTGCCCTTCCCGCCGCCGCCTGACACCTGTCACAATCCATGTCCAGGACTGATCGACCCATCCTTGGTGAAGCGTTTGGAGGCAATCCCGCCGTAACGAGATCCGCCTCCGAACCTTTGCCCGGGAAGATATCCCATCCTGCCCACCCCAAACAATCGAACCGATCCCGTACCCTCCGGGATCATCCACGATGCCATGAACATGCGTGACCAATTGGAAGCATTGAACGCCAAAACCTTGGAAGAACTCCACCAGGCCACCTCGGCCGCCGCTCTGGAGGAGGTCAGGGTTCGGTTTTTGGGCAAGAAAGGGACGCTGACCCACCTGTTGCGTGGCCTGAAGGAGGTTCCCGATGCCGAACGGCCCGCCATCGGCACCCTGGCCAACACGTTGAAGGAAACCTTCAACAACGTCCTGGCCCAGCGGATGAATGATCTCAAACACCAGGAATTGCAGGCACGTCTGGCCCGGGAAGCCATTGATGTCACCCTTCCCGGCAGGCGTCCCCACGCCGGCGGCTTGCATCCGGTCAGCCGCGCCCTGACCGAAATCACCGATATTTTTCTGCAAATGGGATTCCCCGCCATGTCGGGACCCGAAGTGGAAACCGACTGGCACAATTTTGAGGCCCTGAACATACCAGCCGACCACCCCGCCCGGGAAATGCATGATACGTTTTATCTCTCCCCCGGAGCTGACGGTGGCCGCAGGGTATTGCGCACCCATACCTCCCCGGTACAAATCCGGGTGATGGAATCCTACAAACCCCCCCTCAGGGTCATTGTCCCGGGCAAGGTGTACCGTTGCGATTCCGACCTGACCCATACCCCGATGTTTCATCAGGTTGAAGGATTCATGGTGGATCGCGATGTCCATTTCGGCCAACTGATGGGATTGCTGGAAACGTTTCTGCGGCGGTTTTTTGAACGCCGGCTTCCCGTCCGATTCCGCCCCTCCTTCTTTCCCTTCACCGAACCCTCGGCGGAAGTGGATATGGGTTGCCTGTTTTGCGAAGGATCGGGTTGCCGCATCTGCAAAGGGACGGGATGGTTGGAAGTATTGGGATCGGGATTGATCCATCCCAACGTCCTGGGTAACGTCGGCATCGACAAGGAAGTATTTTCCGGATTCGCCTTCGGGATGGGGGTGGAACGTCTGGCCATGCTCAAATATGGCATCGGAGACCTCCGTACCTTTTATGAAAATGATGTCCGCTTCCTGACCCGACATGCCGGGGGAAAGGATATTTAGAACCATGAAGTTCACCCGACGCTGGTTGTTGGAACATTGGCAAGGGGACCTGGATGCGGAAGCCATCGGTCGCAGGCTGACCAAGGCAGGTCTCGAAGTCGCCGCCATCACCCGCCTGGACAAAGGGCTGGAACACGTCCAGGCAGGTCGCCTGCTGGAGGTTGGCCGTCACCCCGATGCCGACAGGCTCACCTTGTGCCGCGTCCTGGTGGGACAGGAAGAATTGTCCATCGTCTGCGGTGCCAGAAACCACAAGGTGGGCGACATGGTCGCCGTGGCCCGGGAAGGTGCCCTGCTGCCCAACGGGATGAAAATTGGTAAAAGCAAGATTCGTGGCGTCCTGTCCCAGGGGATGCTCGCCTCGGCGACCGAACTGGGACTGGCGACCTCCTCGGAAGGGATCCTGATCCTGCCGGAAGAGACCGTCCCCGGCATCCCCATCGCCCAATGGTTGGGGCGCGACGACGACCTTTTTGAACTGGAACTGACCCCCAATCGCGGCGATTGCCTCGGGGTACGGGGCATTGCCCGGGAATTGGCGGCATTGACCGGTCGCCCCCTGCGCCCACTCACCCCCAAGGTTGCCACCACCGATACCGCCCCACCCCAGATCCTGATCGAACATGCCACCGGCTGCCCCCGCTATGCCGGGCGCATCATCCGCAATGTGACCATCACCGCCAGTCCCCCGTGGCTCAAAAACCGGTTGGAAGCGGTCGGATTGCGCAGCATCAATACGGTGGTGGATATCACCAATTTCATTCTGCTCGATCTCAACCAGCCGATGCATGCCTTCGATCTCGGGCGACTGGCCCTTCCCCTGGTGGTGCGTGGTGCCTTCGCCGGCGAACGCCTGACCACCCTGGATGGGACGGAACACACGTTGGAACCGGAACACCTGCTGATCGCCGATACCCGGCAACCTTTGGCGCTGGCAGGCATCATGGGTGGAATGGAGACCGGGGTCACGGAATCGACCACCGATCTTTTACTTGAAGCGGCCTATTTCGATCCGATCATGGTGACCCGAACCGGGCGCAAACTCGGAATCAACAGTGATTCACGTTATCGTTTTGAACGTGGAACCGATCCATTGGGATTGTCCCTGGCCATGGAACGGGCTACGGAATTGATCCTCTCCCTGTGCGGCGGCGAAGCCGGGCCCGTCACCCTCGTCGAATCGGGTGCCTGGACCCCTCGGGAACCGATCCTCCTGCGCCATGAACGCATCAACCGGCTGGCGGGACTCCGTCTGTTCAATACGGAAATGGAAACGATGCTCTCCGGTCTGGGGTGTGAAAAATGTCTCCTGGACGGGCAAACCCTGTTCCGCCCACCCAGCCATCGGCATGACCTGGTACTGGAAGAAGATTTGCTGGAAGAAATCGTCCGGCTGCACGGCTATGACAACGTGACACCGGTCCTCCCACGGGTGGAAACCAAACCGGCTGAATATGACGCCCGGGAGACCCTCTCCCCGATCCTCAAACGGCGCATGGCGGCCCTGGGTTATCTGGAAACGATCAATTATTCCTTCATCGGAAAATCATTGCAGCAGCGTTTCGATCCTGCCATCGCCCCCGAGGAACTGGTCAATCCCATTTCCGAAGAGATGGCGGTATTGCGTACCTCCCTCACCCCTGGCCTGTTGGAAGCGGCACGGCGCAATCTGAGCCGGGGCAACCTGAACCTTCGTCTTTTCGAGACGGGACATGTCTTCCTCCCCGGCCAGGGTCACATGGTGGAACGGGAACGGTTGGCAGGTTTGATCACGGGGGATCTGAATCACCGCGCCTGGCACACCCCGACCCGAACGGTCGATTTCTTCGACCTCAAGGGTGACCTGGAACAATTGGTGGCCAACATGGGATGTGGCGGTCTGGTATTCGAGCCGGGAGGACCCGAATTTTTGCATCCAGGTCAAAAAGCGGTGTTCCACCCCCAGGACCTTAATCGACCCATCGGTTGGATCGGCAGGTTGCATCCCGAACAGCAGCAACTGCTCGATCCCGCCCAACCCGTCTTCATGTTCGAGTTCGACATGGACGACCTCCACCCCCACCTGGCGGCCTCGGGAGGAACAGACCTTGCCCTGAGCCGTTTCCCCGCCTTGGAACGTGATTTTGCCTTCATGGTGGATCAGGAAGTCGGTGCGGGACCGTTCATGGCGGCCATGGCCAAAATTGAACCGGAATTGATCCAGGAGGTTCGCCTGTTCGATGTCTACCAGGGAGGGACCCTGCCCGAAGGCAAAAAAAGTTTTGCCATCCACATGGTGTTCCGGTCAGCGGAGCGAACCTTGACCGACCTGGAAGCCCAGGAACTTTGCACCCGCATTGTCGAAACGGCCCAAAATCAATTCCATGCCCAGCAACGGTGATCCGGGGCATTATTGAATGTTGACTTGATGCACGGACCCGTTTATGTTCCATCAATGATTAAGAAAAAAAAGAGTTCCCGCGTTTGCGGGAATGACGGGGGATTGTCCCCAAGGATTGTGATGACTGCCCGAAACATCATCTCCATTTTTTGCAATGCGCAAACCGTTGGAACGAACGGAGTTGCAATGGTGTTCATGAATAAACCATTCCACGCACGGTTGCTCTATCCCCTTGCCCTGTCATTGCTGCTCCTGACGGGCTGTGTGGATTCCGAAAGTGTCCCCAAGGTACGGATCGAATCGGGTCCCCCATTGGCGTGGGGATTGGAACCGACTGCCAAGATCAAACCGTCCAACAGTGGGGTCTATCTCGTCCAGCCGGGCGATACCCTGTGGGCGATTGCTGCGGTTCACGGCGTCGAAGTCGAAGATCTGGCGCAATGGAACCGGTTGCAAAACCCTGATCAACTCTGGGTGGGACAAAGAATCGTCACCGTCAAACCTGCCGATGGAGATCAGCCCTCGGTTGCCTCCCATCGTCTGGAGCCGCCAACGACATCGACCAGCGATATCGAAACCAAAGATGTCCCGTTCCCCACGAGTCCACGACCTGAACCTGCGCCCAGGACGGCTGTAACCGAGTATCAGGACGAAACGGCCAAACCAGACAAAGAGCCTGAAAAGCCTCGACCGGTCACCGCAAAAACGGCTGATCCGGCATCTGGAAAGACAAGGGATCCGGAACGGTACGTCGCACTCCCGACCGACCCCACGCCCAAACCAAAGGCAGTGCCCCACGAAGTCGCCGACACGCCGGAGCAACCGGTCAAATCTTCCTGGCAACTGCCAGCCGAAGCCCCAAAAGTTTGGATATGGCCGCATTCGGGCAAGATCATCGGTAAATTCGGCAAACAGGGCGCACGGCAAAATAATGGTATCGACATTGCGGCCAACGAAGGAGATGCCGTGATGGCCGCTGCGGATGGCATTGTCGCCTATGCCGATGACAGCCTGCCGGGTTATGGCAATCTGATCTTGTTACGGCATGGCGGAAATTTTACCACCGCATATGCACATAACCAAAAAATTCTGGTCAAGCGTGGACAGGCGGTCAAGGCGGGTGAAAAAATTGCCTTGGCAGGGCGATCCGGGAGCACAAAGCAGGCGCAAATCCATTTTGAACTGCGACACCATATCAAGCCGCTCAATCCAATGCAGCATTTGGTCAAACGCAACTGATCCCTCTTGGAAAATCCAGAAAAAGAGATGTCTCAAATTGACTGCCAATGGTAAAATCAATATCTGTTGAGCTCTGGGTCTGGTTCATTGGTGTCAGACCAAACCACAGGTAATGATGGCCCGACAGGAACATCCCGTCGTCGAGGATCATCTCTTGATCGATTGAACAAAAAAGAAGAAACTTTCCTGTGAAAAAGGACTCTGATTCTGACAAAGGTCGCCCGGCGCAATCTGTGCTTGGTCGATACCGATGGCCATCAGCTACATTGGCAATCATGAATCCCGGGTCAATACTTTGATTAATTGGGTATTTTGTCATTCATGACGGTCAATAAGGAAAAAGGTTTATAAGAATAAATGGGTTTTTCTAAGCGTGTTAAGGATCGATTCATTATTGGCTTTACACATGAATTCAATTTATCCAATCCTTGAAGTTTCCGGACTTACGGTAAAGTTCCAAACTAAGAATAATTGGTTTCATGCGGTCAACGATTTATCATTCAAACTGTTGAAAGGGGAGGTTCTTGGAGTTGTAGGCGAGTCAGGTTGCGGCAAGAGCGTAACATGCAAGGCAATCATGCAACTTCATGATGATGGCGTACAGACTGGAACAGTTCGATTGAACGGCCAGGACATTTCTGACCTCCCTGATCATATACTTAACAAGATACGCGGGAAGCGTATCGCCATGGTCTTCCAGGATGCATTGTCTTCCCTTAATCCCGTATTATCAATAGGTCGACAAATAATCGAAATTCTCAGGCACCACAATGTCATGAGTAAAGTGGATGCTCGTGATGCCGCAATCTCCATGTTGACTCGCATGGGGGTCCAAGATGCAGCGCAACGGCTTGCCTGTTATCCCCATCAGCAGAGTGGTGGCATCAATCAACGCATTGTGATCGCCATGGCATTATCCTGTGGTCCAGAGGTACTATTGGCTGATGAACCAACTGCGGCCCTTGATCCTACGATCCAGCTTCAAATTCATGATCTTTTCCGAGAACTGAAAGGGCAATTGAGCATTCTTTTGGTAAGCCATAATCTTGGAGCCATTCGGGATCTGGCTGACCGTGTCATTATTATGTACAGAGGAATGATCGTTGAGGAACAGCCAGTTGATCCATTCTTCTCAGATCCAAAACATCCCTACTCGAAAGCACTGTTATCAGCTGTTCCATTTTTAGGGCGTTCACGAATTGTTCTTCCCGGCGAACCACCCCAGAAAGATGCTTATTCAAAAGGATGCCCTTTTGCGGACCGTTGTCTATTTGTTGACGAAAACCATTGCAGACAAAAACTTCCTGATCTAATTGAGCTTGACCATCAAACCAAGGTACGTTGCCACTACGCGGAGTCCAAATAATGCGAAAAGGCATATTTCTTTTAATAATTATTGTTTCTGAGCTGCTTATCACCCATGTGTACAGTACTGAATTGATACTTAACGATAGCATATCCCTTCAAAAGGGACAGGTCTCCTCATTCGATCCCCGCGATGCGTATCATGCCAATCATATTTTAATGGTAAAGCAACTGTATGAAGGTCTAACGGATATCGATGAAAACGGGACGGTTATTCCCACGCTTGCATCAAGCTGGGAAACGAATAATGGAAAGACTTGGACCTTTTACCTGCGACCAGATATATACTTTGCACCCAGTCAATGCGTGCAGTCGAAGCAATCCCGTCGAGTCGTCGCTGACGATGTACTCTTTACATTTGAACGACTCCTGGAACCAGCATCCAAATCGCTGGGTGTATCGTATTTTTTAAATATTGATGGGGCCAAAGCATTTCATGAAGGAACGACAAAGACTATTACTGGAATCACAGTCAAAGCCGATGACACACTACGATTCAGCCTGCAATCCCCTGACTATGGTTTCCCAAACCGATTAAGCCTATCCTATGTTGGAATCAGTAGTCGCAAAGCTGACCACTGTATGCAAAAGAAAACGTATCCTCACCCTTTGGGTACTGGACCGTTCATCCTATCAGAATATATTCCAAACAAGAGCATCAAATTGCAACGTAATACCGAATATTGGGGTTATCGCGGCAACACACATCTCCCCATGACAGACATGATCACCGTAAGTTTAACCGCCGATGATAACAATGCGCTCGCTCAATTCCGATCAGGTAAAGTGGACTTTCTTGATCTGACGCTTCCATTGGAACGTCAGATAGCAGATATGAAATTCCCCTTCACTCCCATCATCGAGTCCGCGCCTTGGGGACAGCTGAACTATTTGATGTTTAATTTAGAAACGCTTCCTGACAAGAACCTCAGAAGGGCGATCTCAGCAAGCATTGACCGATCAATGTTGCAACGTATCCTGGGATCTCAGGGACAAGTGACAGACAGCATTTATCCTCCAGCACTATTCCCGGATCTGGCTCACATTCCACCGCCGCCATTCATCAATCAGTCGGTCAAAATAACATCAAACCAAAAACCATTACGCCTTATTGCATTTGATGATGTGCTGTCACGCGCGATTGTTGAACAGGTAGCCAGGGATCTCAAGCGCATCGGTCTAACAGTCAACATCCAGGCCGTCCCTTTTCCAGTTCTGGTTGACCGCTTGAACAAGAAAGATTACGACATGCTCCAGCTTTATTGGGGGCCACTCTATACAGATATACGTCATTTTATAGTTCCATTTTTGACAAATTCTTTTCCACCAGATGGAAACAACTTTAACCACTATAGCAATCCAACGGTAGATCAATTGGTGCGTTCCAGCGAATCACTGGAAAATGCCAACATCAAAAACATTTTCTCCACCTTGCAGGAACTGCTGTTGGCGGACGCACCCATGGCACCGCTCTATTTTGGCAACCAAGTGCGAATTTCAAACGGAAAATTCAAGATGCCACTACACCCACTTGGTTACCGTATTTATAAATTAGCAGCCCCCAGTGATCAAACCATCGAAAAGCAGCCTTGAATCGTCGCGCACACAGCGTATGAGGAAGGCAAAAGTCGATCCCCAGGGCAATTTCATTTTAAATTGGCATCCATGGAGAACATGATCGAAAGAAAAAAGGGGTCTGGGGGATTGCCCCCAGGGTGTTGATTTTATTTTTGAATTTAAAAAAAAGTTTCCATGCTCCGCTTTCGACTTTGTTTTAAAGTCAACACTCTGGGGGCAATCCCCCAGACCCCTTTTTCTTTTTGCAATTTTCAATAGCAGAAGGGATCTGAAGGGTGACCATCAAGCCACATCTTGCATCTGGACAGAGTAAAGAATGTCCCTGATGCGTCGTTGACGGACATTACCGATTGCACGCTTGCTGACATCAGGGTAAAACATGTCAAGACAACGTACCACATAACCATCATGAGTGATGCGGATCGCATTGACAAAAGATGGGTCTGTAGGTTGATAGTTAAAGAGTACAACATTATCACCAGGAAGTTTATACTCAGTAAAGAGAACTCCATACGCATCAATATACAAAAGGTTCTTGTCAATAATCTTTTCATGTACCAATTCGTTGGCAAATGCTGCACTTGTTGTCACATCACTCTTGACATAGACGTTCATTCCTGTGTAATAGACCAAGGGAGATGATACAGCATGAACCAACTCGGATACTGACCCGATTAATTCTTTTGTAGAAATATAGAGTTCTTCATTATTTCCCACATAAGGGGATACCAACAGATGATGAAGACCAAGATGGTCCATCATATCCAAGACATCGGACAAATGTGACTGATTACACGCATTGATCGTAAAACTGATGAATATTTTTTGCCGAAGTTTTTCGGAGAACCGTTCAAGGTTGCTTACGGTCTTATCGTACGTACCACCCCCACGAATAAAATCATGAAGCATCCGGTTGCCGTCAATGCTGACATCAATATAGTCCGGTGCAAGATCTTCAAGATCTTGCAGAATCTCGGGCGTCATCTCAGTTAAATTAGTAACTAAACCAAATCTCAGTCCTTTCACAGACTCGCGCTGTTTCTGGAGATAATTGAATACTGAATACGTTTTTCCCCAATCGAGCAAAGGTTCCTTGCCCACAGCACCAAATGTACGTGCCCCAAGCCCAATGAGGTCTTCAAATACCATACACCACATATCCTCATCGACCGCATTGCGGTGTTCATCATATCCCACATAGCAATGCTTGCATGCCAAATTACAAGAATTATTAATAAAATAAGAAACTTCCAACGGTGGCATGGTGTTATGATAAAACCTTGGCGCATATGTGCTTCCTAAGCGATACAGTTGCCGATTAGGAGATACACCACCGTTACTCCCTGATATCCCAAGTGCCATTGTTTCCTCCTTTACCCTGTAATTTCCTGCAAGAATTTTGTATAGACTTCTCGTCTTTTAATAATATCTGCTGATGGTGGAATGCTTAGATTAACCACTACAATATTATAAAGCTCCGAAAGATGCTCCGCATATGGAGAATCTATTCTACTGTCATCGACCACAAGAAAATGTTTTTCTGGAGTATAAGGCACAGTCCTGCTAATCACACTCTTAACAGAGGAAGCATGGTGAAGCGCAAATTTAATATTTTGGTCAGCCAGTGAATACCCGAGAAACATAATGGTATTTGTTGTGGCGTCCGAAACCAAGTCTTCATCAATCTTGAATTTCATTCCCGACATGGATCCGAGTCTAGCCGAATAATCGTGTACCGATCCAACTATTGTCTTATGATTACTTGCACAACCATGAAGCTTGTAAAGATCTACACTTATACCATTTGCATCAGGAAAGTTAATCTCTCGTTGAGCGTAGCCAATATTATATTTTATTCCTGATTTTACTCTTGCCCGCTCTTTTATTTCCAATGTAAATATTTTAGCGCTTTTATTAAGCCTCGCAGACCTCAACTCTAAAGCCCTATCCCAATTAGTCGTATATATTTTTCTAAAGTTATGAATAATGATATCATGAGCAGAAAAAGAATGATTACTTGCATTATTAATTATATCGTCAGTTTCTGCG
This sequence comes from Magnetococcales bacterium DCbin4, assembly GCA_002753735.1. Lineage (GTDB taxonomy): Bacteria > Pseudomonadota > Magnetococcia > Magnetococcales > UBA8363 > UBA8363. The sequence goes on from PEAN01000057.1 coordinate 19,134, forward strand.
GCAAGCCACTTAGCAAAAAGTTTTTTCCCATCTTCTCTTGTCACACTACTTCCATTTCTGAATTGCGCGTACGCAAGTTCAATTGCATTTGGGAAGTCTATTTTCAATGCTAAACATGTTGTAGCAGGATCACTACACGTGCAACAATTTAATAAATAATTTTCTAACTTTAGTGGATTTGAAGATATCGTAGCGATCTTTCTGTCCAACATGCTGACGAAGCCACTGACTGCCAAAGAATCACTTAGTAGCCCGGAAAATCGAGCGCCTATAAACGGACACAATTTAGACTGTTTAAACTTATCCTTCAGAGCTAGAACACCATCAGAAATGTCTAAAATCGTCATGAATTAATCCTCTGATATTCTCGAAGCGATGCCATCAACGATCAAGAAAAGAAAGCTTACAGCGAATACAACTGGAACCCATGTCCACCAAGCTGCATACAGGAAACCCATTCCATCGAACAACAGCCTTCCCAGACTTGGCTGGGGAGGTTGTGCTCCTAATCCGAAAAAATTCAGTGCAAGGTCTGTCATCAAAATTTCCGGAACCCGACTCAAGGTATAGCGTATATAATCATAAAAGACAAAAGGCACAAGGTGCCGCCTCAAAATAGTCGCATGAGAAAAACCAAAGCTTCGCTTCGCCTGGACAAACCTCTCCCCTTCATTGGCAGCGATCCGGGTGGCAACATAAAGTGCCTGAGTCGGTGTCAACACGAAAATAATCACTGCCACGACCGTCTCTTGACCAGCACCAAAATGGATCAGCAACAATAAAGAAACCAGTAATGTCGGCAAAGTGACCCAAAAAGCGAGACAAGTCATGGCCAGCGTGCGGATCACATGCATCCGTGTAATTGCAATTGCAGATCCCAACACCAATCCACTCAGCAGGACGAATATGGTCGAAAGTACAAGAGTTACAATCTCTGTTCCAATCGCAGAAGTCAGGGATTGCATCATACTGTGACCAGAAATATCCGTTCCCAGCCAGTATTCCCTTCCTGGAGACACCAAAGGGATCATCAAACTGTCCATCCATCAGAATGCTGTTCATGCAATATCCGTTCAGACATGTACAAGGGTCACCGTTCATCCTGTGCGTAAACGAGGATCAAGCAACATCATCCCCGCTTCCACGATTATCATTACCAGGGTCAGAAGCACCAATGTCAATGTTGAGATGCCAATAATCAAAGGGTAGTCAAATCGCTTCACGGCATACAAAAATGTGGTCCCGATCCCATTGATCCCAAAAGGTGCCTCGACAAACACAAGGAATCCGAAAAAATATGCAATTATGTTTGGAACGGCTATAAGCATATTCTTAATAACAATTGGTATACACAAAAGCATGACTGTATGGCGTTCACTGAAACCCTGTGCCCTATGGTTGACATAGAAAGGTGTCGCCTTGAGTGATCTGATTGATCTGGCAACATTCATGGCCAAAACCGTCGTCGGATACGCAGCCAGAACCCATGCTGCGATCATCATCGTCGATTCCGTTGACATCATGTCGGTATCAAAGGCATAAAGTACAAGATATGAAAGCACAATGACCGGAACCGACAAAACCGTCCCGATCATTTTCCATCCCCACCGCCAAGCATCCGGTCTCACCGCGATCAATCCGCCCACGAATCCTGTCAGCATGGCAATCACGACCGCAAAACCAATCAAACCCAGAGAGACACGTAGTGCCTCAAGGGTCATGGGCAGCACCTGCGCACCCGTCGTAAGGGATACACCAAAGTCCAAATGAATGATGCGATTCAGCAACCGCCAGTACAGAACAGGCCCACTCGCGGTATCACCCTGTTCTCCAATCAATGCCAATGTTCCTGCCATGATGTATTGTGCACCATCAGTCCCCGCCGTCACTGCGAATATTGGCAAGACAGGTATGGCAACGATTGCAAAAGCAAGGCTGATCATACGAATGCCAAGATTGACGGAAAAAGGCATCCGTCCTTGATCAACATTCATGGGTGAAATTGGCCATTTTAACGTTACTCAGAATCAAACTTTTCCTTATACTGAATTCAGGATGATATCACGAATACTTTCAACTTTCAAGTCGTAGATACAGCCAAATTATGATGATAACAGTTAATCACTTAAAAAGTTAATTAATATAAATAAATTTTATTTTGTTACCCTCTTGTTTTCATGCTGCCATGATCCAGCCGGAAAGACACGGTAAATAAATTTTTCAAACAATTTCAAGCCATCATCGAACTCAATGCTTCCATACAGACACGGCTTCAAAATTAATGAGTAACAGAAAAATTGAAAAGGTAGACAAGTGCATTCTGAATAGTGATAATGCATGTATGCATTTTTTCATTATAGAACTTGACAAATGCATTTTTCATGAGATATCCAACTTTTCTTGAGCGATTGATCTCCAGGGGAAATTTTTACCTCAACAGCCCGGAGCCAGGATTGCCTCGATTATGAACGCAGAAAAATGTCAGGCAGCGCGTGAAATTAACGATCTTTTATATCATGGCACCAAAGATAAACGCGTTGAACATATGGAAAAATTTGAGGATGAAATCAATATGGATCCCTGCGGTGTTGCTGACCAATACTGGATAGATGATTCCCTCGATCCCGAAATTTCAAAATCGAGCATCTCAAGATCGAAATCGACCTGCAAATATCATACCCGATCAATACCCCCTAATCGGTCGATGTTTTGACCCGGGATTCCTTGTTATCAATGAAGATGATGTCATCGGGATAGACCAGGCCCAGATCGCGCCGTGCGACCTCTTCCAAAACCAGAGTTTCTTTTTCCATCAGGAGAATTTCTTCTTTCAACCGCTCAAGACGCTCCTCGACTTCGCGATTTTCCTGTCGGACCACCAACACCTGCTGTTTGGTTTGACGCCAACGGACCAAACCCAGATCGCCAAACCACAGCAGATATTGAGCCCAACCATTGGCAGTCAACAAGAAAAGCCCTGCCATCACCCAGGCCGAACTGTATTTTTCCGGTTTGGTCAATGTTGTTTCTCCTTGAACCATGGATTTGTGACCGATCATGAACAGCCCCTCTGCACTGTCCCTTTCATTTTTACGCTTTGCTCTGAACAACAACGTCCTGCGCTTCGGACGATTCACCACCAAGGCAGGACGTGAAACCCCCTATTTCTTCGATGCCGGATTGTTCAATACCGGAGCCCAATTGGAGACCCTCGGAAGATTTTATGCCGACGCCATTTGGGAATCCAAACTGCCGTTTACCATGTTATTCGGCCCCGCCTACAAAGGGATCGCCCTGGCAACGACCACTGCCACGGCACTGTCGCGCTACCATGACATGGATTGTCCCATCGCCTTCAATCGCAAGGAGGCCAAAGACCATGGCGAAGGTGGCCGGATCATCGGATCCCCACTCACAGGCAGGGTATTGATCGTGGATGATGTCATCAGCGCCGGAACATCGGTACGGGAAGCAGCTGACTGGATCCGCGCGGCAGGAGCCGACCTGGCGGGCGTTGTCATCGCACTGGATCGCCAGGAACGCGGTCGCGACGATGAACGCAGTGCCACCCAACAGGTGGAGGAAACCCTTGGAATTCCGGTCATTGCCATTTCCCGGCTGGACGATCTGGTCCAACTGCTCAAAAAAGACTCCGGAAACGCCGACCGTTTAAACGACATTCTTGCTTACCGGGATCGCCATGGGGCACGGTGAACGCCACGGACCACCAAGGATGCCGCAACGCTCAACCCTCATACCCGCCTACGCTGACGACATTCCCGCACCTGCGGGAATGTCCAAACAACGACATCACCGCACAAACACATCATTTGCACGATCTGACCGATTTGACCGCCTTGCCGCTCCCCTTGAGCACCACGGTATAACTGAATGATTGCTTGCCATTGGAAAAATCGACGAGCATCTTTCCTTTACGGGCGACGTTATCGAGGATTCCCTCGGTGGTTTCCAGATATTGCCAACGCCAATAGGCATCCTTGGCGGCGGCATCGGGGACAAAGGGGATTTCGCGTACCTTGTCGTTGTCGAACTTGACGGTCACCTTTTCATGGGCCAAACCAATGCGGGACTTTTCGGTAAACAGCTCGCCATAATAGTCCTCCGCAGGGAACAACGCGAGAATGGCAGCGGGTTGCCGGTCATTTTCATGCAATTGGATCTCAAGTTTGCAGGTGTTGTCCACCTTTCGCACGGTAAACGGGCCACTCTTGAAAATTTCCGCAGCCTGAAGATCACCCCATGGGGCCGACAAGAGCAGCAGAGACGCTAGAACAGGGGACAGTCGCATGCCGAGGTTCTCCTTTTTGCAACAACGGGATTGATCGGTGACACCCGCCTGAATCCTTTGTCCCGCCAAGGCGGGTTCCTGAGTGTCTTTAATTAAAAAAGGGTGATTATAGCCTGTCCAAACCCATACTGCCAGATTTTCCATACAAAAAAACGTGGCATATTCAAATTTGTCGGGCGACAATGGCCATTTCCGACAACCTGGACACCGGCGATTCCAGACAATCCGGTACCATCAAACGAGGGAGCGTTTCATGACGGTCGAAGGTGGACGCAGCCGATTGTTGAAAGAGATGATCCAACACCGCATCCTGATCCTGGACGGTGCCATGGGAACGATGATCCAGAAACAAAATCCAGGCGAGGCCGATTTTCGTGGCGAGCGGTTTCGGAATCATCGGGTGGACCTCAAGGGAAACAACGATCTGCTGTCATTGACACAGCCCGAAATCATTTTGAGCATTCACGCAGCCTATCTGGAGGCGGGTGCCGACCTGATTTCAACCAACACGTTCAATTCCAACGCCGTCGCGCTCGCCGATTATGACATGGCGGAATTGGCCTATGAATTCAATCGCCAAGGGGCGCAACTGGCCCGGGAGGCCTGTCGCCGGCACGAATCGACCCATGGGCAGCGGCCGCACTTCGTGGTTGGCATCCTGGGTCCGACCAACCGAACCGCCTCAATCTCGCCCGACGTGAACAATCCGGGGTTCCGCAACATATCGTTTGCGGAATTGAAGCGGGCCTATGCCGATGCGGTACGGGGACTCATCGATGGGGGTGCCGATGTCCTGATGGTGGAAACCATCTTCGACGCCCTGAACGCCAAAGCGGCCATCATGGCCATCATGGAATTCAACGACCAACGTCCCGAACCGATCCCCATCATGATCTCGGGAACCCTGACCGATGGTTCGGGCCGAACCCTGACGGGGCAGACGGTCGAAGCCTTCTGGAATTCAGTCGCCCATGCCGAGCCGCTATCCATGGGGTTCAACTGCGCCCTGGGGGCCGATCAATTGCGTGGCCACATCCAGGAACTCTCCGGCCTGTGCGAAACCTTCATTTCGGTCCACCCGAACGCAGGACTGCCCAACGAAATGGGCGGCTATGACGAAACCCCCGAATCGATGGCGGCCAAGATTCATGAATTCGGCAAGGAGGGATGGGTCAACATTGTCGGCGGCTGTTGCGGCACCACCCCCGATCATATCCGCGCCATCGCCCACGCCATGGCGGAAATCCCCCCGAGAACCCCCCCGGTGCGCAAACCGCAATGCCGGCTGAGCGGTCTGGAAGCCTTCAACATCACCCCCGGATCATTGTTCGTCAATGTCGGGGAGCGGACCAACGTCGCCGGCTCGCGCCGTTTCGCCCGTCTGGTCCGGGAGGAGGCGTTTGAACCGGCACTGGCCATCGCCCGGCAACAAATCGACGACGGGGCCAGCCTCATCGACATCAACATGGACGACCCCATGCTCGACCCCCGGGAGGCGATGACCCGATTCGTCAATCTGGTGGCGGCGGAGCCCGACATCAGCCGGGTCCCCATCATGTTGGATTCATCCAACTGGGAGGTGCTGGAGGCGGGATTGCAATGCCTTCAGGGGAAGGGGATCGTCAATTCCATCAGCCTCAAGGAGGGAGAGGAACCGTTCCTGCGGCAGGCCCTCCTCGCCCGCCGCCATGGCGCGGCGGTCCTGGTGATGGCGTTCGACGAACAGGGTCAGGCCGATACCCGGGCGCGTCGCCGGGCCATCTGTCAACGGGCCTATGACCTCCTGGTCCATCGGGCGGGATTCTTCCCCGGCGACATCATCTTCGATCCCAATGTATTCGCTGTGGCCACCGGCATCGAGGAACACAATGGCCATGCCCTCGATTTCATCGATACCGTCGCCTGGATCAAGGCCAACCTCCCCGGTGCCCTGACCAGCGGTGGCATCAGCAACGTCTCCTTCTCCTTTCGCGGATTCGAACCGATCCGCGAGGCGATGCACGCCGTCTTTCTGTACCATGCCATCCGTGCGGGCCTCGACATGGGGATCGTCAATCCCGGGCAGCTCACGGTCTACGAAACCATCCCCGAACCGCTAAACTCCCTTGTGGAAGCCGTCATCCTCAACCAGGATCCCCAGGCCACCGATCGTCTGCTCGCCGTCGCTGATCGTTTCCGCCAGGCGCATGATCCCCGGGAGGCGGTTCAGGAGACCCAATGGCGGCGGGAACCGGTGGCACAACGGTTGATGCATGCCATGGTCAAGGGGATCACCGACTTCATCGAAACCGATGTCGAAGAGGCCCGGTGCGCGGCCAACCATCCCCTGGAAGTGGTCGAAGGTCCCCTCATGGCGGGGATGAGCCGGGTGGGAGAACTGTTCGGCTCGGGACGCATGTTCCTTCCCCAGGTGGTCAAAAGTGCCCGGGTGATGAAAAAAGCAGTCGCCTTTCTGGTCCCCCATATCGAAGCGGCCCAGAAACGTCACCAGGAAACCCGGCAAAACCGCATCCTCCTGGCCACCGTCAAAGGCGATGTCCATGACATCGGTAAAAATATTGTCAAGGTGGTCCTCCAGTGCAACCATTTCGAGGTCATCGATCTGGGGGTCATGGTCCCCATGGAAACCATCCTCGATGCCGCACAGGAACATCAGGTCGGCTTGATCGGCCTCTCGGGATTGATCACCCCCTCTCTGGAGCACATGGTCCGGATCGCTCAGGAAATGGAGCGCCGTGGCCTCGCCATTCCGCTCCTGATCGGTGGTGCCACCACTTCACCCGTACATACCGCCGTGCGCATTGCTCCGGGCTATTCCGGCGTCACGGTCCATGTCAAGGATGCCTCGCGTGCGGTCGGTGTGGCATCGGATTTGTTGAATCCCGCCAGCCGTGATTCATTCGTTCAAACCTTGAATGTTGAACAGGAACGGCTGCGCCAACGCCACCAGCAGCGAAAAACTTCCCTGGTCTCCCTCGATCAGGCGCGCAACACCCGGTTTCTCCCCGATGCCGCATCCCCATACCTCCCCTTCACCCCCAACACCCCCGGGATTCACATACTGGAGCACATGAACCTTGCAACCTTGCGGGAATGGATCGACTGGTCCCCATTCTTTCATGTCTGGCAGATGAAGGGTCACTACCCCGAACTCCTCCAACACCCTGACTCGGGTCAGGAAGCGGCCCGTCTCTACAAGGATGCCCAAACCTGGCTTGATCGGATTGAACGCGAACATTTATTGACCGCCAAAGGGATCTTCGGCCTGTTCCCCGCCAATGCCCTCAATTCCGAAGATGTGGTGATTTATGACACCCCCGAAGGCAAAGGAATCCGCAGCGTCTTCCACTTTTTGCGGCAACAGGAAGAAAAGCCGGCAGGTAAACCCTATTATTCCCTGGCCGACTTCGTCATGCCACAATCCTCGGGCCGGATCGACTGGATGGGGGGATTTGCCGTCACCGCCGGTCTTGGACTGGATGCGTTGGTCGCAAAACTGGAAGGACAAAAGGACGATTATGCCACCATCATGGTCAAGGCACTGGCGGATCGCCTGACCGAAGCCTTTGCCGAATGGTTGCACAGTGAAGTCAGACGGCGTCATTGGGGCTATGCCGCCGGGGAACAAATATCACATCAGGAACTTCTGGCGGAAGCCTATCAGGGGATCCGTCCCGCCCCTGGCTATCCGTCGTGCCCCGACCACAGTGAAAAAATCACCCTGTTCAACCTGCTCAATGTCACGCCAGCGACCGGGATCCGCTTGACCGAAAGCCAGGCGATGATCCCACAGGCGGCGGTCTGCGGTTATCTGTTCGCCCATCCCCGGGGACGTTATTTCCACCTGGGACGGATCAAAGAGGATCAGGTGATCGATTATGCGGGGCGCAAAGGGATCACCGTCGCGGAAGCGGAACGTTTACTGGCGCCAAACCTGGGCTATGAGCCGGGTTCTTGATGGGAGGAAAAGGGGTTCCCGCCTTCGCGGGATACCAAAAACCATGAACTCCGGCTTGCTCATGTGACAAAATGGAATGATGTCAGATGCTGAACATATCCGTCATTGGAGAATCCTGTCATGTCGCTCATGTTTGATTCGCTGGCATACGCTAAAAAATTGAAGGCCGCCGGTGTTCCCGAGGCCCAGGCGGAAATACAAGCCGAGACCCTCGTCGAATGGATGGAGGACCGGCTGTCCACCAAGCTGGAACTGGAACAGGTCCGGGCGGATCTCAAGCGGGACATCAAGGAACTGGATACCAAGGTCGAAGTCCGTTTCAAGGAACTCGACACCAAGGTCGAAGTCCGGCTCAAGGAACTGGAACAACGCATGGTGATCAAGCTCGGAAGCCTGATGTTCGTAGCCGTTGGGGCCGTAGCCGCGCTGGTGAAACTGCTTTGACCTGCTGGCACAAGGGGGGAGATCTGAACGATTACGAACAACGCAATCTGTTGCACTGGCTCCTCGATCCAACCCCGGACCCCCGGCATCTCTGGGTCACGGAGCGCCCCATCGCCCATCGGGGTTGGTTCGATGTCAGCCAGGGGATCCCCGAAAACAGCATGGCGGCCTTCCAACGGGCATTGGATCATCAGTATCACATGGAATTGGATGTCCGCCTCCTCGCTGATGGTCAACCGGTTGTATTCCATGACCACGATCTGGAACGGATGACGGGAGAACGGGGGTTGGTCGCCAACCTGACCACGGCACAATGGCGCAAACTCAGACTGCGCCATGACCACCACCCTCCGCCCCTGTTGCGGGAGGTGTTTGAACTGACGGCGGACAAGGGAGGAATCCTGGTCGAACTCAAGGATCCATCACCCCGGGCGGCCCAGGCCGTCGTCACTGCCGCCGCTGGACACCGGGGTCCCTGGGCCGCCCTTTCCTTTCATGCCGGAATCATCTCCTGGTTTGCTCGACACCATCCGCACATCACCCGTGGTCTCAATGGAGGGGTGTTCGAGCAGGAGGTCTCCCCCCTCGCCTCCTGGGAAATGCGCACGTTCCTGCATGCCCCCGGGGCCAGACCCCATTTCCTCGGCTGTTATCTGCACAGTCTGAACAATCCGCTCCCGCGCTGGCTCCGCTTTCGCGGACTGCCCATCATTGCCTGGACCGCCCGGTCCGCTGAAGATTGGCACCGTACCCGTCACATCCGTGATGCCATGATTTTCGAAGGAAACGTCCCCCGACCCCCCTGAGAAAAGTTTTGCCTTGTATCAAATAAAAAACGTGAAACAGCGCTTTTTTTAGTGAATTGTCGTTCATTTATATTTATAGTGGGTGTATGGGTTGACGAAGTGTCACACCCCCCACCAAGCTGGGTTTCCTTGAGATTTTTGCGGGAGCCGAATCATGGCTGAAGAACCTCTCACCACGGAACAGGAATCTCCGGATTCCGCTGATTTCAATGAAAATCGTCAAAACCTGGATGACATGACCGTACTCCAGGAAGTACGAACCCAGGACATGGATGCCGAAGAAGGTTCGATGTTGCCCGGGGGAGCGGGTGAAGATCCCAATCATGCCTCGGCCATCCAAATGGGTGGTAACCGGGGAACCGTAGACGAAGATTTTACCGATGCCATTTCGGTTCATCTTGGTGCGATGGGCGATGAGCGGGGTCTGGACCCTATGGTGAACCGTTCCAATCCTGACGTGATTCAGGAAACGGCAGCCGCTGAACCAAAAGCGGCAAACCCGAAACCATCCGCCGAAGACACTCAGGCCGAAACCGTTCGGACCCCGACCGGCGTGAACAACGAAACCAACTTGAATCCCGAGGCGGCGGGGACCGCACCCGCATCACCCGAAAACGCATCGCCCCGGGAACGGGAAGAGGCCGAAGCAGCACCTCAGGAAGGGGTTGCAGCGACCGACAACCTCGAAATACCCGTTGCATCGTCACCTCAGACACCGATACCAGCCGTTGAACCGCCCATCAACAATGAACCACAACAAGCCCCGGATGCCACGGACCGCCAGGAACCGGCCCCACTATCCGAAAGCAAACCTGGATTGGATGACAACGCAACGGTCCAACAAACCACTCCAGTCTCCGTCCAGGAACCTGCGGTGGAACCCCCGGCTCCCGAGGTGGTCGTCACTCCGGCAACGCCAACCGAAGAGATTACGATTCCCGAAGTCGTCGCCACTCCCGAAACGCCAATCGAGACCAAAGCGGAATTGGAAGCTCCGACCCTCCACGTCGAAGATGCCGCTGGCACCGAAGATCAGCCGATTGCACTCGACCTCGGCGCCGCGCTGACCGACATCGATGGTTCCGAATCCCTCGCCATCACCCTCTCCGGCATCCCCAATGGGGCCTCGCTTTCCGCCGGAACCGACAACGGGGATGGTTCATGGACCCTGACCCCGGATCAACTCGCGGGCCTGACGATCACCCCGCCCGCCGATTCCGATGTCG
>PEAN01000058.1 GCA_002753735.1 Magnetococcales bacterium DCbin4
TTATGGAAAAAAAACAGGGGTCTGGGGGTTTCCCCCCAGGACTTTGATTTTGATTCTGGTTTTGATTTCATATCCCCCACAGGGGGTTTGGGGGATGGAGTCGTGGGCGCATGGGAACAAAGTCAAGATAGACCTTCGGGGACTTTAATCTCCCGAACCCCTGTAGGGATGTAAAACCAAAATCCAGTCTAAAAATCAAAGTACTTGGTTCAATCCCCCAGACCCCTTTTATTTCCTGTTACATTTCCATCCACAAGGAGGAAGACCTGAACCGTTATCTCCTGATCGATTTCCTCCGCCATGGGGAGGTATCGGGCGGACCACGCTTCAATGGTAAAAGCGATCCCCCGCTCACCCCGGCGGGTTGGCAGGCCATGGAACGGGCTGCCGCAAGAACGGGCCGGATCGATGGCATCGTAACCTCGCCATTGTCACGCTGTGCCACGCTTGCACATGAGTGGGGACGCCAAAATCTGGTTTCGGTCCTTGAAGATCCGGGGTGGAGCGAGTACGATTTCGGTCGGTGGGAGGGCAGGACCAGCGACGAAATCATGGCCATGGATCCCCAGGGGCTGGCGGCCTTCTGGCAGGATCCGCTCCTTCATCCCCCCCCCGGAGGTGAGCCGATGGATTGCTTTCGGCAACGAATCGCCAACAGCCTGCATGCCCTGTGGATACAGCCCTCAGTGGCACATCTTCTGGTCATGACGCATGCAGGGGTGATCCGTCAACTGGCCGCCTTGGTGCTGGAGCGCTCCTTTACAGACATGTGGACACTCGATATCCCCTTGTGCGCCTGTTTGCGCTCAGTATGGATTCAAACCCCCGGTTCCTCGCCACCCCGTTTGCTCTACCTGGGGATGACATGATCGGATCACCTTTGTGGCTGGCGTTGGGATTGTTGACGACCCTCCCGGTTCCGGTCGTCGCGGCACCGAACGAACGGGAGATCGGGGTGTCGGTATTGCTTTACCCGTTCGTTGGGGCGGTGATCGGTCTCATGCTCTGCGGATTGGCACTTGTAAGCCATCCCTGGCCGGGGCCACTGTCCGCCATGTTGGTGCTGTTTTTGTGGCTTGCCATCACGGGCGGATTGCACCTCGAAGGTTTGGGCGACCTGGCCGATGCCTGGGTCGGGGGGATCGGGCGCCCCGAGCGGATGTTGGAAATCATGAAGGATCCCCGTTGTGGTCCGGCGGCGGTCATGGCCATCACCATGCAGTTGCTCTTCAAGTTTTCTGCCATCCAGGCGCTGCTGCAACTGAACATCCCGATTCTGTTGTTTTTTTCCCCCGTGCTGGGACGTGCCGTCATGCTGGCGTTGATGCTCTCCACCCCCTATCTGCGCCCGGAGGGGATGGCTTCGGTATTGACCCGGGTCGTACCAAGGAAAATAGGATGGTTCATCATCGTCATGACGGGGGGGCTGGTCATGTTCATGGCAAAACCGCTGCTCCTCCTCGCTTTGGGGATGACGGTCGCCTTTTTTGTCGTGTTTCGCTGGATGATGCTTGGTCGCCTGGGGGGAATCACGGGAGATGTTCTGGGTGCGGTTTGCGAACTGTCCGAAACGGTGTTTCTCCTGTCGGCACTCCTGTTTGCCTCGATCAACTCCGGGGGGTGAAAATAACCGGATCCCGCTGATGCAAAAATTGCCCCTCAGCGGTATGGTCCCCCTTGCCTTGGCTGCTGAGTTATGGGAAGTTAAAGTCGCTTCGCCTTCGCGAAAACCGTTGGTAACAGGCTCTGGTGAAGGGTTCGACTGCGATGAACGAGACGATAAGGGTACCTTGCGGGGTGCCGCTGGTTTCACTTGGGAGTGAGAAGGTCATGAACATGAATCAAAAAGCGGGATCACTTCAAAAATGGAGCCTGGGCCTGACAGTGGTCATGGCCCTGGTCATTTTTGGTTTTGCGACGACTGGGTTGGCCCAGGGACTTCCCGAATTGACCGATCTGGTCAAAAAACTAAAACCTTCGGTCGTCAATATCCATGCCACCCGCAAGATGGATGCTGAAGGGGGAATGGGACGCAATCCTTTTGAAGGGACTCCGTTTGAACAGTTTTTCAAACAGTTTAACGAACAGCTCCCCCGCGACCGTTTTGAATCCCAAAACCTGGGGTCGGGGTTCGTCATTGATCCCGAAGGGTTCATCCTGACCAACCACCATGTGGTCGATGGCTCCGACAAGATCATGGTACGATTTCCCGATGAACGTGAATTTTCTGCCAAGGTGATCGGCAGCGATTCCAAAACCGATCTGGCGCTGATCCGTATCGAGACGGGTGAAAAGCTGCCCGTGGTCGATCTGGGCGATTCCGATACCACCGAAGTCGGTGAATGGGTCCTGGCCATTGGCAATCCCTTCGGCCTCGATGCCACGGTGACCGTCGGCATCATCTCCGCCAAGGGAAGGATCATCGGCAGTGGCCCCTATGATGATTTCATCCAAACCGATGCCGCCATCAATCCCGGTAACTCGGGGGGACCCCTGTTTGACATGAAGGGGCGGGTCGTCGGGATCAATACCGCCATCTTTTCCCGTTCCGGTGGTAATATGGGGATCGGTTTCGCCATTCCCGTCAATCTGGCCAAGTCGGTGGTCAACCAACTCAAAACCAGTGGACATGTGACCCGGGGATGGCTCGGGATCGGCATCCAGACGGTCACTCCAGAATTGGCGCAGGCATTGGGCTTGAAAGAACCCAAGGGGGCACTGATCACCCATGTCATGCCGGGAGGGCCGGGGGAAAAGGCGGGGCTGAAGACGGGAGATGTGATCCTGAAGTTCAACGGTCACGAAATTAACCGGATGCGCGAACTTCCGACGATGGTGGCCGCGACCGAGGTCAGCAAGAAAGTGACCATGGATGTTCTGCGGGACGGCAAACAGATACAAATGTCAGCCACCACTGGGGAAATGCCGCCTGATGAAGATGCGGAGCAAACCCGCCCTGCCAACAAAGCGGATAATGATCGTTTGGGAATGCAGGTGGAGCCGCTCAATGATCGCAATCGGCAACGGCTTGGACTTGATGCCGATCAAAGCGGAGTGGTTGTGATGTCGCTCTCTCCCAATGGGCCTGCCGCCGAGGCTGGAATTCAGCGCAGTGATGTTCTGGTTGAACTCAATCGCCTCAAGGTCGATTCCATCGCCAGCTATGAAAAGGCACTTGAGGCGACCCGCAACAAGGAGACGGTATTGGTGCGGTTGATCCGTAACGGCGATCCCTTGTTCATCGCCATCAATACCCGCCAATAATGGCCGCCGGTCAGCGAGTCGATTGATGGATGGTGCCGTCACTGCCGATCCGACCGGACGGGATGCCAGGGTAGCGGAAAGCCTGCGCATGTCGGATCGGGCCATGGCGATTGGCCTGGTGATCAACATCCTCCTGTCGGTGGTCAAAATTGTCGTGGGCGTCCTGGCGCAAAGTCCGGCGTTGTTGGCGGATGGCCTCCATTCGATCTCCGACCTGTTCAGCGATGGCGCCATCTGGATCGCCAACCGCATGTCGCGGGAGGCTGCGGACGAAGGACATCCCTATGGCCATGGCCGTTATGAGACCATGGCCATATTATTCAGTGGTGTCCTGCTGTTTGCCTTGTCGGTGGGAATCGTCATCGATTCCATCAGCCGGGTGGAGAAACAACCTGCCGTCGTACCGGGAATGGAGGCATTGGTGGTGATCATCCTGGCCATTCTGGCCAAGGAATGGTTGTATCATTACACCCGACGGGTGGGTGAAACCTATCATTTGCGTGCCCTGGTGGCCAACGCCTGGCACCACCGTTCCGATTCCATCTCCTCCGTGGCTGCCCTGGTAGGCATTGCCGGTGCCATGGTCGGCTGGCCGGTGGCCGATCCCATCGCCGCCATCGTCGTTTCGGCGATCCTGATGAAAATGGCCTACGGGTTCATGCGTGATGCGTTTCTTGAGTTTACCGATGCCGCCGCAGCCATCGACAAGGCGATTCAGGAGCAGATTGTTACGATGGTCGATGAATATCCCGATGTCTATTCGGCCCACCTGTTCAAAGTGCGGCGAAGCGGGCCCAATCTGCATGTCGATATCCATGTTGTGGTCAACCCGTTTTTATCGGTCTCCGAAGGTCATCAGATTGCTGAACGCTTGCGGCGCGCCATTATCGATGGAGTTCTGGAAGTGACTGAAGTCATGGTCCATGTGGATCCAGAGGAAGATCAAAAGTTCCCCATGCCGATTGATTATCCCGGGCGTCAGGAGATGATTGCAGCCCTGTCGCAACTTTTGGAAAAAGATCAAGGGTTGGTGGCCGTGTCCGATCTGGTGATGCACTATACCCGCGATGGCATCGTGGCCGATCTGGTCGTGTCGGTCGATTCAAATCACAATCTTGATGAACTGCGGCGGGCTTCGCTCCGGTTGTGTCAGAAAATAATAAGTAGTCAGGAACGTATTTCCAATGTCCGCATCAAAACCGTTCTGCATGGTTGTGATCGCGGTTGGTCATAATACGAGAAATCACAACGACACCGGCGACCCGAAAGGAACCGCATGGATCATCGATCCCCCGCCCAACAACGCGAAGTTCATTTTTCACCTGCTGATCGCCATGGTCTGTACAAGGCCATTTTCAACCGCCGTGATGTCCGCGGGCAATTCAAACCCGATCCCATACCCGAGGCTGTTCTCAGTCGCATTCTTCTTGCAGCGCATCATGCCCCCTCGGTAGGGTTCATGCAACCATGGGATTTCGTCATCGTCACCGATCCCGAGGTCAAACGTCGGGTCCACGCCGGGTTTTTGGAGGCCCAGGCCCGCGAAATGGAATTGTTCTCGGGCGACAGAAAAGAACTGTATCGTACACTGAAACTTGAAGGGATCATGGAAGCGCCGGTCAACATTTGTGTGACCTGTGATCGTGGCCGAACCGGCGCCATCGTCCTTGGCCGGACCAATGACATGGCCATGGATCTTTACAGCAGTGTCTGTGCCGTGCAAAACCTTTGGTTGGCAGCTCGTGCCGAAGGGCTTGGCGTTGGATGGGTCAGCATCCTTCACAGGGACGTTTTGCCCGGGGTGTTGGGGATCCCGGAGCCAGTCGTTCCAATCGCCTATCTGTGCATGGGATATGTGACCGGTTTTCATGAAAGACCGGAACTGGAAACCGCCCGCTGGCTGCCCCGGTTGCCCTTGGATGATCTGGTTCATGGCAATACCTGGGGCAACAAGGATGCCCCTTCCTGTGCCTCGTTGAAGGAACATCTCCGTCAGGATATGGCACGCGCCCGTCAGGGGACTATTCCTGACAAAGCAGAAGAATAACATGTCCGATGTTCAAAATGGCAAGAGGGGTCCGTATTTGTCCCGTGATGAAGAAGATCGCCTTCGGGTTTTGATATTTACGTCTGATTCCATTGATACGAGATCCCCATGAATCATTCCCTGTCGAACGCCGCCCCCTTCCTTCTGGATCATGATGAGGCCTATCTCCGATGGCGGGATGAAAAATTGAACAACTATCCCGAAACCCTGGCGGCCCTGGTGGTGGAAATCGCCGACCCTTTTTTTCTGACCCGTGGTGAAAAAGAACGGATCCTGGCTTTGTGTGCCAAGACCAACATGGCGCTTTTTTGTGTTCCGATCTCCCAGGGATCGGCACCGGCGGCACAATTGCTCCCAACCGTCATGGCGCAATTGGGGGTCCGGGAGCTGGATCACAATCTGGGAGCGGGGGCGGACGGACTTTCCATGCTTTCTCCGGGTGGTGCGGCCTATTCAAAGTTTTCCGAATATGTCCCCTATCGGGAAACCCCGATCGGATGGCATACCGACGGCTATTATCATCCCAAGGAACATCAGATCCGTGGTTTGAGTCTCTATTGCGAACGCCCGGCACAACAGGGTGGGGAAAATGATTTATGGGACCATGAGCTTGCCTACATCCGTCTGCGCGATGAAAATCCTGAATTCATTCGGGTACTCATGCAGCAGGATGTCATGTCCATTCCGCCACGCATGGAGGATGGGCACATCGCCCGTCCTGAACGTATCGGGCCGGTCTTTTCCATTCACCCCGTGGATGGGCGGTTGCACATGCGCTTTACCAACCGTACCAAAAGCATTCGCTGGCGTCAGGATGCTGCGGTCGGGGAGGCGGTGGCAGCATTGAAACGGCTGTTGGATCATCCGACACCTCATGCGTTTCGTGGCAGGCTGGAGGCGGGATGGGGATTGATCAGCAACAATGTACTCCACACCCGGGGGGCATTTCATGATACTCCGGGTTCGGCAAAAAGAATCCTTTATCGTGCCCGTTATTTTGACCGGGTTCCCGTAAAATAAGGATTGAGTCAATCAATCAGAAATGAAAAAGGGTTCTGCGCAGGCGGGAACCCTTTTATTATTGATCACTTTTTTGAATGGTAACCCACCTTATGGGTTGATTTGGGACTTGATGCAACTGACCAGATCCTTGGCCAGATCAATACAATTGATAAAACGTTGTTCAGGTTGTGGCGCCAGGCATTTTTGGATAATGCCAATCAGGCATTCCGGGGTTCCATCGGGAAAGGTTTCCGGCCCGATCTGTTGGGCAGGGGTCGATGTTCCGAGGATCAATTGGGCAAATATCATCCCCAGGGCATAGATGTCGGAGCGCCGGCCGGGTGGGTCTCCCCGCTGTTGTTCCGGTGACAGATATGAGGTCGTCCGTTTCCATGGATGTGTGATATCGGTCTCTGGAATGGCCTCCAAAAGCATGGCCTGTCCGAATCCGGCGATCTTGATCTCCTGGGTCTCTTCATTAAAGATGATGTTCCCCGGTCTGAGATTGCCATGGAAAATTTGAAGCCGATGGGCATGATCCAGTGCCATGGCGATTTTGGCGATCATCTGGATGATCGACGGGAGGGCGAGGGATCGCTTGGGGGACATGTGTTGTTCCAGGCTGTGGCCGTCATGAATCTCCATGACCAAAACTCCCCTGCCTTCAAGGATTTGGGTCTCTTCGGTCTTGATGATGTTGGGGTGGCGTAATGCCAGGCATTGGTCGGCCATGCGGTTGAACATCGATTTGGCCTGGGAAAACGATTTTTCATCGGGGAATCGTTCCTGAAGGGGAATGATCTTGATGGCAACCTCCCGGTGTTGGTGATCATCATGGCCATGCCAGACGGTGCCGAACAATCCCTTGCCCAGCTCCTCTTCGAGGCGGTAGCGATCCAGAAGCGACAGTTTTTCCTGTTGCATGGCAAATGACGGTTCCCGATTCCAGGGAAGGGAACTTCCCGCAGCCATGGCACGGTTCGACTCCAATCGGATGGTACAATCCCGAAACCCCTCTTTCTTCTGTTCAAGATATTCCAGAACGGCAATCGCTTCGTTGAAGCGACGGTTGTTTTCAAGATCCAGTACCAGGTGGTACAACATTCCCAAGGTCAGTTCGTCGGTACGGCACAGCCGAAACCGCTCAAAAGCGAGATCAAATCGCCCTTGCCCCTGAAGGGCCAACCCCAACATGCGATTGCTGTCGTCTGCCTCGGAATAGGGGAGAACCAGGGTTCGTTTTCCCGAGGTTCTTTGCGTGAAAGCGAGGATTCCCGTCCCTGATAACAGCAGCAGTGCTGGACCGGTCAGTGGAATCCACTGTGCATGCCGAACCATCAATACAATCTCGGCAAGCAGGCATGAAGAAGCCAGTCCCAGACCTGCCAGGAGGCCGATGGTACGGGGTGGCATTGGGAGGATGAACATCAGGATCAAACCACAGATTGCATACATAAGCGGCTTGAAACGGAGTGCCCATGTGGGATGAACCAGGGCGTCCTGATTGAGGAGCGTTGCCACCTCATGCGCCAATAATTCAACAGGTGCAAGGGATTGGCCCAGGGGAGTGGCATATCGGATGGCCAAACCAGGCGTGGTGAGGCCAATGAGTACAATTTGATTGCGAAAAACGGTCGCAGGGACCTTGTGTTCCAATACATCGATGAAAGAATGGACGGGAAAGGGGCTTTTTCCTGTATCATCATGATAAAAGCAGGTTAAGATAGAATAATTTTGATCGTGGGGAATGGCCCATTGTCCCAGCGAAATGGGTTTGTTGGGTTGGAATTGCAGTTCGGAACGTTGAATTCCAAGACTTTTTGCGGCTACGATCAGCGCCAGGGATGGAAACAGGTTGTCTGCTGTCCGGTAGGCCAGTGGTGCGGTGCGCACGATGGCGTTGGCATCGGCGGGGGGAATGTTCATTCCCAGGGCGAGGGCCTGACCTGCAATTTCTTGAGGCGGGGCAAGAATGATGGCCGAATCAGGTAATTGCTGTGGAAACGAAGGTGGCGTGGCGGTGATGGCATGTTTGATCATGGCTTCTCCTAAAGGGGGAGCAGCGGTTTGACCGTAGTGTAACGGTATTCCCTGCATCGCCAGAATGATCGTTCCGGTCCGGGCAACGGCTTTGGCGTATTCATCGACAACGTTCAGGTGTTTGATCCCTTCGACCAGGATTTTTTCCAATCCGGTCATGGATTGAATGAACTCGGGGTTGTCCAGGGAAGAATAATGGCTGTGGTCGAGTTTGTTTTTTGCTTTCTCCAGGAGGTCCAAGGCAACCTGATCCGTGTTGAACACCACCATTCGGGTGTCTACAATGAGTTTGGGACCACCACGGGCCAGGGTTCGGATCAATTGGAGTTCATGTTGCCCGTTCCAGGGCCAGTGGCCCAGGGTGGCGATGGATTTTTCATCCACGGCAATCAGAACGATGCGTTTGTCCACGGGATGAACGGAATGTCGAATCCCTTGGTCATAGGTTTGCCATTCCAGGTGTGTCAATAGTGAGGCGTGATCCGCCAAAATGAAACATGCGGTCAGGATGATCGGGAGGATCCATCTCTTGGCGAAAAAGTGTGTCACGGTCATCCGGAACAATGGAGTACCTTGGTGTCGTGGGGGCGTTTGATCCTGGTGATGGTACGAAACGCGGACAAAGAGGGCTCATGATAGACCATGCCTTGATATTGGACAATCATCCTTTTCCTGCGCTACGCGGAAAAATGATTCATGTGGGTGATGCTCTTCATCACAATGTGGGTGAACGGTCATGATTCGTATCCAGACGGAAGATTTTTCCATTCAGGAGGAGATGAACCGTTTGATGCGTGGATCGCATCGAGTGGGGGGTGTGGTCTCTTTTGTGGGGACCGTGCGTGATCTGGCGGATCCGGGGGCGGGGGAAGAATCGGTTGTCGCGTTGAATCTGGAACATTATCCGGGAATGACCGAGGGGGAGTTGGCAAAGATTGAAACTCAGGCGAAATCCCGTTTCGACCTGGAAGCACTGCTGGTGGTACATCGGGTCGGACGTTTGGCTCTTGAGGAAAACATCGTATTGGTGATCGCCGCCGCAGCGCATCGGGCGCATGCATTCGATGCGTGTCGGTATGTCATCGACTATTTGAAAATTCTTGCCCCCTTTTGGAAAAAAGAAATCCTGGCCTCGGGGAAGGAACGCTGGGTTGACGCCTGTCCTGGATGTGTGGCGGCGGCAACCCATTGGCATGATCTTGCGCCGGTGCCACACCGTGCCGATGGGCAGTGTCATCATCAACATGCACTGCCCCACGGTGACGCGCCAGGGGGTGTGGGTGATCAGGCTGTCGAACGGATTCCACATGAAAAAAAAGAGGGTGTGGATTGGCGTGGTTTGAAGGTTGGCATCCTGACCTTGTCCGATTCCCGGGATCTGGCATCGGACAAAAGTGGTGACGGATTGGAAAAAATAGTCACTGGGTTTGGTGTGTGTAACGTGCTGCGGCGGGTATTGCGTGATGATCGGGAGGAAATAGCCCGTGTTTTGGGTTTATGGTCCGACGAGGAAAAAATGGATGTGATTCTGACAACCGGTGGAACGGGTCCGGGACCCAGAGATGTCACGCCAGAGGCAACGCGCATGGTGAGTCAACGTGAATTGCCGGGCTTCGCCGAAACGATCCGTCGTGAAGGACTCAAACAGGTCCGGTCCGCATTGTTGACCCGGGGAATTGCCGCCTTTCGGGGGTCAACCCTGATTGTCAATCTTCCTGGATCGACCCGGGGGGCAACGCACAGTCTGATGGCGGTGGCGGATCTGGTTCCCCATGCCTTGTCGATGGCGAAGGGAGGGGGACATGGGTGATCCATCGGGCGGGCAGGCGCGGATGATCTCCTTCGAGGAGGCCGAGGAACGGATCCTTGCTTATGTGGTCCCTGTCACCGGGACGGAGGTCGTCGGGCTGGAACAGGCACCGGGGCGGATCCTGGCCGAGGCAGTCGTTGCCCG
Organism: Magnetococcales bacterium DCbin4; assembly: GCA_002753735.1. Lineage (GTDB taxonomy): Bacteria > Pseudomonadota > Magnetococcia > Magnetococcales > UBA8363 > UBA8363. The sequence continues at coordinate 10,308 of PEAN01000058.1, forward strand.
GATCAATGTCCCCAATCATGCCAATTCCGCGATGGATGGCTATGCCGTGGCCAGTGCCGATCTGGTGGGTACGGGGCAGGTTCGTCTGCGGGTTGTGTTTGACCTGGCGGCGGGGGGATTCTATTCCTCCGGCCCGGGTCGGGGCGAGGCGGTGCGGATCATGACCGGGGCACCAATCCCGCCCGGGGCCGACACGGTGGTCATCCAGGAGGTCTGTCGCCGTGAGGGGGAATGGGTGGAGGTCACCTGTGGCATTCCTCGGGGTGAACATGTTCGGGATGCGGGTGAGGATATGCGGGTGGGGATGGAAGTCCTTGAAGCGGGCAAGCGTCTGCGTCCTGGCGATATCGGAGTCCTGGCGGCCCAGGGGATTGATCAGGTCACGGTATTTCGGCGGATTCGGGTGGGGATCTTTTCCACCGGCAATGAAGTGGTGGAGGTTGCGGGTACGTTACGTCCCGGGCAGGTTTATGACAGCAATCGTGCCGGACTTAAGGCAGCATTGGGGGTCATGGGATGCGATGTGATCGATTTCGGCATTGTGGGTGATGATTTGGCAGCCATCGAGTCGGTTCTGCAACGGGCTGCGCACGAGGTGGATGTCATCATCAGTACGGGTGGGGTGTCGGTGGGCGATTATGATCTGGTTCGCACCGCCTTGGCCAACAAGGGGGAGATTGGGTTTTGGCAGGTGGCCATGAAACCGGGAAAGCCCCAGGCGTATGGGCGTTTGGGGGGAGCGGTGTTTTTTGGGTTGCCTGGAAATCCCGTTTCAGGATTGACGGTGTTCCATCTGTTGATTCGGCCCGCCCTTTTTCGTCTCATGGGGGGGCGATCCGGCTCAAGAAAACGGATTTGGGCGACATTCACGGGTCAATGGACCAAAAAACATTCACGAAAGGAGTTTTTGCGCGCCATTTTGGATTTGACTGGGGAAGGTCCCAAAGTCAAGTTGACGGGTCCTCAAGGTTCGGGGCTGATGACCAGCCTCGCCCGGGCCAATGCGTTCATGGTTCTTCCGGAAGGACCGGTGACGGTCTCCTCGGGAGATCGGGTTGAAGTATGGATGATGGACAATGAATGATTCACAACAGTTGACGCATTTTGATGCGAATGGGGCATCCCGCATGGTGGATGTGACGGCCAAACCCCATTCGGACCGTTTGGCAGTGGCCATGGGGCGGGTACGGATGCGCAAAAACACCCTCGGTTTGATCCTTGATCGTAAAATGGCCAAGGGGGACGTCCTGGAAGTGGCACGCCTGGCGGGAATCATGGCCGCCAAGCGGGTGGATGATCTGATCCCGCTCTGTCATTCCCTGAATCTGTCTTCGGTGGAACTGTCATTTGAACCCGAAGTGGAAGCGGGAACCATTAAAATCATCGCCCGTGTCCGTTGTCATGGCCCCACGGGGGTTGAAATGGAAGCCCTGACGGCGGTATCGGTGGCGGGGTTGACCATTTATGACATGTGTAAGGCGGTTGATCGGGAAATGTCTTTGGAAGGGATCTGTCTGCTTGAAAAATCGGGTGGGCGCAGTGGACATTTCACCCGTTCCTGACCCGAATCAGGTGAATGGATACGTAACCTTGGCCGGTCCAATACAGGATAAGGATGGGGGTGGCGGGGATCTATGAGCGCAAATGTGGTTCATGTGATTTCCGGATTGTTGAAGGCGCAGCATCGGGAAATTTTACGTGACTTCGAACAGCTCAAGGGATTGTTGGAAGGGCCCTTCAACTTGCGATGCGTGCAGCGTGTGCGTGAAATTTTGAAGGTGCTCGATCAACGGGTCATCCTGCATTTGACCCAGGAAGATCAACTGCTCTACCCCAGGCTGCGACAGGAAGAGCATGTGGAAGTTCAACGGATGGCGGTCTTGTTCATGGCGGAAATGGGGGGGGTGGGGCAGGAGTTCAACGAATATATCCAGCGCTGGCAATCGGAACAAAACCTGGTGGCGCAATGGGAATCATTTGTGGAGGACAGTCTTCAGGTGATTTCACGGTTGGAGTGGCGTATCCATCGCGAGGAAAACGAACTCTTTGTGCTGCTTGATGCGTTGGATCGGTAGTTGATGATGGGGTTTCCCCCAGGGTTTTGATTTTGCCCATACCATATTATCCATGTTCTGTGGGGGACGCCGTTCCCCAAACTCCCTGTGGGAGATGTAAAAAGAACAAGGTCAAAATCAAAAGTTGGAAAAGGAGCAGGACCCGTGACCACCGCCGAACGCATTTATGCCGAAGTCAAACGACTGCCCGAGGATCTGGTGGACCGGGTACTGGATTTTGTCCTGTTTCTGGAGCAGCGGCATGTCCCCGCAGAGCTGATGTCCAACCAGGAGAGCAACGCCTCCGAGATCCGGCGGCTGGCAGAAGCGGCACAGAGGAGTTTTCCGCTCCTGGAACGGGATGAATCTGCCCGGGAGGCGTTTGCCCTGCGGAGGGAATGGGACCGCCAGCCATGATCGTCTGTTTAGTGGATACGAATGTGTTGATCGACTTTCTGGGTCGTTGCGGGAATATGGGCTTCAACGAGCGGGTCATGACGGCATTGTCCAGCGGGTCCGCCGTTTCCATCATTACCACCATCGAGTTATTGGGGTGGCACTGACATATCGACCAAAGCCGCCTGGATGCCGCCAACCTGTTGGCCCGGCTGCGGGAATTTCCCCTGGAGCGGCAGGAGGCCGAAACAGCCATCACCCTCCGCAGCCGTTCCTCCATCCGTCTGGGTGACGCCCTCATCGCCGCCACTGCCTTGACCCATGGCGTGCCGTTGATGACGCGCAACACAGCCGATTTCCAGAACATTGATGGGCTGACCCTGATCAACCCATTCGAAGGGGAATAATGGACCCGGAGCGGGAGACCCTGACGGACTGGGAAGCGCTGCGGGGAATGGTGGGATGAAGAACATTTGGATACGTCAATCCCGGGTTTCCCTGTCATTTCCGCAAAAGCGCGAACTCCTTATTATTTCTTGATGGTTTGCATCCAACCGAGGGCCAGTCTGTCGTTGTCCGTAGGTGTGTCAAATTTCCCTTTCCATTTCTTTTATTATTTACTACTATTATCTTGTTTTTTTGCTTATTATTGTTTAAAGATTTATTGGTCCGTTCCGGGAAGGGGATGTGATGGACGTATTGTCTAATATTCTTGACATAGACCCTAAATTAATGGAGAGCGATCTATTCTACGTGTTTCTAATGCTATTTATTTTCTGGTTATTAAGTAAAATTGGAGAATCTGTCTTTGGATCATTGTCAGAGAAATTTAAAAGATGGATATCCAAATGGAAGCGAAGTCCCTGTCATGGTGGCGGTCAGGACCAACTGGATTTGCAGTTGCCCTCTAAAAAAGAATCATCCATCAGTCTTCGTTTTCAATTCATCTCCCGAACAACAAAAATGCTTGGTCGGGAAGGGGAAAAGGCCAAACTGTGGGAGTTTCTTGACCGGGAGGAGACGTTCCTTTGGTGGGGGATCGTGGGTGAGGGTGGGGTTGGCAAAAGCCGTTTGGCCCTGGAGATCGCCTTGGAAGCGGAGGCCAAAGGGTGGTGCGCGGGTTTTATGGGAAAAGGCAACACCTGGGAGAAGAATCGCCAATTCCTGGGCGAGATACCTGAAGATTGGCCGACCAGGCCGATTCTGCTTCTTGCCGATGATATCCTGGATCAACCCGAGACTGTGGGAGAACTGGTCGAAAATTTGGCCAAGCGGCAAGAAAATCTAAAGAGGAAGGTGCGATTCCTGTGGTTGGAACGGGAAGGAGCGGAGGAACGTTGGCATGATCGCTTTCTTGGCCGCGACTTTCGGCGGGATAAAATCGTCAACAGCCAACATGGTAAAGATGCGCTGATAGTGCCATCGCTGCCATTGGACACCATGGTGGAGGTGGTTGACCAATGGCCTTGGCAGAGTGCCATCGGCAAGGAGGCCGTGCGGGAGATTTTGCACCGGTTGGAGGTCAATGGTCGGCCTCTTTATGCATTATTTCTGGCGGATGCCCTGCAACGTGGAGCCAAGGGTGCGCCTTCCTGGAGTAAGGAGGATTTGGTCAAAGAAGTTCTTGATAACGAACGGAATCGCTGGCGGGAGGGTGATGTGAACGAGAAGACAGACCTCCCACTGTTGATTCTTGCGACCTTGTGCGGTGGCATCGATACCACAGGGGGGAACTTACCCGCGGAAGTGAAGGATATGCTGCAATCCGCCATCGGCGCCCCCGGTCGATCATGGAAAGAGCGATCTTTATGCCTGACCGGTCATGCCATGGTCGGGGAACAATCCCGCTTCTATCCCATGGAACCGAATCTGTTGGGTGAGCTGTTTCTGTTGGAGGAGATGCAGCCTATCGTTGCAGCGGTCGAATTGGATCCAAAGCTGAAGGAACGCTCCAGGATCCTGGAAATTGCATGGAGATATAAGCCTTCCGAGGTTTCCAATTTCCTTTCCCGCGCTGCCAGTGATTTTCCGGACCAACCGGCCATCTGGTCCCTGATGGCCTTGCCCTCGCGGAGCGATGGCTGGGTACGTCATTTCTGGGGGCAGACCGTCGTCAATGTCCTGGCCCATGCTGATGCTCACACTGAGAAAGCCCGGAAACTCCTGGATCAACTGGCTGCCATAGCCAAAGAACCGTCCGCGACACATGCTCTGTGGTGGGGGTATTATGCCATGGGTGCGTTCAATTTGATTAATGTGTATGGTAAGGAAGGATTGAAGGAAGCCGAGGAGTTGTACGCCACCCTTGCCTCCCTGGCGACTGCCCATCCCTGCGAGCCGTCTCTGCGGGAGTTGCAAGCCAAAGGCGCGGTCAATTTGATTAATGTGTATGGTAAGGAAGGATTGAAGGAAGCCGAGGAGTTGTACGCCACCCTTGCCTCCCTGGCGACTGCCCATCCCTGCGAGCCGTCTCTGCGGGAGTTGCAAGCCAAAGGCGCGTTCAATTTGATTAATATGTATGGTAAGGAAGGATTGAAGGAAGCCGAGGAGTTGTATGCCACCCTTGCCTCCCTGGCGACCGCCCATCCCTGCGAGCCGTCTCTGCGGGAGTCGCAAGCCACAGGCGCGGTCAATTTGATTGCTGCGTATGGCAAAGAAGAACTGAAGGAAGCCGAGGAGTTGTACGCCACCCTTGTCTCCCTGGCGACCGCCCATTCCGGCGAGCCGTCTCTGCGGGAGTTGCAAGCCAAAGGCGCGGCCAATTTGATTCATGTGTATGACAAGGAAAGACTGAAGGAAGCCGAGGAGTTGTACGCCACCCTTGTCTCCCTGGCGACCGCCCATTCCTGCGAGCCGTCTCTGTGGGAGGCGCAGGCCGGAGGCGCGGTCAATTTGATTCATGCGTATGGCAAGGAAGAATTGAAGGCTGCCGTGAAGTTGTACGCCACCCTTGCCTCCCTGGCGACTGCCCATCCCGGTGAGTCGTCTCTGCGGGAGGCGCAAGCCGAAGGCGCGGTCAATTTGATTAAAGCGTATGGCAAGGAAGGATTGAAGGATGCCGTAGAGTTGTACGCCACCCTTGCATCCTTGGCGACCGCCCATCCCGGCGAGCCGTCTCTGCGGGAGTTGCAAGCCAAAGGCGCGGTCAATTTGATTGCTGAGTGTGGCAAGGAAGGATTGAAGGATGCCGAGGAGTTATATGCTACCCTTGCCTCCCTGGCGACCGCCCATCCCGGCGAGCCGTCTCTGCGGGAGTCACAAGCCATGGGCGCGGTCAATTTGATTGGTGCGTATGGCAAGGAAGGGCTGCCGCAGGCTTTGAAGTTGTACGCTACCCTTAAATCCCTGGCCGACGCCCATTCCGTAGAGCCGTCTCTGCGGGAGTGGCAGGCCAGAGGCGCGGTCAATTTGATTATTGCGTATGACAAGGAAGGACTGAAGGAGGCTGTGAAGTTGTACACCACACTTGAATTTCTGGCAAAACTCCAGCCGTCTCTGCGGAAGTGGCAAGCCCAAGGCGCGGTCAATTTGATTGTTTTTCATGGCCAAAACGGAAACCTGTCTCAGGCCAAGGTATGGCGCGACACCCTTGCCAAACTTGCTTCAGACCATCCTGATGAGCTGACCCTGTGGCAGTTACTTGAGATGGGTGAGTCCAGATTTACCCGCGCTTTGGCTGCAAGATCTTGGAATACTCCTTACGGGTATTCCTGGACACAAGGATATGGACGATGAACGCGCCGTCATGAACGTCTGATGGGCGTTGATCCCTGGCCCCATCAATCATGACGCACCAGATTCAACGCCTGTTGGATGCATTGATCCCGGGTCTCTTCCTCCAGTTTGCGCAGCCAACGGTCGGGAATGGCTCCGGCCCCGGCAAGGGCACCCGCGATCATCCCTGCAATGGCTCCGGTGGTGTCGGCATCGCCGCCGCGATTGACCACCTCCACCAGGCAGGTTTCAAAGTCGTCGGTCTTCTCGAAGACTTCAAGGACAACGCGCATGGTATCGACGATATAGGCGGAAGGGTTTTTGCTCGGACGTTTGCGCCGGAAGAGAAATTCAGGGTGCCGGGACACCAGTTGCGCCACCGGACCCTCGATCATGGATCCCTTGTCCATCCCCATGAGCGCCATCTGGATCATCTGGATGACGCACTCCGTGGCGGCATCGGAGAGGGGATTGTTGTGGGTGACGTGGGCCTGGGCGCGGGAGGCGGCGTTGATCGCCTCCCGGTTCCACCCCAGGGTCGCCAGTGCCACCGGCAACGTCCGCATGCAGGCCCCGTTGCCGGCATCATGAACATCTTCCACCATCTCGGTCCGGCCAAAGTTGCGATAGGTGATGATGCCGCGTCGCACCGTATTGCCGATATCGACCGGTTTGCTGCGCAACCATTGATCAAAGGCACGGGCCGCCGCTTCGGCGGTCACCTGGCCACCGTTGGCGAGAATCGCCGCCCCCAGGGCCAGGCTCATCTCGGTGTCGTCGGTCACCTGCCCCGGTCGCAGACGCAACCAACCACCACCGATGATCCGGTCATGAACGCCATGGGCCGCCCGTATTTCCTCGGGCAGCATGAATTCCACCGTTCCGCCAAGGGCATCGCCAATCGCCAATCCTAGATAGGCACCGACGGCGCGTCGTTGCAGGCTGCTCCACGATTCCAGGTCCGGGAGGGGTGTTCGTGACCAAAACATTGTGGAAAATCCGAACACTCCCGGCAGGAGGGGGACGGGCAGAGCGACAGCCCCTCGCGCTGACATAATTGGCGGTACAGGAATTTTTTCCATTTCATGTTCAACGTATTGCTTGAGGCCAATGGGTAGAAAACGTGCAGCAACAAACGGCTGAGTTGTTCGCGGTGTTCCAGACCGAGGTCGGACCATAAATGATCAGGCCCACTGCATCCCGTGACCACGATGGTGGCCATCCATCGCGCTTCCCGGTCCGCAACGCTGCGATGGTCGTACAATAGTTGCAACAGGCCCTCATGTTCCGGCAGCCGTTCCGGGACCGTTCTTTCAACCCCATGCCGCACCGGGTCGATCTGGAAATGACGCACCATGGCATGAAATTCCCGTGGACCCAGCCCCAGGTCCAATGGCATCACCCCCCATCCCTTGTGGGCGCTGGAGATCATCCGGCGTATCAAATCATCAAGAAAAAAAAGGGGTCTGGGGGATTGCCCCAAGGGTTTTGATCTTGATTTTAAAAATAAATAATTATTTTTTTGATGGTTCATTTCATATTTCCCATAGGCAAAATCAACATCAAAACCCTGGGGGAAATCCCTTAAGCCCCCTTTTTTTTCTTAATAATCAGCCGGAATCCCGGTGAGGCTTCCCCGGGGGTTGAGCGGTTTTCCTGTTTCATCGACGATGGCCTCCTCCACGGGGCAGATGGAGGCACACTGGGGATCGTCGAATTCCCCTTCGCACTCGGTACACAACGGCTCCCGGATCGTGAATTTTTTTCCATGGGGATGAATGGCCTTGTTGGGACACAGCGGCATGCAGGCCCAACATCCGGTACACGGGGCAACGATGGCATAAGCCATGGTGTTCTCCTTTCAGACGGCGCGGCGTATCCTCTTTTGCCTGGGGTGTCGTTGGCGGGTGGTTGCCCAATACTGCTTCAGGGCCAGAGTGATTTCGATTCCGGCATACCGGTTCACCGGTTGGATTCCCGCCGTTTCCAGCGCTTGCCAGGGGCTGAAACCGATCCGTTCACACAAAACCGCATCACACCCCTCAAGGGCACGAAGTGCCCGTTCCAGAAGGGAATCATTGTCACCACAGGCATCATCTCCATGGCAATACCGGTCCGTCTCGACCATGCCAACCTGCCGGACGTCGCCATCATGAACATCATAAAGGGTAAAAACCCGCGCATGGCCGAAATGCTGATCGACATGGCTTCCGGTCTGGCTGGCGACGGCAATACGCAAAGTATCGGTGGCTTCAGTCTCCATGGTGTGTGGATGAATGGAGATGATTTTGCCATGTCCGTGCATCCATTCCCGTTCAAGAGTGGGCCCCTGGTCTTCATCCAGCAGTCCGATTGCGTCGGCTCGACATTGACGGCAGTGGGTCATCTGGGTCACCTCTCCCGCACACCCATCACGTACCGCCTGAAGTTGGGCCTCGTCGGGGCCGCGATATCCCATCAAGCCATAATAGGTGCCGTGGGCCGGATCACTGATCATGGGCATGATGTTGTGTAAAAAAGCGCCACGGTGGGAAATTTCCAGATTCAATTCCGCCAGATGATCATGATTGACGCCGGGAATGAGCACCGAGTTGACCTTGACCAGCACTCCCGCCGCCACCAGGGCATCCAGCCCCGCCAATTGGTTGGCAATCAGGATCCGGGTCGCCTCCACTCCCTTGAGTCTGCGGTGATCCCAGAAAATCCAGGGATAAATGTTGGCGGCGACCGTGGGATCCAGGGTGTTCATGGTGATGGTGACATGGTGAATCCCCAGTTTTTGGATTTGCCCCACCTGTTCCGGTAATGCCAGGCCGTTGGTGGAGAGGCATAAGGTCAGGTCGGCAAACCGTTCCCGGATGCCGCGACAGGTCGTCCACAGGCGTTCAGGATTGGCCAGGGCATCTCCGGGACCCGCAATGCCCACCACGGTCAGGTTGGGAAGACGTTTCCTGACCGCTTCCACCCTGGCCAGTGCCTGTTCGGGGGTCAGCAATTCCGAAACCACCCCGGGGCGCGATTCGTTGGTGCAATCATATTTGCGGTTGCAGTAATGACACTGAATGTTGCATGCGGGGGCCACCGCCAGATGCAGGCGGGCATGGTGCTCCCGGGCCTCCGGCGTATAACAGGGGTGTTGGGTGGTTCGTTGGCGGTCGGAGGAAGCACAAAGGGGCATGGCGATCTCCCGGGAAAACAACGGTTGAACCCATCAGGTTGTCATGGAAACCGCAAAATCTTTGCCAGTGTCCATCTCATTGTTATTGTTATATTTATAATATTTATTTCCTGACATGCCCGCGACCATGGCGTCCCGTTTGTCGTCTTTGCGACAAAAGCGTTCACTTCAAATCCGGCGCATGGGAATGTTCAATGTCCGGATCCGATAGGCGGTTTGCCGGGGGGTCATTCCCAGCAGACGGGCCGCCTTGGCCTGAACCCATCCCGCTTGCTCCAGGGCGGCCAGAACCCGTTCACGTTCATTGAGGTCGGGACCGTTGACATCAACCATACCCCCCGAACCCGGCATGGCCATGTGGACCTGTCCCTCCATGCTGCCGGGAAACTGAATGAGGATGGCATCGATGGTTCCGTCATCACTCATGACGGCCGCCCGTTCCAGGCAATTTTCCAATTCTCGTACATTGCCCATCCAGGCGTTGTTGGCCAATGTTTCCCGTGCACCGGGGGTGATCGTCAGGGTGCGGTTTTGCCGCCGACTGATTCGGGTGAGGAAATGGTCGGTCAGCAGCGGAATATCCAGGGGACGTTCCCTCAAGGGGGGCAGATGGATCGGCAACACGAACAGGCGATAGAACAGATCGGAACGGAAGGTACCTTCCCGAACCCTGGCGAACAGATCGACATTGGTGGCGGCAATGATACGCACCTCGACCCGCAACGTCCGCACGCCTCCGACCCGTTCGAATTCACCCTCTTGAAGAACCCGCAGCAGTTTGCTTTGGAATGCCGGGGAAATGTCCCCGATTTCATCCAGGAACAACGTGCCGCCATCCGCCAGTTCAAAACGTCCCGGCTTGGCGTTGACCGCGCCGGTAAATGCCCCCTTTTCATGGCCGAACAGTTCCGATTCCAGCAAGGTGTCTGAAAGCGCAGTACAATTGACCTTGATGAAGGGGCGGCGCGCTCCATCGACCCCCGAATGGTGGATCGCCTGCGCGACCAGCTCCTTGCCGGTGCCTGACTCCCCCTGAATCAAGACCGGTGTTTCCCAGCGTGCCGCTTGCGCAATCCGTTGAAATACCGGTTCCATCACCAGGGAATTGGAACAAATCAGTCGCCGGGGGTCGGAAGGATTTCCTCTTCCATGTCGCGATTCGAGTGCCGGTGGGGGAGACGGTTCTGCTGTCGTGACCGCCGTCGTGTGCTGCACTTGAACTTCCCGACCCCCTTGGAGGCGTTGCGCAAGGATGTTGGCCACCGTTTCCAACGTCAGGGTTTGCCATGTCAGGAATTGCCGGTTTCCCAGATTGGGTTGTGCCATCAGTACCCCCCCAACCCCCTGATCGTTGAGACGGATGGGGACACCGATGAAGGGACGGTTGACATCCAGCAACCCCAGGCGGCGGACGAAGCGGGGTTCATCCAAGGGTTGTTCCACCACCACCGAATGGCCACTCTGGGCGATCAAACCCAGGATTCCCTCCCCGGAACGATAGTAAACCTTCTTGAGCGGCAACGGTCCGTTATCGTGGGCGGCACGCACCAACAGACCCCCGGTTTTGCCATCCAACAGGGTGACAACCCCCCGACCCAATCCCGCCTCGTGATCGAGAATCTCCAGCAATGCCTTCATGGCCAGCGCCAGTGACTGTGCTTCAGCGACCGCCTGGCTGATCAGAAAGATTGCCCGGAGCTGACTGGCGATGACGGCGTTGCGGGTCAGAGCGAAGGATGAGGCGTTATGGTGATCCATGGGCAGACTCCTTCGAGGCAAAAGGATTGCATGGAAGGGGACATTCACACGTTTTTTCCCCCTGCCACGGCAACGATACCACCCCCGTTTTGCCGCACGGACCATGCCAAAGGCCGAAATTATTGAATTTTATATTGAATGATCAATTCTGCCGTTCAGGTTTGCATGATGGTCAAGCAAGAATTTGCTGATATCTTCATCAAATTGATTGGATAACAGGCACTCATTCATGGATGAATTGTTGGGCGTCACGTCGTGAGTGAGACATCGTACAATCCGCCGATCACCATGACTTCTCCTTCGCCCTTGAAGGCTCCAGGCAACAGTCCGTGGTAGAATACAATCTTGGCCAGTGGGACCTGAACTTCCATGATGGTGTCGCCGAATTCGTCGGCACGTTCCCGGAATTCACTGAAGGAGTTGAGGTTGTTGAGCAGGACTACGGCGCGGCGTTTGCCATGGCGGACGAAGCATTCCTGTTCATCCATGCCGTTGAAGCCACGGTAGAGCGACCAATGGCGCCGATGGGGGTTGTTGTGTGCCAGTTCGTATTGGCTGTAGGCATACAGGACATCGAGTTGGGATTCGAGGGCGTTGGTATTGTAGAGTCCGGCGCTTTGCATTTGTAAAAAATTTTGAAATGCCATCCCTTCGTAATCGTCGAGAGGGCCATTGTGGTAGCGGGGGAGGAGGCCAAATCGGCTGGCAACCCATCCCTTGAGGACGGCTGCTTCACGTCCGTCGGGATTGAACATCCAACCTCGAAGAATTCGTTGATAATCGACCTTGTGCCGATCCAATCGTGCCCCGGCGGTATATCCCACCTTTTCCAGGTGGCGCATGAAAAAATGGACGGTCATGTAATCCATGAACTGAACCGCCCGTTCGGCATGCGTGGCCAGAGGGGCGAGCTTGTCGAACAACTCATGATGCACTTCCCGCACCCCGACCAGTTCGAGGGCGACCGGGCTTTTCTGGAAGGCGACCCCTCCCAGGGCATGGGTTCCCAGATTGGTATGATTGAATGGACTGTACGCGTTCTTCGGCAAGGGGAACCATGGAGGCTCCGCTTTGTCGTCTTCCCGACCAACCCGATCCTCCTGTCGCATTTCCTCCCCCGAATGGCCTGATGTTTTGGTTGATTAAATTGTTGTGCATCAGACCTTTACAATAGATATGCCAAACTGGCACGCCCTTGGCGGTATGGAAGGACGAGAGCAGCTCGTTCATCATTTCCCGTTTGTTAAGTCAGGAGGCGGTAACCATGGCGATTCGTCAATGTGCGATTTATGGCAAAGGTGGCATCGGCAAGTCCACGACGACCCAAAATCTTGTTGCGGGTCTGGCTGAGTTGGGCAAAAAAATCATGATCGTCGGATGCGACCCGAAAGCAGATTCCACCCGTCTGATCCTGCACTCCAAAGCCCAGTCCACCATCATGCAGATGGCCGCCGATGCCGGTTCGGTGGAAGATTTGGAACTGGAAGATGTGTTGAAAACGGGTTATGCGGGAATTCGTTGTGTGGAATCGGGTGGCCCGGAGCCAGGGGTGGGGTGTGCCGGTCGCGGCGTGATCACCGCCATCAACTTTCTGGAAGAGGAAGGGGCCTACGAAGAGGATTTGGATTTTGTTTTCTATGATGTGTTGGGCGACGTGGTCTGTGGCGGGTTCGCCATGCCCATCCGTCAGAACAAGGCCCAGGAAATCTACATCGTGGTATCGGGCGAAATGATGGCCATGTATGCCGCCAACAACATCTGCAAGGGGATTGTCAAATATGCCAGTTCCGGAAGCGTCCGTCTGGCGGGGCTGATCTGCAATTCCCGCAACACCGACCGCGAGGATGAACTCATCGAAGCCCTGGCCCGTCGCCTGGGAACCCAGATGATCCATTTCGTCCCCCGGCATAATGATGTCCAACGGGCCGAAATCCGCCGCATGACGGTGATCGAATACAATCCCAAGTGCATCCAGGCGGATGAATACCGTTCGCTGTCGCAAAAGATCATCGATAACAAGAATCTGGTCGTTCCCACCCCATTGACCATGGATGAATTGGAAGACCTGCTGCTCGAATTCGGTATTCTGGAGGAGGAGGATGAGTCCATCATCGGTCGAACGGCGGAACAAGAGCGTATGATCGCGATTCAACCTTCCGCTTGAGGGAGAACCCACATGTCGGCTTTGACGCAAGAGGAGGCGAAGGGCCTCATACAGGAAGTTTTGGAACTGTACCCGGAAGCGGCAAGGAATGATCGTGCGCAACATTTGGCGGTCAATGAACCGGGTGGTGAAGAATCGGGCAGTTGTATCGTTTCCAACCGCAAATCGCTGCCCGGGGTGATGACGGCCCGGGGATGTGCCTATGCCGGTTCCAAGGGGGTGGTCTGGGGTCCCATCAAGGACATGATCCATATATCGCATGGTCCGGTGGGGTGCGGGCAGTATTCCCGGGCGGGACGGCGCAACTACTATGTCGGATTTACCGGGGTCAACACCTTTGGCACCATGAACTTCACCTCCGATTTCCAGGAAAAGGACATCGTGTTCGGCGGTGACAAGAAGCTCGCCAGGATGATCGATGAAATCGATGGTCTGTTTCCACTGAACAAGGGGGTCACGGTTCAGTCGGAATGTCCGGTGGGTTTGATCGGGGATGACATCGAGTCGGTGGCGCGAAAATCGTCGGAATCTTTGGGCAAGCCGGTGGTTCCGGTCCGTTGCGAAGGGTTTCGCGGGGTTTCCCAATCGTTGGGGCATCATATCGCCAACGATACCATTCGTGACTGGATCCTCGACAAGGAAGCCAAGGTGGAGGGGGGACCTTATGATGTCGCCATCATCGGCGACTACAACATCGGGGGCGATGCCTGGTCGTCGCGGATTTTGTTGGAGGAGATGGGCTTGCGTGTGGTCTCCCAATGGTCGGGGGATGGCACCCTGGCGGAATTGCGCCGGTGTTCCAGTGTCAAGCTCAACCTGCTGCACTGTTACCGTTCGATGAACTACATTTCGCGCCATATGGAGGCGAAGTATGGCATCCCTTGGATGGAATACAACTTTTTTGGTCCGAGCAAGATTGCCAAATCGTTGCGGGCGATTGCGGCCCATTTCGATGACACCATCAAGGAAGGGGCGGAAAGGGTCATCGCCAAATATGAACCGATGATACAGGCGATCATTGGTAAATATCGTCCACGTCTGGAGGGCAAGCGGGTGATGCTCTATGTCGGTGGCCTGAGACCACGGCATGTGGTGGGGGCCTATGAGGATCTGGGAATGGAAGTGGTGGGGACCGGCTATGAGTTTGCCCACAATGACGACTATGACCGCACCATGAAGGTGGTGAATGAGGCGACCTTGATCTACGACGATGTCACCGCGGTTGAGATGGAACGGTTTGCCGAACGGATCCGTCCCGACCTGATCGGGGCGGGGATCAAGGAAAAATATGTATTCCAGAAAATGGGGATTCCGTTTCGGCAGATGCATTCGTGGGACTATTCGGGTCCCTACCATGGCTACGACGGTTTTGCCATTTTTGCGCGGGACATGGACATGGCGGTGAACAGTCCCGTCTGGAGCCAGCTCAAGCCCCCCTGGAAATGAGCGAAGAGAACCCATCATCCATTGGCCACGTTGTGGTGTGGCACGGAAAAGGGATTACGACCCATGAGTCAATCGGCTGAACACATCATGCCTTGTCATCCGTTGTTTCGGGAACCGGAATACAAGGACATGCTGGCCGCCAAGGCGGCCCAATTCGAAGATAAACCCGACATGGACAAGCTGGAAGAGGTTTTTCAGTGGACCACGTCGCCTGAATACAAGGAACTCAACTTCAAGCGTGAAGCGCTGACCATCAATCCCGCCAAGGCATGTCAACCCCTGGGGGCGGTGCTGTGTGCCCTGGGGTTCAAGGATACCTTGCCCTATGTTCATGGATCCCAGGGGTGTGTCGCCTATTTCCGCTCCTATTTCAACCGTCATTTCAAGGAGCCGATTGCCTGTGTCTCCGATTCGATGACGGAGGATGCCGCCGTGTTCGGGGGACACCCGAACATGAATACCGGCTTGCAGAATGCCACCGCCCTGTACAAACCCAACATCATCGCCGTCTCCACCACCTGCATGGCGGAGGTGATCGGGGACGATCTGCATGCATTCATCACCAACGCCAAGAAAAACGGCTTCATCCCCATGGAAGCCCATACCCCCTCGGCGCACACCCCCAGTTTCGTCGGCAGCCATACCACCGGCTACGACAACATGATGGAAGGGATTCTGCGCTATTTCACCCTGAATGAGGTCCACGAAAAACAGGTCGGTTCCAACGGCAGGATCAATATCATTCCCGGGTTTGAAACCTATTTGGGCAACTATCGTCTTTTGCGGCGGTACATGGAGGCGATGGGGGTGGGATACACGATGTTGTCCGATCCTTCAGAGGTTCTCGACACGCCTGCGGATGGAACGTACCGCATGTATGCGGGAGGGACCACCGTCGAAGAAATCAAGGACGCTCCCAATGCCATCGATACCCTGATGGTGCAACCGATCTGCATGGGGACCAAGACCAGAAAATTCATCCAGGACACCTGGGGTCAACCCGCCACCGCCATCCATCCCCCCATGGGGCTGGCCTGGACCGACGCCTTCCTGATGAAGGTATCGGAGTTGTCCGGCAAGCCGATTCCCCCCTCCCTGGAGTTGGAGCGTGGTCGCCTGGTGGACATGATGGCCGATTCCCAGGCGTGGTTGCATGGCAAGAAGGTTTCCCTGTACGGCGATCCCGATTTTGTCATGGGGATGTGCCAGTTCATGATGGAACTGGGGGTCGAACCATTGCATGTCCTGATCCACAACGCTTCCAAGCAGGTGGGAAAGCGGTTGAAGAAAATTTTGGACGAACATCCCTTCGGTCAATCGGCACAACTGCACATCGGCAGGGATCTGTGGCATCTGCGTTCCCTGGTCTTTGAGGAGCGGCCCGATTTCATGATCGGCAATTCCTATGGCAAGTTCATTCAGCGCGATACCCGTCACAAGGGGGAGGCGTATGAGGTGCCATTGGTACGGATCGGATTTCCAATTTTCGACCGCCATCACCTGCATCGTTGCACGACTCTGGGGTATGAGGGGGGAATGTACATCCTGACCGAGGTGGTCAATACGCTGCTTGCCGAACTGGACCGCAAAACCATGGGCTATGGTACGACCGACTACAACTTTGACCTGATCCGCTGACGGGAGGGGTCGTCATGCCCAAGATCATGTTGCGTCTCGACAAAGAGGGAAATCTGATCTGTTATGTGGCGAAAAAAGACCTTGAAGGGAAGGTGGTCGCCTTGGAGTTCAATGAGGATCATCGCTGGGGAGGGCGGTTGCAATTGGAAGACGGTTCGGCACTTCACATCGATCCGCTCCCGGTACGCCCGAGTTTGCCGATGGAGGTACGTGCCCGACGGGCGGAATGAGTGGTTTGGTGGGGGGGGGAGTTTTGCACTGCCCCCTTTTTTTTCTCAAGGAGAACAGGTCATGATGGATCAATCAATGATGGAGGGATCTCGTGTCATGGGGAGCATTCGGGTCGCTTGTGCAACCCATGACGCAGTCATGTTGGATGGCCATTTTGGCTCCTGTCCCCGGTTCATGATCTACGATGTGTCTGCGACGACGGTCGTTGCGCAGGCGGGGCGGGCCTGCGACGGGATCGGTACCGCCGGCAGGGTTGCCATGATTCAGGATTGCCAGGTGGTCTGTCTGCAATCCATCGGTGGTCCTGCAGCGGGACGGGTCAGCCAATCGGGGGTGCTGCCGTTGAAATTTACCCGGTCATTGCCGATCGAAGATGTTTTGGAACTGATCCGTGCGCGAATGGCCGATCATCCCCCTCCTTGGATGGTCAAGGCGGCAGGGGTCCGGAACGCTGCCGTGTGAAGGCGGATCGCCTGTCGGTCCGTGACGATTCAATCCCTCTTGATGGAACGGTTTTCCATAATTCACGCTTCTTTTACAATGTGAAGTGGTAATAATGGGTGTATGATCGGGCTGATTTGCCGGGTCAATGCACAGCATTTAAAGAGGAGAATCATGGACACTTCCATAAAGGGGAATGGATGGGGCGTACGTTCGTCGTTCATGCTGCTTGGGGTGTTTTTCCTGGTGATTGCGATATTGACTGGGGGATCACTCTGGCTTGCCTCCCGGTTGGATGGTCAGGATGCTGCGACCATCAATCTGGCGGGCCGGCAGCGGATGTTGACACAAAAAGTGGCCAAGGAATTTTTCGTTTATCTTGCCAAGCCCGCTCCCGAGATCAAGGAATCGTTGACCACGACCTTGTGGGCCTTTGATGTGACGCTTCAGGGGTTGATGCAGGGGGGGCGTGCCCCGGAAGAGTTGAATCATTCTGCGACCATGCTGGCCATGAATCCTCCTTCTGCCGAGGTGCGCAGGCAATTGGAAGCGGTCAACTCCATTTGGATCGGATTCAAGAACAACATTGAACAGGGGTTGTCGTTGCCAGCGGATCTTGATGCCATCAAGGGGCGTCTGATCGTGGACAACATGGCGTTATTGAAGGCGATGAACACGGCGGTGGAGACCATGGCCCGGGAATCTTCGGAGCGTACCCGGGGGGTGGTCGTGGCGCTCCGGGGGGTGGTGGCGGTTTCAGCGGCGTTGGTGGTCGCGGGAATTTTCTTTCTGGTGTTCGTGGCCCGGCGCATATTCCGGCAGTTGGGTGGGGAACCGGCAGAGGTGACGGCCATCGTCGAGAAAGTATCCCGGGGCGATCTTTCCATCAGTTTCGATGCCGGTCGTTCCCGGGTGGGGGTCTATGGGGCGATGGCGGAGATGGTGGACAACCTTAATCGTACGGTTCGTTCCCTGGTGGAGGTTGGGGATCATGTCGTCGATGAAAGCGGCAAGGTCAGTGTGGCGGCACAGCGTGTTTCGGATGGTGCAACCCGCCAGGCCGCTTCGGTGGAGGAGACATCGGCGGCAGTGACACAGATGGCAGCCAACATTCACCACAATACTGAAAATGCGACTTCGACTGAACGAATGGCTCAGGGCAATGCGGGACGGGCGAGCGAAGGGGGTCGGGTGGTTGCCGAGGCGGTGTTGGCCATGAAGGAGATCGCCCAAAAAATTTCCATCATTGAAGATATTTCCCGGCAGACCAACCTGTTGGCCTTGAATGCCGCCATCGAGGCGGCCCGGGCGGGGGAGCATGGTAAGGGCTTTGCCGTGGTTGCTGCCGAAGTGAGAAAGCTTGCCGAACGCAGCCAGGTCGCCGCCAGCGAGATCAACCGGATTTCGGTGACGAGTGTATCGGTTGCGGAAAAGGCGGGGGAAATCCTTTCCGCATTGGTTCCAGACATCGAAAGGACGGCGCAACTGGTGCAGGAGATCGCCACTGCCTCAAGGGAGCAGAGCCAGGGGAGCGATCAGGTCAGCCAGGCGATTCAGCAACTCGATGGGGTGATTCAGCAAAACGCCCATGCGGCAGAAGAGATGTCTGCTTCCGCCGACACGCTGGCATCGCAAGCCAACCGCCTTCAGGGGGTCATCGCGTTTTTCCAGATCGATGGTGGCGGTTCCCAAACCGAGCTCATGCCTTGGTCTGACCGGTTGTTGGTCAATATCGGAGAGGCGGATCGTCAGCACCGCTATCTGGTGGATCTGGTCAACCGGATCTATGCCGCCGTCAAGTCGGGGCAGATCGCTCATGGATTGGAAACCCTGGTGCCGGAATTGGTCGAATATACCGTCAACCATTTCAAATTCGAAGAAGATCTGTTCGCCCAACACGGTTATCCCGAAGCGGCGGGACACAAGAAGGCCCATGAAAAACTGATCCAACAGGTTGGCGAATTTCTGGCCAAGCTTAAAGGGGGCGGTGATCACACCTTGGCGTTTGAACTTTTGGGATTTCTCAAATCATGGCTCAATGATCATATCATCGGTACCGACACCCGTTATGGCCGTTGGTTGAATGAACGGGGGGTGTTTTAATATTCTTGGTCATATTCGTTAACTGGCATGAATGATTGTCAATTCCTTTGATATGGATTGAAAGGGAAGAGGGGGCTTGGGGTAATTCCCAAGACCTTTTTTCTCTAATGAAGCTTTGAATGTCAACACGTTCTACTAAAGAGGGGGGCTGAACGGTGACCATGGGCTCGTGGTTCACCTGGAATGAGTTGATAGTTCTACTTTGTTACATTCATTAACTGGAGAGAATGGCAGGCAATTGACTGATATGCATAGGAATATTGAAAGAAAAAAGGGGTCTGGG
>PEAN01000059.1 GCA_002753735.1 Magnetococcales bacterium DCbin4
ACCCCTTTTTTTTCTTAATCATTTTTGACTGGAATCCACCTGACATGATCACCGTCATCGACTACGGCTCCGGCAATCTGCGTTCGGTCGCCAAGGCACTGGAAAAATCGGGAGGCACGGTCCAGATCAGCCATCGTCCCGAAGAAATCCGCCAAGCCGACCGGATCCTGTTGCCTGGCGTTGGGGCCTTTGGCGATTGCCGGGCCAATCTGGAGCAAACACAACTGCTCGAACCGGTCCTGGAGCACATCCGAAAAGGAAAACCGTTCCTGGGCATTTGTGTCGGCATGCAGCTATTGTTTTCCGAAGGGCATGAATTCGGCATCCATCCGGGATTGGGATTGTTCCCGGGAAAGGTGGTGGAATTTCCCAAGGACATGCCCGATCCCGCCAATGCCCCCCTTCACCTCAAAGTGCCCCACATGGGCTGGAACCGGGTCCGTCAAACGGTAGCTCATCCCTTGTGGCAAGGGATCCCCCAGGATACCTTCTTTTATTTCGTCCATTCGTTCCATGGGATCCTCGATCAACCCACGATGAGCGCCGGCGAAAGCGTCTATGGCATGCCGTTTTGTGCCGCCTGTGCCCGTGACAACCTGTTCGCCACCCAGTTCCATCCCGAGAAAAGCCAGACAAACGGCTTGAGAATGTTGGAAAATTTCATTTCCTGGAGTCCGTAGTCATGATTGTCATTCCCGCCATTGACCTCAAGGATGGCAAGTGTGTCCGCCTGTTTCAAGGCGACATGCACCGCGATACCGTCTATTCTGACAATCCAGGCGCCATGGCCTTGCGGTGGCAGGGGGAAGGGGCGGAACGATTGCATGTCGTGGACCTCAATGGCGCCTTTGCCGGTGCCAGGGTCAACCAGGAGGCGGTCGAAGCGATTCTCAAGGCGATCACCATTCCGGTACAACTGGGGGGGGGCATTCGTGATCTGCATACCATCGAGGCGCTGCTGAAGACGGGAATCTTTCGTGTCATTCTGGGGACGATTGCCTGTCGCAACCCGGCGCTGGTCCATGAAGCCTGCCGCCTGTTCCCGGGCCGGATCTCGGTGGGAATCGATGCCCGTGGCGGCAAGGTGGCGATTCAGGGATGGGCAGAGGTGACCGACATGGAAGCGGTCGCCCTGGCGCGGCGTTTCGAAGATGCCGGGGTCGCGGAAATCATTTTTACCGATATTGCGCGCGATGGCGCCTTGACGGGCGCCAATCTGCCCGCAACCATCCATCTGGCTCAGACCATTTCCATTCCGGTCATCCTTTCGGGAGGTGTCGCCGGCATCGAAGACATCGAAGCGGCAATCACCCATGCGGGGCCGTTCCCCTCCGGCGGTCGGATTTCCGGTGTCATTACGGGCAAAGCCATCTATGATGGCAGGTTGGACTTCAAGGCGGCACTCCTCAAGGTGCGCCAGATGCAACCAAAAAACGAAACATCATGATCAAGATACAAAGGGTTCCCGTCTTCGCGTTGCAATGACGAAAGATCGCCCTCAATCGTTTGATATGGTTTCTGGAAAAAAGAACATGCTCGCCAAAAGAATCATCCCCTGTCTCGACGTTCGCGAAGGTCGCGTGGTCAAGGGAATCCAGTTCGAAGGTCTCATCGATGCCGGCGACCCGGTCGAAGCGGCACGGCGTTATGATCAGGAAGGGGCCGATGAACTGACCTTTCTGGACATCACCGCCTCCCACGAAAACCGCGACACCCTGCTCGACGTGGTGCGACGTACGGCCGAAGAGGTATTCATCCCCCTGACGGTCGGTGGCGGAATCCGCACCAATGAGGATATTCGCCGCCTGCTCAATGCCGGGGCCGACAAGGTTGGCATCAATACCGCCGCCGTATTCCGTCCCGAATTCGTCAAGGAAGCGGCCAACCGTTTCGGTTCCCAATGCATCGTCGTGGCCATCGATGCCAAATGTGTCGAAAAAGATCCCGCCGGACAACCCATCCGCTGGCAGATTTTCACCCATGGCGGACGCAAACCCACCGGTTTGGACGCCGTCGAATGGGCATGCCGCATGGAAGACCATGGTGCGGGAGAAATTTTGTTGACCTCCATGGATCGTGATGGCACCAAGGCGGGATACGACCTCCCCCTGACCCGGGCCATCGCCCAGGCCACGACCATTCCCGTCATCGCCTCCGGCGGCGTCGGAACCCTTGACCACATGCTCGAAGGGTTGCAGGCTGGAGGTGCCGACGCGGTACTTGCAGCATCCATCTTTCATTTTCGCCAACATACCATCCCGGAGTGCAAAATCTTTCTCCAACGCCACGGGGTGGAAGTCCGACTGTGAGGATCTCATGAATGCACCACCCGATCTGGATACCTTGAAGTTCAATGCCGATGGCCTGATCCCCGCCATCTCCCAACAACACGATACCGGTGAAGTGTTGATGATGGCCTGGATGAACCGGGAATCGCTTCAAGAAACCTTTCAAACCGGTGTCGCCTGTTATTGGTCGCGCAGCCGCAAACAATTTTGGAAAAAGGGGGAAACCTCCGGCCATGTGCAAAAAATCAAGGCGATCCGTACCGATTGTGACCGGGATACCCTGTTGCTGCTGGTCGACCAGGTAGGGGTGGCATGTCATACCGGTCGGAAAAACTGTTTCTACCTCGAAGCCCGGGAAAAACAATGGGTGGAAATCGCAGCGCCCCTGAAAAATCCCGATGAAATCTACGGGAAATCATGACCGGCATGACAGCGGACCCCCCCTTTTTCAACCAGTTGTATGATCTTCTGGTGGCCCGGAAGACATCGTCTCCCGAAACGTCCTATGTCGCCCGTCTGCACCGGCAGGGGATCGATAAAATTCTGCAAAAAGTAGGGGAAGAGGCGGTTGAAACCATCCTCGCCGCCAAGAATGGCGAGGTGCAATCCATGATCCATGAAACCGCCGATCTGTGGTTTCATACCCTGGTCATGCTGGCCCATCTCAATCTTCATCCCGACAGGATCGTGGATGAATTGATCCGGCGTCATCGGGCAGCCGGGAGGGATGAAGGTGAAGGTATTGCGTGATTCCATGGGGATCGCATGAAAATAATCCCAGGGGCCACCAGCCCCCCTTTTCCCTGATCACCAAGGAAACGATCATGAGCAATCCATGTCTGTTTTGCAAAATTGTGGCGGGAGAGATTCCCGCGAAAAAAATTTATGAGGATGAACAGGTCCTGGCCTTTCACGACATTCACCCCCAGGCACCGGTCCATGCCCTGATCATCCCCAAACACCATTGGGCCAGTCTGGATGATGTCGCCCCCCGGGACCGTCCCCTCCTGGGCCACCTGTTGGAACGCACCGCCCACGTCGCCCGCGAACTGGGCGTTGCTGATACCGGCTATCGCACCCTCATCAATACCAAGGCCCACGGTGGACAGGAAGTGTTTCACATCCATGTCCATGTCCTGGGAGGACGCCCCCTTGGACGGATGGTCGCCCCCTGAACCATGCCAACCCTGATTCTGAACCCCGGCCGTGATAAATCATTGCGCCGCCATCACCCCTGGATTTTCTCGGGCGCGGTGGCCCGCATCGAAGGCACCCCCACCCCCGGCGAAACGATTGCCATCGTCGATGCCAAAGGCAACACCCTGGCCCGGGGCGCCTTCTCTGGACATTCCCAGATTGTCAGCCGCATCTGGAGCTTTCATCCCGATGAGGCCATTGATGCCACCTTTTTTCACCACCGCCTGCAACGCTCCCTCGAACGTCGACACATTCGGTCACCCCTTCCCGACAGCGACAACACCGCCCTCCGCCTGGTCAACGCCGAGTCGGATGGTCTGGCAGGCGTCACCATCGATCGATACGGACCTTGGCTGGTCGGACAGTTCACCAGTGCCGGCGCCCAACGATGGAAAAAAACAATTGCGGAAATTTTGCTGGAAATGACAGGTGCCCACGGTTTGCTCGAACGAACCGATGGCGAGGTGTGCGCCCAGGAGGGGGTACCGGAATCGGTCGGTCCCCTCCTGGGTGCAACCCCTCCCGAAAGAATCCCCATCTGTGAACACGGCCTGACCTATGCCGTCGATCCCTGGCATGGTCATAAAACCGGATTCTACCTCGACCAGAAAGACAATCGTCTTCTGATCCGTGAGGGTTCCCACGGGATGCGGGTACTCAACACCTTCGCTTTCTCAGGAGGCTTCGGACTCAACGCCATGGCGGCTGGCGCCGCACAGGTCGTCCATCTCGACAGTTCATCAACCCTCCTGGCTCAGGCCGAAGAAAATGCCCGCCTGAGCAACCTGCCCGCAGACCGCTTTGAGTATTGCAAAGGAAACGCATTCCACAAACTCCGGGAATGGCGCGATCAACACCGTACCTTCGATGTGATCGTTCTGGATCCCCCCAAACTGGCCGACTCCCAGGCGGGTCTGCAACGTGCTGCCCGGGCGTACAAAGATCTCAACTGGCTGGCCTTTCGGCTATTGGCCCGAGGAGGTCGTCTGCTGACGTTCTCCTGCTCCGGCCGCATGCCCGCGGATCTGTTTGCCAAGGTGGTTGCGGATGCCGCTGTTGATGCCGGCCGGGAGGCCCTGATCCAACGTTACCTGGGACCACCGGCGGACCATCCCGTTGCCCTTGCCTTTCCCGAAGGACGCTACCTCAAAGGGTTGCTGTGCGCTGTCGATTGATGTCGGAAAGCCCATACCCGACAAGCCCGATTCCCGGTCGAGACGGCTTAAAAACTCTTCACGCCGGGAAAGCCTTCCTGATGATGAACGCATCTCCATTATACCTTCCCCTGTAGAAGTACGACATTATCGACAGTAAACCCCCTGGACTTGAGCCGTGGCAACAGTTTGAGCAACTGTTGGCGGCTAATCCCCTCCAAAAGAACGGTATCACCATCTTTCAACATGAAACGGTCCCGTTCCTTGTGAAGTTTCAGTACAGGCATGATTCGGCTCCTTGATGCGACATATTGGGATCGCCATCGCTACTGCATAAGCCGAACCATCCTTGGCAAGGTTTGAAGATCATTGATCTAAACGCACCCCTCCCGCAAAACATTCCCCGCATTTGGAAGCTGACGTCATCAAACCGGCGTCAGGGTCATGACACAATCCCCTTCCCGTCCTCCACAATCGACCCAACCCCCTGGTCAAAATGTCCCCCCATCGGCATTTTTTTCTTGGTGTCTGAAGCGTCAATCCGTTGTCAGATCAATCCGCTCAAAATAAATTATCATATATTATCAATGAATTATATAGGAAACTCCATCCCATGACACCCGTCCGACAAACGGCACGACTCTTGAAAATGAAGTTCGTGAAGGAAAAAAAACAACACCTACAAGCGGGAACCATCATGAACAAACATTCATCCATTCGTCATTGCCCCGACGGTTATCCCGTCTTTCGTCTCGGTTGCCGCATGACCTGGCGGGATCGCTATTGCCACAACTGCCCGCACCACGCACGCTTCTCCCTGGTGCGGCACCTGAGTTGGACCCGCCTTGCAAGCCTCATCGTCACCACCTCCTTCGGCGTTTTGTCGATATTCAAGGCTTGAATCAACTGGTTGCCCCTTGAGGTATTATTACCCCTGACGATCATCTTCTATAATCAAGAGAAAAAACACCCGTTGATCCGGTCGTGATGACCGCCAAATATGACTATTATTTGACCATGCGGACGCCATGCCCCATCCCCCCTCGACTCCGGTCCACGTTCACACGAGCCAAGAGAAGTCTGTGTGATTGAATACAGCTTCCATTCTTCTCTATTTTCTTGCATCGTTGTATTTTGCTCGTGATGCGTGTATATTCTGAATCGTGTCCTGGTACATGAGTATGTCTGTTGGGACAATTTATGTTTGTGACATGACCCATCGAAATGTAGAGAAAGAATACCAACCTAAAGAGCATCCGCCATGAACAGCACCTTGAACGAACGGATCAAACAGGCCCGAAAACATGCCGGCCTGACCCAAAAGGAACTTGCAGACAAGGTCGGCATCAGCCAAACCGCGATTCATAAACTTGAAGGAGGTGGATCCCGCTCTTCCCGGAAAACCATTTCCATCGCCCTCACCTGTGGCGTCGATCCCATCTGGCTTGATACCGGTCGTGGTGAAATGGCCCTCTCCGGCACCAGTTCCTATTCCACTCATGAAGATCACGATCACGCATCCGGCGAATTCCAGCGCACCTTCCCGCTCATTGCCCGAATCCCCCTGATCTCCTGGGACGAACTGGCCAAATTTTGTGGTGCATCCAAAGAAGACTTCAATCCCGAGGTCATCTCCTGGATCCCGGTCGCGCCGAAAGCCAGCGAACGCTGTTTTGCCATGAAGGTCCCCGATGATTCCATGGAGCCTGAATTCAGCGAGGGGGAAATCATCATCATCGATCCCACCCGCGAAGGTTCCCATAACCAGTTCCTCGTCGCCCATGAAGGTAATAACCGACCAACATTCAAACAACTCATCCACCACAGCGACCATCGATACCTCAAACCGCTCAATTCCCGGTATCCCTTGATCGAAGTCAGAGGTGATCTCCACGTCTGCGGCGTCACCATTTGCAAATACAAGGAATACGAATAAACATTTATTCACCACTCCACCACCGAATGGACCCTACAAAGGCTTTGGTACTTTTTTCCGGGGGGCAGGATTCAACCACCTGCCTCGCATGGGCGTTGGAACACCATTCCCTGGTGGAAACGGTGGGGTTTGACTATGGGCAACGGCATGCCGTTGAACTTTCCTGCCGCAATCCGATCCTGACACGGTTGCGTGAATGTTTTCCCCAATGGGCGCCACGACTGGGTGCAGATCATCTCATTGATCTGCATACCCTCGGTCAAATCAGCGATACGGCACTCACCCGGGATGTGGAAATTCGCCTGAGCGATGGCGGACTGCCCAACACCTTCGTCCCGGGCCGCAACCTTGTATTCCTCACCATGGCCGCCGCCCTCGCCTATCGCCGAGGGATCACCGTCCTGGTCGGTGGCATGTGCGAAACCGATTATTCGGGTTACCCCGACTGCCGGGACGATGCGATCAAAGCCTTGCAGGTCTGCCTCAACATCGGGATGGCATCGAGGCTCCGCATCGAAACACCGCTGATGTGGCGCGACAAAGGGGCGGTCTGGCAGCTTGCTGAGACCCTGGGCGGTCATGAATTGGTTGACCTGATCCGAACACACACGCATACTTGTTACGTTGGCGAACGGACACGGATGCATGCGTGGGGCCATGGATGTGCCGCATGTCCGGCATGCAAACTGCGTGCAGATGGGTACCAAAAGTATCTGTCCCGGATCTGATGACGGCTCATGAGCGATTTGCTTTTCCTGACATCCACCGCCCGTTTTGAGGCGGCCCGCAGTCTTTCCATGTTGCCCGAAGCGCATCGTGGACGCCGTTTGCACGGCCATGGGTTCGTCGTCAGGATTCGCACCCTGTTCCCTGAGACCGGCGGATCTGGAACCGAAGTGGCTGACCTGCGGCAGCGCCTGTCTGATACGGTCGCCCCCCTCGACTATTGTTTGCTCAATGATTGGCTGCCACAACCCACCGATCAACATCTGGCCCATTGGGTTTGGGACCACCTGCAAACGAGCGGGATCAAAATGGCAGGGATCCAGAGCACCCCCCATGCAGGCGCCGACATCGATCATCATCGTCATACCCATTCATGGTGCAGTGGCACCTTTGAATCGGCACACCGACTTCCCCATGTTCCCCCGGGGCACCCGTGTGGACGAATGCATGGTCATGGCTTCAAGGTCATGATTCATGCAAACCGGGATCTCTCCCGAAAAGATCCCGCCACGTTCGACCATGACCCCTTGGATGCATCGTGGCAATCCTTGCACCGGCAATTGCATGGCCACTGCCTCAACGACATCCCCGGGTTGGAAAATCCGACCAGCGAAATGATTGCGCATTGGATCTGGCTCCGGCTGAACTCCGATCTGCCGGGACATTCCTGGGTCACCGTCCAGGAAACCGGATCCAGTGGAACGATGTTCGATGGCACGCACTATCGCATCTGGAAAGAATTTTCCCTCGACAGTGCCGTCCGAAGGATGGGGATCCCCCGCCAGGACCCGCACCCTCGGATTTACGGCCACACCTTTACCCTGCGCCTGCATCTGACCGCACCACTCGATGCGGTCCTGGGATGGACGGTCGATTTTGGCGAAGTGAAAAGGCTATTCCACCCGGTATTCACCCTCCTGGATCATCATCCTTTGCATGAACGGGCCGATCTTGAACAGACCGATTGCGCCAGCATCGCCCGCTGGATCAAAAACCGAACCCTGCCGCTGTTGCCACAACTGGACCGCATCGATCTGTATGAAACGCCTGGTTGCGGCGTGATCCTGTCGTGTCGTGGCCACACACCGGCATTGCCTGTTTGAGGCGTCCACGATTGGGCAAAAAAATCTTCCACATCCTGCTGCTCCTGGCCATCTCCCGCGAAATGGCCGCCATGACCTGGCTGATCTGGGATATTTCCCGTTGGAATCCCGACCGGAAGGTTCAATCGGCCCCCTTGCCGGAGTCCGATTGGACCGATCCCCTGGTGACCCGGATCACACCGGGGATGGATTGGCTTGAACGCCTGTTTGGTGAGCCGGCCATCAAGAAAGATGTCGCCCTGGGAATGGATCGCGGCCAACTGGATGCCTTGCCAACCTCTCCCATCAGCCTTCTGTTGATCGGCGTGTTGTATCATGACAATCCGGCACGAAGCCTGGCCGCCTTTCTTGATCCTTTTGGTCAGGAACGGGTGCGCAAGATCGGAGCCCTGTTGCCGGAAGGGTCACGTCTGGTCGCCATTCTTCGTGACCGGGTCATCCTGTTGCGCAATGGGATTCGGGAACAATTGCGGTTGCCGGATGAAGGACAACGGGAAATCCTGGCGCGCTTCCGGGCACGGGTCGAACAACAACGGGAGGTCAGCCGGGTATGGCAAACATTTGCCGAAAAACCGGAGGAGGTTCTGCGGATGGTACGTTTGAACCCGGCGGAACAAAATGGCAAATTGATCGGCGTCCGTCTGGATCATGGCCAGGATCAGGGATTCCTGGGTCGCTTCGGTCTGCAATCGGGCGATATCGTCACCTGGCTCAACGGTGAAAAGCTCGATTCCTACGAAAAAGGGATGCAATCCCTGCGCAAGCTGAACACGGCACAGACGATGCGGTTCAAGGTTCTTCGCGGCCAGGAAACCTTGGAGTTCACCTATAACCGTTCCAGTGGTGATGAGAAACTCGATGGCGCTGCCATGGGATGGAAAGGGGGGCAACAAGAAAA
This sequence comes from Magnetococcales bacterium DCbin4, assembly GCA_002753735.1. Classification (GTDB taxonomy): domain Bacteria; phylum Pseudomonadota; class Magnetococcia; order Magnetococcales; family UBA8363; genus UBA8363. The sequence goes on from PEAN01000059.1 coordinate 9,303, forward strand.
ACCGTAATGCCCCCGTGGCATCAAGGTGACAGGTTTCTTGTTTTTCAGGCCGGTTCGAGGTAGTGTTGAACCGAATTGGATCGTCAATGATCAGGAAATAAGAAATTTGGGGATTTCCCCCCAGATTCCGGTCGATTTTTTCTAAAAGACAAATCTAAGAAAAAAAACCTGTAGACCGTCCCCTGAACCCTTTTTTTTCTTGATCCCATGATTCCAACAATCCCTGACCGATCCCTTCCTTCGCGCAAAAGACATGAAGAAGATCCCTCCTGACTCAGGATCCAAAAAGGCCACCAACCCGCCCACCGACTCCAGCCGACGCCAATGGCCCCGAGAATCGGCGGTGATTCCAATGGTTTTTGTGGTGGACGCCGGAAAGCGCCGCCTCCCGGGCGTCAGCAAGGATGTCAGCCTGGGGGGGGTCGCCTTGAACCTCAACTCGGTACCCGACACCATTCTTCCCGGCCAGGAAGGATGGATTGAACTCAACTTTGACCGGAAGGTCCATCGTTTCCCTTGCCGCATCGTGCGTACGGCGGCGACCAACGTTTTTGTCGCCATGGATGAACAACGCCGTGCTGAATTCGCCTCGTTGGTCTCCTTGATCCATTTATCGTCCCTGCGCGATAATTTTGATCTGCTGGAACGATGGGATGCCACGCGTGGCGGCAAGGAAAACTTGAATCACATAAAAAATCGCATACAAAATCACATACAGAAAAAAAAACGTTTCAACGATTCATGATCAATCCAATGATGGCAGCACATGAGGGTGCCTGAACATGATGAAGAAGTCCAAACTTCCAGGTGGATCAACTGACATGAAAAAAACATTGACCGTCACCATGCCGGACCGTTCCCGTTGGAGCATCCCCGTCGCGATCATCGCCCAACATCGCGCAGCCCATTTCGCCATGCGGTTGTTTGATGGCGATGTCGAACGTTCGCTCAAGGAAGATACCTTGCCGCTGTTCCAGAACAATCCCTATGCCATCGAACGGTGGAGCGAAGAGATGATGGATTGGGATGATGTCAAGGACCATGCCCAACAGATCGCGCCGACCAACGTCAATTTCCATGAAGGGTGGCAACAGGGGATGAAGGTTCTGGCCTGAACCATTTTTGGAAACTCAGGCGTTCATTCCCGGGAGGGGTTCGTTCGCGATGATGGGCCAACAGACCGGTGTTCCTGTTACACCACCGGAACGCTGTTACCTGCAACGATGCGATCCCCGCAGTCGCCTGTTTGCATTTTTCCTGCTGTTGGCAACATTGATCCATGGCCATCATGCTCAGGCGGGATGGTGGCTGGCGCTGTCGGCATTTGCGCTGCTTCCATGGCTTGCCAACCTGAAATTGGGGACGTTTTTCCTCCCTTTGTGGAAACTGCGTTTTTTTTTCCTGGTATTACTCCTCCTGCACGGTTTTTTTGTGCCGGGCAGCGCACTGTTGCCCTTTTCCGAATGGCCCAGCCGGGAAGGATTCATGGTTGGCGGACTCCAGGCGTTGCGTCTGGCACTGATGGCAAGCCTGGCCTGGGTATTGGTCCGGGTGTCGTCCAACGAAGACCTGATCACAGGATTGTGCGGATTGTTTGGCCCACTCCAACGATTGGGGATCCCGGTGACCCGATGGGCAACATTGCTGTCATGGACGTTGGAATGTGTCGGACGCCTGTTGACCCTGGCAACGGCCACGCGTGAACAAATCCCTCACAAAACGCCGGAACAGGGATGGTTGGGATCCCTGACCCTGCTGGGTCATCGGGGCAGCCTGTTTTTAAACGCCATGATGCTGGACATGGCCGAGCAGGAACAACGGCTGCGCCAACAGGGAATCCTCACCGGCTTGCCCCTGCCCGAAAAACCCACCCCCTATCGCCCGGGATGGCGGGACGTTTTACTGATGCTTTATCCCCTGTTGTCGCTGGTGACCAGCGTGATCAATGACTATTCAAGCCTGCAAACCTTGGGATTACCTGGTTCACCATCATGAAACCTTGCATCAATCAGGAGTTCAAATTGAAGATTTTTGTCGCCTCGTCAAGACAAATCGGTCTTCGTTGCTCCTGTAATATCCTTTTATGAACACTTTCTCATGAAAACCAAATCTATCATAGACTCTTATTGCCTCTTTATTTACAGGATCTACTGTCAGAAAACAGTCAACTGATATTTTGTCAATTTCTCTGAGCAAGCCCATAAACAAAGCAGATGCGATTCCTTTTTTCCTTTCTTCTTTACCCACAAAAACTTTATGAACGCAATAAATATTATCAATTCCAGGAAAAGAAAGGATGGCACCGATGATTCTTCCACGCTCATCTTTTGCGCAATATACAAGCGCATGCTCAACCCATATTCTCCATACATGTTCCCCATCTGGAATAAAATCGTGATGATCATTTTCTTCCCATGCGACACGATCCAGTGCGGCTATTTCCAGAAAATCATGAATCCCTGCCTTGCAAATTTTCATGAACATTTTTCCTTATAAAGTATCTTAAGATCGCATCTATTTCTTCATCTTTCTTATCCTTATCCGTTAATCTTTTTTCAATATATACAGTCATGACAATGCAACAGAAAAAGCTGCTGATCATGGTTGCAAATACACTCACAGTAGAAATTGCAAGCAACATCGAAACGATGAAAAGGATCAACCCAAGGGCTTGGAAATTAGCACCCAATTGCCTTAATTTAAACTTCCTGGCCGGGTTGAATATTGGATTAATAATCGCATCATACAATTCGTGGGCAAACAGCAATACTGAGCTTGCAATCGTCATCAACGCACACACAATGACAGAAATAAAATGATTGTATGCGGTCAGTTTATTCTCAAACAAGGCGGCGACTGATAGAAGGACCATGGTAACAGAAAGTGCTGCCATAGTCGAAGATGCACTTAGATTTGCCGTATATTTTACCATCAACTGATCATTTGTAATTATTTCTTTCTTAAATGCAATCTTTTCTATTTCATAATTCCTTATTATTATTTTATTTCTAACAATAACCGAAAAATAATAATACGAAAAATAGTAAATACAGGTAAGCAGTGTCGAACCTATCGCCAAGACATGCCCTGCTGATTCTCCGCCAAAGAGTATTGATTCATTATTAAAAAAGTTGATAATTTCTTCCAGTATTTTTCCAACACGTCTAACACCTGTTATCGATCAGACGAAACCAAGGAAACGACTCATTGTGGGCCACGGGAATACATTATTAAATATCAGCATTTTTCTCACGCATTACCTCTTTCGACCGGACCAGGAAGGGTCCCATGGCCAGGCAATCCAGACGGCCATCCAGAAAAGAGGCCACGGCGTCGTCGGGGGTGGCAACGATGGGCGCCTCGTGCATGTTGAAACTGGTGTTCACCAATGAAGGGATGCCGGTCACCTTGTGATATTCCCGCAATATTTCATGAAATCCCGGATTGACCCGGGCATCCACCAATTGCCCGCGGGCAGTGCCATCGACATGAACCACCGCAGGACTGGTCCGCTTCATCCCCTCCGTGCAATCAAACGTGATGGTCATGAATTCGGCAGCATGTTCACACCCTTCGACCCTCAGGTAACACTCGTGCGCCTTTTCAATCAGCGTCGCCGGGGCAAATGGCATGAACTCGGTACGGGCCAAACGTTTGTTGAGCCAGGTGTTCACCGACGGATCGACGGTATGATAAAGAATTGAACGGTTGCCCAGCGCCCGTGGACCAAATTCCATTGCCCCATCGAACCGGGCCACCACCATCCCCTGCTCGACCAGACGGGCAATGGCGAAATGGATGTTGTCGATCCGTTCATACCCCAAGCCGCGACGTTCAATCGCCTCCCGCATCGCCTCCTCATCGAAGGAGGGTCCCAGGAAGCAATGATCCAACCGTCGTGGCAATACCCCCCAATCCTTGCCCAGGTGATACAACGCCGCCCCCAGCGACAAACCACCATCATCCATGGCCGGCTGCACGAAAACATTCCGAAATCCCAACCCCTTGACCTTCTGGTTGACCCGGACATTGGCAAATACCCCACCCGCCAGGCAAATGTCGGTATGTGCGACATCGACGGGGGCATGCTCCATGATCAAGGCGAGGGCACGCCGCTCCGTTTCCTCCTGGATGGCCCAAGCCAGGTCTTCCTGATTGAACCCCCCAAACCGGCTTTGACGCAGTTGCCGCAATTCACGCAGAACCGCTTCTTCATCCTCATCATGCAAACGATCAAACCAGTTGCGCGCCCCCAACTTCCAGGAATCTTCAAAAAATCGGGCCAGAGCCGTCAAACATTCCGGATTGGGTTGGCCTCGCGCCGACAGACCGGTAATCTTGCCACAATGGCGGTCGGGATTGAATCCGAGAAGCCCCGTCAAAACTTCATAATTGGCCCCAAGGGGCATTTCATTGTAAAAATATTTGGCCTTCTGGGTCAGATTCGAGCCAACCCCATCAAAAACCGTCGCCGACAGCGCATCACCCACCCCATCGAGGGTCACCACCATCGCCTTGGGAAAACCGGAACAATAATAGGCACTGGCGGCATGCGCGGTATGATGCTCGACCAAAAGGTCGAAACCCAAACCGGGACCGGATGCCCCCTGTGTCGCCCCGGAGCCAACGACGCCACTCCCCTGTCCGCGAAACAACCGTTCGCCCCAGGTTGCCGCCAATGAACCCAGGCTTTTTGAAGTATTGAGCCCTGCAACCCTGCTGGAAAGCACCAGTTCCAGATTACGCATCACTTTGGGAACCAGGGGCATGTCCACATAACACACCGGGGAATGCGCGATCTTTTCCGGAAACCGTGCCGCAAGATCGGCCATGCTTTGCCGCGGCATCCCCTTCTGTAATTTTTTCTTGGTATAACGTTCCTCGGCAGCAGCAAACAAAACCTTGCCGCTTTGATCAACCAGAACGGCGCTGGCACAATGGCTGTCATGCCATCCCGCCACAGTCTCCAATGATGCGCTTTTCATGTTTTCCCCCATCCGGAGCTGTGAACAGGATCCCTGCGAAGCGACTCTGGAGGCAATCCCTTCAGCCCCCAAGATTGATTCATCATCAACGTCCATACGCCCGGGGAAACAACGAACAGTGACCTTCTGACTTGATCATTTCACTGCCACAGGATGGGTTTCCAACTGAAGCGCACCCAGATCGTCGAGTTTGAGCATCGCCTTACCCCCACCCTTCAATACACCAAACAAAATTTCCGCAGCCAAAGGTTGCCGCACCTTTTGTTTGATCAGGCGCTCCATCGGACGGGCACCATTGCTCCGGTCATGTCCATGATCGGCCAACCATTCCCGTGCCCGGTCATCAACCTCCAAACGAACATTCTGTTTTTCCAGGTCGCGCTCCAGGATGAACAAAAATTTGTCCACCACATGCAGAATGGTCTTCCGATCCAGCACCCCGAACGAAACCATGGCATCCAGACGATTGCGGAATTCAGGGGAGAACAAACGTTTGATCTCCTTCATTTCATCACCCGCCTGTTGCTGAGGGACAAACCCCAGCGTCGTCCGATTGATGTCCCACGCCCCGGCATTGGTGGTCATGATCAGGATCACATTGCGAAAATCGGCTTTGCGTCCATTGTTGTCGGTCAATTTGCCGTGATCCATCACCTGAAGCAACAGATTGAACACATCGGGATGGGCCTTTTCGATTTCATCCAACAACAACACCGCATAAGGATTCCGGGTCACCGCCTCGGTCAACAACCCCGCCTGATCAAATCCCACATATCCCGGAGGGGCACCAATCAAACGGGAGACGGTGTGCCGCTCCATGTATTCACTCATGTCAAACCGGATCAACTCAACCGCCATCTCCAACGCCAGTTGCCGTGCCAGTTCCGTCTTGCCAACCCCGGTCGGTCCGGTAAACAGGAAACAGCCGACCGGTTTTTCCGGATTGCCCAAACCCGAACGCGACAATTTGATGGCATTGCATACCTGGGCCACCGCTTCATCCTGGCCAAAGATCGACAGCTTCAGATGATCTTCCAAATGCACCAGGATTTCACGGTCATCATGGGAAATCGAACGCGGAGGAATCTTTGCCATTCGAGCAATGACGGTTTCGATCTCCTTGACGCCAATTGTTTTTTTCTTTTTTCCCGCCGACCAGAGCCGCACCGCCGCCCCCGCCTCATCCAGGACATCGATGGCCGAATCGGGGTGATGACGGTCATGGATGTGCTTGCGGGACAATTCAGCCGCCGCCTGAACCGCCGGTCCGGTGTAGTGGATGGCGTGATGCTCTTCGTAGCGCACCTTCAACCCTTTGAGGATTTCAATGGTCTCCTCCAGGGAAGGCTCACCCACCTCAACCTTTTGGAACCGGCGCGCCAAGGCCCGATCCTTTTCAAAGACCCCCCGGTATTCTTCGTAGGTGGTGGAACCGATACACCGAATTTCACCGGAAGCCAGAAGGGGTTTCAACAGATTGGAAGCATCCATGGTCCCACCACTGGTGGAACCGGCCCCGACCACGGTATGAATTTCATCGATGAACAGGATCGCCCCTGGATGTTCCTTCAATCCTTTGAACACCCCCTTGAGCCGTGCCTCGAAATCGCCACGAAACTTGGTTCCGGCCAACAATGCCCCCATATCCAGGGAATAGACCACGGCATCCCGAACCGGTTCCGGCACCTGTTCCTGAACGATCCGCAACGCCAACCCTTCGGCGAGATGGGTTTTGCCCACCCCCGCCTCACCCACGAACAACGGATTGTTCTTACGCCGACGGCACAGGATCTGAAGGGTCCGTTCCATCTCGGCCGTCCGTCCAATCAAAGGATCGATGCGGTTTTCCCGGGCTTCAAGGTTGAGGTTGACGGTAAATTGTTCCAGAGGGGATGGCGCAGATGACCCTTTACCCGGACGGTGTTCGGCATCATGATCATCGGAGGGTTTGAACGGGCTTTCCTCGGACAGATCATGCAGGCTGTGCGACATGGCGGTCTGAACATCCAGCCGACTGATGTTCTGCCGTTCAAGGAAATAAACGGCGTGTGATTGTTTTTCGCTGAAGATTGCCACCAGGACATAGGCCCCGGTCACCAGGTTTTTGCCTGCCGCCTGGACCTGATAGACCGCCCTTTGGATGACCCGCTGAAACCCGACGGTTGGGGTGATTTCAACCGTGGAACTGAATTCATCGTCCTCAGGGACCTGATTTTTCAGGTGCCCATCGAGATCATCGGCCAACAGCGCCAGATCACAACCGCACAACGCCAGGATGGAAGAGACTTCCGGATTTTCCATCAGCGCCAACAGGAGGTGTTCAACGGTGGCGTATTGGTGCCGCCGTTGCTTGGCATTGCGGATGGCCCTGTTGAGGGATTCTTCAAGATTTTTGCTGATCATGTCGCCACTGCTCAATCCCGTTCCATGAGGCATTTAAGCGGGTGACCGCTACGACGGGCATGGCTGTTGACCTCAAGAACTTTTGTTTCAGCAATTTCCCGGGGATAGATCCCACACACACCCCGGCCCTCATGATGCACATTGAGCATGATGCGGGTGGACTCTTCCAAAGATTTCCGGAAAAATTTCATGATGAGTTCGACCACAAAATCCATGGGGGTGAAATCATCATTGAGCAGAACCACCTTGTACAAAGACGGCTCCTGGGTTCCCGACCTGGACTGGGTCGCGGAATGGGTATCGTTGAAGGTCTCCTGCCCACTCATGCCAACGGTCTTCCATTTGATGATTGTATCGTCTCCGACAGCATGTATACTAGCTCTTTTTCATCGCAAAGCGAAAGGGTCAATACTGAAAGCTACCCGGTCGAACCGACCGGTTGACCGGCGTTGGCCAGCAGATCCCGGGCATGTTCGCGAGCGGCGGCGGTCACACGGTTTCCCGCCAGCATGCGCGCCAACTCTTCCACCCGTTGCCCGTGGTTCAAGGATTCAACACCAACCCGGGCCTTGTCATCGACAATTTCCTTGCGGATGCACAGATGGGCATGGCCGAAGGCGGCCACTTGCGGCAGGTGGGTGATGGTCAATACCTGCCGGCCCAAAGCGACCTTGGCCAGTTTTTCACCCAGACTGGCAGCAACCCGACCACCAATGCCGACATCGACCTCATCGAAGACCAGGGTATTGGCGGGCAGGGTATCGGTCAGCACCGTTTTGATGGCCAGCATGATCCGCGACAGTTCCCCGCCCGATGCCACCTGTTTCAAAGGGCGCAAGGGTTCCTGGGGATTGGCACTGACCAGGAAATGAATGTCATCCATCCCTTCGGGCCGGGGATCACCCGTCAACGGCAATACCTGGATGGCAAACCGGGTTTTGGCCATGTGCAGATCGGCCAGTTGGCGTTCCACCGCGCTCATGAGCGCCTGCGCCGCCTGTTGGCGCCCCTGGCGGATGATCACGGCCTGTTCATCGTAGTGCCGACGCATGAGTTCCAATTGCTTGAATAATTGTTCCCGCCGCTCATCCGCATGTTCCAGGGCATCCAGATCCTTTTGCAACCGCTCCGCCAGATCCAACAACCCTTCCGGTTCAACGTGGTGTTTGCGGCTCAAGCGATGAATCCGATCCAGTCGTGACTTCAACGCCTCCAACTGTTCCGGATCGGTTTCCAACCCCTGGAGATAATGACGCAACCGCACGCCACAATCTTCCAACTCATAGTGCAAGGAACGAAGGGCCGTCGCCAATGGCAGCAATTCGGCATCAATGCGGGTCAAGGCTTCCAGGCTCGATGCCGCCTCATGAGTCACCGCAGTGGCGCAAACGGGAGATTCCAGGATGGCTTCCAGTGCCCGCGCCGCCCCCTGAACCAACTGCGCCCCATGTTGCAACCGTTGGCCCTGCCCCTCCAACGTCGCCATTTCACCCGGTTGCGGCGCCACCTCCAGCAGTTCCCCAATCTGAAACGTCAACAGTTCCCGCTGCCCCCCTGCCTTGCCCACCAGGGTTTCAAGCCGCTGGATCTCCTCCCATCCCTCCCGCCATTGGCGATACCGTTGTGCCAACAAGTCCAATGCCTGCCGCTGATCGGCGTAGGTATCCAACAATTGCCGTTGTTGCACCCCGTTCAACAGACTTTGATTGTCATGCTGACCATGAATTTCGGCGATCATCTCTCCCGCTTCAGCCAACACGGCGAGCGGAACCGGCATTTCGTTGATGAAGGCACGGCTGCGCCCCTTGTCGGTCAATACCCGACGCAGAAACAAACCATCCTCCATCCATTTGATCTCCCTCTGCGCCAACCATGCACGGATGGGATGGGCCTCGGGCAGATGAAAGTGGGCACTGACCATTCCCTTGTCGGTCCCGGAACGCAGCAATCCCGATTCCGCCCGACAGCCCAGCGCCAACGACAAGGCATCGATGATGATCGATTTCCCCGCCCCCGTTTCGCCGGTCAAGATGGTCAGTCCGCGATCCAGATACAGATCCAAACGTTCAATCAAGGCGATGTTTTCAACGCACAGATATGACAACATGGTCCACCCTGCCCAAGGAACACGCGCATCAAAAGTGCCGCACCCTTGAAACCCACCTCACGGCAATGAAGTTCGCGCCAGAAAATCGGCCAGGCCGGTATACCGTTCAGGGGTCAGTTCCATCAATCGCTCCCTGGCCTCGGCGGGGATCTCCAAAGTATCGATGAACGCATGAATCATTTCCCGATCCACCCGTTGCCCCCGGGTCAACTGTTTCAACCGTTCATAAGGTTGATCGATGCCATAGCGCCGCATCACCATCTGAATCGGTTCCGCCAACACTTCCCATGCCCCATCAAGGTCCAACCGCAAACGTTCGGCATCCAGTTCAAGCTTGGTCAGCCCCCGGAGCGCCGAATCGTAGGCCAGCAGGCTGTAACCATAACCCACCCCCATGTTTCTGAGGACCGTGGAATCGGTCAGGTCACGTTGCAACCGGGAAACCGGAAGCTTTCCCGCCAGATGACCCAAAATCGCATTGGCCAGCCCCAGATTGCCCTCCGAATTTTCAAAATCGATGGGGTTGACCTTGTGCGGCATGGTCGAAGATCCGATTTCACCCGTCCGGACCTTTTGCCGGAAATACCCCATGGAAATATAGGTCCAGACATCCCGATTGAAGTCCAACAACACCGTATTGAACCGCATGATGCCATGAAACAGTTCCGCCATACCGTCATGCGGCTCGATCTGGGTGGTCAAAGGTTGATACGCAAGCCCCAAACCTTCGACAAAATTTCTGGAAAACACCGGCCAGTCCACCGCCGGATAACTCACGACATGGGCATTGAAATTGCCCACGGCTCCATTGATTTTGCCAAAAATGGGGATCCAGGCAATGACGTTGCGCTGCCGGTGCAACCGGTGGGCGACATTGGCCAGCTCCTTGCCCAGAGTGGTCGGAGAGGCATTCTGACCATGGGTTTTGGCCAACATCGGTTGCGCGGCATACGTTTGCGCCATGGCGGTCAACTGCACGATCAACGCATCCATCTGCGGCAGCATCACCGTCTCCCCCGCCTCCCGCAACATCAATGCATGCGCCAGATTGTTGATGTCCTCCGAGGTACAGGCAAAATGGATGAATTCCCCCAAAGAAGCCAAAACCGTCCCCCGAAGCTTATCCTTGAGAAAATATTCGACCGCCTTGACATCATGATTGGTGGTTTTTTCAATCTGTTTGATCTTCAGTGCATCCGCCTCGCTGAAATTGCGCACTATACCATCCAGCCAATCGATGGTGGCGGCGTTGAAGGCGAAAACCTCTGGAATGGATTCCTCCCGGGACAACGCCTTCAACCATTCAATTTCAATCTTGACCCGGTTGCGAATCAATCCATATTCGGAAAAAATAGGCTGCAAACGGTCAATTTTGCTTGCGTAACGTCCATCCAGGGGGGACAGTGCGGTAATGGAAAACATGTTGGAATCCCGTGGCAGATCAATTGGATTATATCGAAATCTCGATTGTGACGTTCATCCTGATCGTGCCATGGTACATAGGTCATCCACCCAACGCCAGTGAACGTGAATGATTTGAAGATCCATGATCAAGAATGAAACGGGGTTCCCACCTGCGCAAACATGAAGGGATTCTGCATGGAACATTTTGATTTCGCTGCCATATCACCCAAGAGGAATCGGGAGGACAAAGGCACTTGATCTTCTTGATGGAAAGGAGGAACCACACAGCCCTGAAGGCAATTCCCCATCATTCCCCAGAAGAATGAAACCCATTTTCCATCAATCATTGGTCCCCGCGTGACGCACCAAAACCGGCAATCGAATGGTCAAGACCGTCCCTTTGATTTCATCCGTCTCCATGGTGATGTCACCACCAAACAGACGGGCAATCAACCGCGCTGAATAAGTGCCGATCCCCGATCCCTGCCGCTTGCCAAATGTCACGAACTTGTCGAAGAAACGGTCACGAATCGCCTCGGGTACCGTTCCCGGATTGGACAACGAGATGATCACCCAATCCCCCTCACGCCGCAATCCGATGATCACCTCCCCCCCCACGGGGGTCGCTTCCAAAGCGTTGTCCAACAAATTGGCAAACATCGAATAACCCAACAATTCCTCTGCCATGATCTGGCTCGAATCGTGATCCTCCCGAACCCCCACCAGGATCACCCGAACCTGACGTTTTTGCGCCGGAATGTGCCGTTCCCCGACCACCCGCTCCACCAAACGCGACACCACGATATTGGAAGGATGATAGGCATACACCCCCTGTTCAATCCGATACAGATCCAACGACCCGTTGATCATCTCCAACATTTGCAGCCCCGCCTTTTCCATCTGTTCGAGGAAAATGACGCTTGGATTCATTTTTTCATGTAACATCAGTTGGATGAACCCAAGAATCACCGCAAGCGGACTTTTCAGGTCGTGCCGTGTGATGCTCTCCAGTTCATCGCGCAATTTTTGCGATTCGAGCAATTGCCGGTTTTGAACCTCCAACTGACGGCGGTTTTTGACGATTTCATAATGGGTCTTGACCCGCGCCCGAACCACGGGAAGATTGAACGGTTTGGCCAGATAATCGGCCGCCCCCAATTCCAAACCCTCCACTTCATGAACCGGATCGGTCAATGAGGTCAAAAAAATCACCGGAATCCGCACCGTCTCCCGATCAGCCTTCAACCGCCGACACACCTCGAACCCATCCATCCCCGGCATCATGACATCCAGCAGGATGATGTCGGGCTGCGGCTCGGTCCGGGCGATCTCCAGTGCCGCCGCACCATTATGGGCCGAAATCATCAGGTATTCGTGTCCCATTGCATGCATCAGGATGCGAATATTGTCGGGTTGATCGTCAACGATCAACAATCGGGGTTGGGTTTCCATCAATCCACTGTTTCCGGTGATTGCCCGGTTCCCATGTCCTTTTGCAATTCATGCCCTCCACCCCGGACCCGCTCCCCCATTCCATCCCCCCCCTTCCACCGTCGCAACACCTCCATCCACGCATCCAAACCCTGACACAACGGCATGAAATAATGTGCAATCGATTCCTTCCGGCGCGGCATGCTCGTCAATACCCCCTCCAACGCCACCGCCTGATCATGCAAACGCAACGCACCCAGTTCATACAACACCTCTCGGATCCCCTGAACCTCCTTGCCGATCCGATCATAACGTGACCGACCCCACATGTCCCGCATGCGATGGGTCAGGGTTTGATGCTGTTCATAAAAGCCCACCAACAGATGACGATACAGAGACTCATCCCCCCCCGCATTCGCCAACCCCGCGACAACATCAACCCCCGGAAACCCGGGCCAGGAAGTAGCCACACCCCTGTCCGTTTCATCCCTTGAACCGGAACCCTCCGCTGCCGACCCAGCCACTCCGACAGTCTCGATTCCAGCAGCCTCGGTTGCGACAGGCACCACCTCCCCGGAAGGCTCTGGTTCAAGCCGCACCTGCTCCATTTCCGTCATGCCACGCCGTTTCCGCTCCGTGACATCCACCACCGCACAGATCATGCGTATTGGCGTCCCCCGTTCATCCCAGACACTGATCCGCCCACGTTCCAACACCCAAAGCCACCGACCATCCTCATGACGCATCCGGTGCTCGGATACATACAGATCCGCCGCACCCGACAAATGGACCTGAATCAGCCCCTCGACCACCTCCCCCTCCTCCGGATGCAACCGCCCGTGCCACTTCTCCCTGGGGATCCCCCCCCCGTGAACCTCAAGCCCGAACATCGCCCGCAAACGCGGATCCAGAATCATCTCCCCACCCCGCAGATCCCACTCCCACATCCCATCGCCCAATACCTGAAACAACGAGTGCAACAAGGTCTCCTGCGCCTCCAATTGCCGCTCCATCCCCTTGAGTCGAAGATAAAACGCCTTCTCCCCGGATTCAGTCGGTGATGATTCAGTCGGTGATGATTCAGTCGGTGATGATTCAGTCGGTGATGATTCAGTCGGTGATGATTCAGTCGGTGATGGTTCGGACGGCGAGGGTTCGGACGGCGAGGGTTCGGACGGCGAGGGTTCAGACGGCGAGGGTTCGGACGGCGAAGGTTCGGACGGCGAGGGTCCAGGCACCGACGATTCGGGTGGTGACTGTTCAGACTTTCCACCCGGGTTCGCCGAAACCGGGACCGCCGCGGCCCCACGCCTGCGTACCCCACGGCCAAACCGATCCACGGAACTCAATGCCACGGATCGTGCAACCACACGCGCCAGCAACAGCCAGACCGCCAACGCCACCCCGATCCCCAGACACAGGACGAACCCGACCGCCTTGAACGCAACCGAATCCTCCCTGAATTGCCGCACCCCATCCGCTTCAAGCGAAATTCCCAAACGCATCATGACCGGTGTCTGACGCGTTGCCACCACCGAAATGACCGCATCAGCCCCCTGCCCCGCCGCCCCCTGAAGCAAATCCCCGCCTGCGACCACCCTGCGCCCCGATTCGATGCCAACATGGCGGTTCAAGACCGGTCCCATGTCGAACCCACCTTTGACAATCCCCTGAATCGTTTTGGAATAACGAACCGGAGTCGTAACAAAAAACATCCCCTTCGCCCCATCCAGATGGATTGAGGTCTTGCCTGTCATCAATGTCTCCTTGAGATTGGGCAGACCCCGATAATTCGGCAGGGGATCCAGATGGGCAAAGGTCAATTCCCCCGCCGGATCGGCCAGAACAAAGGCACGGGCATGGATCCCCGAGGAAAAGCGCCCGATCAATTCCGGCAACGCCCCCTGCCGTTGCCTGGGATCAGCCAGGGCATTGATCAAGATTGGATTGTTCGCCAACCGTTCCACCTCTGCCTCAATGAAGGCCAGTTCGCGATCCAATCCCGCCAATTCCCGGGTCATGAGTTCGCGCAAGGATTGCCGGTACTCCTGATCCAGGACAACCCAGGCCAGCCAAGCGGTTGCCACAGCCCCCAGGAGGATGGGCGTCAGCACCAGGAACACGTTTTTCCACCCCGGGGAAAATCGGGATCCTTCTTGACGGGCGGGCAGCATCCTCATGGCATGTACTCACCGGAAACGGCCATCAGTCGTGGCAAGTGCAAGGAAACAGTCATTTTCGCGAAGTTCCCCGGGGAACCAGCATCCCCTCGTCATTGAATTGCACCAGAATCACATCGGAAGGGGCCAACCCTTCATGACGGATGTGAGAAAAAGGCCAGGAATAGTTTTTGATGGCCCCCTGATGGGCTTCCAACCGTTCCATGGCCACGTCCAAACCCGTCCCCCCCCGCCCCTCAGGAACCCGTTGCAACGCCTTGGCCAACAGAAAGACCAGATCATATGCCTGGGCCGTTGCCGAAGGATTGGGGATGTGATTGGCGGGCGGAGCTTCGAACAGGTTCCAATAACGTTTGCGCAAGGCATCCCCTACCGGCGTCCGGTCCCACTGAAGATCCAGAGAAAACGTCTGAAGGAAGGAATCACCCTGATTCAAAGAGATGCCGTTCTCCCCAGCCCGGGTGACCGGATCTCCCTGGAAGGCAAGGATCCGTGCCTTGAAGGCAAGGGTTTCCATATTGGCACGAATGTAGCGGGTCTCTTCCGGACCCGCCATCAGCAACAGGGAGGTCACCCCCGCCTCTTGCAACTGGCTCAAGGGGTCCAGAAAAACCTTCTGACCGACATTGAACCAGACCACGGCAGGTTTTTCCCGGGAATGATCCTTGAACAGTTCAATCATGATGGCGCGAAAGTTACGACCATTGCCGGTATTTTCCAACATCAGGGCGATCTTTCCGGGTGTATGAACCAGATCGTCGAACAACACCATGCTCCCCTGATATTCGTTGGCCGCCAGACGAAAGACATGGCGACGCTCGACATCATCGTCCCGGGAATTGCCCATCCATTCCACCGAACGGCCCCAGGGGACGAGCAAAAGCATTTTTTGGTTTTTGGTCACGGGAACCTGTTCGGCGATGACCGGATCGTTTCCCCCTGCGACCAGAGCCACCGCACCCCATTTTTGCCCAAGACGCATGGCGTTGGCCACACCCAGCGCAACCGATCCCCGGTTATCGGTCACAATCAGGTTCAACGGTTTGCCCAAAACCCCACCCGACGCGTTGATTTCGTCGATGGCCAGTTGCACGCCACGTTTGATGGCCAGCCCCGCTCCGGACAACGAACCGGAAAGATCGGCATCCAATCCGATGATCCACCCATTGTTTCCCGCCGCCCCTCCGGCACGTTCCATCTCCAATTCCCCCATGGCGGCCAGAAGTCCCGGGCCCAATGTTTCTTCATACCCTTGAACCCATTTCCTGGCCCGGAGCATCCACGAACCGCGTGTTGGCCCCGTCATCCGTTGAACGGTGACCTTGTTCTCCGTCATCGCCTGTTCCATACGTTGCAATTGCAGCCCACTCTGTTTGCGCGTCCACAGCATCACTTCCTGGGCCGATGATCTGATGATCGGAAAAATATTGACCGGCAATGAATGGTATCCTTGCCCGCCCATGGCCAACACCGCCCCCTGCCATCCATGGTGGCTCAGCGTGACGAACAACGGTTGATCCCCTTTTTGATCCAAAACCGACCGGGTCAACAGGGTTTCCCATCCATCCACCTTATCGGAAAACCGGTGTTCTCCACCCGATGCCACCCGCCCCTCAACGGGAATCGCCCCGTATCCAGCAAACATGTTTGAGGAGAAACCACCCGGCACCACGCCAAAACGCATTTTTTTCAGGTCATCCGGTGCATCGACCGCACGACGGCCCACCATCTGCCGAAAGCCCTCCTCCCAGAACGACAGCCCCACCAGATCCAGGGGTACCATCTGTTGCAGAAGGAGCCGCCCCGTTTCGCCATCGAGAAACTGGTGCAAGGATTGAGGGGAAGAAAAAAGAAAGGGGACATCCATGATACGGAAACCGGGGAGCAATTGGCCCAGCATCGACAAGGGGAGGAGGACCATTTCCCGCTGCCCCATGCGTGCCAGGGAGATCAATTGTTCCGCCTCGGAAAGGGAACCCGTCTCCATGACCGTCACGATCACGCGGCCCTGGCTGTGCCGTTCGACCTCGCGGACAAAGCGCTCCACCGCCTGCTGCATCACGCCATCACGAAGTTCAGGGACCCCCAAACGCAGACGCAGGGGTTCCACCGGGGCGATGACCGCAAGTTCGGTGTTCCACCCCAGATGCCACGCCAGCACGCCCGAATAGACAAGGCAGGAGGCCAAAAGGATTCCGATGACCCATGCCTGTAGCGGTTTCATCACGCCATCCCCATCACGCCCACGATCACACCTGGCGGTGAACCAACCGATACACCAGAACCAAAGCCAGGGTGAACAATACCAAAGCCCCTCCCTGATGCATCGAGGCCAAAGGAATCGGAACCGCCAGCAACAAGGTTGAAATCCCCAAGCCCACCTGTACGAGGGCCATGAACATCAACGCACCGGCAATCCAGCGGGTCCCTCCCGGTGGTAACTGCCTGCGCACCTGCCACCCCAAAAGGAGTACCGCGAAAAGAACCAATGATGCAAGCATTCGATGATCCCATTGCACGGTCGGAACATGTTCGAAAAAGGAACGGCTGACAGGCTGATACGCCATATATTCCGTTGGGATCCAACGTCCATCCATCAACGGAAAGGTATTGAAGATCAATCCTGCATCCAATCCCGCCACCAGCCCGCCTGAAAGGATGGTCAAAAAGATCAGCCCCCCCAGGAGGCCCGATGGCACGACCCATTTTTTACAGGCATCATCGTCGCCCATGACCGCATTGAACTGCGTCAGCATCAACCAGAGTACCGAGGCGTAGATCATGACCGCAAACCCCAGATGCAACGTCAAACGATACGGACTGACCCGTGGCTCATCCATCAATCCGCTCTGAACCATGATCCAACCGATCCCCCCCTGCACGGCCCCCAACAGAAAAATACCCATCAACCCCAGCGCCAGACGACCGCGAATCCGTCCCCGAATCATGAAGAACAACAACGGCAGCAAAAACACCACCCCCGTCACACGCCCGAGGAGGCGGTGGATGTATTCCAGCCAGAAGATGGACTTGAATCCCGCCAGATCCATGCCGTGATTGACGATTTTGAATTCAGGGAATTCACGATAGCGCGCAAAGGCCGCCTCCCATTCGGCCAGATTCAACGGGGGTAACCAACCCACTACGGGACGCCAATCGACCATCGACAAACCCGATTCGGTCAAACGCGTCAGCCCACCGATGATGACCATCATGAAAATCATGATACAACAGATCAGCAGCCAATAAGCGATGTCCTTGTTTGGATGAGTGTTCAAAACGCCTCCATCTATTGACGTAAAAGAAAAAATGATCGACGATGCCGCATCCTTTTCTCAAGCGGGAAGACACCTCCCATCCCACCATCCAACCCATAACATATCCGGTAAACAAGGCTGATCGCCATGTCCGAAAACACTTTTGCGCTTGCCATTGCCAAAGAAGATGCCACGTTGGCTGTCCGTGGCTGGTTGCTTCTGGCCCTCGGTTCCCTCGTCGGGGCGGGATTGGTCGTCATTCTGATCATCCTGGCACGCATGCCCATCATCCACGATCTCATCCCCTGGACCGGATCCTTCCGTACCGCCCTGGTGGTCCATGTCGATCTTTCGGTGCTGGTCTGGTTTCTTTCCTTTGCCGGATTTCTGGCCACGCTTTCAATTGCGCCGCAAGCCCGCAAATTCGCCGTCATCGCCCTGGCCATCGCGACCCTCGGCGCATTTTTGATCACGTTTTCACCGTTCCTTGGCGAAGACCAGCCATTTCTCAATAATTATATCCCGGTCCTGGCCAATTCTTCCTTCTTTTCCGGTCTCACCTTCTTTGCCACCGGATTTTTTCTGGTCGCCTCGATCGCCCTGACCCAACGGCGACCAGCAAACCACGCGGGTGAAAAAGCGGTTTTCTTCGGCCTCACCACCAGCCTTGCCATTGCCTTCCTGGCGTTGGCGCTCCTGGGATGGAGTTACTCCGCCCTCCCCACCTCATTGATGGCCGAAGATGGCGCCCATTATTTTGAACTCCTGTTCTGGGGCCCGGGTCATCTGTTGCAGTTCACCTACACCCAACTCCAGGTCATTGCCTGGTTTTGGCTGGCATCGGCCATGAATCACCGTCATATCCTTTCACCCCGGGGGATGACCGTTCTGTTCGCCCTGGGTGCCCTCCCCACCCTTGGTGCCCCGATCATCTATCTGCTCCTGGAGATTCAATCACCCGATTTCCGCTTCGCCATGACCCAACTGATGGCTTATGGCAACGGCTTGGCCGCCATCCCTGCCGCTCTGATTCTGCTGTTCACCATCACCCGGAAGAGCGTAGCGCCCATGCCCCCCTCCATGCCGGAACGTCTGGCGTTGTTGTTTTCCCTGGTATTGTTTGCCCTGGGTGGCACCATCGGCTTTTTGATCCAGGGAGTCAACGTAACCATCCCTGCACATTACCATGGATCCATCGTCTCCATCACCCTGGCATTCATGGGATTGACCTATCATCTGCTGCCCCGGTTGGGAGGGGCATCGATTTCATCAAAATGGGCTTCCAGACAACTGATCCTGTACAGTTGTGGTTCCCTGTTGCATGTCCTTGGCCTGGCCTGGTCGGGCAGCCACGGGATTCAACGCAAAACGGCGGGAGCGGAGCAGGGATTGGAAACGTTGGCCGATAAACTGCCGATGTGGATCATGGGATTGGGGGGGATTGTCGCTGTGATCGGGGGGATCGTGTTCCTGGTTCTGGTGTTTGGCGCGTTCAGGGGAAAAAAAGGGTAAAATAATCGTAACCAAACCGCACCCAGTTTGGGATACATCGTTTTTGTCATCATTATTAAGAAAAAAAAGGGGTCTGGGGG
>PEAN01000060.1 GCA_002753735.1 Magnetococcales bacterium DCbin4
ATGCACGGGGTTGTCCTCCCGCAAACCGCGTTCCATGGCAAAGCCGAAGATGGCCCCCAGGAGTCCCATGCAACGGGTTGCCGTCCCTTCCCCTCCGGTCACGATGGCGCGTCCCTTCGGTCCGGTCTTGATGTCGGCAGCCGTTTTGCCCGCAGCCACGTCGATCATGAATCGTTGTACGTCGGCACGGGTGATTTGATCCACCCGCTTGCGCCCCATCAATGGCACGATATGCCGGGCAATCCTCCCCCGGTCGATGGCCAGGGTGGACGCCTTCTTGGTCGCCGTGCCCTCGGCCATGTACAGATCGCACAGTTCCGCCATGGTGGGCATGGCCTTGGCTACCGCTTTCCGCTCGGCGGGATCTCCACCATCGGCAATCACTCCCAGCAAGCGTCCAGCCTCCTTGCGGGCTTGTTCCGGCGTCCATGGGGCACCCTGTACCCCAATGGTGTACCTCCGCAACCGTCCGTTCTGACGATACTGGAGCAGGTAAACGCGCTTGCCCATCGGTGTCACCTTCACGCCAAATCCTTTCAGGTCCGTATCCCACACGAACAGATCGGATGAACCGGGTGTCAAGGAATCGATAAGCCGCTTGGAAATTTTGCCTTGCAAAGAGGGTCTCCTGATTGCTGGGACGGATTGCCAGCAATCATACAGCAATCACTTGGAAAGAAACAGAAGGAAATCGCTGGAAACAACAAGCAGCTATATCATTGATTTTTTATTGATTCACATGGTAACAGAAAACCCACGAAAACGATCACCCTTGCCTTGACACGGTAGGGGTCAGAAGTTCAACTCTTCTACCGCCCACCAATGAAATCAAAATCAAAGAATTACAGCCACTCGTAAGGTGGCTGTTTTTGTTTCAGTACCCATATGGTATCAACTCAGCGTTCGAATCATACGATCAATAATAATAGATTACGATCACGGATGGATCGTGTTGTCGGGAACAAGCATATTTGAATCAAAAGCTGAAGCAGGTAATGGATGGGGTACCTCCCCAAAATCCAGCAGGATCAAGACATCTGCAACAGCGCCTGTTCCAGAGCCGCCTTGCCAAGCGCCAATTCCTTGCGCAACTTTTCGATTTCGCCCAGGGTCTCTTCGATACGATTTTCCATCACGTCAAGCTTCTCCAGCATCCGGGCATGGAAGCGGCTTTCCGCAGGCGAGGTATTCATATTCTCCCGTAAACGCTCCTGCTCCTGCTTCAGGCGCTCCAAATCCTCCTGACGCCCCTTCATGCGGTTCTCCACCTCGTTGAGCGCCTGCCGCCTGGCCAGCACCCCCTCCAACCCTTTACGCACCGCCGAATCCATCCCATCTTCGGACAACAACAGGCTGATGGCCGATTCTGAAGCGTTGAGCAGCACCACCTTTTGCCCCTGAAGCCGTTCCTCCACCACCTCCAGGGGGAGTTGTGCCCCAGAGGCAACGGTCAGTGGTACATTCCACTTCCGCTTGATCTTGGTGCGATTGGCCGGGGTCACCAGTTCCCAGCCCGACTCCATGGGCTGCATCACCACCAGTTGCCGTGTCTCCTTGCCCCGGTTGCGAATGCTGTATTCAGTTGTCCGCTTCTCCCTCCGAAACAGCTCCATAACCCCTTTGACCACCTTCACCATTTCCAGCTTGCGATGGATGGGAGCACCTTCCCGAATGACCTCCATGTCCAGATCCAGCGCATAGGAGAACAGTTGGTCCGACCCTGGTGACAAATGCTCAAAACGAGCTTCACCGGCATACAACTCGCCGTCATAGAGGGTCACCGGACCCGGCGGCAGAACGCCACCGGTCGTATTGACCATCTTCAGCGCCCGCATGCTTCGGCCCCCCCCTGGAAGCGCGGTGTCAAACAGCGTCAACCGTTCCACATCCACCGGCGCACTGACGATGGGCAGCATGGCCCCCTGACCTCGGTCCAGTTGGACCCCCTCCACCTTGAACACAAAGGTCTCTCCCGATTGTTCACCACTGGCCAGAATCGCTTCCGGTCCCGGGTCGGGCATGGCGGTCTCCCAGGAGGCAGCATTGGCGGAATCAAGTTCCTGGACAGGCGGTCCCAACTGCCGCCCTCCTTCCAAGGAACGTCCGACCGCCTTGGCAGCGGGCGCCTGAGGCATCGCAAGCGGCATGGAACGCATCATCTGCTGCTCGGCCAGAGCCGGATTCTCCACCGCCAGGTCCCGCTCCTGACCCATCCGCAGATGTAAAGGATCTACGATCCTCTGCCGCGGCCGATACCAGGGTTTGGAAAGCTCCTCCACAAAGGAAACCGGCCGACCGGAAGCCAACATCAGTCGAACATCCTTCCAATCCTGGCCGCTCTGATTTTCAATCACGGCCCATCCCTGCAACCGCCCCTTGCCCGATTTGCCAGCATCCGATGCAGGCAGACTCAACCTCCATGCACTCTTCCAGACCGGGCTCTCCATGACGTAGCCCAACCGAACCCGTTTATTGCCCTGTCCGGGAATGAAAATAATCACCTCCCGTCGTTCCCGGCCTCGATTGCCATCCAAAATCTCCAGAGCCCGAGCCAAATCCTGACGCACCCGTTCCTCCAGTACCTTGAGCCCCCGGACATTCCTCCAGGACAGGCTATGCAAGACCCCATCCTCACTGGTCAAATTGACCACCCAGTCCTGGATCCCCTCCCCCTTGGCATCCACCGCAACAGGGCGTTGCTCAGCACTGATGAGACGCCCGGTCAACTGCTCACCCTGCGCGCTGATCTCCACCTTCGCGCCCCGCAGACGGTTCAAAAGTTCTCCCATACCCGGATTATCCGCCAGGTCCACCTGAAGGCCAGCCAACAACCGGTCCAGAGGCTCACGGGAAGGATAGACCACCTGCAAAGCTGCTCCACCATCCATCTCCTCCACAACCAAGGATTTGAGCAGATCGTCAATCTGCTCCTCCTTGAAAGAAAGCCGGACCTCTCCCGGCGCGGCTACCACACCGGCGTGCTGAAAATAACCCACGCCCGAAGCGAACAAGGAGACTGATCGCACTGGGACCTCGGCCCACGCCATGGCAGCGCCCAAAAACGCCAGGCATCCGCCCAAACCAACGCCAAGTTCTTTCATCCCGAGTCTCCTGCAAAATGGCTGATGATCCCTCAGGGAAGGCAACCGCCGTGATCACGTGCTGAAGTTTCTTGTCCCTGCCACGACCCTGTCACGATGCTCAAAACTTTGCTAACGTGACAATTCTCATATAAACTATTGTAAAACAAAGACATTCTTAAAACCATACAACCTTCAGCCAGGGTAGGGATTTGGAAATTGTCTGCCCGAACGATAAACCGATCAAAACAAAAGATATCTAATTTTCATGTTGTGATGACGGTGCGATATCAACTCATTGCGAGCAAAAAGGGTCTACTGAGAAAATCAAACCCATGTGGCGTGAGGACACCGCACCATGGTCATCTCACGCATCCGGATCAACCGTTTCAGCAAGCGGACTCATTGCGCTCAATCCCCTGCCTGAAGAGAAATAGAATATGGAGCGGGATTCAGGTAGGTTACAATAATATCTTTGTTGCAGACGCCATGGCATCACGACGACATGCGTATCCCTTACCATACGCATGATGAACGCTGCTGGGGCAAATCCTCATACCCCCTTTGATTTCATGATCATCTTCTTGAATGACAACAGACCCTTGTGGAATCAGGATCTGCCGATGCCTGATCCCTGCCACGCGAGGGAGTCAAGACCTCAAAGATGCGCCGATTTCAAAAAGCGTGCGGTGAAATGGAAGGTGCTCCCCTTGTTTTCCTCACTCTCCACCCAGATTTCCCCCCCCATCAACGGTACAAACCGTTTACAAATGGTCAATCCCAATCCCAACCCCCCATGGGATCGACGAAATGCCTGTTCCAGTTGGGTAAACTCCTGAAAAATCAATTCCTGTTTCTCCCGGGGAATACCGATTCCAGTATCCTGAATCATGAAATGAATCACTTCCTCGGTTTCGGTCTGTTCCTTACGCGCAACCTGCAACAAAATTTCCCCATGATTGGTGAAACTCACCGCATTTTTCAACAAGTGCCGCAACACCTGTTGCAAACGCTTGGCATCTCCAGTCAGGATCGTCGGCAACCCGTCGGGCAAACGCATTGACAATTCCAATCCCTTTTTCTCCGCCTTGGCATTGAAATCGGTAATGACTCCCTCCAAAAGTTTTCCCAAATCAAAAGGTTCCGGTTGCAACCGAACCTCCCTGGCCTCAACCTTTGCCAGTTCAATCATTTCATTGATCAGATTCAACAGCGATGACGAAGCAGTGTTGATGATATCAAGATATTGATCCCGCTCCTCCTGCGGCAATTCCGGTTCCCCGAGAAACGAGGTGAAACCAATGATGCTGTTCAAAGGATTGCGTAACTCATCGCTGATGATCGCCAAAAACTCATTTTTTGCCCGAATTCCTTCCTCAGCCGCTTTCTTGCGCGACTCCGCCACATTGCGAGCCTCAACCAGTTCCTGGGTCCGCTCCCGGACCAATTCTTCCAATTGGTCACGATGGCGTTTCAACTCCAGATGTATTTCGATCCGATGCCGGACGATGCTGGCATTGAACGGTTTGGTGATATAGTCCACCGCCCCGAGTTGCAATCCCTTGGTCTCGTCGGCCACCTCACGCTTGGCAGTTACAAAAATAATGGCGATGTCCCGGGTCGCCGGATCGTTTTTAAGAATGGTACACACCTCATAACCATCCATCTCCGGCATCATGATGTCCAGAAGGATCAGGTCGGGTGGTTTCTTAGAACGGGCCACCTTGAGCGCCTGAGGACCGTTCAGGGCAATGGCCCGGTCATAATCTTGCAGGATGTCTCTCAAGACATCAATGTTGGAACGCTGATCATCGACGATCAAAATTCTTGGAGGGGTTTTATGATTGGCCATGATCACCCCCCTCAAGGGGAAGTTTCAGCCTGGCAGCCAATTCATTCACAATTTCCATGGCTCTACTAAAATTATAGTCGTCAACCTCTCCCTCGATCGCCTTCAGGGATTTTTTGCATGCGGCACAGGGCAACAAAACATTCAGACGGCTGAAACAATCACCCACCTCGATGCTGTTGGCATCCAACAAATCAACAAGTTCATGCAAGGTGGCTACCACTGCCTCTTTTCCCTCAACGTCAAAACACAAACCATCACCCTCAACCTCTGATGATGGCTCCAGTGGTTCCAAAGGTACATCATCCAATACCTTTAAAGAATCAAGAATCGGTTCAAGTTCGGCAATGAAACGCTCCACCAATTCATGCCAGTCAACCACGTTTTGATCGCCCAACAATGATTCCAGTTCCTGGGCCACCTGACACAAGCCGTCAGCACCGATATTGCCCGCAACACCGATGGTGGAATGAGCCAGGCGCGATGCCTCGATGCGATTGCCACTCTTGACCGTACTGCGCAACTCCTCCGCCAAACGCAATTGATCCTTCCGGAAACGCAACAGGATCCGATAATACAATTTTGCGTTGCCGCCAACCCGCTCCAATCCCCCCTTCATGTTGATCCCGGAAAGTTCGGGCAGTGCCAATTGATCACGTTTGAAATTACTGGCCTTGGGCAACACCTGCAACGGACCAATGACCTTGGTCAAGACACCGTACATCCGTTCGGGCCGGATGGGTTTGGCGATATGACCATTCATTCCGATTTCAATACATCTTTTCCGCTCACTTTCCAAGGCATGCGCCGTCATGGCAATGATCGGGAGATTTTTGAACCGGTCATCATTACGCAACAAGGTTGTCGCTTCAAAACCATCCATGTCGGGCATCTGCAAATCCATCAAGACGGCATCATAGGAAAACTTTTCAATCCGATCCAACGCCTCACGACCATTGTTGGCAATTTCCACCATCAACCCTACCCGCTCCAACAGTTCACGTGCCACCTGCTGGTTGATGACGTTGTCCTCCACCAGCAAAATACGTGCCCCGCCAATCACCTCCGCCGTTTCATAATCCTGCGCCAGCACCTTGGTCACGCGGCGTTCATTCACCGGTCGCTCTTTGCCAAAAGCAGCCGATACCGCTGTAATCAGACGATTATTGGTAATGGGCTTGTCGAGGAAGATATCGATCCCCGACTCCTGGCTCAATTGTTTAAATTTATCTTCACCAAACGATGTCGTCAGAATGATTTTTGGTATTCTCGCCGGCGGTGTTGTTTCCCGGAGCCGTTTCAGGATCTGGTTGGTGACCACCCCCCCATCCTGCTCATTCAGACTCCAGTCGATCAACATCAATTCGATGGGATCCTTGCCAAAATTATGCTCAAACAGCAGAACAAGGGCCTCCTCCAAGGTACGAACCGCCAGTGGCTTGAGGGAAAGACGTTCAAGCATGGAGGGCAGCAGTTCCAGAATCAGTTCATTGTCATCCAACACCAGGACCCGTTTTCCAAACAGATCCCCCGGAATGGTCATTTTTTTGCGCCGATTGACGGAAGCAAAGGCTGCCATGACCGTGAAGGAAAAGACACTTCCCTGACCTGGCGTACTGGTGACCCAGATCCTGCCATCCATCCGTTCCACCAACCGTTTGCAGATGGTCAGCCCCAGACCGGTCCCACCATATTTGCGCGTTGTGGAACCATCTCCCTGGACAAACGGGTTGAACAGCTTGTTCAACCGATCCGGGTCAATGCCGATGCCGGTATCCCGGATCATGAAACTCAGTTGAACCTTCTTGTCTTCCCGTTCCTCGACCGCGGCATGAACAACGATCGACCCTTCATGGGTGAACTTGATGGCGTTGCGAATCAGGTTGATCAACACCTGCTCAATACGCAACACATCACCGAACAGAACCGAATCATACTCCAATGGGGGAAGAAGGATGAGTTCCAAGCCACGATCCGCCACCTGTTTGCTGAACAGATCGGCGAGCCGGTCGAACAGATCGGAAATGTCGAAGCGCACCGGATCCAGATCCATCTGTCCCGCTTCGATTTTGGAAAAATCGAGGATATCGTTGATGATTCCCATCAAAGAGTGGGAGGCGACCTCTACTTTTTCAAGATAATCCCGAATCTTGGGGGTGAGTTCATTTTTCAGTGCCAGGTCGGTGAACCCCATGACGGCATTCATGGGGGTACGAATTTCATGGCTCATATTGGCAATGAATTCACTTTTTGCCCTATTGGCCGATTCGGCCGCGCGCAACGTCTCTTCCAGGGAACGCAACAATTGCTTGCGATCGGTGATATCCTGGAGGAAGGCGGTAAACGAAAGGTCATCCTTCTGTTGCACCGAGGTCAGCGCAACCTGAAGATCGACAATTTCACCATTGGATCGTTTGCCGGGAATTTCAAAGCGTTTGCGCAGCACGGTATTGTCGCCGCTGGCAATACTTTTCACATAGTGAACCATCCCTTGCTGATGCTGTTCCTGCAACGACAACGGGACGATGAAATTGGTCAACTGTCCCCCAAGAATTTCTTTTTTTGCATAACCGAACAATTTTTCCGCCGCCGGATTGAAATCAAGGACGGTCCCTTCGGAATCGGTCGTGATGATGGCATCCAAGGCATTTTCCAACAATGACTGATGCCGTTTAACCATTTTTTCCAGTTCATGATGCCGTTCGATGATTTCAATGTTTTGCGTCACCCGACACAGGAGTTCTTCATTTTCGAAAGGCTTGACGAGGAAATCGTTGGCGCCTGCCTTGATGAACTGAACTGAAAGATCACCATCCGAGATTGAAGAAAGACCGATGACCGCCAATTCATCCCGGCTATGGAATGCACGCACCTTTTTCAAAAGTTGGATCCCGTCCAAACGGGGCATCTGGTAATCGGTGATGACCAGGTGGACCTGTTCTTTTTCCAGTATTTCAAGGGCCTTCTGCCCATCTTCCGCCTGTAGGACCACAAATCCATACCGTTTGAGGAAATTGGCCAGCAGGACGCGCACACTACGGGAATCATCGACTGCCAGGACCCGGATACGCTTATTTTTATGGAAACGGCGGATGAAATGGATCACCGAATCGATGACGCCGATGTTATCCTTGACAAAATAGTCAAGAATTCCCTTGGCGAGGATCCGGTCTTGAAGATCTTTTTTATACATGCCGGTCAGGACGACCGCAGGAATCCCCTGTTTGAGAATCAGGTCGACGATTTCCCCATTCGGGGCACCAGGGATGTAGAGATCAAGGATGGCCAGGAGAAAAGGGGTCTTGGCCGATTGAACCGCATGGACCGCTTCATCATAGCTTTTGGCCAGGGTCACCGGATGACTGAGTTGTTGTCGAATGGTCCCGAGCAAAAGCGATGCGAAGCTTCTGGAGTCTTCCACCACCAGCAAAGGTTCCAACATTTCTTGGTTTGAGCGGGGCATCCCGGGTTCCATGACATGGTTGCAAGCGAAGGTGCATCATCGATTTCAAGCCACGCTTGAACATACCCTTTTTTCAGGCAGGACACACGAAAAATAATATTCGCCATGGCATCATATTTGGGCGCTTGTCATGACTTTACACGGTTGAGGAAGGATTGAAAATAATAATATTAGAAATATATCCTTTCAAACCCTCAGCGGGAAATAAAGAATCGCAAATAAAATCAGAGACGGGGCTGACTGACATTTCCAAATCAATCATGCAGACATGGAAACCCGGTGATTGAAGTCAATGAGTCAGGATGTCTTGCCATGCCGCCACGTACGCATCCATTGCATAAGATTATCCACATAGCCGTAAATCACCGGAATCACCAACAACGAAAGCAGCGTCGATGTGATCAAACCGCCGATGACCACGATGGCCATCGGGGAACGAAAGCTGGGTTCGGCACCCAGACCCAGGGCAACCGGCAACATGCCCGCACCCATGGCAATCGTCGTCATGACGATGGGACGTGCCCGTTTATGACAGGCATCCAACAGTGCCTCCTGTCGCGCAAGCCCCCGTTCCCGCCGCGCCACGACCGCATATTCCACCAGGAGAATGGAATTTTTCGTCACGATCCCCATGAGCATCAACAATCCGATGACCGCCGGCATGGAAAACGAATTATGGGTCAGCAACAATGAAATGAAGGCCCCCCCCAACGACAGGGGGAGTGCCGCCAGGATCGTAATCGGTTGCAAAAAGTCGTGGAACAGGAGCACCAGCACGATATAGATGCACAGCACCCCCAACCCCATCGCCCCGGCAAAGCTGCCGAACAATTCTTTCATCCGCTGGGCTTCACCATCGGGTGGACGATGGACCCCTGGAGGCAGGTTTTGCATGGCGGGCAGCCGATTGACATCCGACAGCACTTCACCCAGGGCACGTTGACCCAATTCAATATCGATGCTGGTACGGCGCATCCGGTCCAGACGATCCACCTGGGTGGAACCGCTCATCATTTCGACCGTGGCCACGGCCTCCAGCGGGACGATTCCACTTCGAGCCGCAACGGGTAACTGCCGGATGGCATCCAGATTCTGGCGGACTTCGGGAGCAAGGCGGACCCGGATGGGAATCTGCCGTTCGGGAAGATTGAGCTTGGCCAATTGCACCTTGAAATCACCCGCCGTCGCAACCCGCACCGCCTGGGCAATGGATTCACCGGAAACCCCGAGATCAGCCGCCTTGGCGAAATCGGGAAGGATATGAATTTCTGGACGTTTCAGGGTTGCATTGGAACGGACGTTACCCACCCCCTGCAAGGTACGTGATTCCCGTTCCACCGCCGCTACGACCTGCTCCAGGGCCAGGGCATCATTGCTGGCCAACACCAGGGTCAACTTGACACCGGGTCCATGGGAAGAGATCGATACCCGTACCCCGGGAAGCGCCTGGAGGCGTTCACGCAATTCGTTTTCCAAGAGCGCTTGTTTTTTATCCCGCTCATGTCGATCCTGGAGCACGACGACCAGAGTTGCCTTGCGCACATCACCACTGGCCCCGCCTCCCAAGGGGCCCCCATCGGCGTTTGCCGCCGATCCCACGGCCCCATAGACGCGCACGACCTCGGGCATGCCACGGATGATCCCGGTTGCCTGCCGGGATGCAACCAGGGTATCGGAAAGTGAAGAGCCAGGGGGGAGTTCCAGGTTGACCAGGGTTTGACTGCGATCCGCCGCCGGCACGAATCCCGACGGCAACAAGGGCGCCAGCGACACCGAGCCGGCAAAGAACAAAATAGCCGCCAACAGGGTCCAACGGGGATGTCGCAGACAGGAGGTGACCATCCGCAGATAGACCCTTTGCCAGGCGCCTTCCCGATGTTCATGGGCATCCGGCCGCATCAGATAAGCGGCCATCATCGGTGTCAACAGGCGGGCAACCACGAGCGACGCCAAAATCGCCGCCACGGCAGTCATACCGAAAGGACGGAAGAACTTACCCGGAATTCCCCCCATGAATGCCGTCGGAAGGAAAACGGCCACCAGCGTCAATGTGGTCGCAACGACCGCCATCCCAATTTCATCCGCCGCCTCCATGGCAGCCTGAAAGGGCGTCTTGCCCATTTTCAAATGACGGACGATGTTTTCCACCTCCACGATGGCATCGTCCACCAAAATTCCCACCACCAGCGCCAACGCGAGCAGGGTCAGGGTATCAAGGCTGAAATGAGCGAGTTTCATGACGAAAAAGGCGGGAATGATGGAAAGCGGCAGCGCTGCAGCCGAGATCAGGGTCGCCCGACCATCCCGCAAAAACCACCAGACCACAATGATGGCCAACACCGCCCCTTCGTAGAGCAATTCCATCGAACCCTTGAAATTATCCAGGGCGGGGGAAAAGGTGTTGTAGGCTTCCTGGATGACCACCTGTGGATGGGACTGGGAAAATTCATTGACCACCCGACGTACCGCCTGGGCCACACCAACTTCACTCCATCCCTTGGAACGAGTCAGTTCAAACCCCACCCCCCGTTCGCCATTCAACAGTGCAATGCTGCTCGGTTCCGCCCGGCCGTCGGTGATGGTGGCGATTTCAGACAGGGGAATGGTACGTCCTCCAGCCAGAGGGATGTCCAAGGTTTGCAAATCTTCCAGGGATTCGGGGGCCGCCAGGGTTCGAATCGCCTGCACCTCACCCGCGATATCCCCACGGCCCCCTGGTGAATCCTTGCGCACCTGACGCAACAAACGGGAAATATCGCTCGCGGTAATATTGAGCGAACGCATCCGAACCGGATCCAGATCGATCTGGATTTCGCGATCGATCCCCCCCATCCGTTTGAAACCACCGACTCCGGGTACCGTCAACAAAGCCTTGGCGATATCGTTGTCCACCAACCAGGAAAGTTCCCCCTCATCCAACAGATCAGAGCGCACGGTAAAGGCGATCATCACCCCACCGGTGGTGGTTTTCTTGGAAATGACCGGGGCCGTCATATCCTGTGGCAGATCACTGCGGATGGCATCAACCGCATTGCGCACTTCGTTGAGGGCCACCTCCGCATTCTTGTCGATGACAAATTCAACGATGATGGTGACCGTACTGTCGGTCAAAGTGGTACGAATGTGATCCACCTCACCCAACGTGGCCACCGCATCCTCGATCTTGCGGGCGATTTCAGTTTCCAACTGAGGTGGTGCCGCACCTTCCAAGGTGGCAACAATGGTGATGGCAGGAACCTCGATATCGGGAAAGTTTTGTATTCCCAACGATTTGAAGGAAGTCAGTCCCAACAGGGTCAACAGGGCGAACAACAGAATGGCCGGTACGGGATGCCGAATGGAAAGGGAGGAAAAATTCACCGTTTCTCTCCCATCACCAAAACCCGGTCACCATCCTTGAGAAAGGCCCCACCCGTCGCCACCACCATCGCCTTTTCCTCAAGTCCACCTTCAATGGCAATCCGATCCCCCTGCCGCCGCCCCGTTGTGACCTTGCGCCGGGTCACCCGATCCTGTCCGACCCGTTCAAAAACATACGAAAAACCATCACCGAACACGATGGCCGACTGGGGCAGGGTCAGCACCGATTCTTCTCCAAGATGAATCTCTCCCTGGGCAAACATCCCCCCCTGCAACAGTGGATCCCCGGGAAGATCGAAATAGACCAATCCCTTGCGGGTATTGGCATCCAGGGTCGGGGCGACCTGTCGCAAAGTTGCCGAGATGTTGCGGCCATTGGAGAGGGTCAACCGGGCTTGCTGCCCCGGTTTGATCAACGCCAGTTGAACTGAGGTCAATTCGGCCCGCCATTCCAGACGCCCCTGTCGCACCAGGCGAAACAGTTCGCTGCCCACCCCGACCACCGCACCCAGGCTGGCGCTGCGTGACGAGATGATCCCGGCATCGGCGGCAAGGATCCGGGTCTGCCGCAAGCGAACCTCTTCCAAAGCGAGGCTTGCCTGTGCCGCCGCCAGTTCGGCCTGAGCCGACTCCTCCGCCAGGAGGTATTGGGTAATCTGCTGCTCCGACAAGGCGCCAGAACCTTTCACCGCCCGGGCACGGTCACCGTTGGCCTTGGCCAGGCCCAGTCCAGCGCGGGCACGCGCCACATTGGCCCGTTGCAAGGCAATGGCGGCCTTGACCGTGGCATCGGAAAGACGGACCAGTTCATCTCCCTCACGAACTTCACTGCCGACATCCACCGGCAGGGATTCAATGGCCAGGCCGCCGATCTGGGCCGCAACCACCGCTTCCTGCCAAGGATGAATTCCCCCCGCTGCCAGCAATGTCTTCGGCCATTGTTCCCGAACCAGTCCCACGACCGTGACGCTCAATACCGCCTTCTCCCCTTGAGGTGGCGGCGGCGCAGCATGCACGCAGGTGGCAAAGAATAGTCCTGACAACAACCATAGCCCCATGTAATGACGCTTCAACCTATTCATATCGGCCCCTTACCCGTTGCCTTCCGGTGCCGCCGTCGGGTTCCAACCACCCCCCAACGCCTTGTACAGATTGATCCACTGTTGAACTTCAAGCCGCTCCAACTGGATCACCGAACGTTGCGCGCCGATGCTTTTGCGCCGCGCATCCTCCAACGTCAGCAGACTGATCCCCCCTTTGCGCCAATGATCCTCACTGGCGGAAAGATAGGCCGCATAACGCTTCGCCGCCATTCGACCATCAACCAGCCGCGCTTGAAGCGCTGCCAGATTGACCAATGCACTTTCCACTTCGCGCACGGCATTGCGCACCGCCTGGCGATAATTGGCCAGGGCGATTTGCCAACGCCCCTGGGCGGAGCGGACATTGGCTTCCCGGACGCCACCATCCATGATCGGCAATGACAGGGCGGGTCCGAAACTCCAGGGTTGGTGGTCCAAGGTGGATTTTCCCAGATCGGCAATCCCGATGCCGACACTGCCCAACAGAGAAAAACGGGGATAGCGTCCCGCCTCTGCGACCCCGATTTCCGCATTGGCCGCCACCAGTTCCTCTTCGCTCGCCACCAGGTCGGGACGTTGACTGAGAAGTTGTACGGGAACGACCGTTACGGCGAACGGTGCGATCTTCGGCCAACGCACCGCCCCAACATTCAGAAGATGACGCACCTCTTCTTCCGCCAAACCACTCAGCACCACCAATCCCTTGATGACCAGATCACAGGAAGCCTGCTGCAACGTCCATTGTGCCCGGACATCCGCCAACCCCGCCTGGGCCAGTTCTCCTTCACTCGCAGCCACCAAACCCGCCGCAATCGCCGTTTGGGTTATCGCAGCGGTCTTTTCTCGTGAGGCGCGTTCCGCAGCCAAACTGTCCCGCAATCGTTCGCATCCCCGCCATTCGGTATAAAGTGTGGCCACTTCCGCCGCCAACGACACCCGTAATCCCTGTAACTCCGCCTGCCGTGCCGCAACCTTGGCGTTCGCCCCCTCGGTGGCCCGTTTGACCCGACCAAACAAATCAAGCTCCCAAGTGGCATCGACCACCGTTGCCGCAGTCGACATTTCATCTTCACCCGGATTGTTGCCATGATTGCCGCTTCGGCTCATCGTCGCACCAAGATCGCCCTTGGGCCTGGCTTGCGCCTCCTGACCCGTCAGGCTGGCCCGGGCCACATCAATGGCAGCCTTTGCCCCATCCAGGCTTGGATGGTGGTCAAGGGTCGCCTTGAGCAAAATCGTCAAGGATTCATCTTCGAAACGGTCCCACCAGTGGGTTAATTGGTCCCGGGAACCGTCATGAGGCAATGCCGCTCGCCAGTCACCCTGGGGCATGCTGACCGCTGGTCTTTGATAATCAGGCCCAACCATCAGGCACCCGGTGACACCGGGAAACACCGTCACCAGCAATAAACAGCGCAAAAGGAAGGACATGTCGCGGCGATCCATTGACGAAAGCAATACAGATCATTTATCTTTCAAGATAGATATTATTTGGAAATGTACTTGACCTGTTGGTCATATGCAAGATATTTTTTTCTGACTCAACACGGTTTGGAGATGTCATGGATCAGGGATTATTGGAACTTATCGAGCAGCACCGAACCCATTGGCCCGAATCCTTTGATGGACTGCTGACCCCATTTTTTCACACGCTGCATCGCGCCCACGGTGTCATTCTGGGTCAAGCGTTCAAGGTGATGGGTCAATATGATTTAAGCCCGGCGGAATTTGACGTATTGGCCAGTCTGCGCCGTTCCGCCCCCCCTCATGAGCTGACGCCCTCCCAATTGCAGCAATCCTTGTTGATCACTTCGGGAGGCTTGACCAAAGTATTGCATCAATTGCAGAGTCGTGGCTTGATCACCCGTTCGACGGACCAGGGGGACCGTCGCGTCAAACCGGTACGGCTGACGGCTGCCGCCATGCCGTTGGTCGAACAGACTTTACGTTCCATCCTGCATCATGTCGGGGGTTGGATTGGGGAAACCCTCTCCACGGAAGAAATTCAACACATCACCCAAATTCTCGGCAAACTGACGCACCACCCTTCCCGTCCCTTCCAAAAATAAAGCCGGTCGGATTATTTTAAATAGTCTTTGAAGTCGGTCCGGTTGGAGCCTTCCGTGTGAACTACGGGGACATATTCGAAAAGGACGTTCTAGTTCTTCACACCTTCCAGAAAATGACTCAGAAAACCCCTATGTAAGGACCTGGAGTTGGCCAGGGTCAGGTTCCGGCAAATTCACAAAGGAGCCGGTCATAAAGGAAGCGCTCGTCAAATCATCGGGCAACGATATTGCGGATCTGGGATTTTCTGCCGAAGAAGTAGAACACCTGAGAATCCGTTCAGAATTGATTATTGCCTTCAAGGCTTTTATCCAGGACAAAGGATGGACAATGATCCAGACTGCGGAAAACTTCGGAGTGGCACTTCCTAAGGATCAGCGAGATACTTCAGAGCGAAATCGAAGTATTCTCGGTGGACAAGCTGATCAAAATAAAGTCCCACGTCGGGCAACATGTCTCGGTCTCGGTGACCGTTTCATCCTGACAGCATAAGATCACCGTTTTGAAGGCGCCAGACTCGCCTTCAAGTCCAAAAGCATTCCTTTAAAATGGATACACACCATAATTTCAAACTGACCCTACAGACCAAGGAAAATGTCGCCAGAAACTTTTAGCTTTCCGATCAGCCTTACTTCGTTCACTTTGGAATTGTCTGTCTGGGAGGTTTTGGGCGAACTCTTCCGATACTGGTTGCAATCCAGAACACGATTGATTGATGGCCACGTTCAGATCGTGGACGATGTCGATGAGAGGATTAAGAAATTTTCCTAATTCTTTGATGAGCACTTTATGATCATTATCGATCACAAGGGAATGCGCCAAAAATTTATTTCGATAATTTTTGATCTGAACAAAATTAGATAATGATCTGATTGTGACGTAGCTTGACTTGGCACTATTGATTTTTCGTGAAACTGCATCATTGTCCCGACCTTCAGAAAGCTTAGCAACCACATTCTCATCCTGTACAAGATCAAAAAGAGTCATAAGTGATGCTCTGTCTTCTTTCTTTTCATCCATTATTCGGGTCTGGCACAAAAGCAATTGGGATAATACGGACCTCAACAGCAATTCAAATGAATCCCTTTGATAAGGAGCAGCGGAATCCAACTTTATCTCCATCATATGTCGGGACATGGCGTCCAAATACACGATATTCACAGCATCGTGTAGTATTCTCTCCATAATCTTCTTTGCCTTCTCCACCTTTTCATCAGGAGTCATGTTCGAAAAAAGCGACTTGGATGTAATGGTCAAACGACACCTCTGAATAAAGAATTTTTTTCAAGGCGAACCGATAGTTTCCAAAATTGCCGCCTGTTCGTGCATCGCCAAATCGTTGTCTGTCAGTGACTCTCTTGCCTTCGTGCCGCATCAAAACCCGTCAGTTATGCTCCACCCCAGGAAAACGCCTGACAGGCAGATGACAACCTGGAGCGATGCTGGGGTAAATTTTCAATCCCATGATTGTCATCTGAATCAGGTTGAGTCTATCGGAACTGTTTGTAGAAATCTCCCCGAGCGCCAACAAAATTGAAATAAATGACTTTTTGTTCGGAATCGACTGTTACGCCCACGCGATATTTTCCAAAACGAAACCGCCCTTGGTTCGGACGGTTGACCAAGAGGAGGAAATTTTGGAACTCAACGGGGCTACGGGGATTTCGTTGCAGCGCTTCCAGAAAATCACCAATCTGGCTTTGGGCCTCTGAGTGGATACGCCGAAAGGATTTTTGGAAACTCCGTTCAAAAACAAGAGACCACATGTTGTCTACCGGCTACTTTTCTCCCCGACGACCGATGGACGTTAGAAACTCTTCCCCATCCATTCGATCTTCCGGTTGATCATGCTCATGGCTGTAAGCGATCGCCGCCGCGATCTCTTCATCGGCTGCCATCTCTTCCATGGCCATCCGAAGCATCTCCTCCGAGGCGTTTTGAAGGAAGGATGCAACCTTTGGATCGGAGATGTCCCTTGAAACCTGCATGGTGGTGGCTCCCGAAAGGGATGGTAATCATGGTTGATCCGGAAAAATGATCGCAGCTTGTTCCATAAAATTCATTCATCAAATGATCAATGCCCGGATTCGTGTTTCACAACGGCCCATACGGTACCTACATCGCCAACACAAACTTTGACCCAGAGTCGAGCCAAACGCAAATTTTTTCCATAGAAAAAGCACCTGGCCGTGAAAGCCAAGTGCTTGTCTTTTAAATGGCGCGCCCGGAAGGATTCGAACCTCCGGCCTACTGGTTCGTAGCCAGTTGCTCTATCCAGGCTGAGCTACGGGCGCATATGTTGCGTAAAGCCAGAGTGAATACCAGGAGGGCGATCCTTTGTCAACGGATTTTTTTCACGGTTCAAACCCATCCCTCACCTCAACTCCACCCCCCCGTCGGCAGGGAATGAAAGATACGCAGCAGACTGTCGTAACGGCTTTGCGCAATATGTCCCGTTGCGACCGCCTCCTTAACCCCACATCCCGGCTCGTGCTCATGGCTGCAATTGGCAAAACGGCAGGGCTGGGCATGCGACACCACATCGCGAAAATATAGCGCAAGCGTTTCCCTGGAAACATCGATCAATCCGAATTCGCGTATCCCGGGCGAATCGATCAAACGGCCCCCCGAGGGCAGAGGATACATCCGGGCCACCGTGGTTGTATGCCGTCCCTGTCCCAAACGTTCGTGGATGGTACCAATGGCTGGTTTTTCCCCATCCGGAATCCACCGGGCGACAATGGAGGATTTTCCCACCCCGGAATGGCCGGCAAACATACTGGTCCGATCCCGCAACAAAGACTCCAGTTCCACCATCCCCTGGCCGGTACGGGCCGAAACATGACAAATCGGATAATTCATCGCCACATAAGGTTGAAATACCGCCGCCATCGATGCCTCTCCATCGACCAGATCGGTTTTGTTGACCACAATGACCGCTTCCATGGCATTGGCCTCAGCCGCCACCAGATAACGATCCAACAATCCCGTATTGGGCTTGTCCGCCGTCAGCGTCACCATCAATCGGTCAATATTGGCCGCCACCGTCTGGACCCCACCCCCAGCCACCGGTCGCCGCAAAGCATTTTTTCGTTCCAGAATCGACCAGATCACCCCCTGAGCCATGACATTCCCCGACCGGCTCCATTGCACCCGGTCCCCACACACCGGCTCCTGACCTGCGGTCTCCCGGACGGCACAACGAAAACGTGCCCCAAAACCATCCTCGACTTCGACGTTCAAACCAAAATGGGAAATGACCCGCCCCTCCTCCGACGACAAGGTTTCCTTCTGAAACAAACCAGCATCCATGATCGGTTCAGACAGGGTTTGACGACGTTGTTCCCGCTGAGAATCAATCCGGACCTGTTGTCGCGTGGTCAATCGTTTGGAGGGGTTTCTTCGAGGCATGAAATATGTCAATATCGCCATTTGAAATACTGAAAGAGCCACAACATGCATCAGGCCGAATAATCGATGGTAAGCATTGCAGATGGAAATATCAATACCCCACCTCGTTATCGGATCGTGATCCCGGACCTGGCCTTGAAAACACTGCTTCATTTTGATTGTCAAACAACCGACAAAGCTTGATCCCTCAGTGTCCGATGTTTTAGCACTTGGGAAGGACAGCACGGGAATTTTTTATATTTATCATTATTATTGCCACGGTATCGTGTCATGCATAAAAAAATCCTGTCCATCCTCACTTCAATGAACCTGAAGGAAAAAACGACCTTCCTGGTCGTCACTCTTTCGGGTGCCATGATTTTGATGCTGGCGTTTGTCAGCCTGATCACATTTCGTGAGTTTTCAATCGCCACCGCCAAGGACCATGTGCGATCGGTCGCGGAGGTGATCCGGGTCAGCCTGACCGAATCGATGATCAATGGTGTCATCAATCAACGGGATCAATTTCTCAAACGGCTTGCAGAAATCGAAGGATTTTCGGAGGCTCGGGTCATCCGTGGTCCCGGGGTCATCCAACAATTCGGCAGCGGCCTCGAACGCGAGCAAACCAACGATGCCATCGACCAGGAGGTATTGAAAACCGGGAAACCCTATTTTGCGATTGTCGAGGGTGGAACCATCCCCATTTTCCGTGGGACCATCCCATTTGTCGCCTCCAATCTCGGCACCCCCAACTGCCTGCAATGCCACCAGGTGGAAACAGGCCAGGTTCTGGGCGTCGTCACCATTCATCTTTCCATGGAACATCTGCGGCTCAAGGCGATCCAGACCATCGGCATCATGCTGATCATCGTCGTTCTGTTCGCCCTGTTCTTCGCCCTGTTCTTTCGCCGCCAGATCACCCCGGTCGTCCAAACGGCCCAGGGTGTGCAACACGTCGTCGCCCGGGCGACCGATGGTGATTTCAGCGGCAAGATCGACTATCGCGGCAAGGATGAAATGGGTTTGATCTCCCGCGACCTCAACCGGCTCATGCAACACCTGCAAATCAACCTTGGCGCCATCAGTCACGATATTTCCCGATTGATCCGCTATGAAATCGAGGAAAACAGCAACCTGGTGACGACCACGACCGAAATGGTTGAAACCCTGCTGGAAGTGGCGCAATTCAAACAGGCGGTCGAAGAAGATCAAACGACCCAGGAGGTCTATTTCCGTATCAGTCAACTGTTGACCGAAAAATTTGGCGTAAGCACCTTTTCCATCTACGAGGTTCTCCCCACCAACAACCATATCAAGGCGGTCATGGTCGATGGAGATCCGCAAAAGCCGGCCTGTTGGTGTAATGCGCGCGTCATGTTCCATGCCGACTCATGCCGCACCCACCGCACCGGACACGTGATCGATTCCTTTGACAACCGCTACATTTGCAGCCAGTTCAACCATTCCGATGAAACAAAACACCTGGGCCATATTTGCATTCCCGTATTTCACTCGGGTCAGGTGGGGATGATCATCCAAATCGTCGCCAAACGTACCGAAGGTCCCGTCTATCAGTTCCTCCTTCCATTCATCCGAACCTATTTGCGGGAATCCTCTCCGACCGTTGAAGCCAAACGGTTGTTGGACACCCTGCGTGAATCCGCACTCAGGGATGCCCTGACCGGCCTGCAC
The DNA here is from genome assembly GCA_002753735.1 of Magnetococcales bacterium DCbin4. Classification (GTDB taxonomy): domain Bacteria; phylum Pseudomonadota; class Magnetococcia; order Magnetococcales; family UBA8363; genus UBA8363. Next base: position 19,987 of record PEAN01000060.1, read on the forward strand.
AATCGCCGCTTCCTGAAGGAATATGAAGATACCCTGATCGCCACCACCCGGCGTAAAAACAACAGCCTGTCGATTTTGATGATGGATCTGGACCATTTCAAACACGTCAATGATACCTACGGACACGATGTCGGCGACACCGTACTCAAGGCCCTGGCAAAAACCTTGAGTGCACAGGTCAGAACCTCTGATATTGTCATTCGCTATGGCGGCGAAGAGTTCATGGTCATCCTACAGGAAAATTTTGACTATACCGGACCGCAACTTGCTGAAAAAATTCGCGTCGCCGTAGAAAAGATGAAAATACAGTTTTCCGGGGGGATCCTGCAAAAAACCATTTCCATCGGCGTCGCCGGTTTTCCTGCCGACGGTGATGAATTCTGGGATGTCGTCAAGGCGGCTGACCTGGCCCTTTATGCTGCCAAGAAAGGAGGCCGCAATCGTTGGGTCCAGTATGATCCCAAATTGGCCGAACAACCCGCTCCTGATAAAAAAGACAAAGAGAAATCGGCCTGAAATTTGAGCAGAAATAAAAAAATGTTCAATGTCCCCTGAGCAAACGATCTCATACCATTTCGATATCAAAAGGACATTTCTGAATGGCAAATTTTCTCGGACGTATTGACATTCAACAAATTATTGAAAGAAAAAAGGGGTCTGGGGGACTGCCCCCAGGGTGTTGGTGTTGGTTTTGAATTTATACAATAAGGTTTCCATGCTTAAGTTTTTGACTTTGTTTTTTCAAGTCAAAATTAAAGCACTTTTGATTTAGAAATGGAATCGGGTTCTTTTTTCTGTCATCATGAAGATCAAGACGCCCACTGGACCCAAGACTGGATCTTTTCACGATCCATCACCAACACACCGGAATCACCGCACGGATACTTCCATGCATGGCCACGCACATCGAGGCCCATGAATCCTTGGTCTTTTTCAAACCCCGCCATCGAATCAGACCACGCATCCACAGCGACCATCCAGGGTAACTGCATCATAGCCAACGCCGCGACCACTCCATCCGCAAGGCCATCCTTCTGTGCCCCCGGATTCACCGGTTGCCAGACGACTGCATCCAACAGGGAAACCCATGGCCGGATCACATCGATTTTTTCAAGGACTTCAGCATGGGTGCCCCACAAGGTATGCACCACACGGAAACCATGCTTTCGGACAAACGGATACAAGGTCGACAGGAGTTCCGGCGACTCCGTTCCACGCCATTGCAGCGTATCGCAACCCAGGCGGTGCAGGATTGCCGTGACCAATAGAGGTTGGGTCAAATGGGTCACTAAAAACAGGCTCATTCCGTGGGACAACTGTTTCGTCCATTGCATCCGGGCAAGATGTTGTGACCAGTTGACCACATCAAGGTCAAATCCGATGGCATCCACCCCCATGGAATGACAATGACACGCGGTCTCGAAGGTTTCGACCCCACTCGCCTTGAGCCTGCGCCGACGCCCTCCCCCCTCTCGCCAAAAGCGTCCGGGAACGACTGAACAAAGGTTTCCTGGAGCGGAAAAGGCAATTTTATCATGGGGCAGGTGGCCAGGACTGCCAACTTCCAACACCAAGGCATCGGTCGTACCAATATTGACGAAAAAATGATCTTCACCCGGATCCAGTTCCAAGGAATCACCCTCCGCCAACACCGCAAACCAACCCTCGAACGAAGAAGAAACTCGAAGAGAACCGGACAGGACGTAGAACCAGGATCTTCGCAACAGATGAAAATGGTGACTGGTCGATTTTCCCGGCTCGATGCGCAAAATTTTCAAATCGGTCCGGTCAGGCTCATGGCCATCAGCACCAGGCACCTGAGATAAAATGCGCTGCTGGCCATAAGCGGTGGCGGTCCATGGCGCACTGGAATGTTTCTGATGTTTCACGGTCAAGGGCAGCCTGATCAGAGGGTTTCAAGTCCGCATCATCCTTCGACCATCGTAGCGAAGGAGAACAGAAAACGGAATGGTTATAACTCATGAAAGGAAAGAATTTCCACTGGAAAACAAAGCCTTTCTTTCCATGTTCCTTGTAACAGCGCCGTATCGCCATCATTGGGGGCGCCGGGATGGGTCATGAGTTCCCAAATTCTTTGTGCAGGTCGGACATGGTTGTTGCCAAAATGGTGCATGAAGGTATGCAGGGCGGTAAATGCCTGGGTTGTGCGGGTTTCCTGGAAAGCCTGGGGATGGCCAAAAGGATACCCCGCCCCCACTTCGGGGAAAACGGTCCAACTGCCGCGCAAACGGTGAATCCCATGGTGCCGTTGCAATCGGGAAAGCCACGGGAACAAGGCCGGGATCCGGTGGACATGGTGATGTGAATCCAGATGGCTGACAACGACCCCCATGGCCCTGGCTGCATCGACCTGGGCAGACCATTCATCGAAGACAGCCTGTTGAACAGGTTCCGTCAGACGATCCCTGGAAAACCCTTCGGTGAAATAACCATGATCATCCAGGATGGGTTCCAGTGCGGAACTTCCGGTCAGAGGCCGACCATAGGTGATGTTCAAATGGATGCCGAAGGAACAGTGGGGATAGTTGGGAATCTTCGCCACGGCCGCTTCCACGGCCACACCATTCATGATCAAGGTCGAGGAGCGAAGATGACCCTGGTCCATCAGTTGGAAAATTTTTTCGTTGACTTCGTGGGAAATTCCAAGATCATCGGCATTGATCACACACGAGACCATGGAATCATCGGGACAGGAATTCATGGTTGTGGACATTGGGTTGAAGTAATCCCATGCAATGTTGGACAGGAACTCTAAAAACAGAAGGTTACCAATATAATCATCACCAAGGGGCGATCCACCGGCCCGCTTGATTCATTGCGACACTTCATTACGATACAACCACCATGGAAGCAACCCACAGGACGGGAATCCCCCTTTATTGCCAACGATCCGGGATCGGCCCACCCCTGATTGGCATCGCGGGATTTGGCTGTGCCCATTGGTTGCTGCAACCCCTGGCAGCCCATCTTGAAACCCGGTATTCCGTCTGGCTTCCGGATCACCGCGGCATCGGCCGTTCCCCCAAGCCGAAAGGTCCCTTCGACATCGAAGACCTTGCAACCGATATTCTGAAGATCATCCATGATCACATCAAAACCCCGGTCCATCTATTGGGGGTCAGCATGGGGGGATTTGTCGTCCAGAAACTGATGACCATGGCCCCGGAACACATCAAAACCGCCGCCATTTTATGTTCGACCTCAGGCGGACCCCGATTCCGGCCACTGTTCACCTACTGGAGCGCAGAACAAATGCGCAGAGTCCTGGCCATGGACCCTGATCGTTATGCCCGCTGGATCCTGGAACCGGTGGTCAGTCCACGATTGGCATCCCACCCCGATGCCTTTGAATACATGCTCCACCAACGGTTGTCTCATCCGGAAGATCTGCAACAGGTGATGGAACAGTATCATGCCATGGCCCGATTTTTCAGCAAGGCCATCGCCCTGGAAACGGTAGACATTCCCGTATGGGTTGGCTGTGGGGAGCAGGACCCTGTCTTTCCCGTCGCCAACTCCCGTCTCCTGGCGCAACTGCTGCCCAAAGGGGAACTGACCCTGTTTCCCGAAACGGATCATCTGTTTTTTGTCGAGAAACCGGGGGAAGTCGGTCAATCCCTGCTGGATTTTTTCAGCCGACATGAACCACGGAACGATCACCCGATCCGGTAGCAAAAAAACGCCCGGAAAAAAATTTCCGGGCGTAACATCATGATTGGCGAAGGGACATCATCCCTCAGGATGACAACCTGTCATCACAGAGCGGCCAGAGCCTTGGCGTAATCGGGTTCCTGGGTGATTTCAGGGACCTGCTCGGTATAGGCCACCTTGCCATCGGCATTGATGATCACGATGGCCCGGGAAAACAATCCCGCCAGAGGACCATCGACCACCCGCACCCCATAGACTTCACCAAACCCGCGCGCCCGCAATTCCGTGACGGAAATCACATTGTTCAACCCTTCCGCGCCACAGAAACGACCATGGGCGAACGGCAGGTCGAGCGAGACGCACAGAACGACCGTGTTTTTGAGTTTTGAAACCGCTTCATTGAAGCGACGTACCGATGCGGCACATACGGGGGTATCAATGCTGGGAAAAATGTTGAGGACTATTTTTTTGCCGGCAAAGTCCTTGAGGGAAACATCGGAAAGATCGGTTTTCGTCAGATTGAAATCGGGAGCCGGAGCGCCAACGGCAGGAAGGTTTCCACATGTGTTGATGGCATTGCCCTTGAGTTTGATACTCGCCATTCTTTGTTCTCCCTATGTCATTGCGTTCAAGGTTGTTCGACATGGAAGGACACCGTCAGGTTGTGACCGGAGGCACCCTTTGGAATGGGCTGCCACCTACGCAAGGAAACTCTGTTACCTGACGATCCCCAGTTGAGGCATATTATCTGTCCCGGGTTCGATTGACACGGATTTTTTTATCTTTTCATAGATCACTTTTAATCATATGGATGATTCATGCAAATTCAGTCCTTGAGATAAATAAAATTTTTATATAATAAAAAGAAATGAATTTGAAAAAACATCGAGAACACAGTAGCTTCGTTCTTCGTCGTCATAAAGTTGAAATGCGTGGGGAACAAATTGAAATGATTTTAAATTTTCTCACGTTAAGAACGGGTTGTCCAAGGATCGCACAGTGCGGCCACGGCGGGGAGGTGAAAATTAGTTGCCCTCATGGCGGCCAACACCTTGGGATGCGGTCACAACTCGGTTACACTGGTACGATTTCAATCGACGGGAGCGATGATGGAATTGCCTTGGAAAGCCCAGGGGTTCCGGACTTTGAGCACACACACCGTCGAATGCCGAACTCTTGCAACCACCCACAGGTCTGTCGGAATCGCCAGCGATCCCCGGACCGGGATTGCCGAAGAATCTTCAGGAGAGCCATGATATGAAAGCGTTGTTTCTGACCAAAGAATATCCACCCAACGTATACGGTGGAGCCGGAGTTCATGTGGAATATCTGTCCAAGGAACTGGCCCGGCTCATGGATGTGGAGGTACGGTGTTTTGGCAATCAGAAGGAGGCATCCGGCAATCTGGCGGTGCAGGGTTTGGATTTTTCCCCGGAGGTATTCAAAAATTGCGACAAGCAATTGAAATCGCCGTTGACCGCCATGCACAATTGCATTTCGTTCAATGCCACCCCGATTGACGCCCAGCTGGTCCATTGCCACACCTGGTACAGCCATCTGGGAGGCATTGTCGCCCAAAAGGCTTATGGCATTCCCTTTTTCCTCACCACGCACTCCCTGGAACCGTTGCGTCCCTGGAAGCGCGAACAGTTGGGATTGGGTTATGATCTTTCGGTCTGGATTGAAAAAACCGCCATGGAAAGTGCTGATGCCATCATTGCCGTTTCCAATGGAATGAAGGATGACATCCTCAGATTTTTCAACGTCGATCCCCAGCGAATCAGCGTCATTTACAACGGAATCGACATTGAGGAATACCAGCAGACCGACAAGGTGGATGCCCTGGAACGCTATGGCGTGGATCCCGGCAAGCCCATTGTCCTGTTTGTCGGCCGCATCACCCGCCAGAAGGGGATCATCCATCTGGTCAACGCCATCAAACACATCAACGATGAAGCCCAGATCGTGCTGTGTGCCGGGGAACCCGACACCCCGGGCATCAAGAATGAAATGGAAGAAGGGGTCCGCCAGGTCAGTGAGAAGCGGAAAAACATCATCTGGATTCAAAAGATGTTGAGCAAGAAGGACATCATCCAGTTTTATTCGCACGCTTCGGTGTTTTGCTGCCCGTCCATTTACGAACCTTTCGGCATCATCAATCTGGAGGCCATGGCCTGCCGGACACCTGTGGTCGCAAGCGCAGTGGGTGGCATCGTCGAAATTGTCCAACCCGGCAAGACCGGAACCCTGGTTCAATTTGAGCAATATCAGCAAAGTCCCTTCGAACCGGTGAATCCTCCGGAGTTTTCCAAATCCCTGGCCGATGCCATCAACAAGATTCTCGATGACAAGGCATTGATGAAATCGATGGGCGATTTCGGAAGGGCACGGGTCGAAGAGAAATTCAGTTGGGCAAGTATTGCCAAACAAACGTTCGAACTCTACAAACGGCATGTCAAATGACACGGATTTTCCTGCCGATCTACCGTCATCTGGAGTGAGTGTGCATGAGCATGAGAAATCCTTCTCCCATCGTCATTGAACAGGTTACACCCTCTGTCGATGGGGGCCGTTATCCCATCAAGAGGGAGGTTGGGGACAATATTGTCGTCCGTGCCGCGGTGTATCGGGATGGCCATTCCGTAATCAAGGTATTTTTGAAATATCGGGAAAAATTTGGCGGCAAGATGTGGTCCGAGACGCCCATGCGGCAGACCAATCCGGGCCTTTGTTTGTGGGAGGGGAGCTTCAAACCGGAGAAGAACGCCCTGTATGTGTTCACGGTCGAAGCCTACACCGATCTTTTTGCCACCTGGCTCCAGGATGCCAAAAAGAAGAGCGATGCCAACGAGGATGTCCGCAGTGACCTGATCGAAGGTGAAGCGTTGTTGCGGCGGATGGCCAGCAAGGCGACGAAAAAATCGGAAAAGACCTTCTACCAGGATTTGATCGGTAGTCTGGCAGCCTGTTCATCGGACCATGAGCGGTTGGAACTGCTATCCAACCATGAGGTGGGTGAACTGGCCGACGACATGACCATGCGTGAGCCGCCTTTGGAGGTTTATGTGGACCGGGTTCGGGCCAGGTTTGCCGCATGGTATGAATTCTTTCCCCGCTCCCAGGGGTTGGAACCGGGGAGGAGTGCCACGTTTGATGATTGCATCCGTCGGCTTCCCGACATCAAGGCCATGGGATTTGATGTCATTTATCTCACCCCGATCCATCCCATTGGCCGTACCGCCCGCAAGGGGGCCAACAATTCTTTGGAGTGTGGACCGGATGAACCGGGATGTCCTTATGCCATCGGCAACGAAACCGGTGGGCATTATGCCATTGAGCCGGGCCTTGGGACCATCGACGATTTCAGGCGGTTCGTCAAAGCCTGCCGCGACCAGGATTTTGACGTCGCACTCGACTTTGCCATCAACTGTTCTCCCGACCATCCTTATGTCAAGGAACATCCGGAATGGTTTTTCAAGCGGCCCGACGGCACCATCAAATATGCTGAAAATCCGCCGAAGAAGTATGAGGACATCTACCCCCTGAATTTCAATGCCCCTGAAGGACATTGGAAATTGCTGTGGCAGGAGATGAAGAATGTATTGATGTTTTGGGTCAGCAATGGCGTCAACACGTTCCGGGTAGACAATCCCCACACCAAACCGGTCGCCTTTTGGGAATGGTTGATCAGTGAAATTCAGCGGGAACATCCGGAAGTCGTTTTTCTGTCCGAGGCGTTCACCAAGCCGCCGATGATGAAAATGTTGGCCAAGGTTGGTTTTACCCAATCCTACACCTATTTCACCTGGCGCAACTTCAAACAGGAGTTGACCGAATATCTCAAAGAACTGACCGAGAACGATGTCAAGGAGTACATGCGGTGGAATTTCTTCGCCAATACCCCTGACATTTTGCCGCGTATCCTTCAGGAAGGGGGACGGCCTGCGTTCATGAGCCGTTATGCCTTGGCAGCCACGCTTTCTTCGGTATTCGGTATTTACAGTGGTTTTGAATTATGTGAAAACGCTGCGGTTCCGGGGAAGGAAGAATATCTGAACTCGGAAAAATACCAGTACAAGGTATGGGATTGGAACCGCCCGGGCAACATCAAGGAGTTCATCACCCGGATCAATACCATCCGCAAGGAAAATCCGGCGTTGCATCATGCCAAAAATTTGAAGTTCTTCCGATCCGACAATGCCAACATTATCTTCTACGGCAAGGCGTCTGAAGATTGGAAAAACATCATTCTGGTTGCGGTCAATCTGGATCCATTCAATCGGCAGGAAGGAGAAATATTCATTCCGACCGAAGCCTACGGGATTGGCTATGGGGAAAATTATGAGCTACATGAATTGATTTCCGGAAATCGGTTTTCCATGCAGGGAAATCATTTCTATATCAAGATTGAGCTTGACCAACCGGCATGGATGATGCGGATCGAACGTTGGGGTGACCGTAATTTTGGTACGTTTCTGCGTTGATCAACCCTTGAAATAAAGTTCCGGGAAGGGGATTCCCCTTCCCGGGCAGCTTTTGATTTGGCCCTTCCAAAGTTAAAGAGGGTAAACACATCATTTCACTGCAATATAATGTTTTAATACAT
>PEAN01000061.1 GCA_002753735.1 Magnetococcales bacterium DCbin4
CGGGACCAAGGCTCGCACCTCAAGCAAGATTCCCGCAAAAACCACGCGGAAATCTTGCTTCGGGTGAAATGGCGCGTGAAAAAAAAATCAAAGTCCTGGGGGCAATCCCCAAGACCCCTGTTTTTTCTCAATAATATTAAGGATCACCCTTCCTTTTTCTCGGAAACGGCCGCTTCCTGGAAGGTGGCCATCCGGTTATGGAGGGCACAGGCCATGTTCAACAGCGGTACCAATGTGGCCCCGCCACTGGCTTCTCCCAGACGCATCCCCAAGGAGAGGACTGGAACCCCCTTGATGGCTTGCAAAAGCGCGACATGCCCCGGTTCCTTGGACATATGGGAAAACAACAACCAGGGATGAACTTCGGGTCGGAAACGGACGGCGGTCAAAGCAGCGGCAGCCGTGATGAAACCATCGACGACACACGGAACACCCGCCTGGGCCGCCGCCAGGTAGAACCCGGTCAATGCCGCCATTTCCAGACCGCCCAGACAACGCATCGCCTCCAAGGGGTTTTCCTTGGAAATCTGATGAACGGCCAAGGCTTCGGCAATCACTCTTGATTTTCGGACAATGCCATCCCGATCAATCCCGGTTCCCGGCCCGCTCATCGCTTCGGGGGAAGTTCCCGTCAAGACCGATCCCACCGCCGCCGCCGCAGTGGTATTGCCAATGCCCATTTCACCCCCGATGAACAATTGGACCCCCGCCGCAATCCCCCGAGCAACCGCCTCCCTGCCCAAATTCATCGCGGCGAAGAATTCCGCTTCGGTCATGGCGGCCGCCTGGCGAAAGTCGGCAGTGCCAGGAGCGACCCGGCCCGCGACCACTCCGGGCAGCGGACCCGGATCGGTGATGACACCCGCATCCACCACCTCAAGCTGCGCCCCGATCTCCCGGGCCAGGACACAGATGGCCGCCCCACCATGGGAAAAATTGCGCACCATTTCGACGGTGACCGCTTGGGGAAAGGCGGAGACCCCCGCAGCAGCGATCCCATGATCCCCGGCGAACACCACGATCCGAACCCGGGAAAACGACGGTGCATCGGTCGCCAACCAACCGGCGGAACGAATCGCCAATTCTTCCAACACCCCCAGGGAACCGGGAGGTTTGGTCAACTGATTCTGGCGTTCCCGCGCTCTTTGGGCATGTGGGGTCGAGATTGGGGGGATGGGTTGGTTGAGCCAGTCGGGACGCATGAGTCAATCCTTTTTAAGTTCGAGGGGGAGACCGGCCACAATCATGGTGACACGGCGACAGAAACGGGCCAGGGATTGGTTGAGCCAACCATTTTCATCAACGAAACGACGGGTCAGGGAACCCATGGGGATGATCCCCAGTCCGGTTTCATTATTCACCAGGAGGATCTCGCCCGGGATTTGGGGCAGCAGATGCAACAACGCCTTTTTTTCCCGTTCCATGGCTTGGGGATCGTCGGGATCGGTCAACAGATGGGTGAGCCACAAGGTAAGACAATCGACCAGGAGCACCCGGCCCGGTGCGGCATGGGCTGCGATCACCCGGGCCAGATGAACCGGTTCTTCAACCAAGCGCCAATGGGCGGGACGGGATTGTTGATGCAGGCGGATCCGTTCATTCATTTCAGGATCTCCCGCCCGGGCAGTCGCGACATAGACGACCTCCTGCCCCAGGGCATCGGCCCGATGTTGGGCAAAAGAGGTCTTGCCGCTGCGGGCCCCCCCCAGGATCAATTCGACCGCCATGTGCTGTTTGTCTCCCGTATCAAATGAGGGTGCCCATGCCCAGGAACAACGCAAGGATCGCCCAGAGCATCGCCCCTCGGGCAACCAGACGAATGGCCCGGGGAATATCGGCAACGGTGGGTGGGGCATTCCCCCCCAGGAACGGTGCGGACTGCCATTGACCGTGGTAGTGTCCCCCACCCCCCAGACGCAACCCCAGCGCCCCGCCACCCGCTGCCATGACCAAGGTGGCATTGGGACTTTTGCGTTGGGTACACCCCCGCCATGCCGCCAGGGCACTTCGACTGTGACCAAGGAGCAGATAGGTCATGGCGGTCAGACGGGCGGGCAGATAGCCCAGGAGATCATCCAGGCGGGCGGCGGCCCAACCGAAATAACGGTAACGGTCATTGCGATACCCCCACATGGCATCGAGGGTATTGGCCAGGCGAAACAGCACCGCCCCCGGCCCCCCGAGGACGATGAACCAGAACATGGCGGAAAAGACGGCATCGCAGCCATTTTCCAGTACCGATTCGACCGTGGCCCGAGCCACCTCGGGCGGTTCCATCGCCCGGGTGTCGCGACTGACCATGGCTCCCACCCATCGGCGGGACGCCTCCAGATCGCCCTGTTCCAGTGCCTTGTAGACCCGTAGCGCATGATCTTCAAGACTTTTGCCACCCAACGCCAGATAGAGCATCACCACCTGCCCCAACGGCCCCCACACCTGAAGGGAGGAGATCGCAACCGCCAGAAGAAACAGAGGGATGATCAACAAGGCGACCGCCACCCCGCCCGCCAGACGCCCCTTCCACCCCACAACCGAAATCCGGGCACGGATTTCCCGTTCCAGTCCCCCCGCCAGATTGCCAAAACCGACCAGGGGATGAAACCGCTCCGGTTCACCCAACCTGCGGTCCAAAAACCACGCCAACCCGATGGAAACAAGAGAAATACTTGAAAATACGATCATTACCTCAAACTTTCAAAATCCATGCGCCACTTCTGCTCGAAGGCATTCAACCCACCCCTCCCCAATGTCTTGATGGCTGCGATTCTGGATCAATCGACCACAGCTTTCAATAGTGGAGGTTGTCACGGTCTCACTTCAGCCCATCTTTTGCGATTCGGCGTTTGTTCTGGACGGATCGGCCCAATTCAACGAAAATCAACATCAACGTGTACATCATCCCCCCGAGGCCGACCCATGAAATTCATCGATCCGAGAATCGACTTCGCCTTCAAAAAAATCTTCGGCAGCGAAGATGCCAAAGATATTCTCATCAGCTTTTTGGAGAGCCTGCTCGGATTGGAAGGGGACCGTCGGATTGCCGAGGTCACCATTCTGGATCCCTTTCTCGCGCCCAAAATACGGGAGATGAAGTATTCGGTTCTGGATGTCAAATGCCGTGACCATCGCGGCATCACCTACATCGTCGAAATGCAGATTCAAAAGGCAGCCGCTTTTTTGAAACGCATTCAATACAATGCCGCCAAGACTTATACCCAACAGATTGAAAAAGGCGAAGATTATCCCAAACTCAACCAGGTGATCGCCATCACCATCACTGATTTTATTCTGTTCAAAAGTTTCGATCATTGCGTCTCCCGCCATGAATCCCGGGAAACCGTCACCGGACAATCCTTTCTTCAGGAAATTCTGTATTATTTCATCGAACTGCCAAAATTCGACCGTTCTTTGGATACATTGACCAACGTTCTGGAACAGTGGATTTATTTCATCAAGTGTGCCGGGACACTGGAAACCATCCCTGACACGATACGGGTGGAACCGATCCGCCACGCCTTCGAGAAAGCCATGGTGGCCAACATGACGGCAGAGGAATACGAATATTACGAAAAAGCGGGCATCGCCATCACCGATGCCCAAGGGGCGATTCAGTTGGCGCGAGAAGAAGGACGGCAGGAAGGACGCCAGGAAGGACGCCAGGAAGGACGCCAGGAAGGATGGCAGGAAGGACGCAGGGAAAATGCGGTCGCTGTACTACTGCGCTTATTGTCACGCCGTTTCGGCCTGTTGCCCGAAGGAGTCTCGGACAAGCTGGCCCGGGCCGACCTTTCAACGCTGGAGACCTGGACGGATCGGGTGCTGGATGCCAAATCCCTGGATGATGTGTTTGGCGGATGAGCAGGAAAGTGATGTTGCGGAGGACGAAATCATGCGTCATGTGGGAGTGCTGATCGATAACCAAGCCCGGAACTGTAAACACGTTAAGCCCATGTCAGGATTTTGCCATGGTTCATGATGCCATTGATGCGCCCATCGTCCTGTTGGATATTTCCGGTTTTGACCGCCTGCCGACATTCTCGGAGAAACGCAACATCCTCGAACGCCTGCAACAATTGATCACTCAGTGCGCCAAACCTTTTGTGGGTTTTGCTGCCCCATGGAAGGTCATTCCACGCCATGGCACCGGAGATGGTTACTATTTCACCATGGGCGCCTTTCCCTCCCCCGTTGCCTTTCGTTTCGTCCTTGACCTGAAACAAAGACTCACTGAAAGCAACGCAACCCACGGCGATTTCCCCCTACGGTTGCGCGTGGCCCTCACCCTGGGTGATGTCCATACGGTCGAGGATCAACTGCTGAGTGAACCCTTTGTGGAAGCGGCCCGGTTGATCGATCAACCCGGATTGAGAACGTTGATCGAAACATCCAATGATTCCCTGGTGCTGGTGGTTTCGGCCTTGTTCATGGACAACTGGCGCAACCATGGGGAACGTGATGATGAAAGGTTGCGTGTTCCCAAAGAATTGCCCTGGGTCAAAACTGAATACACCGACAAACATGGCAAACAATGGCTGGGATACCTCCAAACATCGCCCAAAGAACCCCCTCCTCCAACCACACCCATCGAAGAAGCGGGCATGCGGGTGATGCTGTTGATCGGCCATTCCCTGGAGGAACCACTGCCAGAAGCGGTGGCGATGGCAAACGCCTTTGTCCGGGTCTGGAAGGACTCCAAATTGAAGGTTGAATTGTGGGTCGAACAGGCGACCCGGGCCAACCTGCGCCATGCCACACTCCAGGAAATGGATGTGTTGATCTTTTATGGCCATGGCGATGAAACCGGGCGGTTGATCTTCGCCGATGGGCCGGTCGGAGCCAGTGACCTGAAACAGGAGGTCCAGGGATTGACCCTGTTCTGGGTTTTTGCCTGCCATGGAACCACCTTTGCCAAAGATCTGCCCTGCCCCTGGATCGCCTTTTCCGCGCCCATCCTGCAAACCGCCCCCCAAGGACTTTTGGAGGGATGGGTCAGGAATTTGTCCCACTGGGGACCGGGGGAGGCCCTCGATGAGGCAATAACTTTGTGTCGTCCTCACATGAAATCGGAGTTTCTGGACCTGTTGAGGACCTCCCCCGATTTGCCCACAACCCCATTCCCCGTCGGCACGCCGAAACTGGTATGGGGATCGCCCCATCTGTTTGGTCACAGTTGCACCGATCTGGTCGCGCCACGCTCGGGTTCGATCCTTTATGACAGGGACGACCCCTTCGTCGGTCGTGTTTCGTTGCTCAAACAATTGACCTCCCTGCCCACATCCTTGGGCGACCAGCGACGGCAGCGGGGGATATGGATTCATGGCGATGCCGGAATGGGCAAAACCGCCATCGTCCACAAAATAACCGCATGGATCGAAGAGATGGCGTTTCATTCGGACAAGGAGGACCCGATCACCGTATTTCAGATGAATTGTTGGAATCATGCCGTACTGTCGGACCTGGAACGGGAACTCCGGGGTCGATTGGATCGATGCTATCAATTGCCTTCCACGACCACCACCTGGGACGAACTGTTCCAACACCTGGAACGTCGATCAGGATGCCATGTGTGGATTTTGGAAGACCTGACCTATCTGACCGACAGTGGCCCCTACGATAAAAAAGAATCGATTACGGAACGACGCCTGATCAACGAAGCCGGCATCCGTCTTGCCGAAACCTTGCTTGAGCGTGCCACGAGGAAAGGGCTGACCCTGCATTTGGTCATCAGCGCCCGACGCCCTGGGCCGAAGGATTGGGAACACGTTCATGTTTCAAATTTGGAACCTGATGAAGCACGGGCATTGGCACAGAGAGTCATGACAAACCGATGGCAACAAGGTGCATGGCCTGATCGATCTTTGTCAGGAGCGGATCGAATCTTTGACCAGGTTGGACGTTCCACGGCACTGTATAAACGGGCCTTGATCCTGGCGGCGGATCAGGGGACAGGGTTTTGGGAATTTTCCGAACGGATGCCCCAGGAAATGCCCCCCGGAGCGATGGGGGACCTGGTTGAGATCATGGCCCAATTTGAACTGGAACAGTTGGCGGAATTGGAATCTCGTTATCATTTTAAATTTCAATATTTTTTGAAAATTTGTTATTCGCTGATCTCCCGTGCAGGATATTTTTCCATCTCCGAGTTGGAACAATGGTTTGGAAACCGTTTCCAAATGGAGATGAATACCCGGAACGACACCTATTCCCGCGCCATGGACTATCTTGCAACCCTCGGGTTTTTGGCCACCCGTTCCGACACGGAACAACAAACCAAAACTTATATCCTTCCCCCCAACCAACGACTTGCCTTGCACGCCCTGGCAGAGGCCAAGGAATCACTCCCTGACGTGATTCCCTGGCGGGGTGTGCATGAACGGCTGGCCTTGGCCATGGAAGGGATCACATCTGACCGACCTGATCAAATTGCGACAGCCATCGCCGAACTTCAACGAATGGAACATGATTTTGTTCGAGAGCTTGACCAACCGGAACCGGCAACCGCTGTATTTACCTCCATGAATATTCTTGCAGGAATTGCATGTACCATCGAACACGACTCCCTCAAGGAGGCATTGATTTATGACAAAATCCTTGATCTTTTTGATCGTCATCGGGCCTCCTATGGAAATGCCGACGCACCAATCGTGGAACAGATCGCAAGAGCAATGTTCAACAAAGGATTCATGTTGGGATCCATTGGAAAAAGTGCGGAGGCGATCAAGGTCTATGACGACTTGCTTCAGCACTTTGCCCAGCGAAACGAATCGAACATTGCTGAACTGGTCGCAAAAGCAATGGTCAACAAAGGGGTGAGGTTGGGATCCACGGGAAAAAATACGGAGGAAATCGCGGTCTATGACGACTTGGTTCAGCACTTTGCCATGCGCGACGAATCAGTCATCGCTGAAACGATCGCAAGAGCAATGTACAACAAAGGATTCACGTTGGGATCCATTGGAAAAAGTAAGGAGGCCATTGCAGTCAATGACGACCTGGTTCGGCGCTTTGCCCACCGCGACGAATTAGGCATCGCTGAACAGGTCGCAAGAGCATTGTTCCACAAAGGCATCATGTTGGGATCCAAAGGACGCAATCTGAAGGAAATCGCGGTCTATAACTATCTGATTCGGCGCTTTGCCCACCGCGACGAATCGGGTATCGCTGAACAGGTCGCAAAGGCAATGGTCAGGAAAGGAATCAGGTTGGAATCCATGGGGCACCGTACAGAAGCCATCGCAATCTGTAATGAAGTCGAATACCGTTTTGGCAAACGTAATGAACCTGAGATTGCCGAAGAAGTCACCCGTGCAAAAGAAATAAAGAAACTCCTTTCAGAAGAAAGATAACGAATAGGTATGAACAAAATGCCCTTCACCGATGCCGATCTGGCCGCCATGAGTGTTTGCATCGCCGAGGTCGTTCACGCGGAACGGATCATCCTTTTCGGGTCCCTGGCGCGTGGGGAGGCCAACGAGGATTCGGATATTGATCTCCTGGTCGTGGTTGACAAGGGGTTCGAGCAGCGCAGCCGGTGGCGGGAACTGGAGCGGATCCGTGATCGCATCGCCACGTTTCCCATGCCCAGGGATATTCTGCTCTACAGCCGGGAAGAGGTGGCGCGCTGGTATCTTTCCACCAACCACATCATTGCCCATGCGTTGCAGGAAGGAATCCCCCTCTTTGATCGTGCCCACCCACAACATGATCGACCAAACGCCACCCTCAGGTGATTGTTTCAAAGTGTCATTATTTGTTTAAAAGGATGACAATACCCCAAACAACGTTACAATACGAATATTATTGCAACCTGAGAATATAAAATGATCATCGAAAAATTCCTCCTTTTATGATTCATTCCGAACAATCTGTTGCACGACTGGATGGAATCTGCAAAAATAGTGTAGACGGGTTTGGGGTGTTCCATCCGTTCGTGGTATCCACCTGGATGCCGGTGAATGTTCCATGTGCCTGTACCTCGCACCATTTGCGATTCTCCAACGCAACGGGAGGTTGGGATGAAAAAAAGTCAAACGTGGGTGGTTCCCCGAAGCTTGGGACGCGCCTCCCTTCCGGTCCGTCGTCGATGGTCCGCCTGGGGCGGCGCCACCCTGATCTTAACTTTTTTCATTCTCTTTCCCGGAATGCTTCAGGCCAATCCCGGTAGCGTCTGCGCCGCGGGTTGCATCAAACCCACCTCCGCCACCACCACCCCAGCCGTCGCCGGCGAAGAGGAAAACCGGATGGGGACCATGTTTGCCACCGGCATCGGCGCCCCCTATGATCCGGGTGCCGCCGCCGCATGGTATGAACGGGGTGCCAAACGGGGTCATGCCCTGGCCAGCCTCAACCTGGGGATGCTCTACCTGACCGGCGAGGGGGGGGTGGAAAATCTGGAACAGGCACAACACTGGATTGCCAAGGCGGCAGACCTGGGCAATGGACAGGCAAGCCATCTATTGGGGATGTTCCATGAGCGGGGGATGGGGGTCGCTGCCGATGCCCGGGAAGCGGAGCGTTGGTATTTGAAGGGAGGCGAACAGGGCAATCTCCTTGCCCGTGCCGATTGGTCCCGTCTGGCCAATCGTCCCTGGCCCAACAACCCTTCCCCGGTGTTGTTATCCAAAAACGAGCCCCTCCCCAACAACAAGATTCCACCTGAGGCCACACCGGAGAAGAAACTCAAGACCCGGGGCATGGCCGCTTCGCCCGCTCCCGCATCCAGGGAAACGGTTCAGCCGCAGCCGGTCACACCCGGGAAGACATCCGTTCCCACCGTTGCGACCACCGCCAAGAAAGAGACTTCATCTCCTGGCAACAAGCGCGTTTCGGCCCTTTTTGAAAAAACCCGTGATGCCGCCCTGGTTGGCGATCAGGAGGCACAAAACCACCTTGGAACCATGTATCTATCGGGTTTCGGCGTCAGTCCCAACACCCATGAGGCCCTGCGCTGGTTCCAGGAAGCGGCCAAGGGGGGGCACCCCCGGGCACAGATCAACCTGGCCTCCATGATCCTCACCGGCATGGGGACCCGGGAAGATGCAGCCCAGGCCGCCACATGGCTTGAGCAGGCTGCGGCGCAAAACCATCCGGAAGCGCAATTCCTGTTGGCCTCCCTCTTTGAAAAAGGCAAGGGGGTCGAAAAGGATCCCGTCAAGGCATTGCAATGGTATACGCTGGCTGCCGGACAGGGTCAGGGAGAGGCCAGCAAGGCCAAAAACAAATTGATGACCACCATGGAACCCGAAGCGGTCAGTAAGGCGACCCGGGGAATGGGAACCCTGTTGGCCAAAAAAAACATTCCGCCCCCTGAAATTCAACTGGCCAGCCTGAATCTGTCGAATCGGGATACGGCCCCGACCACCCGTGTTTCCGCATCACCCATTCCAGCGTCATCTGTGGCAAGTTCGGCCCCTGCATCCGAGAGCAGGGGTCAGGCGTCCGGCAAGCGTGGCGTCGGCAATCAATCCCCGGTGACCGTGGCGGCAGCCGATTCAGCACCCGAAAAACCCAGTCAGCCATCCGCCCTGGATCAGTGGCAACGACAGATCACCGCTCCTGCCGACAAGAAAGCGCCGGCAACCGCCAAAGGATATACCCTTTTGCTGACGCCGCCCGCCGACAAGGCGGTTGATGACAAAAAACAGCAACAGGCCCGGGATGAACTTAAACTGGCCCTGACGGCGGAAGGGAATAAAGACCTTCCCGCCGTGCAACAACATTTGAACAAGGCGTTTACCCTGGATCCCCGGAATATCGAAGTCGCCAAACGGCTGGGCGTTCAAACCGTGGACGCGGGCCAACCCGCCGATGCCCTTCCTTTCTTCAAGGCAGCCGCCCAGGCAGCCGCCTTGAGCGGGAACGTGGATGAAGCGGTTTTCGCCAATGATCGGATCACCGAGATCACCGGGATCCAACCCCCATGGGTGGAAGAAAAACTGAATGCCGCCGGGGTCATCAAACCTGACAAGGCGAGCGTCGCCTCTACCTGGACCAACCTGTTGGACCAGGCACTTCAACATGCCGGCAAAGGTGATCTGACTCAGGCCCTCAATCTGGGACAACAGGCCCTTGACCTGGCCAGGAACAACCTGGGTGAAGAACATGTCTCCACCATTCTGACCCTGCGCGAAGTCGGCAACCTTCAGGTCCAGAATGGCCAGATGGATGCCGCCGAACCCCTGTTCCAACAATCGGCGGAGAAGGGGAAAAAGATTTTAGGCGATACCCATCCTGAAACCCTGGCGGCCCAGACCCTGCTTGCGGAACTGAAAGAAAGCCGGATGCAGCTCGAACCCGCCATCGCCGCCTACCGGGAAATTTCAGAACAGTACAACAAGGGATTCGGCCCCAACCATCCCCTCAAGCTGCATACCGATCTGGCCTTGGCCCGGGTTTTGAAGAACCAGGGCAACACCACCGAGGGCGACCGGATACTCCGCACGACCTGTCCATTGGTGGCGCAGACATTCGGTTTTTACCATCCCGAAACCGCTTCCTGTCTGCAACAATTCGCCGAAGTCCAACGATCCAAGGGCAATTTTGAAGCGGCCCTCAAGGAATTGACCCTGTCCCAATCCATTTTTGGTGTCATCCTCCCCAAGCAGGATCCACGAACCGTTGGCGCGAATATCACCCTGGCGGGAATCCACCGGGACCTCGGCAAGTTTGCCGATGCCAAAAAAGTGCTGCAAACCGTTCTGGATGACATCAAGGCCCGGCCCAACGAGTTGGGTTTCCTCCAGGCCGATGCCCGAACCATTCTGGCCCGGGTTCATCTGGATCTGGGAGAACTTGATCAGGCGCAATCGCTGACCCACATCCAATACGAGGAAAACAAGGCCAAATCGGGTCCGGAACATCCCAACACGCTGGGCTCCCTGGCCGATCTGGCAGGAATCAAAGAGAAAAAAGGGTTGTTCGACGAAGCGGAAAAAATTTTGAACGAAACGCTCGCCGGCTATAAAAAGATTTTTGGTGAAAAACATCCCGCAACCATCACGCTCCTCAACAATCTGGGACAATTGATGGAGGAAGCAGGACTTTACGACAATGCCGAACCGGTCCTGCGTCAAGCGGTCACCCTGTCGGAACAGGTATTTGGCGCCCAACATCCAACCACCCTGACGGCCAAGAACAATCTGGCCCTGCTGCACGAAAGCCAGGGTAACTTCGATGAAGCGGAACCGTTGTATCAACAGGTGATCGCCACCACCAGCCAGGTGATGGGGCCCCGCCATTCTGACACGGTCGCCGTCATCAATAATCTGGCCTATCTGTATCTGTTGAAACAGGAATATGACAAGGCACTACCTTTGTTCGAACAGGTTTCAACCCTGTGGCAGGAAAACCTGGGCGATCTGCACCAACGAACCCTCAAGGCGATGAACAATCTGGCCCGGGTCCATCACAAACTGGGCAGGCTCGAACAAGCGGAAGCGATGTTCAAGAAAACGTTGTCCCAACGGACCAAGGCGATGGGTCCACGGCATATGGACACCCTGCGTTCCATGCACGACCTGGCCAATGTGTATCAGGACATGGGCAAGCACAAGGAAGCCGAGGATTTGTTGAAGGAAACCTTGTCGCTTGATGATCAGGTTCTGGGTCGGTTGCATCCCTATACCTTCGAGACCATCAACACCCTGGCTGCGGTTTTGGAGAAAAAATCTGATTTGGAAGGGGCATTCCAGGTGCGGCAGGAGGGATTTTCAAGAAGGAGTGAATTTCTCAACCGCATGCTCTGGTCAGCGGGCGATAATGCTCGTGAGGGGTATATCCGCCTGCACCGTCCCGAACTGGACCGCTACCTGACCATGCTGACACATCTGGATGCCGCCACGGCTGGACGCGAGGCATTGAATGTCGCCTTGAAGCGGAAAGGGATTCTGCTCAAGATCACTTCGGAGATCCAACAGATCACCCAGATGACCCAGGATCCGCAACTGGAGGCCATTGGCAAGGAACTGACCCAGTCCCGCAAGGATTTGGCATCGTTGACCCTTGCGGGTCCCGCTCCGGAAACGGTCGATACCCATTTGCAACAAATCCAAGGTTTGGAAGACAAGGTCAATTCCCTGCAATTGCAACTGGGACAGGCCAGCAAACGTTTTCGTCATTCCATCAGCGATGTCATCGTCAACCAGCTCATCGAGAATCTTCCTAACGATGCGGTATTGGTTGATTTCATGAACTTCAAGGATGGTAACAAGGAAAAAATGCTTGCGGGCCTGCTCATCAAGAACAAGGATCAGGCACAATTCAATCTGATCGTCTATCCCGACATGGAAGCCATCCAAAAGGCGGTCCTCAATTATCGTTCCATCATCCAGGAGGATGAAGCGGACAACGATGAACTCATCGAACTGGGGCAGAACGCCCATTCGTTGATCTGGCGTCCCATCGCCCAATTGATTGGGGCACGACAGGAGATCTATGTTGTGCCGGATGGCATTCTCAATATTCTTCCGTTTCCCGCCCTTGTGGATGAAAACGAACATTATCTAACCCAGGGGACCGACATCCACCTGCTTGGCTCCAGCCGGGATCTCATCCCATCGGATGTCCCTTCGGCGACCGGGCAGTTCCTCATCCTTGCAGGACCCGACTACAATTATGACCAGATCGTCGTCGCCAGCACCAACAATGTCAACGAATCGTTACGCAAACGTTCCGCCTCGCTGAAAGCAGGGTTGCGGGCCTTTTCGTCGGGCATGCGCGGCCTGCGGTTCGATCCACTCCCCGGAGCTGAAAAGGAAGGGACGTTGATCTCGGAAATTTCCAATACCGGGAAAAAGAAAACCCAGATCTTCACCAAGAATGGTGCCCAGGAAAAAGTATTGAACGAGCTGACCCAATCTCCGGAAGTGTTGCATATCGCCACCCATGGTTTTTTCCTTAAACCGGACGACAATTTGAGAAAGCGTCTGTTGAAATTGCAACGCAGTTCCGACATTCAAGTGGTGCCTCCCGGGGATAATCCTTTGCTCCGTTCCGGTTTGGCCTTTGCGGGAATCAACTCCAACGCCCAGTTTCTGGGTGAAATTGATACCGAAAATGATGGTGTTCTGACGGCGCTGGAGGTGATGGGGCGTGATTTTTCGGGAACCCGGTTGGCAGTTCTTTCCGCGTGTGAAACGGGATTGGGGGAAATTCATGAAGGGGAAGGGGTTTATGGATTGCGCCGTTCCTTTCAGGAAGCGGGGGTCCAATCAGTCATCTCGTCCCTTTGGGAAGTGAGCGATGCGGGGACTCAGGAATTGATGTCCAACCTGTATCAACGTTTGCAACAGGGGATGAATCCCCACAAGGCGTTGCGGGAAACGCAACTACAGATGATCAATTCCACGGAGTGGAAGGCCCCCTACATTTGGTCGGCGTTCATGATGACGGGGCGTTGATTTGGGACGATCCATTCTGATTTTTTCTTTGCCAATCGCGGCAGATGTGGCTGGCAATGCCACACGCCACCGAAACGTTCAAGGATCCTGATCCTCCCTGAATGGGGATGGCGGCGAGAATATCGCAATGTTCCCGGGTCAACCGGCGCAATCCCTTCCCTTCGTTACCCAGAACCAGGGCCACGGGACCTTGAAATGAATGATTTGCCAGGGAATATCCAGCATCGGCTTCCAGCCCGATGATTTGTACTCCCTGGTTTTGAAGTGATTTCATGGCCCGAGCCAGGTTGGTGACGCGAATGGTATCCATCCGTTCCGCCGCCCCCGCCGAAGCCTTGACGGCAGTTCCTGACAAGGGTGCGGTCCGATCCTTGGGGAGAACGACCGCCAATGCGCCAAACGCCTCGGCGGTGCGTATCATCGCCCCCAGATTTCTGGGGTCTTCAACCCCATCCAGAATGATCACCAGATCGCGGGCATCGGGTGTCAGGCGCTGCAACAACTGGTCGAAGGAGGGTTGCACCCGAACACCGACCCGCAATGCAATCCCCTGGTGAGCAGCGGTCCCAGTCAACCGGTCCAATGCCTGGCGGTCCACCAAGCGGGGACGGAAGCCCCGTTCCTTGGCCAGAGTCAATGCCCGATGGAATTTTTCACCCCGCCCCCCACTCAGGGCCACCATGGATTCGATGGGACGTTGTGCGGCAGTCAATAACGCAAGTACCGGGTTGAGTCCAAAGACCCATTCCTGCTCCTGGTGTTCCATCGTCGCTCCGGTCAATTCTGGTGAAGTCAAAACCCTGGGGACCATTCCCCACCCTTCCCGCAACATTGGGAACCTTTTTTTTTCTTGATGATTTGTTTTCCTGCAACGGGATCATCCTGTATTTCACGGACCAATGGTGCTAGATTCGCGCCGTCCCCAAAACCTCCCATCCAATGTTGGAGACCAAGCCATGGCCGTTTTATCCCAACGCATTCAGAAGGTAAAGCCTTCGGCAACATTGCAAATCACCGCCAAAGCCAAAGAGTTGCGCGCCCAAGGCAAGAATGTCATCGGATTGGGTGCCGGCGAACCCGACTTCGATACCCCGGAACACATCAAGGAAGCGGCAATCACCGCGTTGCGTGAAGGATTTACCAAATATACCCCCGTCGATGGCATCCCGGAACTGAAAAAGGCCATCATCGGTAAAATGCAGCGGGATAACAACCTATCCTACGCCTTGAACGAGGTTTTGGTCACATCGGGTGGGAAACAAGCCTTTTTCAACATGGCCCTGGCGATGCTGAATCCAGGAGATGAAGTCATCATTCCCGCCCCCTATTGGGTCTCCTACCCTGATATGACACTGGTCGCAGACGGCCAACCGGTGATCGTCGATACCGAAGAACGCGAAGGATTCAAGCTGAACGCGGATCGACTCGCTGCCGCCATCACCGCCAAAACCCGCTTTGTCGTCATCAATTCCCCTTCGAATCCCACCGGAGCGGCCTATACGGCGGAAGAAATGATCAAAATCGCCGAGGTTCTCCGTCAACACCCCTGGGTTTGGGTGGTCAGCGACGATATTTATGAACAGATCGTCTACGATGGCTTCCGCCACACCAACATCCTCCAGGTCGCTCCTTTTCTCAAGGATCGTACCCTGATCCTCAATGGCGTCTCCAAAACCTATTCCATGACCGGATGGCGCATCGGTTATGCCGTGGGTCCCAGCGATGCCATCAAGGCAATGGGCAAGGTTCAGGAACAAAGCACCTCCTGTTCAACGTCCATTGCCCAAAGAGCCGCAGCCGTTGCCATTGCGGGTGATCAAAGCTGCATCCAACCCATGGTCCGCTCATTCCTGGAACGCCGCAATTTTGTCGTCAGTGCCCTGAATGCCATCCCCGGCATCCATTGCAACACTCCGGAAGGGTCCTTTTATGTCTTTCCCAATGTCAGTGGCCTGATCGGCAAGAAAACCCCCAAGGGGGCGATCATCAACAACAGCATGGATCTGGCGGATCACCTGCTGAATGATCATGATGTCGCTTTGGTTCCCGGCTCCGCCTTCGGCAAGGATCATTTTGTCCGTATTTCATTCGCCATCTCCATGAACGATTTGAAAGAAGCGATGATCAGAATCGAACGGGCGGCACGCGCACTGGCTTGAGACGGCAGTGTATGCTATTGACCATCAAGAAAAAAGGGTCTTGAGAAATTGCCTCAAGACCCTTTTTTCCTTGATCCTCATGAATGTCAATGCAGTCGTTGCACCGCCTCAGGAAAACACCTCGGAATAATCCTGGCTCGCCTGTTTCAGATCGGCCATGCGCCCGATGTCCATCCAATAATCCAGAAACGGAAAGGCAGCCGTGGCATGGCCATGTGAGATCACTTTGTGAAACAGATCGGGCATGTCGAAATAGGTATTCCGCGGAATGTAGTCCACCACCTTCGGATCCAGCAGGTAGATCCCGGCATTGATGAAATATTCCTGTACCGGTTTTTCCTCGATGCTCAACAGGGTGTGCTGGTGGGTATGGACGACGCCATAGGGAATGGCCTGTTCCACCTTACGGACACACAGCGTCGCCAGGGAACCATGTTCCTCATGAAATTCAAGGATGTTTTTGTAGTTGATCTGGGTCAGCAAATCCCCGTTCATCACAAAGAACGGTTCCTCAGGGACCTCAGGCAACAGAGCCAACGGCCCCGCCGTCCCCCTCCGGTCATCCTCCTCCAAGTAGTGAATATCAACCCCCCAATCAGAGCCATCCTTGAAATAATCCTGGATGACCTCCTTGCGATAATTCACCGAAACGTAGAACTTGTGAAAGCCATGGGCGGCAAAACTTTCCAAAATCAACTCCAAGATGGGCTTGGTGCCCACTTTCAACATTGGCTTGGGACAGGTTTTGGTCAAAGGACCCATACGGGAACCCAATCCTCCAGCCATCAGCACCACCCAGTTATTGCGCTGCTCACGACTGGCCAGTTCCCGCAATGTTTTCAGACCGATCAAACGACCGTCGTCATCAACGATGGGCATGTGATCGATACTTTTGCTGGTCATCAGCGCCAATACCCGATCTTCCGCATCGGAAGCCCGGGCCACAGTCGGTTCGCGTCCCATCACGCCGGCCACAGGATCCTTCATGTTGATGCCACTGAGCAATCCCCGCCGAATGTCGCCATCGGTGACGACACCAATCAATCGATTCGATTCATCCGTCACCAAAGCCACCCGGAGGGCACCCCGGTCAATCACCTTCATGACATCCAATACCGATGTCTGCGAACCAATGACAACCTTCCGCCAATACTCAACGGCCGTCATAACCGTATCCTCCCTGGTTCAACGTTCCCCTGCAATGGTCCGATCCCCATGGATCATTTCATCTCGCCAACCCTTGACAAAGCAAAGGTTCAATGAGTGCATCGCAAAAAGAGTGCCGGAGGAGAATATTTTATCAAGTGTTTGTTATTTAATGATTAATAGAGGTGAATCCCAGAAAAGCGGTACATCTCGGAAGGGAAAACCACACCCATCAGACGGCAAGAATTGCCCATGACACGTCCCGAGACCGGGAAGACTCATCACACGAACACCATACAAGTCAGACCCCAAGGGGTGGCCCTGAAGCCCCCTGTTGATTCGAGATGATTGGCCGGGCCGGAATTCCTGCCACCCGGGCGCCTGCGGCAACATGACGCACCACGGTTGCCCCGGCAGCCACCAGGGCGCCCGCGCCAATCCGGATTCCCTGAATCACCACCGCCCCGGTCCCGATATGGGCAGCACATTCAATCCGAACCCCACCCGACAACACCACCCCGGGTGCCAGGTGGACATGATCCCCGATCACGCACTCATGATCGACACAGACCCCGGTATTGACAATGACATTATCCCCGATGCTGGAACCCGGTTGCAGAACCACCCCTGCCATGATCTGGCACCCCTCGCCGAGAAGGACATCCTCGCCCCGGAGGTGACCGGGATGCAACACTGAAGCAAAATGGTAACCCAGATCACGATAATGGTTGAACAACCGCATCCGTTTTCGATTATCGCCGACCGATCCGATTCCCAGAATCAAGCGTGAGGCATCCGGTGGGAACCGCGACAATAACTGCTCGTCGGTATGGACGGGTTTCAGTCCTGAGCCCCAGGCAGGAAGCAAGGCGTTGGGAGGGACATAGACCCCCGAAACCGCTTGTCCGGACTGTTTCAATGCATCCATCAGCACCCGGGCATGCCCCCCTGCCCCCAGCAACACCCAAGTCGATGGTATCATGGCATCAGATCCGACAATCCCTGCCGTACCTGTGCCACGACATGATCCAATTCCTGCGCGGTTACGGTGGTAGAACAAGGCAATACCACAATCCGATACCACACATCCTCACTGACATGCTGTCGGGTTGTCGGAGCTTTGCGATAGGGGTCCTGAAGATGCAACGGCTTCCAGAATGGCTTGGCCTCCACCCCCTGCTGCCGCAAAAACTGGCGCAGTGCCGAAGCGACCTCGGGTGAGGGATGGTGCAACACAATACCGGAAAACCATGCTGCCGACTGGCCATGGACCGACTGTGGAAACGGGGAAACGGCATCAAGGTCGGCAAACGCCTGGCGATAGTATTCCCGGACCCATCGTTTTTTGCCCACCAGGTCATCCAGACGTTCCAATTGCGCACACCCTACGGCAGCCTGGAGATTGGTCAGACGATAGTTGAAGCCGACCTGATCATGGTCATAGGCTTCCCCCAATCGCGCCGTGGTAGACAGATGACGGATCCGTTGCATCCATTCCTCGCGGCTGCCGACGACGGCACCCCCACCACCACAAGTGATTGTCTTGTTGCCATTGAAGGAAAAGACCGTCAAATCAGCCCCCAGATCCCCCACCTTTTTCCCCCGATAGCTCGCCCCCAGGGCAGCGGCACCATCGGCCACCACGGGAAGTCCGAATCGGTGGGCCAGAGGGACGATCCGGTCCATATCCGCCGGGTCACCCAGGATATGAACCGGCATGATGGCAGCCACCCGTTGGCCGGTTTTTTTGTGGCGCACCCGTCCACAGCGAACGTCACATTCGTGGGTCAGGAGTTCTTCCAACAATTCTGCATCGAGGTTCCAGGTATCGGGATCGATGTCCACCAGCCAGGGTTGGGCACCACAATAGCTGACCGCATTGGCGCTGGCGATGAACGTCAAACCCGGGACCAGCACCAGATCGCCCGGCCCGACCCCCAACGCCACCAGGGCGACATGAAGTCCCGCCGTTCCCGATGCAGTGGCAACCGCCAAGGGAGCGCCCGCCGCCTGAGCCACCATGCGCTCGAATCGACCCACAAACGGTCCCACCGAAGAGACGAAACCGCTATCGATGCATTCCTTGAGGTAGACCGCCTCATTGCCGGAAAGATTCGGAACCGCCAAGGGTATCATCTGCAAAAGCTCCCAAGACAGGAAGGAGATGGAACATCAGGAAACCAAGTCATCGTCATCCCTGGAGAGGAATGGCCAATTTTTTGATGCGATAAAGAAAGGTATCCCGGGTCAGCCCCAACAATCTGGCGGCACGGCTTTTATTGCCTGCCGCTTTTTGCAGGGCCTGGGCCAGGAGATCCTGTTCCAAGGCTTCGAGGTTGATCCCCGTCTCCGGCAATGCGACTGAAAACGTGGTTTTCGATATTGCTGCGCCATCCACCATGCGCATCTCCTTGGGCAGGTCAGAACCGATAATGGTCTTTCCTGGATGGAGAATACACATTTGCTCGCAAAAATTGCGTAATTCCCTGATATTCCCCGGCCAGGCATAGGACAGTAACAGAGAGAACGCCGTCTCTGTGATTCGAGGTGCGACCACTTGATAACGCCGAGCAAAATCGTCGAAGAATGTTCGGAGCAACAAAGCGACATCCCCCTGACGCCGTCGCAACGGTGGCAACTCCAGAGGAACGACATTCAAACGGAAAAACAGATCGGACCGGAATAGTCCTGCCCGGACCCGATCCATCAGATTGGCGTTGGTCGCGGCGATGATCCGAACATCGACCATCACGGCATCCGATCGCCCCACCATCTGACATTCATTGTTTTCCAACAGGCGCAACAGTTTGGGTTGGATCGTCAAGGGCAATTCAGAAATTTCATCCAAGAACAGGGTACCGCCGGAAGCACTTTGAATTCGCCCCAGACGGCGCTCGCTTGCACCGGTGAAGGCTCCCCGGACATGACCGAACAATTCCGCCTCCACCAACGATTCGGGCAACGCGGCACAATTGATGGCGATCCATGGACCCCGGGCACGGCGGCTGTAGTGTGCAATATGACGGGCGATCAACTCCTTGCCGGTACCACTTTCGCCCGAAATCAAAACCGTGGCATCGGTAGGGGCCAACAGACCCGCAGTACGCAAGACAGAGAGAAATTCAGGAGATTCTCCCAACAACCGTTTTTCCGTTTGCTTCATTCAACCCATTCTCCAGACACGCCAGGATGGTGCAGGGATGGGGCCTCACCCAACTCCTGAAACCACACCCCCATGACCAGGGCATACCCGACCAGCAACAACCCCAACCCCCGTTTGACCCACACCGATTGCCGCACGATGAACAGACGGCTGGAAAAGAAACCGGCCAGCAGAAGTCCCGGCAATGTACCCAGTCCAAACGCCGCCATCGCCGCAGCCCCTTTCAGAGGCCCACCGACCGTCGCGGACCAGATCAATACCGTATAGGTCAATCCGCAAGGAAACCAACCCCACAACAGACCGAAAACCAAAGCCCGCGACCGGGAGGACACCGGCAGGAGCGATTGGGCGAACGGCTCCAGGATACGCCACAACCCAACCCCAATTTTTTCCAGCCGGGCAACGCCCGGAAGCCAGTCGGCAATGTACATGCCAATCCCGACCAAAAACAGCAAACTCAATCCCGATAATACAGAAGAATGACGGTACTCCAAACCAAACGCAAGCACCAAAAGCTCACCCAATGCCCCCGCCAGGAAACCGGCCAGGGTATAACCGGCAATTCGCCCACCATTCCAAGCAGCCAGGTACCCCACCAGCACGCCACGACGTTCCCGCACCGACACCGGCAGGCTGATCGTCAATGCCCCCACAATCGCGCCGCACATCAACAGACAATGGGCGGTACTGAACAGACCGACGAGGAAGAAGCCGAAAAGTTGCGACATCAAGTCCATGGGAAAAGGATCATCCCAGAATGAGGAGTGCAAGGCAAAGAAATCCGATCATCGAGGCGACAGGTCATATGCCACACTCTGTGTGAACCGCCACACCCGGCGCCAAGAGCAATACCAATAAAATAATTGATATTATTTAAATTTATTGTTGGCTCTTTCTTTGCGCCAGTGCGCATACCCGCCCACGACTTCATTCAAGGGCAACCAAGAAAAGCGAAAAGGAAAGATGATGAAGAAACCGTTACTATTATCAGCCATGGGTGTTCTATGGGTTCTACCAGCCTGGGGGACGGAAAAAACGGATCGGTTGGATCTCATGGTCATCGAGGAAACCCGCCTTGGAGAACCCTCACGCGCCAATCTGTTCATGAAAGAACGCTACAAAGGCCCCATGAGTGATGGTGGCGATCTGCTCAAAAGCATCCCCGGCATTGCGGGTGGCCGTATGGGAGGTCATGGCATGGAACCTTCGATCCGAGGTCAGAACCAGAATCGCATCAATGTATTGTTGGACGGATCCTATGTCCATGGCGGATGTCCCAATCGTATGGACCCACCCAGTTCTTATGGTACATCGGAAACCTATGACGAAATCGAAATCATCAAAGGAAGTCAATCGGTCGTCCATGGGAGTGGGGGGAGTGGCGGCACAGTTCTTTTCAAACGTCATACCGAACCCTTCACCAAAGAATCATGGTATCGGGGACGGATCAACGCGGGATACCAGGGTAACGCCAATGTTCGTGAAGGTTTGGTCGATCTGGCGGTTGGTTCCGACCAGGGCTTTTTCAGGATGATCGGCAACAGCAGTCAGGGTAATGATTATGAAGACGGAGGTGGCCACACGGTTCGTTCCTCCTATAAGGAACGGACCGGTAACCTGATCGCCGGCATCACTCCGGCCCCGCATTCCCGTGCGGAACTGGGGTACGAAAAAACCCGGGCCGAGGACATCCTTTTTTGCGGAGCGGGCATGGATACCCCCTTGACCGATCATGATGCCTACCGATTCAAATTTGAACATGCCATGACGGGATCAATCCTGCGCAAGCTGCAAGGACAGGTCGGCTATTCCACCATCGATCATCTGATGGACAACTACAGCCTGCGAACCCCGACCGCTGCCAGCATGTACATGCGTGCCCCTTCGACTTCCGACACATGGAGCGGCGGAACGAATATTGAAGTGGAACTCGGAGGGATCGCTGCAACCCTGGGCATCGATTTCCAGGACAACCAGCGCGATGCGGTACGCTATCGGGGAACCAGCACCGCCGTCAACGCCATCCAATCATACCTATGGCCCGACGCCACCCTGAGCGACCTGGGCCTGTTCGTTGAAACCCGGCTTGCTGTCGCCGAGACACGACAATTGATCCTGGGACTGCGATATGATCATGTTGATGCCGAAGCACGAAAAAGCAATCTGACCCCGAACGACACCATGGGCAGCGTCCCCAAATTGAGTGCCGCCGGGCTGTATTCCCTTTATTACGGAACCGGTGCCCTCGATTCCACGGAACACAACGTCAACGGTCTCATCCGACTGGAGCAGGAGGTCATGAACGGAGCGGGGAGCGTGTATGGTTCGTTCAGCCGCAGCGTGCGCACCGCAGACATCACCGAACGCTACATTGCCTCCAACAACAATCAAAGTACCGCCAGCCGCTGGGTCGGCAATCCTTTTCTCGATCCGGAACAACACCATCAACTGGAACTGGGTAGCAGATTGCAAACGGGGGGTTGGGAATTGGATCTGAACGTCTATTACAACGATGTTACCGATTTCATTCTGCGCGACCGCGACCATAACGCCCACGGAGGCGGCAACGCCACCATTTATCGCAACGTCGACGCGACCCTGTATGGTGGCGAGGCGTCTGTCAAACGGCATTGGACCTCTCAATGGAGCAGTGGTGCCACCCTGGCCCATGTCCGGGGAGAAAACGATTCCGACAACCGCCCACTGGCCCAAATTCCCCCACTGGAAGGGGCATTGACCACCGATTTCAACCATGGGGGTTGGAACGTGGGGGGAAAACTCAGGCTTGCAGCCCAGCAAACCCGGGTCGATGACAACGCCACCACCGGCAGTGGTCTGGATGTCGGCAAGACCACCGGTTTTCAAAGCTTGGATCTATATGGCGGTTACCGGTTTTCCAATGGGGTCAAACTGAAACTGGGCATCAACAATCTGTTCGATCAGGAGTATGCGGAACATTTGAACCAAGCCAGCCAGTTCGATACCAGCCAGGTTCAGGTCAACGAACCAGGGCGGAGTTTCTGGTTGACGGCTGGTGTCGATTTTTGATCACCGAACGTTCAAGGGCGATTCTCGCTTCCGTGGCACTTCACGCCGTCCTGGGCGGGTTTGTGATCGCCACCCTGCCCGCCCTCCAGCCATCGATGCCCATGGCCTTGGAAATCTTCATGGTGGCGTATCCATCCCCTCCCCTCCGCCCCGCGGTTCCGGAAGCTCCCACACCCGGAACCGCCTCCATCCCACTTCCGGTTCAGGCAAATACCGACGAAGCCAAACCCGATTCCCACCCAACCCCACGTGCCGAAACGACACCACCCGTGACCGAACCAACGCCCGAGATGACCCCCCCCCCCCCCCAACGGCGTCCCCTTTCACCCAAAAAAAGGATCGCACTCAAGAAAAAGGCGGTGGAACCCGCAGCAACAGAAATTTCCACTGAGTTTGAGGAGACCGCCCCCAATTTTTCTCCGTCCCCCTCGACCGACCCTATCCATATGGATACGCCCACACCATCGCCCCCTCATGGTCTTTCCGTCACCCCCCCGCAACCCATGTACACCCCCAAACCGGTTTATCCGTCACTGGCACGTCGTCGTGGATGGGAAGGATTGGTCGTGCTGCATGTACATGTCAGCCATGAAGGGATCCCGAGCCAGGTCGTGGTGTCCCAAAGCTCCGGCCATCCCCCGCTCGATGAATCGGCCCAACGAACCGTCACACAGTGGACCTTCATCCCCGCCCAACAAGGGGGACACCCCATCGCGGCGGAAGTGGACATCCCCATTGAATTCCGTCTGGCCGAAGGGACATGATGGGTCCGTCACGCATGGGGGAAGGCCCTCCTGCGCCTTGAACAAATGCTTTATTTTGCACATTTCATCGGAACAAATCATTTCCAGGGGAGAAGCGCCCAAGTAAAGAAACATCGATTGATCCGCTTTGATTGGGCCTTGAAACGGCTGTTTGCCATTCTTCGCCAAAGGCGCGAAGAATGGCAAACCAAGGCTCGCGCCTACGCGATCTTCCCGCAAAAACCACGCGGGGAGATCGCTTCGGGTGATATGGCGCGTGAAAAACAAAATCAAAGTCCTGGGGGCAATCCCTTAAGCCCGCTTTTTTCTTTCAATAATTTTTTAAATGTCAACAATTCCTGATTAATGAATGTGACAAAATAGAATCAAACAACGGCTGGTTAATGAACATGACAACGTAAAAAAATTCGCCGGGTTCATTTCAATATTACATTTTTTCGTCCAGATTTTTCCCTCGGGACAAATGGCGCAACCCTGGAACCGCCCCTCCCAGCCAATGGGCCATCTGTTCCACATGCCAGTCGGGTGCATCATGAACCGTGGTCAACCCTGCCAACGCTTCCCGTACCCGATCTTCCCGCGCCGCATGGCCTTTGACGACCAGGAGTTCCTTGAACCGGGTCTCATCGAGGGGTTCGGAGGAATCGTAGAATTCTTCATACGGTTTTTCCCCCGAGGTATCGCTGGGAGAAAAACAGCATGGCCAGCGCCGGTCATCGGGGCGACGTTTGCGGGCGAAAGCGCGGGCGGCGTGATCATCGGCACACAGTTCCGGTTCCAGACCCCGAGCCTGCAACAGAAGGATGGCGATGTCGGCAAAACTTTTCAAATCGGCCTCGGGATTGAGCCTGGGGACAAAAATATCTCGATGCGCCCCCAAAAAACAGGAAAGGATACACAACTGACCCGCCTCTTCATGGGAGATGAAATATCGTTTGACATCGGTCGGGGCGGAAAGTGGCTGCCCCTTTTCCAAACGCCGCAAAAACCCATGCAACAGGCTGCCGTCGGAAAAGGCGACGTTGGCGAAACGGGCGCTGGAGCAGGGAAATCGGCGTGATGGGAGGAACATCAATTGTTCCATCATCGCTTTGGAGGCCCCCATCAGGCTTGCCGGTTGCACCGCCTTGTCGGAAGAGACGGAAAAAAAATGATCGGGCCGTTTTTTTTCCAGTTGATCAAGCCATTGGGCCAGATCAAGAATATTGGTTTTGATCATCCGCATGGTGCTGAACGGATCACGTTCGGAACGGACATGTTTGAGGGCGGCAAAATTAACCACGACATCAAACGGATCGGCATGGGCTAAAAACCGGTCGAACATGGTCGTGCCCAAGGCAATGGCAACGGTGGAAAAATCATTCGGAATGAAGGCATCGGAAGAACGGAGATCCCGAACCAGTTCCACCAGGTTGTTTTCGCTGGGATCGATCAGGCAAACCCCCCTGGGATGAAGATCCATGAGCTGTTTGACAAAATAAGAACCGATGGAACCGGCAGCACCCACCACCAACACCCTGGATGCCCGAACCTTGGGTTCGATCTGCCCGCGACAGGCATCAAAGTCACCCTGGAATAACCCGTGCGCACGCCCCAGAAGCCGCGCCATGAATTCCCCCTGATGGATCATCCGACCTTCCTTCCCTCTGTTCCCCCTTTTCAAGGAGCAACCAAGCCCCTTATCGGCCAAACCCCACTTTAAATATTTCCACTTTGAAGAACAACCCTGCAAACGCACCCAAAATTTAATCAGAACAACTTCACAGTACCAGCACTACGACCACCAGCGCATGGTCAGATCATCATTCAACCGCAACATCATCTCCTTCATGCCACGCCGACAGGTTGCAAAAGAAGGAAAGGATCCCCTTGGGGCAGAAGGAGCAGTTTTCTGAACTCGTTTTCCAGCCTTTCACTGGCCGATCCACCTTGAGCGCCACTGCCAGCGCCCCCGCCTCAACCCGATGCAAACAAAGCAAATGCCACCGCCGTACAAAAGCCCATCCATCTTTTTGATTTCACAGTCTTCTCCCCCATACCCGAGAAAACAGACTCCGGCTGATGAAAAACTTCTGAATGATCCCCTTCCCCTCCTGGAGTGATATCAGGAAGTTCTCTGCCCGGAAGAATCAAGCAAATCCACCAAGCTTATATAAGACCACAAAAACCTTTAGCATTGTATTTTCGGAATATGGTACACTTGATCATGGTTTGCATGATTTCAGGAATGGAATCCCTGCATTTCCACAAATGAATTTCCAAGCCGGCAAGGAAATGGAACACGATCCCCGGATTTTCCCGCAAACTTTTCTCAGAAAAACAGTGTCACACCTTGTCCGAAAGAACATCGTCCAAGGATTGGGCATCGAAGATGCGAAGGCTCCAGTTTTCCAGAGATCGCAGCGATGCTTTGGAGATTTTTTCGTGGGCCCAATCAGGTACGGTACCGAAACGGCGTTGTAGCTGGCGGGTCAGCATTTCTGCCTTGCCTTTCTGTTCGCCTACCTGCCGACCTCTCTGCTCGCCAATCTGTTCACCTTCCTGCCGACCTTCCCATTTACCAGCACCATAGGTGGAGAGCACAAAGCTTGCCTGGTCGTGCAATTCTTCCTGATAGCGTTCGTAGGCTTTGCGCTCTGTCTCTGGCAATTGCAGGACATCCAGCTTTTCTTTGGCCTTTTTCAGGCCGCGCGCCGTGAACTCATCGCGGATATCGGAATTCTTCAAAAAATAGACCCACTCGTCCAGGGTATCGCGGGCGACATCATCGAAATTTTTCACTTTGATCAAGTAATGCTCTGGAAAAATCGCCGCTACTGAAGGGCGTTGAAACAAAGCCTTCTGTCCCTCGTCCAAAGCCAGTTCTTCCCGGGTGTGCATCCCCCTGAAAGAGGTGTTGCCCACGTAGATATAATCGCTGCCGCGCCCCAGATCGAAATAGAGAATGCTGATGGTGATGACCTTGATTACACTGGCGTAAGGTTTGCCTTCCGTCATGTGTTCGGTGATGGTCTTGGCAGTGCTGAAGAGTAACCGCTGCAGGTAGTCCCATTCCCGTTCATATTGCAACTCAACGATGACAATTTCACCCCGGGTGTTTTTAATCTTGAGATCGACACGGTTGAATTTGTCGTTGCGGGCTTCCCGATTGCTTTCGCTCTCCAGGATTTCAACGATGCACACATCCTCGTGAAGGAGTTCGGAGAGGAACCCTTCCAGGATTTCAAAATTGGCCTTGCTGCGCAACAGACGTTTCAAGGCCCAGTCGAAGCTGATCAACCGCCGTTGTTTCACTTTTGTTGGTCCTCCTTGAAACCCGATCAACCTTCAACTTTGAAAAGTTGCGGATTCATCAGGAGTCCATAATAGTCTTTTTGCCATGAGAAACAAATTGAAATCCTGGTTGAACACCTCCCACGCGGCATGCCAGGCCCGTTTTGATCTTCAAGACGATGAGACGTTGGACCACGGTGAAACAACTTTCTCAAGTCAGATTGTCCAGAATTCCATCCTTCCAGTCCACTGTAAAATTTCTCAAATCTGACTTCCATTGCGTCCAGAACCTGGCTAGCTGAACCAATTGGAAGGGTCAGGCGTGAAAGATGCCCTTCAGGGTGGCGTCGAATTTCATGGTGGAAGTGTAATCCGCTTCCAACTCCCGGGAAAAAGACAGGAGTGAATCCTGGGCCACGGAGAAACTCCAAAATTCCGGAATTGGTGTTGTGTCCCCGGAATTCCCAGAAGCAGATAGACGAACAACCATTCCTCTCCCCAACACACACGCCAGATCACATCGCCTTCCCGGTCGCGGAGATCGTCGGCAACATAGCTGCCGCTCACCTTTTCCAGACTGGAGAAATCCAATTGCTCAACCCATTCCTCCTTGACGAAACCTTGAAGCAGGTCACGCACCATATCTGGATGGCTAAACAGCAGTTTGTAGCCTGAGTCATGATCCGACGAGGGGAAACTCCGCTCTGAAAGGCAGACTGAATTTCTTTGAAACCATCCGACAAGTTACCAATGACATGGGATTGTCCAGGGTTTCACCTTTCCATTCTACTGAAATTTGTCAGGTTTGGCTCCCATTGCGTCCAAAATCTGGCCGGACGAATCAATCGGAAGAGTCACCCAGGAATTCCAATAATTTGGTATTGTGTCCCCGGAATTCCCGGAATTCCCGCATCACAGCTTGTCCGAAAAAACTTCATCCAGTGACTGCGCATCGAAGATGCGAAGGCTCCATTCCTCCAAAGATGACAAGTCCGCTTTGG
>PEAN01000126.1 GCA_002753735.1 Magnetococcales bacterium DCbin4
ACCACGCGGGAAGATCGCTTCGGGTGAAATGGCGCGTAAAAAACAAAATCAAAATCAAAGTCCTGGGGGCAATCCCTTAAGCCCCCTTTTCTCTTTCAATATTCCTATACATATCAGTTAATTGCCAGCCATCCTCTCCAGTCAATGAATGTGACAAAGTAGAATGAATGGGGTAAAGCTTGCACGACGGAACGGCATAGCCTTGGTTTGGTCCACCGGCAAAGCCGGTGGTTGATCTGTTGTAATTATGTGACCCACTACAATGAAGTTCGTCTTCACACCCTTTAATGACCTCTTTCACGGCCCCGGGAATAACCACTGCCGCCCATTGATGGCAAGTGGCGTTTGATCAATTCCCGGTGAACCGGTACAATCCCCCGGACCCCTTTATTCTTTCAATGATGTGTTGAATGTCAATATGCCCTGCAATTCGACACGATCTGGGGCAATGAATCCTTTCTTCACCCATTATTCGACAACAATTTGTGGAAAAGATGACCCTTCAAACCCCTGAGTGGCGATGATTGCAGCAATACGGGCGGCGATTTCTCTATATTTTTGGGTTTGTGGGCTGTCGGGATGGGCGATGAGAATGGGAATGCCGGAATCGGCATCCTCACGGATGGCCCCATCCAGTGGAATATCGCCCAAAAATTCCAGGCCAAAATCTTCCGCCTGTTTCCGGGCCCCCCCATGCGAGAAAATTTCAGAACGGTGGCCGCAATGGGGACAGAGGAAATAAGACATGTTTTCGATGATCCCCAATATCGGGGTGTCAACCTTTCTAAACATGTTGATTCCCCGTTTGACATCCGCCAGAGCCACATCCTGGGGGGTGGAGACGATGACGACTCCGGTGATGGGTACCTTCTGGGTCAGTGTCAATTGGGCATCCCCGGTTCCCGGGGGGAGGTCGATGACCAGATAGTCCAGTTCACCCCATTCGACATCGCGCAACAATTGTTCCACCGCCATCCCCACCATGGGACCGCGCCATACCACCGGCGTTTCCTCATCCATGAAAAACCCCATCGACATGACTTTGAGCCCAAAGGCTTCTGCGGGGGCGATGTGTTTGCCTTCCTCGGGATGGGGACGGTCTTTGATCTTAAGCATTTTTGGGAGGCTGGGACCATAGATGTCGGCATCGAGGATGCCGGTCCGAGCGCCCGTCTGGGCCAGCGCCAGCGCCAGATTGACCGCCGTCGTTGATTTCCCCACCCCCCCCTTTCCCGAGGCGATGGCAATGACATTCTTGACCCCGGGGAGCAGATTCCGGGGTGTTTTTTTCTGGGCGTGGCGAACTTTTGCCGTCATTTCGATGTCAACCCCCTGAACGTTGGCAACCTCCATGACGGCATCAAGGGCTTGTCGACGCATTTTTTCCTTGACGGGACAGGCGGGGGTTGTCAGTTCGATCTTGAAGGAGACCCGTCCGTTTTCAATATGAAGATCTTTGATGAAGCCAAGGCTGACGATATCCTGTCGCAGATCGGGGTCGATCACATTTTTCAATGCGTTGAGAATTTGCGTTTCCGTTACACCGGACATCTGGGTCTCCTTGGGAATACCACGGGTGAAAGAACATCCTTGTTTGCCCAGCATATCGTCATTGTTACGGGAGTCAAGGCGGGTTCGTTGTTTGGATTGTCGATATCCATATTTTATAACATCTTTATAACAAGAGAAAGAAAGGGAACTGAAGAAAGATTTTGAGTTGCCGATCCGGTGCCGGATGAGGTACAAATCTCTTTCAAGAACTGCACTCGATCGGCTCTGTTGGTCTGTCTGAGACCTTCACGGTATCCATGCCTCAAAATGTAATCGTTAAAGTTGGATGATATGACTGAATTCCTGCTGATGCTTATTAGTACAATTTTTGTCAACAATTTTGTGTTGACAAAATTTTTGGGGATATGCCCTTTTCTCGGGGTCTCCAAAAAGGTTGAAACCGCCATTGGCATGACCTATTCGGTTGTGTTCGTCATGACGCTGGCCTCTGCCATTTCCTGGATGGCGCAAAAATTGATCCTTGGCCCGCTGGGGCTCGATTATCTGCGCACCATCTGCTTCATTCTGATCATCGCAGCACTGGTGCAATTCACTGAAATGGTCATCCACAAAACCAGCCCTGTCCTCTATGCGGCGCTGGGTATCTATCTCCCCTTGATTACGACCAACTGCTGCGTTCTTGGGGTTGCCATCTTGAATATTCAAAAGGAACATTCCCTCCTTGAGGCATCGACCTATGGTGCCGGTGCCGGTCTTGGATTCGGCTTGGTCCTGATCTTGTTTGCGGGCATGCGTGAACGGATTGATCTGTCGGATGTCCCGGCACTGCTCAAGGGGTCACCCATTTCCTTGATCAGTGCGGGCCTGATGTCGCTGGCCTTCATGGGATTCTCCGGTATCGTCAAATAATAGCCATCGTTTTTTCGAGTCCTCGGGGAGCGGTTATGATCGAAGCGGTATTGAGCATGAGTGGTCTGGCGCTGGCAGCCGGACTGGGACTTGGATTCGCTGCAAAAAAATTCCATGTTGAAGGTGATCCTAAGGTGGATGGCCTGACGGCGCTGCTTCCTGCCACCAATTGCGGCAACTGCGGTTTTCCTGGATGTCGTCCCTATGCCGAGGCCCTGGCCAGTGGTGAAACGGTCAATGTGGGGCTGTGTTCTCCGGGTGGGGTGGAAGCCATGGAGAAAATCGCTGCCATGTTGGGCGTGGCCACGGTTGAAATGGAAGTCGATACCGGACCCAAGGTTGCGTTTGTCCGCGAGGAGGAATGCATCGGTTGCACGGCTTGTATCAAGGTGTGTCCGGTGGATGCCATCATCGGAGCCAACAAACAGTCGCATACGGTGGTGGCCGACATGTGTACTGCCTGCAAGGCCTGTATCGAACCCTGTCCGGTAGACTGCATCGACATGGTGCCAGTACCTGTTACCCCCTATTCATGGGTATGGAATAAACCCGAAAACAGTGCGGCGCTTCATTAATTTTCGCATGTGACAAACGGGTTTTTGATCTTGGGCGGGGTTTCATAAAACAACGGGAACCATTGGAATGGGTATCGTAGCTTCTGTTTTGAAAAAATTTCACGGTGGCGTCCATCCTGCCGGGCACAAGGAATTGACCGAACGTTGTGCCATTGAGTCGATGCCCATGCCGAAACGGCTGGTGATTCCCTTGCATCAACATCTGGGAGCGCCCAGTGAGCCGGTCGTCAAGGTGGGCGACAAGGTCTTCAAGGGCGACCTCCTGGGCAAGGAGGGTGGATTTGTTTCTGCGGCGGTTCATGCGCCGACATCGGGCACGGTGCGCGAAATTTTGGAACATCCGATTGCGCATCCTTCGGGTTTGACCATGCCGTGTGTCGTCATTGAACCCGATGGTCAGGACACCTGGAATCCACAACTCAAAGGAGTTGATGATCCGCTATCCCTGGATCCCGTTGACATTCGTGATCGGATCAAGGGGGCTGGGATCGTTGGTCTGGGAGGGGCGACTTTTCCAAGTTTCATCAAAATGTCGCCCCCTCGCGACAAGGTGGTTGACCTGCTGTTGATCAACGCGGTGGAATGCGAACCCTACCTCACCTGTGATGCCCGCTTGATGGAAGAGCGATCCCGGGAGGTGGTCGAGGGGATCCGCATCATGCTGCATGCGTTGCAAACCAAACAGTGTATCATCGGCATTGAGGCCAATAAACCGGCCGCCATCGAAATCATGCAAAAGGCGGTGGCTGGGGAAACCAACATCCAGGTCGTGACGCTGCCGGTCATGTATCCGCAAGGGGCGGAAAAGCAACTGATCGAAGTCGTGACCGGGCGTCAGGTTCCCTCCAAGGGGCTTCCGGTCGATATCGGGGTCATCGTTCACAATGTGGCGACTGCGGTCGCCATCCGCAATGCCATCCAGTTGGGACAACCCTTGCTGAAAAGGATTGTGACTGTGACCGGGCGAGGGATTGTTCGTCCCGCCAATCTGGAAGTGTTGATCGGGACGTTGGTCGATGATGTCCTGGCTTATTGTGGTGGTCTCAAACCCGACACCGTCAAGGTGGTCATGGGGGGGCCGATGATGGGGCTGGCCCTGTACCAGACCAATGTTCCGGTCGTCAAGGGGACCTCAGGGATATTGGCCCTGCTGCGGAACGAAGCTCCCGAATCTAAGGAACATGTCTGTATCCGTTGTGGCAGTTGTGTCCAGGCATGTCCCATACAACTGGTTCCCTGTTCCATGGCATGGTTTGCCAAAACAGATCAAATTGATCAACTGCCCGGCGTTGATCTGTTTGACTGCATCGAGTGTGGTTCTTGTGCCTACGTCTGCCCGGCCAATATTCCCCTGGTTCACTATTTTCGCTATGGCAAGCTTTCCTGGCAGGCCAAGGAGCGGGAAAACAAAAAGCGGGAATTGACCAAACAGCGGACGCAATCTCGCGAGGAACGGCTGGCCCGGGAAAAAGAGGAAAAAGAGCGCAAAAAAGAGGAAATGAAAGCCAAAATGGCGGCGAAAAAATCTGGTGGTGCCGCCGCAGATGAAAAGACGGAGGCCAAGCCTGCTGTCAATAAGACAGGCTCCACCAAGGAACCTGCTGCAACCGAATCAAAAAGTGGTGGGGATGACAAAGCGACCAGGGCGGCCAAGGCGGCTCTGGCTGCCAAAGCGGCCAAGGCGGCTAAGGAAGCCAAATCGGCGCAGGGTTCGGAATCCTGACGGTCGGTGTTCGAGCATACCCTGCGTTCAAGGAACTGAAAACGGAACGGTCAATGAGTCCATCAAGCTTGCTGTTTACCTCGTCTCCTCATGTTCATAGTGGAGATTCCATCCCCCGGATCATGGAAATGGTGATCTGGGCACTGCTCCCCGCCACCATCTTATCGATTCTTGTGTTTGGCTGGCCTGCACTCCTGGTCATTGCCATCACAACGTTGGCTGCCATGGTGACGGAATATCTCCTGCTCAAGATCAGGGCGCGTCCTTCAACTTTGGGTGATCGTTCGGCGGCGCTGACGGGTCTGCTGCTGGCGTTGACCTTGCCACCCCATTCCCCCTGGTGGATTTGTGTCGCTGGCGCCGTGTTTGCCGTTCTGCTCGGAAAGCAGGTTTATGGTGGTTTGGGGTTCAACGTGTTCAACCCTGCGTTGATCTCCCGTGTCTTTCTGCTGATCTCGTTCCCCGTTGAGATGACAACCTGGCCGCAGCCGGTTGGTTTGTTTGGTGACGCTGCGCTCTCTTTGGGGAATGCCCTGGCATTGATCTTCACGGGTCATTTGTCTCCCGGAGAGGTCATGGATGCCGTCAGTTCCGCCACACCCCTGGGACAATATCACGTTGAGGTCATCAGTCTGGGGAAAACCGTTCAAGAAGCCATGGGTGGAAGCTATTCTTTCAATTATCTCAATGCTACAGGTGGATTGATCGCCGGATCCCTCGGAGAAACTTCTGCACTTCTGCTGGCCCTGGGGGGAATTTATCTCATCAAAAAACGGATCATCACCTGGCACATACCGGTCTCCATGCTGGCGGGATGTCTGGTTCCAGCGACCATCTTCTGGATGGTGGATGGAACCCACTATCCCGATCCCATCTTTCATCTGGTGACAGGTGGTTTGGTACTGGGTGTCTTTTACATGGCAACTGATCTGGTAACCTCACCTGTCACTCCCTTGGGACAGATCATATTCGGGGCGGGTTGTGGACTTCTTACCTATATCATTCGTACCTGGGGTGGTTATCCGGAAGGGGTTTCCTTCGCCATCGTCATCATGAACGCAACGGTTCCGTTGTTGGATCAATACACCCGTCCTGTAGTGTACGGAAAAGCCAAGAAGAAAGCTTAGGAGTTTGTGGCAATGCCTGATTTGTTCAAAATGGGTCTGATTCTCATGGTGGTTGGGTTGCTTGCCACCGCCATGTTGGCTGGAACGGATGCCGTTACCCGTGCCCCTATTGCCGAGGCCAAACGGCAGGAACTGCTGAGTGCCCTGCGCATGGTACTCCCCGATGGGTTCGACAACGCGCCGGACCAGGATACCATGGTTGTTTCCGATGTTCGTCTGGAGAAGAAAAATAAACCGGTCACCATCTATCGGGGCCGCAAAGGAAACGCCAATCTGGGGGTCGCTTTTACGGTGGTTGCTCCCGATGGATATTCCGGGAATATCGATATTTTGATGGGGGTGGCGATGGGTGGTACCGTCACTCGTATTCAAGTGTTGTCCCACAAGGAAACCCCGGGTTTGGGTGACAAGATCACACTGACCAACTGGCCCGATGCCTTTAAAGAAAAGACGTTGACCAACGTCAAGTGGGGGGTCAAGAAGGATGGCGGGGATTTTGATCAATTTGCCGGAGCTACCATCACGCCTCGAGCCGTGGTTGGAGCCGTCAAGCGGGGGTTGGAGTTTTTTGTGGAAAATGAGGCCAAGCTGTTCGAAAAAGCGGCATCTGGAGTCAAGGCATCTGCGGAGATCAAACCATGAGCGAGACCAGTGATATCATCAGAAACGGCCTTTGGGATAATAACGCCATTTTTGCCCAATTGCTGGGGATGTGTCCGCTGTTGGGGGTCTCGACCAATGCCATGAACGGAATCGGCATGGGTTTGGCAACCACCTTTGTGCTGATTGGCTCCAATATTGTGGTTTCCTTGATCCGCAATTATATCCCCAATGACATTCGAATCCCTGCCTACGTGATTGTCATTGCCAGTTTTGTGACCATGGTCGATCTGTCGATGAACGCTTTCTTCCTTGATCTGCACAAGGTTTTGGGGATTTTCATCCCTTTGATTGTGGTCAACTGTGTGATCCTTGGACGGGCTGAAGCCTTTGCCTGCAAGAATAACGTCCTGAATTCGGCGCTGGATGGCTTGTTCATGGGACTTGGATTCACCCTGGCGTTGGTCCTCCTGGGTGCTTCGCGTGAAATTTTGGGATCGGGTAAAGTTTTTGGCCTTGATGTGTTAGGGTCCTCTTACCACCCGGCCATCAGTTTCATTCTTCCCCCTGGGGCCTTTATCGTGTTGGGTTTCATTCTGATGTCGGTTCGGTGGATTGACTTGAAACGCGGCAAGAAATAATCCAGGGCGTGCGTGTTATTCAAAAAAATTAGTAACTGCCCAGGTACCCCCCGGTTCGGGATTATTGAAAAAAAAAAGGGGTCTGTGGGATTGCCCCCAGGGTTTTGATTTTGACTTTTTTTTACAGCTCCAGCAGGGGGTGTGGGGGACGA
>PEAN01000127.1 GCA_002753735.1 Magnetococcales bacterium DCbin4
GCGATCTTCCCGCAAAAACCACGCGGGAAGATCGCTTCGGGTAATGGGGCGCGTAAAAAACAAAATCAAAATCAACACCCTGGGGGCAATCCCCCAGACCCCTTTTTTTTCTCAATAATTTCAATGTGAATTGGGTGCTGAATAGTTACAACATAACCTCGGGAAAAATCATCAAGATCTTTTTTTCATGATCATTTTTCAAATCAACGCTTTTTTACCTTCTGACCCCGCTTCCCATCAT
Organism: Magnetococcales bacterium DCbin4; assembly: GCA_002753735.1. Taxonomy (GTDB): domain Bacteria; phylum Pseudomonadota; class Magnetococcia; order Magnetococcales; family UBA8363; genus UBA8363. The sequence continues at coordinate 242 of PEAN01000127.1, forward strand.
TTTTTTCACGATGCGCAGGTTTCACCTCCACACGGGAATCAGAAACCGGAATCGCCACCGGATCGGTCATGGATTCGTCGAATGCACGCCCCTCCTGCAACGGCAACCCTGAATCCTTGTCATTTGAACTCAAAACGGATGCGATCCCATCCCGACGTTCCCCGGGTGCTGGCGCCAATGATGATCCATCGCCCCCAACGCTGCCCGATAACGGTACAGTCCCTACCTGTGCATCCCCTGAAAAGGATGGCACTTCCAAGGCTTCCGCCATGGCCGCCAACCCCCCGACTTCCAATAACCGGGTCCGATGTTCCGGCGAGGGTTCCCCTCCATTCACAAACACCGGTCGGTTTTGTTCCAATGCGGATGGTCCCCCCGGACCCCTCGCATCCCCATGACCCCCCTCCCCCTCGACCCTTCCCGTTCCACCTCCCACCGCCATACCGGAAGCAGCACTGGAAATCGACGCACCACCCACAACCATTGCCACTTCGCTCCTGAACGCCCCATCCCCTTCCAGGTGTCCTATTTTCACTTCATCATCACACACCACCTCTTCGCCGGATGAATCAGAACCCTTTGCCATGGCTTCTGGCGCCACCTCATCGGAAACCGTCTCTCCACCCAAATCTTCGGTCACGGCAGGTGCCTCAACAGGGGCTTCAGGCACCACCGCAACGGCAACCGTCTCTTCTCCCAAATCACCCGTCAAAGATGGTTCTTCAACCCGGGATGCCACCTCAGATCCCACCGATTCCACCGCTTCATCTCCCAAAACCCCGTCGCCAGATCCGACATCACTCTGCGCGCAAGCAATGCTTCCAGCCCCCTCATCCGCCTCCCTTTCCGTAACGACCTCGGAACGGGTGCCGGGAGTCTCCTCAACCGATGCCACTTCTGCACGCACTGCCGGAGGGCGGCTCCCGGGAGCGGCATCAGCAGAAGGGAGCTCCAGATCTTCATCGATCCCTATGGCGTCATCATTCTCCACCTCCCGGGTGACGCGTTGCAGTCCAAACAGGTTTGCGACATCCAGAATGAGGATGAATCCATGGTCACTTTTGGCCATGTATTGCAAATGTTTGCTGCCGCCCCGGCGGGAAGCGGGTGGCGCACCCAACTGCTCTTGATCGAGTTCCAACACCTCTCGTACCGAATCGACCAGAAACGCCCGGACCAACAGTTCCCCTTCATGGGGATATTCGAGGACCACGATGTTGGAATGCGGGGTCAGGGTCGATTTTTCCATCCCCAACAACATTCTCAAGTCAAACACCGTAATGATGCTGCCACGCAGATTGATGACGCCACAAACCTCCAATCCAGTGCGCGGAACCCGGGTGATCTTGACGGGTTGCAACACCTCTTTGACCCGGAGGGTTTCGACGGCATAAACCTCCCTGGCAAGTTTAAGCGATAGGAAAAGCATTCAGGCTCGCACAAAAATTGAAATGATCATGAGAATGGAAAAGATGATCGTACTGACCACAAAACCACTGGTTGCATCCTTCTTGACGATCTCCACCCGTCTTTCAAGGTGGTTGACCACCTTGTTGGATTGTTCGGCGGTATGAGAAACGTCCTGGAGTCCCTTTTTCAATCCCTCCATGACCTCCAGACTTTTTCTGATGTCCGCTTTTTCCTTTTCCAGCGCCGTTGGAAATGCCTGCATGGCGGCCTTGATCGATCTCAATTCATCTTCGATCATCAATACTCTGCGAAACAATTCCTCTTCATCCCCCATCTCCACCGACGTGGATGGCGCTACCGGCGCGGATGATCCCGCTTTTTCTTTTTCTGCCATGTCGTTCCCCAAACGTCTACGCATCGTTCCATTCAAGGCAGGAACTCAAGCCAACAGGCGGCTTCTTCCAGATCCTGCAAGGTGTTGATATTGAAAAACGGGTCGAATCCACCATATTCATCGGGAAATTCAACGCGAACATGAGGAATTTGGCGAAGGAAATCGTTCAAGCCCCGCTGGTTCCGATCCAGGGCCGCAGTGACCGCCCCAAGCATTCCTCCAGGCCAAAGGGCGACGGTGGGATGCATGCGACCCCGGCTCATCGCCACGATGGGTTGCCGCCCATCCCGGCACTCCCCCCCCAACCGCCAAGCCAGGTCCAAAGGGAAAAACGGCACATCGACCGGCACTGATAACAACCAGTCATTCGGAACATGCCGTAACGCCGTCTCCAATCCTGCAAGCGGCCCCTGTCTTGGTTGCCGTTCATCCACCACCACCGAACATCCGGCACAGAGCGGAGCCCAGTCGGACACATCCCCGTGAACCGCAACCATGATCCCCGAAACCTGGGATGCCAACCGGCGCCGCACCCGAGCCAGCAGAATCTCCCCCCCCAGGGGCAACATCGCCTTGTTGCGCAACCCCATTCGGGCACCACGCCCCCCGGCGAGGATCAGGCCGGTGATCTTCCCGACCTCAGCCGCCTCGGATCGAGACACCACCGTCACACCGCATCCCCCTACCAATCAATCTCTGTCCGTGAGACCAACACCGGTTGTTTGGCTTCGGGAGGCAAGACGGCATCGAATTGTTTGACGATGGGTGGCAACAACAGACTGTAACTCAACTCAGCACGCACCTTGACGCCCCCCGCCACCGGAATTTCATAATCCAACGTCCGCGATTCGCCCGGTTTCAGACGGCTGTCGCCCTTGATCTTTTTGGCATTGGGAGAAGCTGCGGGTTTGTCGTTCTCATCGACCAGGCGCAACATCAATACCGCCTTGGCGTCTTCTTCCATGGGATTGGCGTTGTAGTTTTTCCAAACCTCCCCCCCTTTGGCATCCAGGACGGTCAGCCGCAACACCATCATCCTGAACGGGGCACCCGTCGGATAATTATGGGCCAGAAGATTTTTGAGGGTGACATGAATTTTTCCACCCCGGGCCGTTTTTTCCCCGGTCATCGTCACCAGGATCCCCCGCTTGAGCATGGCTGGATTGTGGCCACCCGCCATGGAATGATCGGTAAACCCGTTGATCGTCGGCATGTGGCATGATTGACAGGTCACCGTGTTCCCACTTTGAACGAACTCTGGACCCGTCGCACACACCGGAACGCCAAACGGGTTGATATTCTTGTCGTGGCACCCCAGACAGATGTCGGACGTTTTGAACAGTTGGCCATTGGCTTGATGCGGGAATGAGTTGACCGCCAGTTCGCCCACTGCGGAGCCGGGGGAATGGGTCATTTTTTTCCCTGCAAAGGCCCCATTGGGTCCTTGCAGATGGGTATCTGAAACGGCGTAGGCATCGATCCCCACCTTCAGTGGTTCCCCCTCCTTGCCCTGCACCCCCTGGAACCGGGCCATGGTATGGCAACTGACACAGGAAACCCCCTCACCATAGGATTCCATCGCATCCAGTTTGGTTTTTCCATCCCGGGCGGCGTTGGGGGCATGACACTTCAAACAGGGGGGATATCCCCCGGAAACCTTGTGTTTAACCCCTTCCAGGGTGGGATCGCCCACCTGGTCCATGTAGAGCGCCTTGTGGATCGGATCCTTGAGCGCCGAACTTTGCGCATGCATGGAACCAGCCCATTGTTGATAGAGTTCCTTGTGACATTCACCACAGGCCGCAGCCGGAAGATGGTGCAACGGGGGCTTTTTGATCTCGGCCATGCCGGTGCCGACCCAGCCCAACGACAGACCCCAAAAAAACAAACCCAGTAAAAAAATTTTCATCATCCATCCTTTTATTGATCCGGTTGATCCCCGTCCTTGATACCACCCCCACCCATGACGAAATTTCTGCAATGTGATTCACCAATTCTGATATACTCACGTCGGTGCTTATCTTGCCATGTTCCCCGAATCTGTCAAGAAGGGGCAAAACACATCCATGCCATACCGCCATGAGAGACTGACGACATGACCTGTGAAATTGATCGTATCCTTGAAAAATCAAACCATTCAATCAACGAAGCCATTCAAAAACTGATTCAGGATCTGGATACCGATTTCGACCTGAATCTGACGGTCGAACCCATCATGCAATCACCCCGGGTACGGCAATTGCGCGGAGAATTGGGTACGTTTGCCGTCTGGCTGGTTCATGGGCGCACAAAACAAAACCCATAAGGGTGATTGATACCAAACATCCAGGCCGGCGGGTCATCCCTCGACATTCCTGCGCAGGCGGGAACCTGTTTTTATTTTGATGATCCTGCATCGGGACCAACCATGCCCTCAGTCCGAGGAGCGGCCGTAGCTGTCATCAAACCGGACGATATCATCCTCCCCCAGATAGCTGCCCGACTGGATTTCAATAATATCCAGGGGAATCTTCCCCGGATTGGCCAGACGATGACGGACCCCCAGAGGGATATAGGTGGACTGATCTTCCGTCAAAAGAAAGGATTCATCGCCCCGGGTCACCTGGGCGGTCCCACGGACCACGATCCAATGCTCGGCACGATGATGATGCATCTGCAATGACAGGCTGGCCCCCGGATTGACCCGGATCCGTTTGACCTGGAACCGATCTTCGATGTTCAAACATTTAAAACTGCCCCAAGGACGAAACACCCGTTGCCGATTGAGATGTTCGCGCCGTCCCAACTGTTGCAACCGTTTGACGATATTGCCCACATCCTGAACGCTGTCCCTGGCGGCCACCAGAACCGCATCGGCCGTTTCGATGATCACATGATCCGACACCCCGACTCCGGCCACCAGGCGGCTTTCGGAACGGATATAACACCGATCCACCTGATGCAGCAGGACGTCACCGATGACGACATTATCAGCGGCATCCTTGGTTCCCACGCCCCAAAGCGCCGCCCAGGAACCGACATCACTCCATCCCGCATCAAGCGGCAGGACAACCCCCCGTTCGGTCTTTTCCATGACGGCATAGTCGATGGAAATGTTTGGGCTTTCGGCAAAGGAATCGGGGTCCATACGGATGAAGTCCAAATCTTTCGCCGAACGGGACAACGCCAAGCCGACCTGTTTTGCAATATCGGGGGCGAACCGGTCCAGTTCCGCCGCCATGACCTTGGCGGCAAACATGAACATGCCGCTGTTCCAGTAATATTCACCGGAATCGACATAGAAACGTGCCTTTTCCAGATCCGGCTTTTCAACGAACCGTTGAATACGGAATCCTGGCCCTTCGCCACTGATCTGACCACGGTGAATATAGCCAAAACCGGTTTCAGGGTTTTTGGGGACGATGCCGAAGGTGACCACATGACCCGACCGGGCATACGTCAACCCTTGTTGAATCACCCGATGGAATTCCACCTGATCGGGAATCAGATGATCGGCAGGAAGGATCAACAACACCGCTTCAGGATTCTTTTCCATGGCCAACAGGGAGGCTGCGGCGACTGCGGGAGCGGTGTTGCGTCCCACCGGCTCCAGCACGATCCCGGCAAGGTTCGCCCCGATCGCCCGTGCCTGCTCCGCCACCACAAAGCGATGCTGGTCGTTACAGACCACCATCGGAAATTCAACCCCGGCAATCCCCTGAAGCCGCTTGATGGTTGCCTGGAACAGGGAATGGTCATCGGTCAAATGCAAAAACTGTTTGGGATAGGCTTCGCGCGACAAAGGCCACAGCCGTGTTCCCGATCCACCGGAAAGAATTACAGGGATGATCGACATGAAAAACTCCTTGCAAAGGGGGTACGATCACCCCACAGGATCGGATCAGGCACGAATGATTTTCCCCTTGACGGTATTGAACCGTCCCCGTGCATCGACGATCAGAGATGAATGCTGTTCAATCAACCCCCAGTTGAACCGGTCATGGTCGGTGGCGACGACCACACAATCATAACGTTCCAGGCTTTCCCGGGTAATGGCGACACTGGTTTTCTGGATCGACCAGGCCCGCATCGGAGGAATGGAAGCGACATGGGGATCGGAATAATCCACCAGGGCCCCCTTGGCCATGAGGCGCGTCAGGAGGACGAAACTGGGGGATTCCCGGACATCATCGACATTTTTCTTATACGCCAGACCCAGCACCAATATTTTTGCATTGCGCAACGCCTTGCCATGATCGTTCAAGGCATCGGCCACCTTGCCGATCACATAATCGGGCATGGAGGTATTGACCTCACCCGCCAGTTCGATGAACCGGGTATTCAAACCGTATTCGCGTGCCTTCCACGTCAGATAGAACGGGTCGATGGGGATGCAATGCCCACCCAATCCCGGCCCCGGATAAAACGGTTTGAACCCGAACGGTTTGGTCGCAGCGGCATTGATCACTTCGAAGATGTCCATCTCCATCCGGTCGGCCACCAGTTTCAATTCGTTGACCAGGGCGATATTGACGGAACGGTAGGTATTTTCCAAAATTTTGACCATCTCCGCCACAGCGGTCGAAGAGACCGGGACGATGTGGTTGATGATGGCACCGTACAGCGCCACCCCCACTTCCAGACAGTTGGGTGTGGTACCGCCGCATATTTTGGGGATGGTTCGGGTCGAGAATTCAGGGTTGGCGGGATCTTCCCGTTCGGGAGAGTAGACCACGAAAAAGTTTTCCCCGATCACCAGACCTTTTTCCCGCACCCGGGGATCAATATGTTCCACCGTGGTCCCGGGATAGGTTGTACTTTCCAGGGAGAGGAGCTGCCCGGGGCGCAGGTAGGGGTGAATGGAATCCATGGAACCGGTGATGAAGGAAATATCGGGTTCACGGTTGCGATTGAGGGGGGTCGGGACACACAGGATGATGGCATCCGCCTGACTGATCCGGGAAAAATCGGAGGTTCCCCAAAACCGCCCCTGGGCGATGGCCTGCTGAAAAGGATGTGCGGGAAGATGTTCGATGTAGGTTTCCCCGCGTTGAAGCTTTTCGATCTTTTTGGCGTCGATGTCGAAACCCGCCACGGTAAACCCTTCATCGAGGAAACGCATGGCCAGGGGCAGACCGACATATCCCAGGCCGATGACTCCGACAACAATTTGTATTTTTT
>PEAN01000006.1 GCA_002753735.1 Magnetococcales bacterium DCbin4
AAAGTCAAAACCCTGGGGGCAATCCCCCAGACCCCTTTTTTCTTTCAATAATTCCAATATGGAGGGGGTGCTGAATAGTTACCAATAATTTTACTTTGTCACTTGTTCGCTACGCATCACCCTGCCTACTTGATGCGCATTCCTGGTTGCGCCCCGGAATCGGCAGACAAGAGAAACAAACCTCCCGCCCCATCGCCAGCCGCAAGCACCATCCCTTCCGAAACACCAAACTTCATCTTTCTTGGTTGCAGATTGGCCACCAAGACCACCAGGCGTCCCAATAATTGTTCCGGCATATAAGCGGACCGAATCCCTGCCAGAACGTTGCGAACCCCCAAAGGGCCGACATCCAGAACCAATCGTAACAATTTGTCAGCCCCTGTCACCGTCTCAGCCTGGATGACTTTGGCCACCCGCAAATCGACCGCCATGAAGGAATCCATGTCGATGGTCTGAGATTCCGATGGTTTTTCATCAACCCGCTTCTCGGTCGCGACTGGCAGCACCGGGACAGGGGAGGGGGCGGAATGGGCAGAAGGAGGGGTCTCTTCCATGGATGCGGCGACCATGGCGGCGACCTTTTTGGGGTCAACCCGTTGCATCAACGGACGAAATGGCTGAATGACGGTATCGGTGATCGGGAGCAGGGTGGCCGTCCAGTTCATATCCTGAAGGTTGAGAAAGACCCTGGTCTTTTCCGCCATGGAAGGCAATACCGGATGCAACAAAACCATCAACAGCCGAAAAAGATTCAAGGCGACGGTACATGTCTCCTGCAACTCTTTCAGGTGGTTATCCCGTGCCAAGGTCCAAGGTGCCTTTTCTTCGACATAACGGTTGGCATGATCCGCCAGGTTCATGATGGCCCGCATGGCTCGCGCAAATTCACGCTCATGATAAAACTCGGCGATGGTTTTCATTTCATCCAAAAACAACTTGAACAGCCCCCGATCTTCAGGATAGTCCCGGGATAATTGCCCCTGAAAATGTTTATGGATGAAGCCGGCGGTACGCGAAGCCAGGTTGACGACCTTGCCCACCAGGTCGGAATTGACACGTTGGATGAAATCATCAAGGTTCAAATCGATGTCATCCACCCCTTTTCCCAGTTTGGCCGCATAGTAATAGCGCAGATATTCGGGATCGAGTTGTTGCAGGTAACTCCTGGCAGTAATGAAGGTTCCCCGGGATTTGGACATTTTTTGGCCATTGACGGTCAGGAAACCGTGGGCAAACACCCCGGTCGGGGTCCGGAATCCCGCCCCCTTGAGCATGGCAGGCCAGAAAAGGGTATGGAAATACAGGATATCCTTGCCGATGAAGTGATAGACCTCCACCTGATCGGGTTGACGCCAATAGCGGTCGAACTCAATGCCATGTTGCTTGAAGTAGCTCCATGACGCCGCCATGTAGCCGACCGGGGCATCCAGCCAGACATAAAAATATTTGCCCGGGGCATCGGGAATTTCAAACCCGAAATAGGGACCATCCCGGGAAATGTCCCAGGCTTTCAAACCTTCGTTGAACCATTCAGACAGCTTGTTGGCCATCTGCACCTGCAAGGCACCCGAATGGGTCCATTCTTTCAGGAAGGATTCAAAATTGCTCAGATTGAAAAAATAATGTTCCGATTCCCGTTCTTCAGGGGGAGTACCGCACAGGGAACAACGGGCCTCATTGAGGTCAAGCGGTGAATAGGTTGCCGAACAAACTTCGCAGGAATCTCCATATTGGTCGAGCGCGCCACAGGAAGGACAACTGCCACGGATGAATCGATCCGGCAGGAAAATGCCGTCCTTGGCACAATAGGCTTGCATGACCGAAGCAGTATGGATGTGTCCCGCCTTGCGGTTGGCCAGATAGATTTCTTCACTGAGGATTTTGTTTTCCTCAGAGTTGGTGGAATGGTAATGATCGAATCCGATCAGAAAGTCCCGGAAGTCGGTTTTATGTTCAACGTAGATTCTCTCGACCAGTGCTTCCGGAGTGATCCCCTCGTTGCGTGCGCGGATCATGATGGGAGTTCCATGGGTGTCATCGGCACAAAAGTAGAGGCAATTCCGACCCCGAATTTTATGAAATCGGACCCAGATGTCGGTCTGGACATATTCCACCAGGTGACCCAGATGAATGGATCCATTGGCGTAGGGGAGGGCGCTGGTAACCAGGATGGGACGCATGGTGGGAAAGCTCTCAGAGGTTTTCGGACAATCAGGACTATTGAAAATAACGACACAATCAGAAGGTTTCTTCGTGGACTTTCAGGGAAAAACACGAGAACCCCTTACGCAACCGCACTGTTTTGCCCGGGTGAGACGGAAACTGCAAGAACAATCGGATTCTTCCATTAAACGGCTTCCAGATTCTCCTTGCCGGTTCAACACGTTGAACCGCTCAAGGGTCTTTAGTGCGCGCATGTACCATAAAGGGAAACCTGTTGCATGTCGAGGAACGTTCAAAGATTCATCCAAGGGTTCTCCACGGGGAGATCGACGCACATGGAACATGCAGAAATCTGTGGCATGTTGTGGTGCGTCGAAGTGCATGGATTGCTTCATCCAAGGATTCTTCATGAGGGGATGGTCACTAATGGAACCTGTTACGCGTTCGTTGGGTTTCGCGATGCCAATCGGTTGGGATTTTTCATGAAGCACTTAGGGAACCGTGGTGTTTCCTGCCATTGGCAAAAAACACCAACAGATCCCGGAAGGTTCCTTCAACGTTTTTCCCGACCCAAACCTGGAATCGGGCATTTTGATCGAAATGGAACGCCACTGGGCTCCATGGATGGCTGGCATATTATTGAATTCCAAGTTGATTATTTTGTCCGCTCCGTCGAATTTAACATAATACATCTTATGCGACCAACTGCATGGTTAACGTGCGTGACCTTGTTACTGTAAGTTATCGGCAAAGATTTTGGGGGAAAAGTCGCATAAGGCACGTTATGTTAAATTGATATCATATGAACCATTATTTTACGTTAATTCATGATTTTGTTCGTTTGATGCATGGGCCATGGAAAATCAAAAAATTAGTGTATCGGTTTGTCAAATAATGTATAATCTTTTCGACTTGATTGGAACCTTTTGGGAAGGTTACGCTCCGAAGAGAAGTGGCAAACAGGTGAAACTTGACTTGGGGCAGGTGAATAACCCGGCAGACGGGTGTATACTGGTGTGTTGAAATGTATCAGTATGTCATCCCTTACAATGGCCCGCCAGGTTGATAAAAGATATGGGTAACACAAATATGGATTATTCCTCAAGCAAGAACGGAAGCCATATCCTGGATGGAAACGGAAGTTCCCAGCATTCGGCGTCGGAACCGAACATGCATGATGTAGCCAATCTTCTGGCCCGGGTCGATAAACTCAACCAACTGGGAATTGCCCTTTCCTCAGAACGGGATACCCATAGACTATTGGAAAACATCCTTCTTGGGGCGAAGGATCTGACCAATGCCGATGCGGGTACCATGTATACCAAAACGGCGGAAAACACCTTGAAGTTTGAGATCATCCGTACTGATTCGCTCAAAATCGCCATGGGTGGCACAACGGGTGTCAGCATCCCCTACCCCGCCCTTCCCCTCTACAAGGATGGACAGCCCAACCTGCAAATGATTGCGGCGGCGGCGGCTCTGCGCGATTGTACCATCAATATTCCCGATGCCTATGAAGCGGAAGGATTTGATTTTTCAGGAACCCGAAAATTCGACCAGATGACGGGATATCGTTCCAAATCATTTTTGACGGTTCCACTGAAGAATCATGAAAATGAAATCATCGGCGTATTGCAATTGATCAACGCCAAGGATTTCAACACGGGTGCCATCAAATCATTCTCCGCCGCCGACCAACAATTGGCCGAATCCCTGGCATCCCAGGCGGCCATTTCGATGACGAACCAGCGTCTGATTGAAAACCTGAAAAACCTGTTTGAAGCATTCATTCAGGCCATCGCCAACGCCATCGACGATAAATCGCCCTACACCGGTGGCCACTGTGAACGGGTTCCGGTATTGTCGGATATGCTGGCCCGAGCGGCGGCGCGCAGCAATGTCGGGGATTTGAAGGATTACAACCCCACGGAAGAAGATTTCTATGAACTTCGCATCGCGGCGTGGATGCACGATTGCGGCAAGGTGGTCACCCCTGAATATGTTGTTGACAAGGCCACGAAACTTGAGACAATTCATGATCGGATCCATACCGTGGACGCCCGATTTGAAGTGTTGAAACGTGACGCCGAAATCGAGTTTCTGAAGCAGAAGATCGCGGCACTGCAACAGGGGGATCCCGGCGGGATTGCCGCCCTGGAGGAGACCTTGCAGCAAAATCTGGCGCAAATCAAATCGGATCAGGCTTTTGTCCGGGAGTGCAATATCGGGGGTGAATTCATGTCCCCTGAGCGCCAAAACCGGATCAAGGCCATCGGGATGCGTCAATGGGTCAATGGCGTTGGGGAGCAGGTGAATTTTCTGACCGACAACGAAATTGAAAATTTGAATATTCCCAAGGGGACCCTGACGTCCGAAGAGAGACAAGTCATCAACCACCATGTGGTGGCAACCAAGAACATGTTGAAAAAACTCCCCTTCCCCAAACATTTGAGCCGGGTTCCCGAAATGGCGGGGTCACATCACGAAATGATGAACGGCAAAGGCTATCCCGATGGCCTCACCCGTGACCAGATGTCCATTGGCGCCAGAATCATGGCCATTGCCGACGTTTTTGAAGCCTTGACTGCGAACGACAGACCCTATAAACCGGCAAAAACCCTCTCGGAGTCGCTGAAAATCTTGGGGTTCATGAAAAAGGATCAACACGTCGATCCAGATTTGTTCAAGGTATTCATCGACGAAAAGGTCTACATGGAATATGCCCAAACCTATCTGGATCCCAAGCAGATGGACGAAGTTTCTCCTGAAAAAATTCCAGGTTATGATCCCTGAGCGCCCCATCAAGGTTGCCATGTATTTTCCCCTTCCAATCAGCAGGGTTGCATCTGGATCCATGATTGCCGACGGTATTTTCCAGTGAGGGGGATTTTGTGATTCACTGGCAGACGGGCCGATATCTGTTGCTGATCGGAACCACCATTCTTTTCCTGGTCCATGGTGCCGGTGCCTTTCGCCTGCCCTTCCTGGAGCGCCTTGAATCGATCTACTACGATTTCAAGGTGCGTCATAGTGCATCCAATTCCAAGGATTCCCGGATTGTCATCATCGATATCGATGAAAAAAGCCTGGCGGGATTGGGTTCCTGGCCCTGGCCGCGTGACCGACTGGCAACCTTGGTGGATACCCTGTTCGATCATTATCACGTCGGCGTGTTGGGCTTCGACATGGTTTTTTCCGAAGCGGATGCCTCTTCGGGTTTGCCCTACCTGGAATCGCTGGCCAAAGGACCCTTGAGTCAGGATTCCATCTTCCTGACCCAGTTTCACAAGCTTCGCCTCACCTTGGATCGAGATCGAACCTTTGCCCAAAGTTTGCGTGATCGGCCAGTCATGCTGGGATTCAACTTCATGCAAACCTCATTTTCCGGGCTGGCCGATTCGGGCAAACTGCCACCTCCGATCATCACCTTGCATGAACTTGGGCATGATGACATCAACGCATTCAAGGCTTTTGGTTATTCATCCAATATTGCAGAGATCGAGGATGCCGCTTCCGGCGCCGGATTTCTCGACAATCCGATGGTCGATTCCGATGGTGTTGTCCGGAACATCCCTTTGTTGCAAGTATTCAATGGTGCATTGTATCAATCCTTTTCTCTGGGGATCATCCGAGCCATTCTCGGCGATCCCCCATTGACCCTGGGATTTCGTCCCAACGGTCGGCAAAATGCCAAAGAAACCTCTTTGGATTGGATTGCCCTGGGTCAACACCGAATTACCGTCGATCCCCAGGGCGGAATATTTGTCCCCTACCGCGGCAAACAAGGGAGCTTCCCGTACTTTTCCGCCATCGATATTCTTGAACGAATCCCCGAAAAACAATCCCTTGATGCCGCCATTGTGCTGATTGGATCTTCCATTGGCAGCGAGTTGCGCCGACCCATCATCACCCCTTTTCAGCAGGGATTCCCAAATGTCGAAATTCACGCCAACATCATCAGCGGCATGTTGGATGGGACCTTTAAAAGCCGACCGGCACTCTATCCATGGACCGACGTCGCCCTGTTGGCGATCATTGGTATTGTATTCACATTGTTTTTCCCGCGGATTATTCTGATCTGGCGCTTTTCCGTGGTCTTCGTGTTTTCATGGGTGTTGCTGGCCGTCAATTTTTACGTTTGGCAAAGCTGGGACTTGCAGGTGCCATTGGTTCCGGCGCTGCTGTTGATGTTGCATCTGACATTCATCGACACTGCGTTTGAATGGTTTGGCGTGTCACTGAAACGTAACAAAATGTGCAACAGCTTTGGGAAACACCTTTCGATCTCAATGATCGACGAACTGGTCCAGACCGGACATCTTTTGTCAACGAGCAGCGAGCAGCGCGAAACCACGGTGGTCATGGTGTCGGTACGCGACTTTTACCGATTGGCACACGATCTCAGTCCCGGGCAGTTGGAGCAATGGATCCATGGTTTCCTGACGCCATTGACCGAGATCATTCATCAATACCGGGGAACCCTGGGCCAGCACCATGGAGCGTCGATCCTCGCCTACTGGGGAGTGCCGGTTGATGATGCCAAACACGGACGTAATGCCCTGTCTGCGGTCATGGCCATGATTGCCAAAATGGAAAAACTTGAAGATGAGTTTCAAATGCGTGGCTTGCCTGTCGTCAAGTGTATCTACGCCATTCAGACCGGTACGGTGACCTCCGGTGTCATGGGATCAGATTTTCATCGTGAATTCAAAGTCCTTGGAGAACCTGTCCAACAGGTGCAATCGATGATTTCCCTGGTTGAGGGCTATTCCACCCTCGTATTGGTGGGGAAAAGGACGAAGGCATCGGTTTCAGATATGGTTTTTCGGGAATTGGATCTGATCGTTCTGGAGGAGTCGGATGAACCGGTATCCATCTATGAACCTGTCGGATTCCGGGATCAGGTGGGTGCCGAGAAGAGTTCACGTCTTGAATTCTATCACAAGACCATTGCCCAGTTCCGCAGAAAGGAATGGGATCTGGCGGAACAGGGATTCAAGAAAATGTTGCAGAAGGATCCAGAAGATCGGCAGTGTGAAATCTACCTGACACGGATCCGCCGGTTCAGGAAAACACCGCCTCCGATGGATTGGAATGGCACCTGCCGCCCCCCCGGATAGTGATTCCTATGCCCCCTCCTCGATCAACAATCCCGGGGGCAAGGATTCACCATAAAGACTGACCTGATCGGCACGGACGACGGGATAGAATTCCAGCAATCGCGAAACCTTCAACGACGACACCCCCGATTTTTCCAACTTGGAAGCAATTTTTTTCCGCAACGACCCAGAAAGATCCAAGCTGCGATTATCCACAACCCTGGCCGCCTGTAGAAACAATGCGGTCATCTCCATACCTTGAGGACCCGACCAATCAAAAGATGAAAATGCCCCAAATGCCTGTTCCACCTTGTCGGGGGATACCACCACTTCAGGTCCGGCATGCAACGGGGTCCGGTTGAGCAACAATCCCAACGCATTCACATAGGGATCCGCATACTGTTTGCTTTTGAGCAATGCTTCAGCCCGTTCGATGAACAGGTCGATCAATTCCGTTTTGATGTCATGACCCAACCGTTCCAAGGCCCCTGACAGGCGAATCAATTCTGGCGATGGACTTTTTGCGGTGCGCAAAGCATGAAGTTCCGGGGAAAACAACCGTTCCTGTCGTTGTCGATCCAATCCTCCCGCCAACCGGCGCCAAAGGATGTATTCCTGTAACCGGATCCGTTTTCCCGGGAAGGCCGATCCGTTTTCCCGAAACCGCCACAGGTGATCCATGCGCGTTTCATCCATGACGGCACCAAAGCCGGGACGCAGAAAAAAGCCTGCCAGGATCAACCAGGTTTCTTCATGATCGATGGAAAGGGAGCGATTAGGGAAACATCCCGCCAACACCTCCCAAAACCCGCGAACCACCACCCAGTTCCACTCCCCTTTGGGGCGGGCAAGGATTTCTTCCAAATTTTTGGTCAAACGGGTGGCCGTCAACTTGTCACGTTTGCCTTGCGGCTGGGAAAACATCTGCTTGATGCGTTCCCGGGCCAACGCCAATGCCTCGGGTGCGACGTTGGGTTGAGCCGTCACTTCAGCCGATTTTGACTGCTTAATCCCCCGGTTCGCCGCGCCCCCCTCATGCGGACGCAGATTGAATTCGAGGGGCCAGAATTGTTTCAAATCGGGGTGTTGACTGTGCAACACCACCTGGAGCAGACCCAATTCATTCTGTTCAGCGCTGATGGTGACCGGAATGGTTTTTCCAAACCGGTTTGCCGTCGTTTCATCCAGTTGCACAATGGTTTCCAATGCCGTCAAAGGATGAAATTCTTTTTCATTCCAATCGACAAGACTGCCAGCGGTCATTTTTCCGCCCCGCAATGCATAATGGCTTTGGAACCGGACCGGACGATTGATGTGCAGTGACAAGGGCAGATCGGTCATGTCGAACCGTTCACCACTCTTGGCCCCTCGGGGGAGGATGCACACCAGGGAGGGGGGACCCGATTTTTTCTCATTTTTTTCCCCTTTGCGGTGCACTTCCATGAAAATGGCACGCGGTGCCCCTCCTTCGATCCGGTGTTCCTTGGCGTGGAGAATGCGGCCATAACGTGCCGCACCCAGGGCAACCGCCAAGTCGGGTTCCGGATTTTCCAAAGACAGCGGTTGACCACCCTCCTGCCAATGGGCGATGTGCTGCAACAAACGGGAACGGAGAAACTGGGGAATCAGGGAGCCGCCATTGAACAAAACCGCATCCACCCGGGGTTGGCCATTGAGAAAGGCAGCCAAATGACGGGTCATGGCGCTGTCAGCGGCATAGGGGAGTCCCCACTCCTTGAATGCGCCACGGGGGGTCTCCGGCAGCGCATCGCGTGTACATTCGGGAAAGAATCCATCCAATAGAATCTGGTGAATTTCACCTCGGGTCATGCGGGCCGACATGGCGCTGGCCAGCAAGGACGATCCCCGTCCCGAAATGGACAGGCTGAAAAATTCATCCAGCGGACCCTCGACCGCCAGCGCCTTTTCCTTCAGGTCGCGACAACGGGCTACCAGGTTGTCCCATTGCTGCCCGGTTAATTGCCCCTCGTCGCCGACGAGACGGGGTTGCAACTGGTGGGCGATGGCCAGATCGATATTATCGCCGCCCAGGAGGATGTGTTCGCTGACGGCAACACGGCGAATGGAGGGTGGTTTCCCCGGCTGCCGTTCAAGGGCGAACAGGGAAAAATCGGAAGTCCCGCCACCGATGTCCACCACCAGGACACAACACTCCTGCTGCCGCTCCCCGGGGAGGCCCGACCACAATGCTTCCTGGGTCGGATGACGCTCCAACCAACGATAAAATGCCGCCTGGGGTTCCTCGATCAAACGGACCCCTTTGGGAAACCCCGCTTCCCGGGCTGCCATCAGGGTCAAGCGTTGCGCCACCGCGTCGAACGATGCAGGAACTGTAATGGTAATACTTTGATTCTCGAATGAAAAATCATCACCAGAAGCAGCAAAGCGGTCATTCCACACCCCGCTGAAATAGTTGAGGATCAGCGCCAGGGCACGCAGAGGGGATATTTTTTCCTGATGACCGATCTCTTCGGAAGCAAAGGGGAGAAACGGTGCAGTGCGGTCAGCGGCATGGTGGCACAACCAGGACTTGGCCGAGTGGACCACCCGACCGGGGGATTGGGTCGCCTGGGCACGCGCCAGGTGGCCGATGATCCATGAATCCTTGCCCGCCCCCTTGCCGGCATATTGGGGCAACAATGCCGCCTCGGGCAGATACAGGAAGGAAGGCAGCGTGGAAGATTCACCGACATGCGCCCTTGAAAGCCATTGGACAACGGGAAACACCTCACTGCCGCTCCCCCCCTGGAGGGGTTGGTAGGCCATGACGCTGCTGGTGGTGCCAAGATCGATACCGATGCTGAAACGGGCCTGGGACATGACAACCCTTAAAGATTATTATTGATATTCCATGCGTTTGACAAAAAAATTATTAAAAGAAAAAATGGGGCTTAAGGGATTGCCCCCAGGGTGTTGATTTTGACTTTGATTTTGGTTTTATATCCCCCACAGGGGGTTTGGAAGACGAAGTCCCCCAAGGTTTTGACTTCAAGGATCGATCAAAACCATAAAAGAAGAACCTTGGGGGACTTCGTCCCCCAAACCCCCTGTGGGGGAAGTAAAAACAAAGTCAAAATCTAAAGTCAAAGTCCTGGGGGCAATCCCCCAGACCCCTTTTTTATATTAATAATTTGAGACTATTCGGTCCGTACCTGGAATTCAATCTTCCATTTTTGCTCCGAACGGGTATGTCTCATCCAAAGTTCCAGGATTCCCAGTTCGGTCACCACCGCATTGATCCGGACCGGAACCATTTGTCCCGGCGACAGATCGGGCAATTGCGGCAGTTCAAGTTCCAGGGAATGGGTCTCCTCCAGATCGCGCTCTGCATTGGGAAGAATCACCCCTGCCAGATCGCCGCCCCGAATGGCCGACGAAAAAAAACGGAAATGGACCTTTCCACCGGTGACCAAACCAAATTCTTTTTCCTCGACAATCAGTTCACTCCCCTCCTCCATACCCTGGGGAACGACACACAACGCCTTGACCGGAGGTTTGAATCCGGGAACGGCGGGCCGGGAAGATTCCAGTCCAACATAATAGGAACGGGCGGTTCCCGCCTTGATCCGCATGCCCTTGCCGGTTTGGCGATAATGACCATAGATGGCCGCCCCTCGGGCAACCGCCAGATCGGGTTGGAACCCCTCCAACAACCGGACCGGTGCACCACGCCAGGAAGAAAGCAGCTCCAATACCCTTTGCCGCAAAGGTTGGGCCTTGAAAACGCCACCGTTGAACAATACTGCGGTCGGGGCCAGGATGGTTTCCAACATGGCGTCGGCAGGGACCATCGCCTGAAGCGCGGGATTGGAACGAACATTGGCAAGGCTTCGGGTCAAGAATCGCGCCAGTTGTTTACTGATGACCGGATCGGCGGCATAAGCGAGTCCGAATTCCTTCAGCCCGGCAGTACGGTCCTCCCTGGGGAGATCGGTCACCGCCACCTTGGGGAAAAACCCTTCCATGATCACCTGGGTCAGGGTATCCCGATCCAACTTGACGGTAATGGTTTTGGCAAACAGACTCGCCCCACGAGAAGGGATGGCGAGGGAAACATCTTCCAGGCTGTCGTCCTCGAACAGGCGTACCTTGGCCCGGCTCGCCGCATGGGTCAAAGCCAGGAATTGCCATTCATCAAGACGCTTCCCCGCCTCCTCCAGGCGCGCCATCAGGACATGCGCCAGTGCCAGATCCATGTTGTCGCCGCCCAGGAGGAGGTGTTCGCCGACGCTGATGCGTTCAAGTTGCAGTTCCCCCCCTTTTTCCGCCACGGCAATCATGCTGAAATCGGCGGTCCCACCGCCAACGTCGGCCACCAGAATGCAATCACCGGGATGTACCTGTTCCCGCCATTCTTTTCCTGCCTGGTCCATCCAGGCATAAAAAGCCGCCTGGGGTTCTTCCAGCAGGACAACCTGACCCAATCCCGCTTCCCGGGCCGCCTGGGCGGTCAGAGTTCTGGCAACTTCGTCAAAGGATGCGGGAACCGTCAGGACCACCTGGCCCTCTTGAAGATCACGGTTCGTCCCCTGCAAGGATTGGGCATGGACAAAACCTTCACTGATCGCCTTGAGAATCAGTCGGGAACATTCAAACGGTGAGATGCGAATGTCGGAAAGTTCCGATTCCCAAGGCAGGATCGGTGCCTTCGGATCGACCTGGGGATGGGAAAGCCATGATTTGGCCGATACCACCAGCCGGTCAGGGACCAACGCGCCATGATCACGGGCAAAATGGCCGATGATGTGGGAACGCGCGGTTTCGACCTGCCAAGGCAATTGAATCGCCGAGGCGGGAAATTCATCATTGTGTGGCAGATACAGGGCGGAAGGGAGCGTCTCTTTCTCCCCAATCTTGTTGGCGCCAAGAATTTGCGTCACAGGGGCAATGACAGTTGATCCGATCTCAGGATCGGCAACGGCAATGACGCTGTTGCTGGTTCCCAGATCAATCCCCAGGATGAATCGATGGGTCATGGGAGATGGCTTCATGGTTGGAATGAACACCGGCAAGCAATCGACAGGATCAAAAATTCATGACCCCCGGGAATCATTTGAGTTCGACCTGGGCAGGGGCAATGGCAGACAACCGTCCCCCCTGATCCTTGAGGGTCCGCGGCAGCTTGACCCGTTCGGTTTTCCATCCTTTATGCACCAGGGTTCCGGTAAAAGGGGGTTCACCCGTAATTTTTCCCAGGAGTTGATAAGTATCCGAAGAAAAACCGGCGGGAACGACAACTTTCGATCCTTCATTTTCGTTGCATACCGGAACAATATCAAAATGTTCCTTCAAGGCACCGCGACATCCTTCATGGATCACCCGGGCCGCCGCACCCACCTGGGCATCTTCGTAGGAAACAATCTCTTCCATCAAAAAATCGACCAGTCGTCCCTTTTCCTGAAGGACGCCGAGAAATGCGACAATTTCCGCTTCGCAACGTTCCGTCCCGGGA
This sequence comes from Magnetococcales bacterium DCbin4, assembly GCA_002753735.1. Lineage (GTDB taxonomy): Bacteria > Pseudomonadota > Magnetococcia > Magnetococcales > UBA8363 > UBA8363. The sequence goes on from PEAN01000006.1 coordinate 12,736, forward strand.
AGCTCCGCCTGGGGTCGGACCGCTTCGGCCCGGGCTTTGGGCGATTTTGTGGTTCCCTTGGCGGGTTTGATCACGAAAATGGCAGGCAGCAATACAATGGCAAGCGCCAAAGCCGCCCACAACAGGTTTTCATGGTTTTCTTTGAGCAGTAAGACAACCCCTGAAAGGGGTTCATGATTTTTTTCGAGCCATGTGAGCAACTGGCCTGGGACCAGCGCCTCGGGCCTGAGCGCGGCCACCAGAAGAACGACAAGCACAAATACGGCGAAGATGGAAACAGATCGCATCGCGGACAGCCCCTTCTCGACCCTGTTTAAAGTTTAGGTTTCTCCGGAATCATATGCCCCTTCATGATCATTCCGGCATGACCGCCCCATCATAACACCCGAAGGACTTGATTAAAAGTCAGGGCCGTCTCTCCCTTAAGGGGTCGGTGCTGGCGTTTCCCTTGGACCTGAAGGTTTTTTTCTTCTCCGACGACGCTTTTTCGCCACATGCGGCGTGTTGCCTCGATCCCCGGCCCCAACAACCGCTTCATGACCCATGGATGGCAAATCGCCTTGCCGCTCCCGTTGATCCATTGCTTCGACCGCTCCAGCCACTCCCTGCACGGCAGAAGATTTTTTGCGGTTTCTTTTCTTCCTCGAGCGCCGTTTGGGTTCCCCACGTTCAACCCCCTCCTCCGGCATGCGTGGTATTTCCTCCGGTTCGGTGACGACCGGAGGCGTCTGGAGGACCACCTCCTCTTCCCGTGGTTCCTCAAGGGGTTCCTGCGGCGATGGAACCTGTGCAGTCGCCGGTCTTTCGGGTAACAGATCGGTCGCCGGACAATTTTCCCGCGTGCCATCGGCAAACTGGCAAGTCACATTCCCACGCAACGGTTGCACGCTGCGAATCACCACCTCCCGGCCATCCCGGGTCCAATAACTATTCTTCGGTGATGGCAATGACTCTCTAAGGTGGACGTAGGTATCATTCTCATAGGCCAAACAACACATCAGGCGACCACAAACCCCGGAAATACCATCCGGATTCAATGATAGATCCTGATTCTTGGCCATCCGCACCGAGACCGGATGAAATTTCTGCAAATATTGGGAACAGCAAAAATCTTTGCCACAATGTCCCACCCCCCCCAGCATCCGGGTTTCATCACGCACACCCACATGCCGCATTTCCACACGAATACCCAACTGGTCGGACAAGGTTTTGACCAAATCACGAAAATCGATCCGTGATTCGGAAGTGAAATAAAAGATCGCCTTGGTTCCACCCGGTTGATAGATCACGCGCGACAGTTTCATCGGCAGTTGGGCCTGCCGGATCAATTCCCGACCCAACACCTTGGCCTTGAGTTCTTTTTCGAGCCGATCACGTCCTTGTTCCGCTTCCTTCTCCCCAAGTTTGCGGACAATCCTGACAATACGGCCGGGGTAGGGTTTACGCGGATCATTCTTGCCGGAATAAACGGTATTGGACACAAAGACGACCTGCCCTTCCGATTCGCCTTCCCTCGTTTGCACCAGCAGACGATCACCGGAAGTCAGATCGGGCAAGCCCGCCACCAATCGATACACCATGCTGGATCCCTGCAAACGAATCCCCAGGATGCGCCGTTCCCCGCGTCCCGAACGGGATGACACCGGGCGATGATCCTGCCTGGCTTCGTTCTCCAGAGGAGACGAACTGATCTCTTCCATCGTCGATGGCGGCGGTTCCTCCCGATCTGCGGCATCTTCACGCACAACCACAGCCTCTTCTTGTTCGTCCGTGGTGTCGGTCACGGCATCGACGTGTTCCACATGTTCCCAATCCCCATGAAGGTCATCCAACCGGGGTTGGTGGGCGGAATCTTTCCGATCATCCTCAAGATCATCACTCAAAGAACTGCTCCCGAAATACGCAGAATCTTGATCAATATACCCTCAAGCAGCAAACGTCTGTTGACATTGAACGTCTCGGCCAGAGTAAACATTTCATTGGCAAACGCTGCGATCGACAACCATGCCCGTACCTGGTCGGGCCGCTCCCCCTCATGGACCCGCTCCCGTACTTGTTCCATCAACCATCTGCGAACCCCGAACTGAACCAGATGCACGTTGGCCTGAGACCAATTTTCTGCAAAATTGCACAATGATGCCAAACGTCCCTCACGCAACAAACCATCCAGTTCCGACGAAAGGCGATCACATTCCACCAATTGGCCATCCTTGACGAATTGCAAGGCAAACCCGAGATTGCCTTCCGAATAGTGCATCACCGCATCCAGCCGATCCTCCGCCAATCCGACCTTCGCCTGGAGAATCCGGAAAAAATCCACCTTGGACAAGGATTGAAAATCATGTTTGACGCAACGGGAACGAATGGTTGGCAACAAGATCCCCGGACGACTGGTAATCAGGACCAGAATGGAATTGGCGGGCGGTTCTTCCAGGGTTTTCAGCAAGGCATTGGCGGCGGCGGCATTCATTTCCGCCGCATCATCGACAATCGCCACCTTCCATTCCGCCTCCATGGGGGTCAACGATAAAAAACGGGACAATTCCCGAACCTGATCGATGGAAATCCGGGTTTTCCCCTCTTCCTTTTCCACCCATTGCAAATCCGCATGACATCGGACATCAATTTTATGGCAAACCTCACACCGTTGGCATCCACCCAAGGTTTCCCCACCACGCGTAACCGGACACATAAGAGACCGGACATATGCCTGGGCAACGGTCGCCTTTCCCACCCCGGAAGGGCCAATGAACAGGGAGGCATGTGGCATCGTCCCCGTTGCCAATCCCGCACGCAACCCCCGTATCACCTCTTGATGACCCAGAATTTCATTCAACGTGGGAAAAAACCTCCTGTACTGCCACCCATACCTTCCGGGCGATGTGTTCCCTGGAATCAGTGGCATCAATCACACGAAACCGGGACGGACTTTCCTTGGCAAGGGTCACGAACCCCGCGTTGACCCGGCGCTGAAACGCAATCCCTTCCTGTTCAAAGCGGGTCTCCCGCACCTGCTCCGAAGAGCGTTTTTCAATGGAACGCCGTAAACCTTCCTCGGGTTCCAAAAGCAGCAGAAAGGTCAACCGTGGAACCAATCCACCGATGGCCCATTGCTGCAAAAGATCCAAAAAACAGCGATCCATCCCCCGACCAAATCCCTGATAAGCCAAAGTACTGTCCAGGAAACGATCACTCACCACCCACTGACCCTGGCGCAACGCAGGCTCGATCAACTGGCGGACGTGTTCGATACGTGCCGCCGTCATCAGCAGCAATTCAGTTTTATCATTGATTTTTTCTGGCGCGCCCGATACCAGGAGTTGCCTGAGTTGCTCCGAGAACCAACACCCTCCCGGTTCCCTGGTATGGACCACCCTGTGGCCCGATTGTTTCAGACGTTGCACCAAAAGCAAAGCCTGGGTCGATTTGCCGGAACCATCTCCCCCCTCAAAGGAGACGAATCCCCCCTTGGGCACCGTCATGATGCCACCCTGCCCTGCCTCCGCCAACATCATGGAACACGTCTGCCCTGACGCTGATATCGATCCACATTCCGCTCATGCTCTTCCAAAGTCGATGAAAAAACATGCGAACCATTGCCCGTGGCAACAAAATAAAGCGCTTTCGTTGGCTCGGGATGGAAAACGGCATGAATCGATGCCTGACCGGGATTACAGATGGGCGTTGGCGGTAATCCCTTGCGGGTATAGGTATTATACGGCGTCGGTGTGTTCAAATGCTTGCGGGTGATGTTGCCATCGAAACCGGCAATCCCATAAATGACCGTGGGATCGCTCTGAAGCATCATATCCCGTTTGAGACGATTGTGAAACACCCCCGAAATCAAAGGTCGTTCCGTCCCCTGCCCCGTCTCCTTTTCGACGATTGAGGCCAGAATCAATGCCTGATAAGGAGGGAACGCAAACTCCTTTGGCCGCCCTTCCCACTCCTGCTGCAAAATTTTCCGGCTCTGCTCGATCATTCGACGGAGGATCTCGACCGCCGTATCATCGCGGCGATAGAAATAGGTACTGGGGAACAACCATCCCTCGACACTGCCCCCCTCCAAATGCATTTGCGCGACCCAATGGGGATCTGACAACAAATCCGGAGCTTCCTTCCACCCCTGCTTCACCATCAACGCAGCGATTTCCCTGGCAGAAAGCCCCTCTGGCACGACAAAACGATACTCCAGGATACCGAGACCCGTCTGCAGTTGCTTGAGGACGGTGCCAGGCAATCCCCCCTGCTCGAAACGATACTCGCCAGCGCGAACCCGCCCCTGGTCGGTCAGCCTGGCCAAGACCAATAACCAAAAAGCGGAAGAGATCACCCCCTCCGCTTCCAAAGCTTGCGCTGCCTTATGTAGATTGAATCCCTTAGGGATCACTACAGTTTTTGTTTCAGGAACGGGGCGATTGACAAAGAAATAGAAGTCAATCCCCACCGCTCCCGAAAAAACAATTGCTATCGCCAGCGCGATGGAAACTCCTTTCGCAAGCCACCCGTTGTTCAACGAAAACGCTTCAACAACAAGCTGGAGTTGGTACCACCGAAACCAAACGAGTTGGTCAGGGCATACTCCATATCGGCATCGCGAGCCGTATGGGGAACATAGTCCAAATCACATTCAGGATCGGGATTATCCAGATTGATGGTGGGCGGAACCTGTTTGTGATAGAGGGCCAACGCCGTAAAAATTGCCTCCACCCCGCCCGCTGCACCCAACAAATGGCCCGTCATCGACTTGGTCGATGAGATCATGAGCTTTTTAGCCCGAGCTTCACCAAACACCCGTTTCATCGCAACGGTTTCCACCACATCACCCAACGGGGTCGAAGTCCCATGGGCATTGATATAGTGAACCAGATCCAGATCTGCCTGGCCATCCCGCAACGCATTCTGCATGCAGGTGGTCGCACCTGAGCCATCAGGCGAAGGAGCAGTAATGTGGTGGGCGTCCCCGGACATGCCGTATCCCACAACCTCGGCATAGATGACCGCGCCTCTTTTTTTGGCCATCTCCATCTCTTCCAACACCATGACCCCCGCCCCTTCGGCGATGACAAAGCCATCGCGATCCTTGTCCCAAGGCCGGGAAGCCTGAGTTGGCGCATCATTGCGCGTGGAAAGGGCCTTGGCGGCGGCAAAACCACCAACCCCCAGTTCACAGATGGCCGCTTCCGCCCCACCGGCCAGCATCACATCTGCATCCCCCCGCCGAATCATGGCCATGGCATCGCCGATGGCATGATTGCCCGTGGCACACGCCGTGACCGGCGCATGATTGGGACCTTTTAATCCATAAAGGATCGCCACATGACCCGAAATCAGGTTGATCAGGGACATGGGTATGAAAAACGGAGAAATCCGCCGCGGCCCTTTTTCCTTAAGCACCATGGCTTGGTTTTGAATCGCCGTCAGACCTCCGATTCCGGAGCCGATGGTCACGCCGATACGATGGGCGTTTTCCTCGGTCACCACAATCCCTGATTCCTTCCAAGCCATTTGTGCCGCAGCCACCCCAAAATGTATGAAAAGATCCATCTTGCGGAGTTCTTTTTTATCAACCCAGTCCTCCGATTTGAAGTCCCGGCATTCACCAGCAATCCGGCTGGCATAATCGGTGGCATCAAATCGGGTGATCGTTCCGATTCCGGAACGCCCCGCAATCAAACCGGACCACGTCTCCCGGGTACCCACGCCAAGAGGGGTAACCAACCCAAGACCTGTTATGACCACTCGACGGTTCACGTTCCTGGTTCTCCCTGTTTGTTGCAAACCGCTCCTCCCCGCAAGGAGAAGATACTGATGACACGGTCAGGAGGAATGTTTTTCGATAAATTCAATGGCTTGACGGACGGTTTGAATCTTTTCCGCCGCATCATCTGGAATTTCCATGCCGAATTCTTCTTCCAACGCCATGACCAGTTCCACCGTATCCAAAGAGTCGGCACCAAGATCATCAACGAAGTTGGCGTCATCGGTCACCTGATCCGGTTCAACCTGAAGCTGCTCGATTACAATTTTTTTAACCCTCTCGGCAATAGTACTCATTATTTTATGTTCCCCTGTTTAAAGGATGATGTCCAACATGTCGTTCAACCTGGAGTCACGACGCATTCCAGGTCAACCCATATACATTCCCCCATTTACATGCAAGGTTTCACCGGTAATATAACGGGCTGAATCTGAAGCCAGGAAACAAACGGCATTGGCCACGTCCTCGGGTGTCCCCATCTCCCCCATTGGAACCCGGGAGAGAATAGCCTCACTTGCCTTAAGATTCAACTTGTCTGTCATGGCGGATCGGATAAAGCCGGGCGCAACACAATTGGCGGTGATTTTGCGTGATGCAACCTCAGCCGCCAAACTTTTGGTCAACCCGATCAATCCTGCCTTGGAAGCGGCATAGTTGGCCTGCCCGGGATTACCCGTCAGACCCACGACCGAGGCAATATTGACGATCCGACCGTAACGGGCCTTCATCATGTGTTTGATGACCATTCGGGTCAGGCGGAAGATGCTGGTGAGGTTGACCGCGAGCACGCTGTCCCACTCGTCATCCTTCATGCGCATCATCAGATTGTCCCGCGTAATCCCCGCGTTGTTGACCAGAATATCAACCCTGCCAAAGACATCCATGACCTGATCGACCACCCGTGTCAGATCATCCAGGTTGGTCACATCGGCGGCGGTGGCGATTGAATCCGGAGAATCGACACGCACTTCCGCCAATGCTTCCATGATGGCTTGCGGTTCATTGCTGATCAGCATCAATCTGGCCTTGCGCGCCGCCATTTGCCTGGCAATGACCCGACCGATGCCGCTACTGGAACCGGTCACAATTGCAACACGCCCTTCCATCACGCAGTCGCCCTTTGTGCCGACATTCTCCCCATCAACACGTCATCTTTCTGAATGGATTCGATGTCGCCAGGGACATTCACGCCATGAATCCGGGCATCGCTTGCGATCCGTTTGAGCATGCCCGACAACACCCGTCCGGTTCCCAATTCAATGAAGGTATCCACGCCCAGTTCCAACAGGCGTTCCATGGAGTCCATCCAACGGACCGGAGCCGTCACCTGCTCCACCAGGAGTTCCCGGATCTCGGCAGCACGCTGCACTTCCTTTCCGGTCACATTGGCGATGAGCGGCACACGAAGGTCATGAATTTCGGTTTCCGCCAAGGCCCGTTCCATCACCCGGGCCGCCGGTTCCATCAATGGGCAATGGAACGGAGCCGCCACCACCAGGGCTACACAACGACGTGCCCCCCTGGCCTTGGCCAGTTCCAACGCACGATCCACCGCTTCCTTGTGACCTGAAATGACGATCTGGGCCGATGTATTATAGTTGGCCGGGACACACACCTTGCCTGTTTCGCTGGCCGCCTCGCGACACACTTCCTCCACCGCGGCAATCTCCATGTTCATCATGGCCGCCATCGATCCCTTTCCGGGAGGAACCGCTTCACGCATCGACTGACCACGCAACCGCACCAGGCGAATGGCATCCGCCGCAGAAAATCCACCTGCCGCTGCGATGGCAGCATATTCACCCAAAGAGTGACCCGCGACATAGTCGGGTTGCAACCCGGTCGTTTCCGTCAGATGTGTCATCGCCGCCAAACCGGTGGTCACCAGGGCGGGTTGCGCATTTTCCGTCCACGTCAGTTTTTCCTTCGGCCCCTCGAACATCAACCGCGTCAAGGGAAAGTCAACAACCTGATCCGCCAGTTTGAACAGGTCGGCAACCGAACCACCGAGTTGGGCCAGCTCGTGACCCATTCCCACATCCTGGGCTCCCTGGCCCGGAAACAAAAAGGCAATTTTACCCATCACTCAATTCCTTGGGTTATGTGTGGCAGACAAATAAATGGACACGTCGAGAAAAAACATCGGCCCGTATACTCCGTCATCCCTGACCCAATTTCCTACAACACTTCCAGTTTGGACCAGCTGGTACCATGATTCACCCAACTCCAGTTCTACCAATCCCTGATCAACCAGTCCAATCCGGATGGGCCGTCCATTTCCAGGTCACCGTGCTGCACGCCAACCTGGCGTTCTTTATTGTCATGCAAGTATAGGCCCATCTTAAGTCACGATAAGCCATTTGACCGGCATGACCACGCTTCCGACGGGAACAACCCGGCAAGCCTTTCAAACATCGTACGATCAAGAATGGTGACCGTGGCTTCCGCGAATCAATTCATCCTTAATATCATTCAACTCCATGAAATCGTCGGCTTGGCGACGCAATTCGTCGGCAATCATGGGTGGTTGTGTCAACAAAGAACTGATCACCGTCACATGTTTGCCTTGATCCTGCACCGCTTCCACCACACTGCGAAAATCGCCATCGCCGGAAAAAAGGACGGCATGATCATAATAAGGGGCCATCCGCAACATTCCCACAGCGATTTCAATGTCCATGTTACCCTTGGTCCGCTTATGCCCCGTCACCGGATCGACATATTCCTTGATTGGCTTGGTGATCACCGCAAATCCATTATATGCCAACCAATCAACCAGGGGACGAATGGGAGAGTATTCCTGATCATCCCCGAGGGCAGTGTAATAATAGGCGCGAACCAGGCGACAGCGCTTTTGAAAGTAAATTAACAGCTTTTTATAGTCAAAATCAAACCCCAAAGAGCGAATGGCGGCATAGAGATTGGACCCATCGATAAAAATCGCTGCCCGTTCATCGGTGTGAAACATGTTTTCCTGCCTTTCAAATCTTAAAAATTCCCCTGGGTCGGACCCGCAGAGGAATCTTGATCCGATACCGGATGTATTGTGATGGCCAACCGTTTGGCACCCACAAAACGGGCCTCATCCAGGGCGAACACCACTGCGCCATGGGGTGTTTCCTTGTCCGCCTCCACCGCGATCAACCGTTCACTGTGACCGCCAGTGGCGTTAAGAAGTTCTTTCCGAAACAACGATGCCTCTACCGCAACACCGTTGATGAGGAAATGCCCCGCTTTGTCAACCGCAATATTGATCCAAGCCGGTTTTCCTTCAATTTCAGCTCCCGTCCTGGCCTTCGGAGGATCAATCTCCATCAATTGTTGCGGACTGAAACTGGTCGTAACCATAAAAAAAATCAATAATAAAAATACCACATCGACCAACGGCGTGATGTCCAACGTCACTGAACGCTCGGTGCCACGCCTGAATTTCATCCCCTTGCGCACAGTTTCAGTTTTCCGATTTGATGTGTTCAACCACCGTCAAGGTGAACTGTTCCAATTCAGCCACATGGCGATCAATGGTCCTGTTGAAATAGCGGTGGAACGCCAGGGCTGGAATCGCCACCACCAGTCCCCCCACCGTCGTATAGAGTGCCTCGCCGATCCCACCCGCCAAAGCACCCGGGTCACCGACCCCCTGTACCGAAATGACGGAAAACACATCGATCATACCCGTCACCGTTCCCAACAAACCCAACAACGGCGCAATGGCGGCGATGGTTCCCAACAAGGTGAGATACCGTTCAAGGTGGATGACCTCAATCCGACCACACTCCTCCACCGCCTCCTTGATGACACTGCGCCGCTCGCCCGCCAGGCGCAACCCACTCAAAACGATCCGGCCATAGGTACAATCGCACTGCACACACACCGCCATGGCCCTGTCGAGTTCACCCCGGCGCACCAGGGTTGAAATCTCCTTGACCGCCCGTTCCGGGATGACCCGTCCCCTGCGCAAGGCCCAGATCCGTTCGATGATGATCGCAAGGGCCACCACGGAACAGATCCCGATGGGCACCATGACGACACCACCCTTGATGATCATCTCAAGCATGGCGCCCCGGGTATCGGGCATCGTACGGACCACCAGGCCCATTTATCCACACCGGCCACACCGGCCACACCGGCCACACCGGCCACACCGGGTCCATCCCATCCGCACGAACCAAAGGCGCACGAGCCAACACCCGGGTCGGATGCCCATCCACCCATTCCAGAACCGCCAAGCCGTGATTGTTTGGATTGTTTGATTGGAGAAGGCATCGTTGAATGAAATGAAAGATGATTTGGAGCGGGAGAAGGGATTCGAACCCTCGACGTCAACCTTGGCAAGGTTGCACTCTACCCCTGAGTTACTCCCGCAAAAATAACCGATTATAAAATATCTATACAATACAACGGTGTCTTGAAACAAGACAGCCGTATCTAATGGAGGCCGGGGTGGGATTTGAACCCACGAATGAAGGTTTTGCAGACCTCTGCGTTGGACCACTTCGCCACCCGGCCATGATTTGGAGCGGGAGAAGGGATTCGAACCCTCGACGTCAACCTTGGCAAGGTTGCACTCTACCCCTGAGTTACTCCCGCATCACGACATCCTGTCTCACGTTCTGCCAAATTCCATGCAGCCAGTTGCAGAGCGTTCGATCCATCATCCTTTGGAGCGCATAATCTAATAAATTGATCGATGCACGTCAAGTAGATTAATTCCGTTGTTTTAATTATTCTTTTGAATTACAGGCCATGCTTCCACAAAATAACGAAAACCAGACCACAATGAGAAAGTGGTTGATAAATAAAGGAAAAAAAGTCCGATGTGTTGGAGTGGGATATCCATCAACCCATTCTGCACCAGCAACATCAAAATGGCGGTCATTTGAAATCCCGTTTTCCACTTGGCCCCACGGGAAACCGACACGGGCAGTCCAAGCCCCGCCATCCGCTCACGTAATGCCATGACCATGACCTCTCTTGCAAGTGTAATCATCACCAAAAGTAACGGTGCCCGTTGCAGACCGACCAGGAGGACCAAGGCGGAGATGACCAGAAGTTTGTCGGCGATGGGATCGAAGAAACGCCCGAAACTGGTGGCCAAACCGTGCTGTCGGGCGAAATAGCCATCCGCCCAGTCGGTCAAAGCCGCCAAGCCAAAGAAGGCGGTTGACAGGATCAGACCCCAGCGACCGGGAACGTAGGTACAACCGACGAAAAACGGAATCAGGGCAATCCGCAGTGCCGTCAGGGAGTTGGGAAGATTCCAGACCATGATTCATCCGAAAGATCATTTTTGCAGATCATTTTTTCAAGTGCTGTTCGATACGCCGGGCAAGTTCCATGGAAATACCTTCGACGGTCATCAAAGAATCGATATCAGCCTCGCAAAGGGCCTTTACGGAACCGAACCGACGCAAAAGCGCTTGTTTTTTCTTTGAACCGATTCCTGGTATGTCATCCAGCAGACTGCGACGCAATTCCTTCTTTCTGCGAACGCGGTGAAAGCCGATGGCAAATCGATGAGCTTCATCACGGATATTTTGTAACAGCAACAAAACCGGCGCATCGTGCGGCAGTATAATCGGCGCATCCCTTCCCGGCAAGAAAAGTCTTTCCCTGCCCGCATTTCTCTGGGGCCCTTTGGCGATGGCGCAAAACTGAATCCCATCCACCTGTAATTCGTCGGCAACCTCCAGGACGGCATTGAGCTGACCCAACCCGCCGTCCAAGAGGATCAGATCAGGCCACTGTGCGGCGATCTCCTGTTCATCAGCGCCTTCAGGTTGTTTCAGGGCCAACAACCGCCGCGAAAGGACTTCTGCCATGCGAGCCGTATCATCCGGCAGCGTTTCATCCTGAATGGCGTAACGGCGGTAGGCATGTTTCTGGAACCCTTCTGCCGAAAAGACGATCCGGGAGCCCGAAGGTTGGGCATCCTGGAAATGGGAAATATCATACGCCTCAATCCGTTCGGGAACCTGATCCATTTCCAGGATGCGGGCCAGTTGCATCAGTTCCCGACCACGGGCGTTCTGGACGCCGATCCGCCGCAACAGCAGTTCGCCGGCGTTTTTTTCACCCATTTCCAGCAAAGTTCGTTTTTCACCCCGAAGCGGGCGCAGCATGCGCACCGACGATCCCCGTAAACGGGTCAGCACCGCCTCCAACCACTCCTGATCGGGCAGATCGACATTGATCAGGATTTCGGGTGGCGGCCAGGTGGCATCCTTTCCCCCGGAGCCCTGACCAAACCGGTTTTCCGGATTGGAATAATATTGGGCCAGAAACGATCCCATCACCTCTTCGACCGCCACTTCCGCCGCATTTTCGGGAAAGAAACCGCGAGAACCCAGGAGGAGTCCATGGCGCACGAACAAAAACATGGCCACCACCACCCCGTCCTGTTTCAGGACGACTGCTGCATCGAGGTCGAGTTCGCGTGACAGATTCAGACGCCTGCGATCCTGAACCCGCTCCAGACAGTGCAGCCGATCCCGCAGGCGGGCCGCCTCCTCGAAGTCGAGGGCTTCCGCCGCCGCCCACATCGCCTGTTTCATCTCCCGTTCAATCGTCTTGTCACGCCCTTCCAGGAATGAAACCAAACTTTTGACCCGGTGGTCATATTCTTCCCGTGTTTCCCGCCCGCAACAGGGGCCGGTACACCGTTTGATCTGGAACTGCAGACAGGGACGGCTCCGGTTGGCAAACTGTGCATCGGAACATTGACGGATTGGAAATACTTTCTGCAACCATTTGAGGGTATCACGAACCGCATGTACCGAAGGATATGGCCCGAAATACCGCCCGCCTTCCCTGCGGCTTCCGCGGTACAAGGACAATCTGGGGAACGGATGTCCGACATTCAGGTGGAGATAGGGATGGGATTTGTCATCCTTCAACAACACATTATAGGGGGGCTTGAACTGCTTGATCAGGTTGGCTTCGAGGATCAACGCCTCGTTTTCGGTTCCGGTCAGGGTGAATTCCAACGACCGGGCCTGACGCAACATGGCCGCAACCCGAGGTGCATGGGTACCGGAAAAGTAGGATCCCGTTCTTTTCTTCAGGCTTTTGGCCTTGCCGACATAGACCACCCGTCCCTGTTCATCCAGGAACCGATAGACCCCCGGCCCATCGGGCAGGGATTCGGCAAACTGCTTCAAACCGCTTTGGGCATCCACCGTCAAACCTGCCGCTTCGCCCCGTGAATGAGGATGATCCCCGCCAATACCATCGGGACACACAACCATTGACCCATGCTCAATCCCATGGAGAGCAATCCCAGATGGGCATCGGGTTCGCGGAAGAATTCGATCACGAACCGGGCCGCGCCATAGCCCAACAAAAAAATGCCGAACAGGGCTCCCCGGCTTGTTTTCATCGCTCCCATCCACCACAGAATGGCAAACAACACCACCCCTTCCAGGAACGCTTCATAGAGCTGGCTGGGATGCCGGGGCAGGGGACCCGAATGGGGAAAGATCATGGCCCAGGGGAGATCGGAAGTCCGTCCCCACAATTCACCGTTGATGAAATTGCCGATCCGCCCCAAAAACAATCCCACCGGAACGATGGGTGACACCAGATCTCCCAGGGTCAGGCAATGGATCTTTTTTTTTCGGGCAAACAGGCAGATGGCCACCGCCACACCGAGCAAACCGCCATGAAACGACATCCCCCCTTCCCATATCTTGAACACGGCCGCCGGATTGGTCAGGTAGTAGGAAGATTGGTAGAACACGATGTACCCCAACCGCCCACCGAGGATCACCCCCGCCAGGATCCAGATCATGAAATCGCCCAGTTCCTCCCTGCTCAAGGTCAACGACATGCGGCGCGCTTGAATCTGCAACAGCGGCCAGCCCAACAGAAAGGCCAGGCTGTACATGACGCCATACCACCGGATCACAAGCGGTCCGATGGAAAATACCACGGGATCGATTTCGGGATAGATGATCATTGGATCAGGGATCCATCGTATCGGGGCTTTCGGGATAACAACCAAGAATTTTATAATTGCTGGTGAAAAACTCCAGCTCCTCCAGGGCCAGCCGACAGTGGGGATCGTCCGGTCGCCCCTGGAAATCAAGATGAAAATGATAACTCCAATGTTTTCCCGGAATCGGACGCGACTCCAGGCGGGTGAGGTTGACATTGTTGGTGGCGAAGCCCCCCAGACATTTGTACAGGGCGGCGGGAATGTTTCTGACCTCAAAGAACAGACTGGTTTTATGCGCCCCATCGTCCCGCGGAACCCATTCGGTACGTGAAATGACGAGGAACCGGGTGGTATTTTTTTTGTTTTCCTGAATGTCACGCATCAAAATATCAAGTCCGTACAACTCGGCACACAGTTCGGACGCGATGGCCGCTTCATGGGGTTCCCGACGTACCGCAAGGTCACAAGCGGCACCCGCCGTATCGTAGACCGAATTGCGGTTCCATCCCCGTTTGCGGATGTAGGCCCGACATTGCGCCAACGCCTGGGGATGAGACGCCACGGTATGAATGTTTTCGATCCGCGCCCCCTTGATGCCGAGCAGGCAATGGCTGACCTTGAGATAATATTCGCCAACGATATGAAGATGATGCGCTGCCAACAGATCATAGCTGTCGCTGATGCCGCCCGCCATGCTGTTTTCGACCGGAACGACCCCAAGTTCCGCCGAACCTTCCTCCACCATGGTAAACACATCCTCGAAGGTTTTACATGGCACATACCGTTCTCCGGGAAACCGTTCCCGACACGCCTGTTCACTATAGGCTCCAGGCATCCCTTGAAAGGCAATACGACGCGTACCGTTCACTCCCAGACTCCCATCCTGTAAAATGCAACCCGTACCGAACCACCGCGACCTCTTGTGCTTGTCTCCAGGTTCCTTATTGAAAGCAACCCCAGCCCTAAAGCAAGGAAAATTCCATGGCGACCTTGGTTTCATGGTGACCAAGAAAATAGGGTGGGATCCATCTTTAACGAGAATATCTCCGGGGACGGTTGACATTCAAAAAAACTATTGAAAGAAAAAATGGGGCTTAAGGGATTACCCCCAGGACTTTGGATTTTTATTTTAAATTTTACAGCCCCCACACCCCCTGTGGGGGCTGTAAAATCCAGAGTCAAAGTCAAAATCAACACCCTGGGGGCAATCCCTTAAGCCCCCTTTTTTCTTTTCATGATTTTTTGAATGTCAAAAGGTCCAAGCGTTGCCCTCCCCCCCAAAAACACCACACGCCATCTGGTACGATGATGCAACCTCCCTGGCACAGGCAACCCGTTGGTCGCAACAACTCGGTCTGCCCCTGACCCGGGACGATGCATTGCCCGAAGCCCAACCACTCCTCGTCTTTCATCAAGGACGATTGGAACTGCATCTGGGCAAACCTCGGCATAAGGGAGGCGTTTTTGCTGAATTTTCGGCACGCAAGACCCACGCCATCCAACGTCAGGAAGGAAAAAACGGCCTGCTGGCACGCGCCATCGGTTTGCGCAAACATCCAACCCCCAGGGTATTGGATGCCACGGCAGGACTGGGCCAGGATGGTTTTCTTCTGGCCTGTCATGGCTGCCGGGTACAACTGTGCGAACGCTCCACGATCATCGCCGCGCTCCTGGAAGACGGCCTGGAACGGGGTCTGGCTGATCCCGAAACCGCCCCCATCCTCAAGGAACGGATGCAACTACATGCCGGAGATGCAGGGGAATTCATGCGCCAGAAAACCGGTTCCGATCCGGTCGATGTCGTTTATCTTGATCCCATGTTCACCAAATCCAACCATGCCGCCCTGGCCAAAAAGGAAATGCAATGGTTGCGGCTGCTGGTGGGGCAGGATGAGGATGCCCCCCATCTGCTGGACACCGCCATCGCCCATGCCCGACGCCGTGTGGTCGTCAAACGTTCCCTGAAAGCCCCGGTTCTCGGTGGCCGGACACCCCATTGTTCCATTCAGGGAACCACCATCCGTTATGATGTCTACCTCCCGGAGACCCCAACGTGAACGATTCCCGACAGTGGCATCAGCGCATCAAACAATTGATCCGGTCCCTGGAATCAACCCTGGCCGTGGACCACGCCCGCTTGCGGCGCCGT
This sequence comes from Magnetococcales bacterium DCbin4, assembly GCA_002753735.1. GTDB lineage: Bacteria > Pseudomonadota > Magnetococcia > Magnetococcales > UBA8363 > UBA8363. The sequence goes on from PEAN01000006.1 coordinate 28,582, forward strand.
TGTGAACAACTGGCGCACAAACGCCACGCACACCCCCTCCCCCTTCCTGAACTGGAACGGCTGGAACAGCAGATTAACGAAAGTATTGAACGTTATCGGCAACGTAATTTCATCGTTCCCGTACCACGTTACCTCTTGACCCTGCCCATCAATGAACATCGGCAGGAGATCATGCATATGATTTACGATAATCAGGTTACCGTAATCTGTAGCGAGACCGGTTCCGGGAAAACCACCCAACTTCCCAAACTGTGCCTGGAACTGAAACGAGGATCCCGCGGCTATATCGGGATGACGCAACCCCGACGCCTGGCCGCCCGTTCGCTCGCCACCTTTCTCTCCAAGGATCTGGGTTCAAACCCGGGGGAATGGGTGGGGTACAAAATGAGATTTGCCGACAAGGTCCGGGACACCTCCTTCATCAAGATCATGACCGATGGATTGCTGTTGGCGGAACTGCAAAGCGATCCATTGTTGCTCCACTATGACACCCTCATCATCGACGAGGCGCATGAGCGCAGCCTCAACATTGATTTTCTCCTGGGTTATCTGAAACAAATCCTTCCCAAGCGTCCCGATCTCAAGGTGATCATCAGTTCCGCGACCCTGGATCACGACAAATTTTCCCATCATTTCAACCAGGCGCCGGTCATGGCCATTCCCGGCCGGACCTATCCCGTGGAGGTCCGCTATCGACCCCTGCAATCGGATACGGACCCGGAAGCCGAGCAAGACCTGGGAGGGGCGATTCTGGGAAGCATCCAGCACCTGCATCAATCCCATGGGGCGGGCGATATTCTGGTTTTTCTCCCCGGCGAGGGTGAAATCAAGGAAATGGCGCTTTTTTTACGAAAACAATTGCAAAACCGTTACGAAATACTCCCCGTCCATGCCCGGCTGGCCGCCCGTGATCAGGATCGAATTTTTTCTCCCGGCACGCTGCCTCGCATCATTCTGGCCACCAACGTGGCGGAAACCTCGATTACCGTTCCCGGCATCCGTCACGTCATCGACCCCGGGTTGGCCAAGATCAAACGACAGGATCATCGTGGCGGCATTCAACGGCTCTCACTGGAAAAGATTTCCCGTGCCTCTGCCGATCAACGCAAGGGACGTTGTGGACGCACCGGTCCCGGGATCTGCATTCGTCTGTATTCCGAGGAAGACTACCTGTTACGTCCCCCTTTTACCGATCCTGAAATTTTGCGCACCGCCCTGGCCGCGACCATTCTGGGGATGAACGCCCAGGGGTTGGGAAACATCGAACAGTTTCCCTTCATGGACCCGCCATCCCCGTCGGCAATCCGGGAAGGATGGAAACTGCTGACGGAACTCGGGGCGGTCAATCAGCGCGGTCAACTGACCCCCATCGGCAAACAGTTGGCCCGTCTTCCCGTTGATCCGCGCCTGGGCCGGATGATCATTGCCGCCACCCATCTGCAATGCCTCGACGAACTGTTGATCATTGCCGCCGCCCTGAGCATCCCCGATCCCCGGGAATGGCCACTCACCCGCCTGCCCCGGGCAGAAGAACTCCATGGACGTTTTATCGACAAAAATTCCGACTTCATGATGTTTATCAATTTATGGCGGCACCTGGAACAATTGCGCCATACCTGTGCCACCCGGTCGATGTTCAATGCCGCCCTGAAAAAAGAATTCATCTCCGTGGGACGGGTACGGGAATGGTGGGAAATCTACGCCCAATTGAAAAACCTCACCAAAAAAACGGGTCATGCCACCCTTCCGGTCGGTGAGGTACGTCACGCCCCGATCCACAAGGCCATCCTTACAGGCCATGTCGGCATGGTCGGACTGAAAAAACTGAAAAACGAGTTTTCCGGTTGCCGGGACACCACGTTTCACATCCATCCCGGTTCAGCGCTGTTCAAAAAGTCACCACCCTGGATCGTCGCGGCGGAATTGGTGGAAACCTCCCGCCTGTACGCCAGGACCTGTGCCCGGATCGAACCGGAATGGATCGAGGAAGCGGCCGGGGCCGCCTGCAAGCGGGATTATTACGAAGCCCATTGGGACAACCAGAAGGGCTTGGTCATGGCTTTTGAAAAGGTTTCTTTTTGTGGACTCCCCCTGGTCACGAATCGCAAGATCCACTTCGGCCCCATCGATCCCATCGAGGCACGACGGATTTTCATTCAGGAAGCCCTGGTTGGACATCGACTCCAGACCAAGGCCCCCTTTTTGTCCCACAATCAAAAGATCATCGATGACATCCGGCGGGAAGAACACAAAACCCGCCGCCGCGACCTGCTGATCCAGGAAGCGGAATTATATGCCCTTTATGATCGTCACATTCCCGCCACCACCTATTGCGCCCGACATTTTCACCATTGGTTGACCCATGCCATCAAAAGCAATCCCCAGATTCTCCAGTTCGAGCGGCACGAATTATTGCGTCACCCCGACCAACCTGAACTCCAGGAACAGTTTCCCGGTCACCTGACCATTGCCGGTCAAACCTTTTCCCTGGAATATCACTTCAATCCCGGAGCGGGTGAAGATGGTTTGAGCGTGCGGATTCCCCTGGCGGCCATCCACCAATGCCCACCTGATCTGTTTGAATGGCTCGTACCCGGGATGCTTCCGGCCAAACTGACCGCCATGTTCAAGGCACTCCCCAAATCATGGCGCAAACAGTTGGTACCGGTCCCCGAGACCGTAGCACTATGCCTGCAACATTTAGATCCCACGGCGGGACAACCGTTGTCGCATGCCCTGGCCAAGGTACTGAAAACACATCGTGACCTTGACATTCCCCCCTCGGTATGGCGCGATCTGGTCCTGCCCGATCATCTGCGGATGAACTTTGTAATCATGGGTGAGGGCAATGAAAAGGTGCTGCATCAGGGACGAGACCTGGAAGCGTTGCAGGAATTGTTGGGGCCTCAAGCCAAAAAGGAATTCTCCGCCCTCCCCGGAACGGGAATCGAACAGTCGGGGATGACCCGATGGACCTTTGGCGACCTGCCGACGAGCGTTCCCATTCACACCCGGGGGGGGACCATTTTTGGCTTTCCCGCCATCGTGGACGAAGGTCAGAGCGTCAGCCTGCGGGTGTTGGATGATCCACAGCGGGCCAGGTCCACCATGCGGCGGGGTTTGATTCGTCTTTTCACCCTGCATCTGCCCCAGCAGGTCCGTCAATTACGCTCCATGATCAAATTTTCTCCGGGTGCGGTTTTGGTCCATCCACCCACCGGAAAGAAACGATCATTGACCGAGGAGGTGATCGATCTGGTGTTTGATCGCGTCTTCATCCAGGACTCGATGGAACCGCTGTATACCCGGGAACAGTTTCACAAACGTTTGCAGGAGGGGCAGATGCGTGTGTTTCAGGAGGCGGAGCAGATCCGGAGCCTGGTGGAAACGATCCATGACGGCGTTCGCATCGTGCAATTGCACCTGAAAACAGAGCACACCAATCCCGGACTCAAGGCGATCATCCCCGAAGTGAAGGAACAATTGGAACAATTGATCCATCCGGGTTTTCTTTGGGCGACCCCGTTTCACTGGTTGCAGGCGTATCCCCGGTATCTCAAAGCGATGCACACCCGTTTGGAGCGCAGAATGTTGGCCCCGCTCAAGGATGCGGAAAAAGCGGCGGTGATCAAACCTTTTCGGGATGCCTTGAATCTGGCGTTGTCACGAGGTGGAACACTGGCAGCGGATCCCGAGTTGGAACGATTTCGTTGGATGGTGGAGGAGCTTCGGGTATCGCAATTCGCCCAGGAGTTGGGCACGTTGATGCCGGTTTCCCAAAAACGGTTGCAGCAGCAATGGCAAAAGGTGTCATCCTGAAGCCGGGAATCCGAATATTGAAGGCTCTTCTTAATTCTACTTTGTCACATGCATTAACTGGGGAGGATGGCTGGCAATTGACTGATATGCATAAAAAGGCTCTTCCAGCGTTAAATGTGGGTAAACACATCGTTTCACTGCAATGTGATGATTTTAAATTAATTATTGAAAGAAAAAAGGGGTCTGGGGGATTGCCCCCAGGGTGTTGATCCTGTTTTTGAATTTAAACAAAAAGGTTTCCATGCTTTAGCTTTTGACTTTGTTTCTAAAGTCAAAACCCTGGGGGCAATCCCCCAGACCCCATTTTTTTCCAATGGCGATCCATGAAGGCCGCCATTTCCCTCAATGCCTCCCCCGACTCCGGAATCATCGATACCAAAGGAAAGGCATGAAACAACCCCCGCCATACCTTCAATTCAACCGATCCCCCAACATCACGAACCCGCTGGGCCAAAGTCACGGCATCATCCCGCAACATTTCAGTACTGTCCGCATGTAACGACAACGGCGGCAACCCCGAAAGATCGGCCCATACCGGCGATACCCGTTCATGACGCCACAACGCGACATCTCCCGCTGCATCTCCCAGATAAATACCACGCATCCATTCCAATTCCTCCAGCGTATACAAAACCTCACTGGCAGCATTTTCACGAATGGATGGCAGCGAAAAGGTAAAATCAAAATGGGGAGAAATACAGATCGCCCCCGCCGGAAGCGGTACATCCGCCGCCCTGGCCCCCAGCAACGTCGTCAACACCAGATTGCCGCCCGCCGACTCCCCGGCAATCATCAATGACCCGGGATCGACACCCGTGGCCAACAGCCAGCGATAAACCGCCAAACAATCATCCACCCCAGCCGGGAAAGGATGCTCCGGGGCCAAACGATACGCAAAATGCAACGCCCGAGCCCGGGAAATCTCCGCCAGACGCGCAACAAAAGCCCGATGCGTGGCCAGGGAACCATTATAATAGCCACCACCATGACAATACATCAGCGTCCGGTTGCCGATCATCCCCCGAGGGAGAAACCATTCCCCCGGGATACCGTTGCAGTCAACCTTTTGGACCGCAACATTTTTCGGCACCTTGATGCGGGCCATCCGCTGTTCCATCTCCCCCCGTTGCACAGCAATGTCTTTTTTGGAGGTCGTCCCCTTGGCCGCCACCTTTTTAACCAACCAGCGCAGAATACGTCCGCGAATACTGGCCATGACAGGATCCACTTTCCTTTAAGACAATAGAAGACGACTCCAATCCGGGAAGGAGGATTTCCCTTCCCGGCAACCCCAACACCCGCTTCAGCGACTCAACTTTTTATAATGCACCCGATGCGGCTGCACCGACTCCGCCCCCAGGGTCTTGCGCTTGTACGCCTCATAATCCTGATAATTACCCTCGAAGAACACCACCTTGGACTCACCCTCGAACGCCAGGATATGGGTTGCAACCCGATCCAAAAACCACCGATCATGCGATACAACGACCGCACTTCCCGGAAAATCATTGATGGCATCCTCCAAGGCACGCAAGGTTTCCACATCCAGATCGTTGGTCGGTTCGTCCAAAAGCAATACATTGCCGCTGCTTTTGACAATACCCGCCAAATGAACCCGGTTGCGCTCCCCTCCGGAGAGGAACTTGACCTTTTTTTGCTGATCCGCCCCCTTGAAATTGAACCAGGAAACAAACGCCCGCGACGAGACCTCCTTGCCGCCCAGATTGATGTTTTCATTGCCGTCGGAAATCAACTCCCACACCGACTTCTCACCATCAAGGGAAGTCCGCGACTGATCCACATGGGACAATTTGACCGTTTCGCCAATCTGAATGGTGCCGGAATCGGGTTTTTCCTCCCCTGTCAACATGCGCAAGAAGGTTGTCTTTCCCGAACCATTGCCGCCAATGACCCCCATGATCGCCCCACGGGGAAGGATGAACGAAAGATTTTCAATCAACAGATTGCCATCAAACCCTTTGGTCAACTCCTTGGCTTCCAACACGATATCCCCCAACCTGGGACCGGGGGGAATGAACAGACTGTTGGTTTCCCGCCGCGCCTCGCGGGATTGTGCCAGCATCGATTCGTACGATTTATAGCGGGCCTTGCTTTTGGCCTGCCGGGCGCGGGCCGAAGATTGGATCCATTCCAACTCCGCCTTCAACCGTTTCTGCCGGGATTCATCCTCCCGCTTCTCCTGGGCCAGACGGGCCTCCTTCTGCTCCAACCAGGAAGAATAATTCCCCTTCCAGGGGATGCCACGGCCACGATCCAACTCCAAAATCCAACCCGCGACATTGTCGAGGAAATACCGATCATGGGTCACCGCCACCACCGTCCCCGGATAATCCTGTAGATACCGTTCAAGCCATGCGACACTTTCGGCATCCAGATGGTTGGTCGGCTCGTCCAACAACAACATGTCCGGTGCCGACAACAACAAGCGGCACAAAGCCACCCGCCGTTTTTCACCTCCCGACAAATGTTGAATCTCCGCCTCCCAGGGTGGAAGACGCAAAGCATCGGCAGCGATTTCCAGTTTTCGATCCAGGTCCCACCCATCCAGGCGATCAATTTCATCCTGAAGCGCCGCCTGCCGTTCGATGAGTTTGGCCATCTCCTCGTCGTCGGTCACCTCCCCGAAGCGCATGCTGACTTCGTTGAACGCGTCAAGCAACTCCTTGAGTTTGCCAACCCCCTCCTCCACATTGCCACGCACATCCTTGTCCGGATTGAGTTGCGGTTCCTGCGACAGAAAACCGACGCGAATGTCAGGCGCGGGCCGCGCCTCGCCATTGATTTCGGCATCCAATCCCGCCATGATCCGCAACAGACTGGACTTGCCCGCCCCATTCAACCCCAGAACACCAATTTTTGCCCCCGGCAGAAAAGCAAGGGTAATGTTTTCCAAAATGACCCGCTTGGGAGGGACCACCTTGGTCACATTTTTCATGGTGAAAATATAAGTGTGTTTGGTCATTCACGTTATCCCAAAAAAGTCAGCCAGCCCTTATGCTGGTCGTCGCGCCCTTGAACGATGTCGAAAAACCGTTTTTGAATCGATTTCGTCACCGGACCCGCCGTGCCGATGCCGATCTTACGGCCATCCAACTCCCTGATCGGGGTGATTTCGGCAGCGGTTCCCGTGAAGAAGGCTTCATCGGCAATATACACCTCATCCCGGGGAAACCGTTGTTGCAACACCTGATATCCCATTTCCACCGCGAGCGTCATCACCGTATCCCGGGTAATGCCCGCCAATGCCGAGTCCAGTGGTGGCGTGATCAAGGTGCGGTTTTTCAAGATGAAGATGTTTTCCCCGGATCCTTCAGCAACATACCCTTCGGTATCCAACAACAGGGCTTCATCAAAGCCACAAGAAAGGGCCTCCGATTTGGCCAGGATGGAATTGGGATAGTTGCCAACCGTCTTGGCGCGGGTCATGGTGACATTGGGATGATGGCGCGTAAAGGAAGAGGTTTTGATGCGAATTCCTTTTTCCATCCCTTCCTCGCCCAGATAGGCACCCCACTCCCAGGCGGCAATGCTCGCGTGAACCTTGCACTTCTCGGGATTCAATCCCATGCTTTCCGCCCCGTAGTAGACGATGGGACGCAAATATCCCGATTGCAACCCATTGGCCCGCAACACATCCAGGCATGCCTGCTGCATTTCTTCCAGGGACCAGGGGATGGTCATGCGCATGATGCGCGCCGATTGATACAGACGGGTCATGTGTTCCGGCAGACGAAACACCGCCGGTCCCCGAGGCGTCGCATAACATCGAATCCCTTCAAAGACGCCGCAGCCATAGTGGAGGGTATGGGTCAGGACATGCACCTTGGCTTCCCGCCATTCCACCAACGAACCGTCCATCCATATTTTTCCATCTCTGTCGTGCATGAAGCTGCTCACGGTGTCATCCTTCAATATAGAAATGTTGTCTGATATGAAGCCCCCAACCTGTCACCCCCCAAAGAACAGGACGACAAAGTGTTGGATTTTTGACGCACAGCCCAAATTTCGTTGCTTCCCACTGAATCAGCTCTGTTGTACCACTCCCCGGCCCCGCAACACCATATACGGCGGGTTGGTACTGGTTTTGCAGCGCTACAGTTACAAATCCCCCGTATCCAGGGTGCAAGGAGTGAATCTATGAGTGAAGCCAATTCCGTCACATCGATGCTGACCTACAGCCTGAAAAATCTGTTCCGGGGGGGACAGGAATTCCCGCAACCATCCCGGGAGGAAGTATCAGGTTCGGGTCATTTTGAAAAGACCCTCTCTGATCTGGCCTCCACGCCCCGGGAACCCTCGGTCGTTTCCGAATTCAACCATGAAAGCGGAAATGCATCCCAGTTGCATGCCGATTCAAAGCCAGCGTCTCATGAAATGGCCTACGAATCGAACAAACCCATGACCAGTCATACCCCCACCAACCATTCGACGCTGACCTGGCAATTGGTTTCATCCACCACCGACATGGAACACAACGGGGACAGGGTACAAACAGCAGCCCTTCCATTGAAAGGCTATCGCATCTATTCACAGGCCGCACATCAGGGGGATTGACTCTGCCAAGGCAATCCTCAAGGCCGTTATCCATTCAGCCAATGATCATACATCAAGCTGACCATCAAATCATCGCCCGGATTCGAATATTCAAGACTGCATCCGGATCCGGCCAATCGGAGGAGATGTGACCCATGTCTGAACAACGCATCAACCCAGATCGTGATTTTTACAATCTTCTTGAAGGTTTGTCCCGTGAAGCCAAAACGGAACGGCTGGAATGTGCCGTAACCTTGCTGAAATCTTTGATTTCCGCCTTGCGGCATCACGATGTCGCCTCGGTGCCACCGGGATTCCTGACCGTGGACGGATGGTTCGACCTGTTGAACCATTGGGAAACCGTTCTCAACTCGTTCCCGAAACGCCAGGTCAATTATTCCATGTTGTTTTTCAAGGAGGTCCTGAACAGGCCGGAATTCAAGGTTCCCCCCATGTCTCCGCTCTTGACGGAACTGGCAACCCTCATGGAAAACTATTCCGAACATCTTGATTCCAAGGCAGCGGCGTAAGCATGATTTCTCCTCCATGAACCGATGCACTAAAGATCGACCGTTTTGAGCGCGTTGAAGACGTGTTATTGTATGCTCCACTCGTGGAGCTGTACGCCCCGGGTTCCAGGACCATAAAGGCTTGGCCAATAACACGGATTTGACCATGGAAGTGGCAATCAAACCGGACCATGTTGGCAGGCGTCTTGTGTCATCACAGCCAAAACGCCAGCAACATTTTTTTCCGGTACCCAGTCACGCCCCAGTTTGGCGCGTTCTACGTACCTCCATCGTTCGTGGTGAGGGCGTCATCCGCATTTCCGGAGCCGCTGGTTCCGGTAAAAGCCTTTTTTTGCTGCGTCTTCAAGGGATTCTCCCGGAAAATCGCGACATGGCCCTGTTCCCGGAACCCGATGGCAATACCGTCCGGTTCATGGAACAACTCATCCGCGCCCTTGATCCCGATTGGGAATCCCTGGCACCCGATGGTCTCCCCACCGGTGATGACCTGCAGGAAGCGTTGGAAAAACGGGCGCACCTGGGCAAGAAACTCCTCGTCGCCATTGATCAGGCCCAGCTACTGACCCCGGAACATGCCGCCCTGTTGGAACTGATGGTTCGTCACCATTCCCGGGAACTCCGTCCCGTGCAGGTATTGTTGTGTGGCACCCATGAGCTGATCCCCCTGCTCGAAACCCCATCCTTCCTTTCCCTCAGGCAACTGCTCATCGGTTCGGGTGAAGTCACCCCAATGACCCGTAGCGAAGTATGGGACTACATCCACTTCCACTTGAAAAAAAATTGGGGTGACCATTACCGGGTTTCCTGGTTTGCCTGGGTTGAAATTTTTTCACGTAGTCAAGGAAATCCTGGCAAAATCAATGAGATTTTGAACCAGGTCGCCGCCCTGCTCAAAATCCGCCCCCAAAAGATCATCAGTCGTAACCTGGTGCGTAAAGCCATCGAAGGCAGGGCGTCCGAGGTGATGGAGCATCAACGATCCCCGGTTTTGCTCTGGAGCGTCATCGTCATCCTGTTTGCCGGAATCGGTTGGTCGGCAAGTCATTTCATATTTGGTCTTCTTGAGAAAAAGAATGATACTGTTCATCAGGTTACGGAAACCGTTCCCGTAGATGAAATTCTCAAGAAACCTGAACCTGAAAACAAGGGAAACACCCCCCCGGCAGTTGATGAAAAAACGGCTTCTACGGCCAAACCGGGATCCACAGGGACACCATCACGGATCCTCTACAGCCCTGTTGCCCCACCCGAACAAAAAAAATCGACCCAGCCAGAAGAACCCTGGATCCCCAGAGACCGGAAAAACATGGCTGCGGAACCCCGTCCCAATCTTTCTGCTGAACCCAGGGAACAGCCGGCCAGGAATGAAACAAAAGCCATTGCAGAAAAAGAAGATGAGCAACAAACACCGACACCGGTAACCCCTTCGCCGCCACCCAACGAAAAAGTCAGCCCCCCTTCGGCATCGGCATCGGTATCGGAATCTGCATCTGCTTCATCCTCCAGCACCCCTGCAACGCCCGCTCCCAGGGAAAAGGCGACGCCTGTTGTCACCAAATCGCGAGCGCTGGTCACACCGCCCGAACAACCCTCCAGTATCGAGAAAAAGGATCCTGCCGGGTCACCCAAAGCGGTTGAACCAACTTCGACTCCGACGGAAAAACAGTCCGCCGACAAGCCGGCATCAACGGTTGAGGAACGACCCGTTCCTGAACCCTATTCAACGCACGCAACATCACCGCCACCCCTTCCGGTCCCCCCCCCAAGGGCCGTTGCTCATCACCGTGCGACTACAGCGCCAGCGCCAACTCCAGCTCAAGCAGACCTCATCGGCAAAAGTGTGGCGGCCCTGATCGAAGGGACGACCGATACCTTGTTTTCCAACGGCACCCCATCCGATTCAGGTGCATCCACGACCGAACCATCACGACCGATGCCCACACCGTTGAAAAGGAACCTGAAGAAAACGGTTCCAACCCCAGAGAAAACGGCACCCGCTCCGACACACGCCGTCCCATCGCCAACAGTTGCTTCTTCCCATCCGCCCGATCCGGTCGCAACCAGATCAGCAGCGGGTCATGTGAATAACGATCCCGTCACCCAAAGTACCCCGCCTTTGGTCAGTGAAGAAAACCTGCGCGCTGCCGGCCAATTATTCGTTGTGCAGACGGGATCCTTCCTGAACCGGGAAAACGCCGAGCGTCTGGCTGCAACCATGGCGGAAAAGGGATTGGATCCCTATGTCCATTTATTGGTTAAGGACAATAAAAAATGGTTTTCCGTCAGGGTCAATTATCGCGATAGCAAAACTGCGATGCGAATGGCGGATCAAGTAAGAAAGGATGTCGGATTGCCAACCCAGGTAATCGATCTTTTTTACGAATAACCACGATTCCGCCCAAGAATCCTTAAGAATGCGGGCACACGTCTAAACCTTGAGTGGTACATACCATGAAACATCATGGGCAATTGCGATTTTTCCGATTTGCCTGCCTGATCTGGGTTGGCATGATGATGACCCACCCTCCCTTGGGGGGGGCGGTTGAGATCGAACGTCTCCATGTGGACCACAAGGAAAACCACTATTTTATTTTGGCATCGACCCTGGTGGCATTATCCCCGCAGCAGGTTCATGCAGGAATTGTTGACATTGAACATCTGGAACGCTTGAGTTCCGACATCATCGACAGTCGTCTGATCGAACGCAAAACCAAGAACAGGCTGATCGCCCGCATGAACCTGCGTTCCTGCATTATGGTTTTTTGTCTGGAACGCACGTTGACCGAAACCGTCATCATCAAGGATCGGGAAATTGCATTCATCATCACCCCGGCGAAAAACGGTTTTCGTTCCGGGTGGGTACGATGGAAATTGTTGAACAGTGAACGAGGGACACGGGTTCTATATACGTCTGAACTGGTACCCGACTTTTGGGTGCCGCCGATGGTTGGTCCATTTTTGTTGACGGGCAAGTTTCGTGACAATACGATTGAAGTCATGGAGCGGCTGGAACAGCAACATACTCCAAAAGCCAAAGAGGGGATGGAACCCTGATCAGGCGGGAAGCATCATTAAAACGCCGAGGGATCATGATGATCCGTTGATCCCGAATCCAATGTGGGCATTACGACCAACACTTCCTTCCCCGAGCAGGTGAGGAGACCGGAGATCCCATTGATCTCATCCCGGACGTCCATCAATCCGGGGTTGGGAAAGCATGGGGAGAAACTTCAAGAAAAAGATCAAAAAACAAAATACCCAGGCAATTCCAGCAAACGAAACCGCCCAACCATAATCGATGGGAGCCAAATCAAGACGCAACAGGGCGGTCACGGTCATCAGGAGAAACATCGCCGCCATGGTCCTGTCGGGATTCAAGGGACGCCCCGTGTGCGCCAACGAAACACGAGTGACAATCCCCAGAATGGTGACCCCAAACCCTCCGACCGTCAATGCATGAAGCGCTGTAGCAGGCATGATCCAATCGGTCAAAACCGCCACGGCACGAAAAACAAACCCCGCCGCCAACCAGGCATAACCCAGATGCAATACCCAGATGATCGGCTGTCTCAAGGTTTTGTGAGGCTGCCATCCCACCAGGCGAATGGCATGAATGATGGCCGTAACGACAAAGACGATCCCCGTGGCCCATAGATCCTGAAAAAAAATATCCACGATACACACCACCGCCATACTCCAGGTGGCCGCATGTTCGATCACGGGCCAGGTTCGAACCCGGGCACCCGTTCCAAGACTGGACAGGGCATTCTGGGTGAACGATGGCAGCATCCGCCCGCCAAAAACAACGATCAACCAGAGAATTCCATTGATCCCCAAGCGCATTCCCGTTATCGACGTCTCCTGGGTAATGCCCATCCATTCCAGATGGAACAACAGATTGGCCACCCACAGCAACCCCAACAAAGCGGGAAATACCCCCTGCTGATATTTACGGGTTCGAATCACGGGAAGGGTCACGGCAACGATCAAAGCCAACAAAAAACTCAAGTCCACACACGCCACAATCCACAATGCCCCTTCCGGTGCGAACCACATCAGAACCCGTCCCAACAACCAGATCCCCGCCAACGCCATCAAAGGGATCCCCGTCAGCGGTTTGGACTGGGTCCAATTGGTCACCGCCGTCAAAAGAAACCCCGCCGCCGCCGCCCCGACAAAACCGAAAATCATCTCATGGCCATGCCACCAGGAGGATGGCAGCGAACCCGGACTTTCCAACGGGCCATACAGGATCATCAGCCACAGCGCCATGGACCATGCGCCCCACCCCAGTGCCAGGATGAAGAAAGGTCGAAAACCATAGGCGAAAAGAACCGGACCCGTCGGCGGTTCCGGTTCCCGGATCTGGTGCAATTGGGGTTGTATATTGATGGTCAAACCTTTTTTTTCCATTTCAATCAGACCTTCATTCCCACCAACATGGCTTCATGACGCCAACCCTGTGATCGATCCCCCACCGTTCCCTCCTCACGATAGACCAGCAGGCGCAATGGGGAGAACATGGATAACAATTCATTGATCCCAAGGAGATGTTCTGTTGATTTCGGCCCGACATCATCGTTTTTTTCACAGGTGAAGGTTTGGTAGAACAGAACCCCCCCATGTTTCAGCGATGCCATCATCGGATCGGCCAACCTTCTGTCGAGAAAACGGGAAACGACCACGCAATCGAAACTCTCGGGCAACGGTGGCAATGATACCACATCCCGTACTTCGGCACTCAGGGGTAATGATTGCGCCCGTCCCATTTCGTTGAGTCGCTGCACGGCGACCTCCGACAGATCCCAGGCCAGGGTCTCCAATCCGCGTTGCGCCAGAAACAAGGCATTGCCACCGAGACCACATGCCAGGTCCAACCCCTGGCCGGTCCGTGGCAACAGATGATGATATTCCGTCAACACCCGGGCCGGAGACGGAGCAATGGACAACCCGGAATAGCGGGCATTCCATGATTCACGATGAGACATGACAAACCTTCCGGAAGGGTAGGATGTTCCCTGGTTTCCATGGCGCCAAAGCGGTACAGTGCCAGCCGCATCAATGGCATGTGCATAGACGACCGTTGCCGTCGAACCCAACCGTAGGAAACCATCATGGAAAAACTGGAATCGATCATCGAAAAATGGTTGTTCGTGAGCCGTTGGCTCCTGGTTCCCCTGTACCTGGGATTAACTCTGATCTTTGTAGCCCTGGGAATCAAATTTCTACAAGAAATCGTCCATCTGGCACCACAGTTATGGGCCATGAAGGAAACCGATCTGGTTCTGGCATCACTGACGTTGATCGACATGGTGTTGGTAGGCAACCTGTTGATCATGGTCATCCTGTCAGGTTATGAAAATCATGTCTCCCAACTCAACCTCGAAGCTGGCCAAGAACGACTGTCATGGTTGGGCAAACTCGATGCAGGGTCGCTCAAGGTCAAACTGTCCGCCTCCATCGTATTGATCTCATCGATTCATCTGCTCAAGGCATTCATGGACATCCAACAAATGCAAAACGACAAGTTGATGTGGATGGTGATCGTTCACATGACATTCGTTATCTCGGCCATCCTGATGTCCGCCATCGATAAAATGTCAGGGTCGCATCATTGAGGTCATCACAGCAGCTTCAACACGGCAAACCCGGATATAATCAAGACCACCACCGCCATCATGACCAATTTGAGACGTTTTTCGATGAATCCTCGAATCGCCGGACCAAATTTCCACAACAAAACCGCCACCAGGAAAAATCTCATGGCCCGAGCCACAAAACTGGCAAAGGTAAACCGCAGCAGGTCAAAATCAAACGCACCGGCGGCGATGGTAATCAGCTTGTAAGGAATGGGTGTTGCCCCTTTGATGATGATGACCCAGACACCGTACATATCCACCAATGGTTTGAAGGCATGAAATTTCTCAGTCAGATGAAACATGTTGAGAATTGCAATTCCCAAAGTATCCATGAAGAAATGACCGATGGCATAGCCAAGATATCCCCCTGCCACCGAAGAAAGGGTACACACCATGGCGAGCCGGAACCATTTTCCAGGAGTCGCCAGGATCATGGGGATCAGCATCACGTCGGGAGGGATGGGAAAAATGGAACTTTCGATAAACGAAATCACCGCCAGCCACCATTCCGCATGCTTGTGGCCCGCTTTTTCCATTACCCAGAAATAAAGTTTCTGCATCGTTGAAAATCCCCATCCTTAACTGAGCTGGTTAAACCGTCCCCCGCATATTGCTTTGCAAGTTGGCTTATTGTTTGCTAAAAATCCAAAAAAGGGAGATCCTTGAACAAGTCAAGCCGACACCATCCAAACAGGTGTTTCAGGAGCAACCGTTCATGCCGCATCCTTACAGCACATGCACCACCCGGGCCAGATCGTCGTATCGACTTGCCACCCTGCTCCTGATAGTGATGCTTCCGCTTTCCGGTTGCAAAGAAGTCACGACCTCCGACATCGAAATCCGCAAAGGTTTGGCCTATCTCAAGGATGGGTATGCCCTTTATTCTGGCCCAGTCAAGGAATTTTACAAAAATTCGGACGGTACGGATGGAAAATTGATGTTGGAAGGGACTTATAGCAAAGGTTTGAAAACCGATGTCTGGACCACCTATGGCTGGAATGGAGAAAAATCGACCGTCAAATACGAAGAAGGCTTGGAAGAGGGACTTGCCGAAGAATTCGATACCAATGGGATGGTTCAACGATCAATCAACTATACCAAAGGCAAACGTCACGGATATTCCAGTGAATATGATGCCAAAGGACAGATTATCAACCAGGTTTATTATCGTCATGGTTTCGCCGGACGGCCACCGCTTTCCCGCAAGATGGAAAACAAGGAAGAGGAAGCCGAAGAGATGAGTACCCGTGAACTTGAGGAAAAATTGTATGGGAAACGGCAGAAATCGATGATCGACTACATCATGGAACTGTTTTAGAACAGGAATCGCAGATGCGTTACGAAGGTCCCGTCTACCGTCCTCCCAGTGAAGCGGATTCGCTGTTGATCCAGGCCACGGTCGGTTGTCCCCACAACCATTGCACCTTTTGCATGGTCTACAAAAGCGGTCCCCGATATCGCGTCCGACCCGTCGAGGAAATCTGTGAAGACCTCGTCACCGCACGCCGCTTTCATGGAACCGATGTGCGAACTTTATTCCTGCCCGCCGGCAATACCATTGCCATGGACACGGACGCACTGGTAACCGTCTGTCAGGCCGCCAGGGAACAATTTCCCCACCTTGAACGCATCACCGTTTACGGATCCTCTTCCTATATCCTCGACAAGGGGGTCGCCAACCTGATCCGTCTGCGGCAGGCAGGACTGAACCGTATCCATGTGGGACTGGAAACAGGTGATGATGAAACCCTCCTCCGGGTCAAAAAAGGATCGACCGCAGCAGAACAAATTCTTGCGGGACAATGGGTCAAGGAATCGGGGATGGAACTGAGCCTTTATGTCGTCCTGGGATTGGCGGGGGCAGAACGCTCCCTCCCTCATGCCGAAGCGACGGCTCAGGCACTCAACGCCATCAACCCCGATTTTATCCGTATTCGCACCTTCGTCCCCAAAAAGAAGACCCCCATGCTCAGAGATTGGCAACAGGGACGATTCACCATGTTGGGCCCCCATGGCATCCTTGAGGAAATGCACCGCCTGGTCGAATTATTGCAGGTGAATTCTTTTTTTACCTGTGACCATTACACCAACTATCTGCCCCTCCAGGGCCGACTTCCGGAGGCCAGAAAATCGATTTTGGCCGCCATCGAAGAAGGTTTCCAACGCCCTGAATCAAGCTATCGACCTTTCTTTATTGGATCAGAATAGCCGATTACGACCTGAGGCCGATTTTCTCACCCGAATGTGGACAAGGTGTTTTTTATGACGACCCGGCGTTTTCCACGGCATCCCCAGCGCAAGACATCCACCACGGATTCCATGACGCAATGCCATGAACTGCACGCTTTAGCGGCATTGCGCCGATCACTCGGCGTCTCCCAGGAAGAGATGGCCGGGCGCCTTGGTATCGGTCAGGCAGCGATTTCGAAGATTGAAAACCGTGAGGATCCCCAATTGCACAGCCTCAAGCGCTACTGTGAAGCTTTGGGGGGACGGTTGAAACTGGTCGTGGAATTCCCCGCCAGTCCGCTACCCGCACCGATGCCGGTGACGGCACCCGACCCTTCCGTCTGATCCTCCCCAGCTCGAAAACAGCTCCCGGGATCCGACGGTATCCATTTTCAGGCCGCGAGCAACAGTTCCTCGCCGGTGGTATCCAATGGTTCTTCGGTGGCCGTAACGGGCAGAGTGGCAGTCGCGGGATCCGCAGCGGGAAGCGCCTCCGTTTCCACTTCCGACGGTGACCACTCTGAAGAAGCGGCCTCCTGCGGTACCGTCTGATACAACTCCTCCACCAGTTGCGACGTTTTTTCCAGCATGGCAAACAACATGGCCCACAATCCCTGCAACGTCGTCTCCTCGTCGTCATCTTTCTTGCCATGCGCTGTCGCAGAGACGGAAGGAACGTCCGTACCCCCCTGGGAAAGGAAGTGGGCACCACAGCAGGAAACCGGATTACGCTGTTGCAAAATGGACAACAAGGCATCCAGACTGCCAGCAGCCTTGCCCGTTTCCTCTGAAGTCCCATCGCCCTGAACTTCGATCTCCGTTGCCTTGGCACTCATGGTTTGTGTCAATATCGATTGAAACCCATCGTTTCCCTGGGAGGTGCCAAAGGTCGCGGTAGACTGCGTCAGGGTGATTTCCAGCATGGATACGTTGATCATGAACCCTCTCCTCATGTTCCGTCCGTTGGCGGCGGCTTGTCTTTTTATATTCCTTCACGGGAATATGAATCAATTACCGTGCCAATAACGTAACCTAATGATAGATCAACATAATTCAACAATAAATTCCTTCCGGAGACTTTTTTTCAGTCCCGTTCAGGCAAAAGTATCCAGGAAAATGGATTGAGGTGGGCAAGAGTTGCCGGTCGGGAGGGAAAGACGGTTTTGGCAAAATAACATAACATTTTGCCTGCGGCTTCCTCCAGATTCCACCTCACGGTGGACACCCTTGCCGTCCGGCTAACAGTTCCCCTTGCTGGGCCTGTAGAGGACTTGCACCTCCAAGTGTGTGCGCCCTGCCGGGCGCACACATAAAAAAACCGGAAGAATTCTTCCGGTTTTCCTTGATTCCAAAGTCTTTGAGACGATTATTTGGTGCCTTTGGCGGCATCGGCTTTGGGCGCAGCCCCATGGTGACCTTTGTGGTCGGCCTTGGGAGCAGCCGCAGCTTTGGGAGCTTCTGCTTTGGGGGCTGCTGCTTTGGGGGCCTCAGCAGCCTTGGGGGCCTCAGCAGCTTTGGGGGCCTCAGCAGCCTTGGGGGCCTCAGCAGCTTTGGGGGCCTCAGCAGCTTTGGGGGCCTCAGCAGCTTTGGGGGCCTCAGCAGCTTTGGGGGCCTCAGCAGCTTTGGGGGCGTCTACTTTGGCTGCCGAAGCACCCTGGGCATGGGGTTCTTCCTTGCCAAAGGAAAGAATGCCAATATGGGAATGGCCCATGCCGTGATAGAAATAATGGTGGCCATGCTGATCACAACCACCGTAGGGAAAAATCGTCCAGCTGCTATCACAAGGAACGTGGGTCGCCATATCGTGCGCAGAAGCAGTATTGACGGCCAGCATCATGGCCGAAGCACAGATGGCACCAAGAATTGCGGTTTTTTTCATTTGCAAGCCTCTCTCTGGTTGGAATAAAACCCTGATGGGCATTCGAGTGGTACGGTACTTCTGCTCCAGAAACCGTAGCAACATCAGGAATGGAATTCGGCAGTGAGGGTATTGGATTCGATCAGGAAAGGCAACCCGATTTGCTCTTTGGCAATCGGTCATGGAGGGTGGCAAATGAAACGATGGATCATGGGATTGGTTGTGACGGGTGGCTTGGCCTGGATGGACGAAAGTCACGCAGCACGCCTCACCCTGGGAGATTTTTCTTCACAAAATTTAAACGGTTGGCAACGGAAAAGTTTTCAGGGAGAAAATCAATGGCAGTTTGAACATGCGTCGCACGCCCCCGATCCTGACCTGTATCACCTTCGTGTGCAAAGCAATGACACCGCCGAAGGAATGATCCGCAAAGAAACCGTAGACTTGAAACAGTGGCCCATCCTGCACTGGTCATGGCGGGTTGCCCTGCCCTTACCTGAAGGCGCAGAACAAACCCGTGCGGGTGATGATTTTGCCGCCCGAATCGGTATCATCATCGCCGATGGCCCCTTCCCCTGGCAAACCTACAGCATCAACTACGTCCATTCCAGTACGCTGCCAGCGGGGACACATTGGCAGAGTCCCTATTCCGATCATGTCTTCATGCTGGCCGTTGCCCGCAATGGACAAGATCACAATGAATGGCAACATTTCCGCCGCAATGTCGCCATGGACTTCAAACAGTTGTTCAATCGTGACATCGACCGCATTCAGGCCGTAGCCATCATGGTCGATACCGATAATACCCATGGCAAGGCACAAACCTGGTTCGGCGACGTGTTCTTTTCGGATCAATCCCATCCTCCCACCCCCTGATCGTGATGATTAATACAGAATGTTTCATGAGACAAACTGTATCGGAACAAAATGACTCATCGGATAATATATTTTAGATTCAATTAGTTAGATAACGATTCAATCCAATACCCAACGCAACACGAACTGTTGAAAAACACACAATGGAAAGTGCTTTATCCATTAAATTAACATATAATATGTGTTTATATTATAATTCATTGTAAATAAACATATTTCTAGCACGAACACCAATCCCGATGTGTGGCACGAAGCATGCGATATATTGAGTGACAGCACGCAGTATCCAACATGTGAACTGCGGTATTGGAATAAGAAAAACAAAAAAAGAGTGAGGAGTAGTGCCATGAAGACGGGACGTTTGAAATTGGTCGCTTCAGTGCTGGCGTTGACAGCGGGGGTGGCGATCTGGGCTGGGAAGCCGACGGAATCTTCACCCATGGTGTCCAATGAAATGGCGATGGCGGCCATGGATGGGAATATTAATGATATCAATCGTTTGCTGCGTGAAGGATGGGATGTGAACCATGGTGGCAAACTGGGAAATACCACATTGATGTGGGCAGCGGAATATGGCCAAACCCGTGTCGTGAACAGCCTGCTTGCCGCCAATGCGGAGGTCAACGCGGTGAATCGTTGGGGTCAATCGGCGCTGACGCTGGCGGTACAATGGGGCAATGAAGAGATTGTGGACATGCTGTTGGCGCATGGTGCCGATGTGAAACACGCGGCAAACAACGGCAGCACGGCGTTGATGAGAGCGGCACAATACGATTTCGATAATCTGGTCCAAAAACTCATCGATCATGGTGCCGATGTTGCCCAACTCGACCATCAGGGTCGTTCCGCGTTGTTGGTAGCGGCCGAATGGGGTTCATTGAAAGCCACCGAACGTTTGTTGGCGGCGGGTGCCAATCACAACCTTCAGGACAAAGCGGGATTCTCAGCTCTAATGCTGGCCGCCATGAATGGTCATGAAGGGGTGGTCGAGGCATTGTTGACCAAGGGAACCCGGGATATCGTACGCCATGAATGCGGCTGCACAGCACTCCACCTGGCAGCAGAAAAGGGTTATTCAGGAATCGTACAGACCCTGGTTGCCCATGGCGCAGATGTCAACGCAGTCAATCAATGGGGCGTATCACCGTTGATGCTGGCCGCTGCCAACGACCGCTTTGATGTGGTCAAGATTTTGCTGTCTCATGGGGCCAACCCCACATTGAAGGATATCGATGGCAAAACCGTAGCTCGGCACTATGGCCGCACCAATGAAAAAACAGCCATGGGAAAACTGTTGGCAAAGGTGGGTGCCTTGATTTGATTTCTTGAACTGCTGCCTCCCTCGACATCGTTGTCACGATTCGTCGGGTTTTTCAACGGGTGCAACGTTTGGCGCACCCGTTTTTTTTTATCGAGAAATCAAACATTTTTTCTGAAAATATTGACATTCATATTGGTTATTAAAAGAAAAAAGGTCTGGAAGATTACCCAGACCTTCATATTTTTCAATCAGCGTTCCAACATCAATTGGTCATGTGACTGCCCCAATCCACCAGTTTGGCGGGGTCGATTCCCATGATCTTCAACGCCGATTCCCAACGCGTATTGACCGGGGTTTCAAAAAGGATGTTGCGGTTCAACCCTGTCACCAGCCAGGCGTTTTCCTTCAATTCCGTTTCCAACTGACCACCCGCCCAACCCGAATATCCCAGGGCAAAAAGAAACCTCCCCGACGAACGTCCTTCAACCAGATGCCGCAGAATATCGGGGTTGGTCCCAAGAAACAAATTTTCCTCGACCTTAAGATTGCCCGGAATTTCCAAGAATTCTTCGTACAGGATGAACCCCCGATCCACCGCCACCGGTCCCCCCTGATAAACGATGGCCGAATCATGCCGGTTCCAATCCAAACCGAGTTGCGCCAGAATTTCCTGCATTGATGCGGGATGGGCCTGGTTGATGACCAGTCCCAACGCCCCTTCTTCATTGTGTGAACAAATGAACAGAACGGAACGTTCAAAATTGGGATCATTCAGACTGGGCATGGCAATCAAGAATTTTCCCTCGAGGCTTTGACTCCGATCCATTCGCACACCCCCGATTTACGAGTACACTTCAGTCAGCCGATGATGCAACCGTTCATGAATGCCATCAAAGCCACCATTGCTCATGATGATACAATGATCGCCTTTCTTTAAATGATTTGTCAAATATTCCGCAGCCTCCAGACCATTGGCGACGACACAAGCCCTGGGTTCCGGCCCGGAGTGCCCTTGATTGAGGTAATGCGCCACCGCATCCACATCCAACAGTTTGTCAGGGGCCATGCCACGCGGGGCGGGGCGGGCCAAGACCACAAAATCGGCCTGTGCCAGTGCGGGTGCCAACCGCTCCTGGTGTGCCCGGGAACGCATGGTATTGGAGCGCGGCTCAATCACCACCCAAACCCGGTTCGAACCGACTTTGCATTTCAATCCATCGATGGTCGTTGCCATGGCGGTTGGATGGTGGGCAAAATCATCGTAGATTCGGATGTCTTCGACATTGAACCGTTCCTGAAGGCGCCGCGCCACCCCCTGAAACCGTTCCAATCCCTGCTTGATCATCGCCGGATCGACCTGGTGATGCAGACAGGTCGCCGCCGCCGCCAGACCGTTGAGGACATTGTGCCGTCCCAACAATTCCCAATGAACCTGAAAAATTTCCCGCTGATTGTGAAACAAACTCCAATGTTGACCATCGGCACGGTTCAAACGGGCAGTATAGGCAACATCGTCCCGATTCAGGCCATAGGTCACCACCGGAGCATGTGCACGCTCCGCCAGGCTTCGGATTTCAGGGTCATCCCAGTTGGCCATGACCTGGCCATTGGCAGGAACCAGGCGTAACAACAGGCGAAATTGGACCCGGATGGCTTCCAGATCGGGATAAATGTCGCCATGGTCGAATTCCAGGTTATGCAAGATCAATGTTTTCGGGTGATAATGAAGAAACTTGGGCCTCTTGTCAAAAAAGGCGGTGTCATACTCATCTCCCTCAATCACGACCCATTGGCTCTGGGGAAACCTGGCACCCACACCAAAATCCCTGGGAATACCGCCAATGAAAAAACCGGGCCGCAAACCCGCTTCATCCATCAGGCGGGCAATCATGCTGGTTGTCGTGGTTTTGCCATGGGTCCCCGTGACGACCACCGGATGCCGTCCCTCCAACACGTTTTCGAACAACCATTGCCCCCCCGAACGGAAAGGAATGCCACGATTCATGGCCTCCTCCAGTTCCGGATTCCCCCGCGAGATGGCATTGCCAACCAGGACCATGTCGGGAACGGGATGCAGATTTTCAGCACGGAATCCCTCTTGCAGGGGAATCCCCAAATCACGCAGAAAAAGACTCATGGGAGGATAGACACCATGGTCCGATCCTGTGACCACCCATCCCCGCTCCTTGGCCAGGGCGGCCAGACCCGCCATCGCGGTGCCACAAATTCCGATGATGTGCAAATGGGGCATGTATCATTTCTCCCAGATCAATGGCCAGTCACAAGAGCGGGCCGAAACACCCGGTTCACCCAGAAGCATTCTGAGCCGGGACCAATCGAACATGGGTCCTGGATCCCATTTGCGTCCGGGGGCAACATGTTCATGGCCGACGATCCGATCCACGCCGAGCGCGGGGTAACGTCCTTGAAGTTGCGAGATCAAACCGGCCAGGGTTGAATATTGAGTGTCCTCGAATGGTGTCTTGGCATCCCCTTCCAACTCGATGCCGATGGAAAAATCATTGCACCCTTCGCGCCCTTCCCAGACGCTCAGGCCGGCATGCCACGCCCGCCGTTGGACCGGAACATATTGGGTCACATCACCCGAACGTTGGATGACAAAGTGAGCCGAAACCTTGAGCGTGGCGATTTCCTGGAAGAACGGATGGGCAGAGGGATCCAACTTCCCCATGAACAGGGCCTCAACATGGGGACCGCCAAACTCGCCCGGAGGAAGGCTGATGGCATGTACCACGACCAGATCGATGGCAACGGCATCGGGTCTGGCATTATGATGGGGCGATGGGCAGTACCGGAATGCAGGAACCGTCAGGGGACGTTCTCCACGGAAACGACTTCCGGAATCCGCTCCTTGAGCACCCGCTCGATCCCTCCCTTGAGGGTCATGGTGGCTCCCGGGCAGGAACCACAGGCGCCGCGTAAACGTACATTGACGACATTGCCCGGAGTCACGTCGACCAATTCGACATCGCCCCCATCTCTTTGCAGATAGGGCCGAATTTCTTGCAGGACCTTTTCCACGCGCTCGCGCATAGTGACCCCGGAATGGAAAAATATGTTGCTTTAGGAATAATGGCGTCCCGTAGGGGAATCGAACCCCTGTTACCGGCGTGAAAGGCCGATGTCCTAGTCCACTAGACGAACGGGACACATAAAGAAGCCGGAGGCACTCAGGCAATCCGGTTGCAAGAACTCACCTCACCCAACACCATCATTGGTCGTGCTTGCGGTGCATACAGTAAAAGGAATCATCGCGATTGGCAACCCCATCTTTATCAAAAAATAAAAAAAAATCAGATTTCCCTTTCCCCCCCGGGATGGACCCTGTGGTAAGCTGCCATTAAACCTTGAAAATATCGTTCCCGTGAATAAACCCGGCGCACTTTTTCCCATCCTTTGCGCCCCAACCGGGCGGCATGTTCCGGCTCCTGCCACAATGAAGTGATCCGTTCAGCCAATGCCTCGCCATCGCCCATGGGAAACAACCATCCATTGTCGCCATCATCGATGATTTCCCCAAGCCCCCCCACATCCGATGCCACGACCGGCTTGGCCTGGGCCATGGCCTCCAGGACCGTCATCGGAAAACCCTCAAACCACACGCTCGGCAGCACCACCATACGGGCCTGGCGTATGAATCCCACCAGTGATGCGGGTGTCATGTGTCCCAGAAAACGGACATTTTCCGGAACCTGCCTGACCAGGGGGGAATCCTTGTCGAAGCCCCCCGCCAGGTGAAATGGAACCCGGGGACACCGGCGGGCGGCATGAAGCAGCACTTCGATTCCTTTTTCCTTGCTGATTCGACCCACATACGCACAATAATCACCGCCACCAGCGGTTGGGGGCGGCGGATCGGCAGGGAGGTCAATGGCATTGGGGATCACACAGATACGTGCTGCATCAAAACCTTCTTCAATCAACCATTGCTTTTGAAACCCGGTCAAGGTTGCAAACAGATGGACATGTCTCTTGAAATATCCCAATCGGTCCGCAGCCATTCCCCGCAGGGCATAGCCCAGGCTCTTGGCCCACTGCCCCTCGCAATTGTGGATGAAACATTGGTGCGGCTGACCACCGCGACAACGGACACAAATGGCCCCCTGATGCAGATGCAGTCCGGTTGGGCACACCAGACGATAATTATGTACCGTCATCACAACAGGAACGCCGTGCAGACCGCATTCGGGCAGAATGGCAGGGGAAATCAGGGGGAAGAGGTTGTGTATATGAACAATATCTGGTTGTTCCCATTCGAGAAAACGACGAAACTTCCTTCGGGAGAACGGGTTGTGGATACCACTGAAAAAAGCTCGGACCCGCCCGAAAGGGAGGTTTTGAATTTCCGCACTGCCACGCATGAAGGTCACCACTTCATGCCCCCCTTCCTCAAGAACCGCTTTTTGGAACGCAACGACCGTCTCTTCCCCGCTGGGCCGGCCGTAGGCATTATGGACCAGTGCAATTTTCACGGCATCACCTGAATGGTTGTCACAGAGACTACAAGATCAAAGAATAAAGAGCGCCGGATGCCCATACTGATCGACTCCAAACGCATCATGCGTGGAGAACTCCTGTGAGTGGCAAAAAACGTGACCGTCTGGATCAACGGGTCTGGACTGAAGGGTTCGCCGATACCCTGGAATTGGCCCAACGGCTGATTATGGCGGGGACCATTCTTGTCGATGACCACCCGGTCACCAAGCCGGGAACGCTGGTCTCCCATCAGGCGCGGTTGCGCCACAGAACGAAACCTTCCCCCTGGGTCTCGCGAGGTGGCATCAAACTGGCCCATGCCATCGACACCTGGTCGATCTCCCTGGCGGACAAAACCTGCCTCGACGTTGGCGCCTCAACCGGAGGATTCACCCAGGTATTGCTCCATCATGGGGCCAACAAGGTGATTGCCATGGATGTGGGTTACGGTCAACTCGACTGGAAACTGGTCTCCGACCCCAGAGTCGTCGTCATGGACCGTTTCAACATCCGTGACCTCCAACCCAGCGATCTCCCCGAGGGAGTCGATTTTATCGTGGTGGATGTCAGTTTCATTGCCCTCACCCGCATTCTTTCCCCCCTGCACACGGTGTTGAACACCGGGGGAGAAGGAATTCTCCTGGTCAAACCTCAGTTTGAACTCCCACCGCACAAAGTCGCCACCGGTGGCATCGTCCATGACGAACACGCCCGGCAACAGGCGGTGACCACCGTGACCGACCAATGCCACGCTTTGGGATTCAAGGTCATCGCCGTCACCCCCGCGCCCGTCACCGGAGCCAAGGGAAACCAGGAATATCTACTTTATTTCTCATTAACCAAAAATAATCAGGGGTCTGAGGGATTGCCCCCAGAACTTGATGCCCTTCGGGCACGAGAAACCCATCACCTTGGGGGCTTCGCCCCCAACCCCCCTGAGGAATGACGCTTTTGTTAAAATTCAAGTAACTATTCAGCACCCCATTTGCATTGAAATTATTGAGAAAAAAAAGAGGGCTTAAGGAATTGCCCCCAGGGTGTTGACTTTGTTTTTGAATTTAAACAAAAAGGTTTCCATGCGATACCTTTGACATTATTTTTTAAGTCGAAAACAAAATCAAAAGCAAAAATTGGAGCTTTTGATTAAAAGTCAAAACCCCGGGGGCAATTCCTTAAGCCCCTTTTTTTCTTTCAATAATTCCACTATGGAGGGGGTGCTGAATAGTTACCAGCCCCCTTCTTTTCCTTGATCATCAGACCCGTCAACCCCCTACCACCGCAGCAACGCCGAAGCCCAGGTGAACCCCCCGCCGAAGGCATCCAGCAATACGATTTGGTTGGGCTGAATCCGACCATCCCGCACCGCCTCATCCAGGGCCAAAGGAACGCTGGCCGCTGAAGTGTTGCCATGATGATCAACGGTGACAATCACCCTTTCCTCGGGAATACCAATCCGTTTGGCAGTCGCCTGCAAAATACGCTTGTTGGCCTGATGGGGAATGAGCCAGTCCACATTGTCCACCGTCATACCATTGGCCGCCAGTGCCTCTTCGGCGACGGCCCCCATCGCTTTGACCGCCTGTTTGAATACTTCATTACCCTGCATGTCCACAAACCCCAGGGCCTCATGCCGGACATCAAAACCACGCGGCCGCCCTTTCGATATACCACCCGTCACATGCAACAATTCCACATGACTGCCATCGGCATGCATGTGGGTGGACAGAATGCCCCGGGATCCACCCTCCTCGACCGCATCCAAAACCACCGCCCCCGCACCATCACCAAACAAAATGCAGGTGGTCCTGTCTTCCCAATCAAGAATACGGGTAAACGTCTCTGCCCCGACCACCAACACCTTTTTAGACATCCCTGACCGAACAAACTGATCGGCAATACTCAGAGCATAGATGAAACCGGTACATACTGCCTGGATGTCAAATGCAGGTGCCTTGGCATTATGGGCACCGATCTTGTGCTGAACGATGGCCGCTGTCGCCGGAAACACCAGATCGGGCGTAGATGTGGCACAAATGATCAAATCCAGATCTTCCGGGGCACAACCCGCCGCCTCAAGCGCCCGCCGACCCGCATGGGTCGCAAGATCAGAGGTCATCTCCTCCTCGGCGGCGATATGGCGTTCAAGAATGCCGGTCCGGCTGGAAATCCATTCGCTGGTTGTATCTACGATTTTTGCCAATTCTTCATTGGTCATCCGTTTTTCCGGCAGGTAGGAACCTGTGCCAATGATCCTGGCCCGCGGTGCGTTCATTCCATCCCCTTTCCATTATTGTGTATGGCGATGTGCGTTTTGATCGTCTGGTTGACCTTGTTGATCGTCAAATCCCGGGCCACCCGTATCGCCTGACCATAAGCATAACCATCCGCCGATCCATGACTCTTGACGACGACCCCATCCAAACCCAGAAGCATCGCCCCGTTATATTTGCGAGGGTCAAGCCTTTGTTTGAACCGGTTCAGCGATGGCCGCACCAACAGGTAGCCGATCCGGGACCAAACCGAGTGGTTCATGCTCTCCTTGAGAAAATGGGAGATCATCCTGACCACCCCTTCACTCGATTTTAAACTGATATTTCCAACAAAACCATCACAAACAACGACATCAATATGGCCTTCATAAATATCGGTTCCTTCGACATTACCGACAAAACGATCACCCAACGCCCTGCGAATCAGTTCCGCCGCCTCCTTGACCACCCCTGTCCCCTTGACATCCTCTTCACCGACATTCAAAAGACCGATTTTAGGCTGCTGCAAATGGAGGACCTGAGTCGCATAGATTTGCCCCATGATGGCGAACTGGCAAAGATTCCTGGCACTACATTCGACATTGGCACCCAGATCGAGCATCATGGTTTTTCCCGTTTTGGAGGGAACCAGTGTTGCGATCGCAGGCCGGTCGATCCCCGGCAACATGCGCAGGACAAACCGCGACGTTGCCATCAGTGCGCCGGTATTGCCTGCGGAAACCAAAGCATCCGCCGCGCCCGATTTGACCAGATCCACCCCGATCCGCATGGAAGAATTTTTCTTGAACCGCAGCGCCTGAGCCGGTTCCTCTCCCATGCCCACCACTTCCGCCGCAGGCTGAATCTGAAAAAGTTCCCGGCTGGCTTGCGCCTTTTCCAACTCCGCCAGAATCACCTCTTCCCGACCGACAAGGATGAAGCGGGTATCCGGGAATTCCAAAGCCGCCTGGACCGCCCCTTCGATGACAGACGCCGGGGCATGATCGCCTCCCATGGCATCCAGAGCAATTCGAATATCCACCTAATGGTAATCCCGGTACCTGCTCAAGTTCAATCGACGCTCACGCTCACCACTTCCCGACCCGCATACCAGCCGCATTTGGGGCAAACACGATGGGGCACCATCGGTTCCTGACAGTTGGAGCATACCGAAAGACTCGGAGGTTTGATCGCATTATGCGCCCGGCGGGCACCACGACGGGAAGAGGAAATTCGTTTCTTGGGTACAGCCATGTTCGACTCCTTCTAAGATTTGAAATACCAGGAATATCCTGGTGCAATGAACTGATTCACCCTGCATTTTTCCGGGAAAGATCCAGTTCCTTCAATTTGGAAAAAGGACCTTCACGGATACCGCCTTCACACTGGCAATCATCAAGATTGCGATTGATCCCACACTGCGGACACAATCCCCGACAGTCGTCCGAACAGACCGGAATCATGGGGAGATCGAGCAAAATTTCCTCCTGGACCAGATCTCCGATGGCCAATTCGCCGCTGACCAGGCAGGTCAGATCGTCATCCATTTCCCTGGTCTTCTGGTCTTGAAAAGGATCGGACCCGACACAAAACAACCGATTGATCACGCTTTTCTGTTCACGTTGAAACGGCTCGAGACAACGGGAACATTCATGGTGCATCCACCAGGTCAGAGTACCTGACACACACCATTGATCCCGGGAACGGGTAATCATGACATCGACCATGACCGGACGGGATGGAGCCAGATTATCCTTGAGCAATGGCAGATTGTCACTCGAAACTTCACCGGAAACATGTTTTTCCCGATGACTCTTCGCGTCCAACCCGATCACGAGTCCATCCAGGATCATCCCCACTCCCTGTTCCTTCACCAAAACACCCCCCACCTTCTCCCCGCACCCGGCAGAGGATTCAGGAACGTACCATGTACACCACACCCAATCCCACCGCCATCAACACCAAACCGGTCCGCCGCAATGATTCGTCGGAAAGTTCCGCCACGTTCATGATCCAGTGGCGCATTTTATCCGGGGCGATGAAGTAGGGTATCCCTTCCATGATCATCATCAAACCCACTGCGGTAATCAAATCGTTCAAGGATTTATTCCGTTCAAGGTGTACCACCGTCCCGGTCTTCCTGGAGAAAGCGGTAAAAACCGGAGGGTTGTACCAGCAAAGTGGTATCCTCTGCAAAGGCTTTTTGATAGGCTTCCAAGGTTCGTTTAAATTCGTAGAACCGAGAATTCTTCTTGTAGGCTTCGGCATAGATGCTCGCCGCTTCCGCGTCGCCCGCACCACGGATCTTCTCGGACGTTTTGAAGGCTTCCGCCAACAGGATCTCCTTGTCCTTGTCGGCGGAGGAGCGAATCTTGACCGCCTCTTCCTCCCCCTCGGCACGATACTGTTTGGCCTGCCGTTCCCGTTCCGTCTGCATCCGCTTGAATACCGCCTTGGAATTTTCGGCGGGAAGGTCGGTTCTCTTGATACGAACATCCAATACTTCAATACCATATTTCGACGATTGCAGATTGGCCTGGGTACGAATACGTGCCATGAGATCTTCCCGGGCACCGGCAACGATTTCCATCATGGTGAACTGACCCAATACCTCACGCAGATTGGAATAGATGATATCGTTGATGCGGGAGGCGGCACCGATTTCATTACGGACCGTCTGGTAGAATTTCAAGGTATCAACGATCCGCCAACGGGAATAACTGTCCACCTTGAGGTTTTTCTTGTCCGCGGAAAGGATTTCCTGCGGCTCCTGATCGAAAACAAGCAATCTTTTCTCAAAGCTGTAGACATCCTGAAGGAAGGGAATCTTGAAATGGAGCCCCGGTTCGGAAACCGAGCGCACCGGTTTGCCCAATTGCAGGATCAATACCTGCTGCACCTGATGCACCATGAAGACGGATTGGGACAACAGGATGATTCCACCCACGATCAGGAAGGTCATACCCGTATGAAATTTTTTGTTCATCACTTGGCTCCCTGGGGTTGAATCGGATTGCCCGCGGAAGGATTGCCCGCCAAGGGGAGGAATGGAAGGACCCCCCGCGCCGCATCGGGATGCAGGATCACCTTTTTGGTTTTGCCCAGGATCTCCTCCATGGTTTCCAGGTACAAGCGGGTTCTCGTGATCTCCGGAGCCTTTTCATACTCGTCCACCAAAGCCAGAAACCGGTTGACCTCGCCCTTGGCCCGGGCGATCTTGGTTGCCTTGTAGCCTTCGGCCTGTTGAATTTCCTGGGCTGCCTGCCCTTTGGCCCGGGGAATGATATCGTTTTTGTACCCTTGGGCCTCGTTGATGGAGCGTTCCCGGTCCTCGCGGGCACTGGCGACATCCTTGAAGGCGTGGATCACTTCCTGCGGGGGTGCCACCTGTTGGAGTTGGACGTTGACGACAATGATGCCACTCTTGTAACTGTCGAGGATTTCCTGCATGGTCACCCGGGTGTTGGTCTGGATTTTTTCCTTGCCCGTGGTCAGCGCGGTATCGATATCATTGCGCCCGATGACCTGGCGAATGGCCGATTCAGCGGCATTGCGCACCACATTGTGGGGATCGTCGCTCGGATTGCGGACATTGAAGAGGAAATTGGCCGCCCCCCCTTCCTGGATGCGGTATTGGACCGACAGATCAATGTCGATGATGTTTTCATCTCCGGTCAACATCAACGATTCCGCCGAAACATCGGAATTGGCGCGGCCGCGGCTGCGATAGCCGATTTCGATTCTTTGGATCTGGGTGACCTGCGGGGTGTAGACCGTTTCAATGGGATACGGCAGGTGAAAATGGGGACCGGGATCGGTCGTTTCGACATAACGCCCGAAACGGACCACCACCCCTTGTTCATCAGGTCCGACGACATAGATCCCCGTCGCCATCCAAAGCAGGAAAGCGACCACTGCGATCACCGGCCAAAGCTGTCCACCCGGAATCCGGTCCATCAGCTTTTCCCTGGCAAGTCTGAAAATTTTTTCCAGGTCTGGAGGTTGGGGTGCGTTGGAACCCGATCCCCACGGACCCTGCTGTCCTCCTCCATTATTGTTCCATGCCATGATTCAACTCCTTGAAGTGCTGCCCGGTTTGTCTCCCGAGAGGACCCGAACCGGGAAACATCCACAAAAAATCCACTGAAATGCCTATGGATATTCTCATTTCCCACGGGTCAAGTAAAGGCACTATCCAGCGTGACCAATCCCGCCATGGCGGCGATGGCGGCAGTTTCGGTGCGCAAAATACGGTATCCCAGGGACACCGCCATCGCCCCCCGATCCAACATCAACTGCCGTTCCCGGTCGGTCCATCCCCCCTCGGGACCCGACAGGATGGCCAAAGGTTGGTCGTGGCAACGCCGGTACCAGCTGGCCAGCGGGATTCCGGATTCAAGGATGTCCAGGAACGCCCGTTGTTCCACAACCGGATCCGCGAAAAACTGTTCCAAAGAGCGCGCCGGATGGAGTACGGGAATGATGGCCCGGCGGCATTGCCGGGCCGCCTTCAGCACGAAACGATCCCAGGCAGCGGTTTTGTCCTGTCCATGACGAACCCCACCAACGGCTGAAGACCGCTCCGAAATCAGGGGAAGGATCTCGGTTGCCCCCAGCTCAACCCCTTTTTGCAAAATCAGCAGCATTCGTTCCCGGTCGGGGATCACTGGACACAACCGCCTGGGCCGGGCAGGTTCGATGCCCGGCGGCAAGGGTTCGAAGACCACCGCCTCCCGGAGACCGGACAACAGACGGGCGCGAAAATAGCGCCCTTCCGGATCCACCACGGTCAGAATCTCCCCGGGGCGGGCCTGCCAACGGTCGAGCGCCTCCGCCATCCCCATGGCCAACGCAACCACCTGTCCCAGACCCGGAGGAGAATGCAAAAGGCGGATCACGATTTGATCCGACCCCTCGATGCAATGGCCTCATGGAGGATCCCCCGCAGAATGGAAACCTCCCTGCGGTCGAGTGCCGCCCGGTGCAACAAAGCCTTGAGGCTGCCCATCAGGTGCCGGCCATGGCCCGGTTTGATGAAATCGATCTGCCGCAACACCTCCTCCAGATGGATGAACAACCGGTTCATCTGATCGGCAGTGGCCAGAGTTCGATGCACCACTGGAACCAGACCTGCCGCCTGATCGGTCTTGGTCGCCAGCATGAGTTCATAGGCGATGACCATGACGGCATGCGACAGATTGAGTGAGCCATAGGGACCCGTGGTGGGAATGTTGCACACCACGTCGGCCCGATCCACATCCACCGTATGCAGACCCGTGCGCTCGGTACCAAACACAATCCCCCCCCGGGCCGTTCCCTCTTCCGCAAGTTCCACCCACCGGGCCGCCAACTGCCTGGGGGTCAGGACCGTCTGCCGCTGCCCCCGGGAACGATTGGTCGTCGCCGCGAGAAAATTCAAATCACCCACCGCTTCATCCATGCTGGCAAAAACTCGGGCACCCATCAAGATTTCCTGACCACTGGCCGCGAATTGGTCCGCTTCGGGATGGGGAAACCGTTCCGGTGCCACCAGGCGCAATTCCGTCAATCCCATGTTGGCCATGACCCTTGCCGTCGCACCGATGTTTCCCGGATGACTGGTCCGGTCAAGGATGACCACCGGTTTTGCCTGTGACAAGGACGACATCGAATACGTGACCTCCCAGGGGATTTTTTTCATGATCGATTGCACGTTCCATGGACCTCTGCGCCGAAGAAAACGCTACGGGCGCCAACGAGAGACTTTGACCGAAATCCGGTTTGAATTCAATATTCCTTTCCACAAATGCAAAAGCAGTTCAAGATGGTGTGGGGCATGGTGGGGATTCATGGATCTTCTGACTTGGCCCAGGGGATGGAACAAAAAGTTGAAAACATTATGATCAGGTCAGGTTCTTGAAATACAGTAAAGGGTTTTTCAATCGTCTGGAAAACAGGAAACGGAAGCCTGCGGCGGTCCGTCGTCCCGGCGCGTCCAAGTCCAAGGTTGCCTCCCCCTCATCATCTGAAACAGGCCGGCGCTTCGGCCTGAAGGATCTGATGCTGCCCCTGATGTTCCTGGTGGCATTGGGCTGCGGTTGGGGTTTTTTATGGTTGTTGCAACCGGGGAATCCCCAAATTTCCTGGCAAGCCTGCCTGGAACATCAATCCGATGGCGTTTCTTACCCCACTCTGATCGAAATTCCCTCCGGTACCTATGAAATTCCTCAGAATTCACCCCTTCTGACCCCGTTCATGCAATTTCACGACAAACCCAATATCGTCCTGGAACGTCCACTGATCCTGCAAAACAGGGAAGTGGATCTGGAACGGTTCAAACACTATGTCCAGGAAGTCGAGAACATTCAGGATCCCGACGAACGGCAAAAACGGAAACTTCGCATCGGAAACCATTGGGAGAACAACGATGTTCAGGACTCCCTCGTCCGTCACCTCTCCTGGGAGGGGGCCGTGGACTTCACCCAATGGTTTTCAAAGAAGACGGGGTGCAATTACCGGCTGCCGACCCGGGAGGAATGGGCCGCCGCCGTCATTCATCTGAACCAGGATGCTCAAGCGGAAATCAACGGTGCCATCGACCCCGAAGGGGTGATCAAAAATCTCCTTTTCGGTACCCGGGAATGGTCATTAACCTCTTGTGCCGATGGTTATTATCTCCTGGGAGGCGACGATTGGACCGCCTCCGCCGATGACCGGAAGGAGGTCTGCATGTCCGCCATGCTCGCCATGGGAGGTTTTCGTCTGGTATTGGATCCATCGTCAATTCCGGATCCAAAAGACCAGACCGATCCCCGGGGAACTGCGTTCAAAGGGAGCTCTCTCAAGATGGACGCAGCCTTGTCCCTGGACAAAACCCCGCTCCCTGGTGAATCCTCCAGGCCAGCATCTGCGGAACCTGTTCAGCCCGTTCAATGAAATTCATGTATTCTTTAAAAGTTGCTCCAATTGCTGTCATCAAGACGTGAGGCCAAATCGGAAATGTTCATACCAAAGAAGATACCATTCATGGCAGCCGTACCCCGTCGAACCTTCTCCTTGAAAACATTTCTCGGTATCCTGATCCTTCTGGCAGCCACTGGTGCCTTCCCCATGCCAGCAGACAGTGCCGAAGCAGAAACTGGAAATTGCGCCGAACTCGATATTTC
This sequence comes from Magnetococcales bacterium DCbin4, assembly GCA_002753735.1. GTDB lineage: Bacteria > Pseudomonadota > Magnetococcia > Magnetococcales > UBA8363 > UBA8363. The sequence continues at coordinate 63,239 of PEAN01000006.1, forward strand.
CCGGTTCAAAAAGGACAACAAGCTCCAATGGTCCGGAATCGTCCGCGTACTGCGTCAGGACGCCGTCGTTTTTGCGGATGAACAAGGAACGAAGCGGGCAGGATTTCTCCTGTTCAATCAACAGGCCGAACTCCTCGATGGCAATGAGCGCCTATTCAAGATCCGTACCTACCGCTACAAGGAACAACCTGAAACCACCGGTTGGGTCGCCCGGAAAGATCTTCTGTGCCGCAATCAGCCCATCAAAAGTGAAACCGGGCTGGAGATGAAATTCTTTATTAAAACCAACACCACCGCCCGATCCGAAGATCAACCTTCCCCCGATGAATCCACCATCTCCACGGTTCAAATCTTTCAGGATCCCGAGTTGAAGGATTGTGTCGGTGGTCAAGGCAACTGTCGTGAAGGGGCCTCACGTTTTCACATGTATTTCGTCTTCGACCAAACCGAAGAATCCTATCTCCTGGCGGATCGGTTCCGTCTGGAAGAGGATGATCTGTTGCTGGGATGGGTCGCCAAGAAAGATGGCTTTCTCTGGAACAACGCCTTCAGCATCCGCCCCCGGGAAGACCTGCTCTCCCCCGATGGTTCGGGTCCCGGGACCGTCTGCACCTATGAACAACTCAAGGATGCCGTTTCCCGTGACAAAAAAGCCTGCCACCCCATTCTGGGTGGTCGCGAATGGTTCAAGTCGGCCCTGAGAATTCCAGTTCTGGAGATGATCGATCAAAACAATCGACACATTTCTCCTGAAGGAGTGGGAGCCGCGGGTGATCAACGACGGTTCTTCAAGGTGGCCCTGGCCCGGCCGGGACTGGTGGGACGGCGCATCAGCGATGACAAGGTCGCCATTTCCACCGGCCTCGCATCACGGATCATGCCCGGGTTCACTTCGCTCACGTCGAAAAAGCATGTGGACATTTTCTTTCTCCTCGATGCCACCGCCAGCATGGAACCGTTCATCGATGCCGTACGCGGCACCCCCGCAACACCGGGCGTCATCCAGGAGATCATCAACAAGATCAAAAAGTCTCAAGGGTTCAAGGAGACCGAGTTTCGTTTCGGCTTCCGGGTCTACCGTGATCCCTATGCTGACCGCGAATTCACCAACGGACCGGGTGAAGGGGTGGGTGAAGGTCATCCCCTCCCGTCACAATGCGATCTGAACGACAGTCAGCAGCAGGTTGCCTTCGAATCCTTTCAAAAATCGATTTCCCAGGTTCGGGTGTCGGGCAACGATATCGAGGATGATTATCAGGAAAACCTGTTTGGCGGTTTGAACCAGGTTCTCAGTCAGGATCTCCAACCCTGCCCCGATAACCTGAAAATCTTGTTTGTCATCGGCGACAACGGCTATCAGACCAGCCGTCCCGCCACCGGAAACTTCGGGCAGATCTTTCAAAAAGCCAAATACGCCAATCCCATTTCCAGAAAAACGCTGCTCTCGCTGATGCAACGGGGGAATAAGGGACTGGGTGACAATCTGATCAGCTTTTTCATTCAAACCCCGTCACATGCCGAACAGGTACGGCATCCCGAATCCTACCGCAAGGCCTATGCTGAATTTGAAAGCCAATCCAAGGATCTTCTGAGCCAAAGCCTGCCTGCCGACAGCAAACTGGATGACCATTTCCTGCGCATGGGAGAGGAAGGATTGGTGCAACGGATGGTGGGAACGGTCGAAAAACTCGGCAGCAGTGCCCTGATCGACGAAATCATTCTCGACATCCGCGGTGGTGGCGCGCTGGTCAACATCATCGACCGCCTGCGCCGGGAACGGGTCGATATTCCCGGGGTCTACTGGCACATTCTCAAACAGGGGGCCTGCGGCGAATTGGGCAAACAATGTGAACACCGCATCTACGACACCACCCGCATCGGATACATCGAAGCGGATGAAAAAGTCGTTGAAGAACTGTGGGTCACCAGCAGCGCCCTTTCCTCCTGGATCCGTATCCTTCGCGGATTCGAAGGATATTTCGACTTGCCCGAGGGACAGTTGCGGCGGGCACTGGTCAACACGCTGATCGTGGGACTGCAACAGGAAATCCGCAAACCCCCCATTGACACTTCGGGGGAAACACCGGCCCAGTACGCCCAGCGTCGGGGCGGATTGCCGGTACGCAATCACAGCCCGCTGCTCAGTTACAATGTCAACTCATTGTTGTCGGAAAAAATCGCCCGTGACCGGGATGGCCATCTGGTCGTCGTCGGCCCCGATGGCTCCCCCCTGCTGGACCGGGCGGGCATCCCCATTCCGGCGGTTCCGGTCTGCGAATTGCGCCGATTGGCGGCATGGGCGATCAGATCGAAAGAAATGCTTGAGATCGTTGAAAAAGATTTCAACAAGCCGGTATTCAAGATCGAACCCTATCGTCCTCATCTGTGCCCCGATTCCACTGAGAATGGCCGAATGATTGGCAAGATCGATGGCTTGATCCGGGCCGAACCTTTGGGTGAGGACAAAAATTATCGTTTTGCCCATATCTTTGGCGGCAGTCGGGGCTATTGGATTCCGCAGGAGTATTTGCCATGAACTGGGGATTGCAGGTACGCTCGGCCACCGTGGGTTGGGGTGGCGTCTTTGATTTGCATGTGGGTGGTTTGAAACTGGATGACGACAATTTTTCCCGGCGATTGCCGGTGCTGGGAAGAAGTGGCAGCGGTAAGAGTACCCTGCTTTATCTCCTGACCTTCCTGAAGCGTCCCAAAGAGGGATGGGTGCGCTGGACCTTTCCCGACGGCCATCAAGCCTCCTGGGGCCCCAGGGGGTTGGATCCAGCGGCGTCTTCGCTCTCCTTGACCGATATTCGCCGCCGTTGTTTTGGCTTTGCCTACCAAAACAGCACGTTGACCCCCTATCTGCGCATCAGGGAAAATTTACGCTACCCCCTGGAACTGTTGGGAGGGATGACCCGGGATGAAATGGACCGCAAGGTTCACGCCGCCATGGATCGAATCCTCCTGCGCGATGAAGATGGCACCTATCTCGAAGAAACCACGGCGGAAGAATTTCTCGAACGCTATCCCAATGAACTCTCGGGTGGCCAATTCCAAAGGGTCGCCCTGGCGCAGGCGATGATCCACGATCCCTATGTCCTGTTCGCCGACGAACCTACGGGAAATCTTGATGCCGAAACCCGCAGAGAGGTCATGGATCTGGTTGACCGCTGGTTGACCAAAGGAGACCGCCTGGTCATCTGGGTTACCCACCATCAATCAGATGCCGTGGACCCAAAGGTCAGTCATTGGCTGATGGTCGCCAACAATCGTTGTCATCTCAGACTCAAGGGGGGGAAACGTGACTCCCAGAATGTTGCGGGGGAGGCGGAATCGTCTAATCAGGAATCGTCATGAAGCATCAAGCCCCCCCGTCATTCCAGGTGCCCCACGGCCTGAATCCAGTCTCCGGCCCATGTGTGTTTCCGCAAGGGCATGGACCCCGGGACGTTGGACCAAACAATAATAACGATACGTTTCAGCATGATGGAGGCAACCCATGAAGTGGCTTCCCGTTTGGATCCCTCTGGGATGGAAGGCCTATTGGCGTTCGTTCAACTGTGGCCGTTTCGGCTGTGTGGATGGGGGGCGGGATTTTTATTGGTTGACCCTGTTGCTTTCGCTGGTCATCGCCATGGCACTGCTGCTGGTCGGCAGCCGGGCCGGACTCCTGGAACGGTTCACCGATGCCTTGCTTGGAACCTTGCGCCCCTACGGTGTCCCCATCTGGGTCACCACACATTGGCAAAACCAGAACGGGATTCACTCGGGCCTCCTTGAACGCCTTGGGGAAATGAAGGATCGCATCCCTGGGGAATCCTTCGGCATCACCGCGCATCCCTACCGTCGTATCGCCAACAACACGCCGCAAATCTCCCTTCCCGGAAACTCGGTGTGGGATTCCAGTATCCCCTTCATCGGTTGGGCTGTCTATCCCAATGATCCCCTTTGGAATCTTGATGAGGACTTCCCGCAACGACTCCCAGAGGGCAAGTCCACAACCCCGGCCACCCGGGAATGGTACGACCTGCCACTGACCGTCGTTTTGAATGAATCCTTGTTTGCCACCCAGTTCGATTATGCCGCGTACAAAGAAGAAGTTCAGCCCTTGCTCGAAGCAAGAAAGCTGCGCCGTCTGCCCGAGAAACCGGCTGATGGCAGACTTGGCAACCTGCTGAATTCCCTGTGGCTCAAAGTGATGGTCGGGGACGAAGAGAAAATGCTACCCTTCCAGGTACGCTGGACCGATCATATCCCCGCCATGGAAAAAGTGGCCTTTTTGTTTCCACTGGCAACCTATAATGCACTCCTCGCCGCCCACCACCTTCCCGATTTGATCTATGATCCCATCAACCTGGGCAAGGGGAATACCCAAGACCATGCGCGTCTGAAATCCTCGATCTACCCGGTGACCGAAATTCTTGGGTTTTCGGTCTGTGTTGCCCAGGAAATCGAAGCCAGCGGATTGACGGAATTGCCCGAAATCCGCCAGGATCGTTGTCCCAAACCACAATTGTTGCCCGGCTTGGGCAAGATTACCGGCAAGGCGACCGAGGGTCATCAGTATTCCGATACCCTGCTGCATGATCAGGAAAACAACTTATGGTTGCCGTGTCATCGTTTCCCCCGCAGCAATCCCATGCGTAACGAACTTTGCCCGGATTGGAACAACGACAGTCTCGGCAATCCCCTCTTTTTGCCATGGAACGTCACCGGTTCCGGCACCTCCTTTGAGGCCATCCATGTGTATGTGCCCGAACCGACCCAACTGACCAAGGGCATTCAGAGCGTTCTGTCGGTACGGACCAAGGATGGCTTGTCCGCCTTCAACATTCATCCCATGTATCAGGATGCCCTGAACCGGTTCAATCTGTTGAGCGATCTGTTGTCCACCATGGTTCCCGCCTATGCGTTGACCTTTGGCATGTTTCTCGGCGCCCTGTTGCTCGCTCAGGTCGGCACCTTGATCGGCCATCGCCAACATCACTATGGAATCCTGTTGAGCCGGGGGATCCGTTGGACAGGCATTTATGCCAAGCTGATCTGGCAAATGGCCCTGGCCACCTGTGTGGCGGGGGGGATCGCAATCTTTGCCATGATTCCTGGCTTGCGTTATCTGCTCGAAGAGGGGTTTCGTCAGATCATCAACCAATACAAAGGGTTGTTGCCACCCGGATACGAATTCGAGGTACTTCCTCTGCCATGGAAGTCCATTGCCATCACCACAGGAGAAGTTTTTGCAGTTGTCGTAATGGTGACTATTTTTGTATTGTTGCGTCTGCCCATGCGTAGCAGCACCGCCCCATCTGACCTTCTTCATGGTGACGGAAGAGCACCCAGAAAAACACGAAGAAAAGGGAAGACGTACAGTTAGCCGTTCCATTATATTATTTTTGTGTGCAGGATGGCCGATTTTCCATGATTCAGGAAGAACTGATCCCTTATCTTGTAGAGATGACTGGACAATCGGATAAAATCGGGTTGGTGGCACACCTCGTCAAAACGTTACACAAATTCACGGCAGCACAGTCTGTTCGTTTTTTCGACCTGCATCAAAAAGCGGTCATGGAAACGGGATTGGGTAAACTACAGGTTGAATCGGTTCTTTTTGAACCCCTCTCTCCCATGAACCATGACATTCCTCTGGACACCATTCCCGGATTGGGCAAAATCATTCGTCAAACCAGCCATTTGACCATGCCGTTCATGCGCTTTGAGACCGAGGGGGGGGAACAACTGGTTTTTGCGTTGGTGGAAGGATCGAGGATTCGCAGTATTTTGTATCTCGACACCCTTCATCCCAGCACAACGGACGAAACAACGGCCCGCATGTTCTGGAACATGTTCATCAACCTGGAACGGACCATCCGCGCCAAGGATCAGGATCCTTTGACCGGTCTGCTGAACCGGCGTTCCTTTGACGAAACCATCTCCAACATTCTGGATTGTGCCTTTCAATCGAGCGAGGTCAACCGGATGGGCGGGGACGGGGCCTGTCTGGCGGTGTTCGACATCGACCATTTCAAGCGGGTCAACGACACGTTTGGCCACGCCATCGGAGACGAAGTCTTGATCTTGTTCGCCCGGCAGATGGAACGGATGTTTCGCGTCGCCGATATCCTGTATCGTTTTGGCGGTGAGGAGTTTTTGGTCATCCTCCTGGAAGTGGACGCGGAGAAAGCCCGGGCGGCGTTGGAACGGTTTCGGGAAAGCATTGCCAACCATCATTTCCCCCAGGTCAAAAACGTCACCGTCAGTATCGGATTCGTCATGGTCAACGGAAAGGATTTTCCACCGGAACTGATCGAAAAAGCTGACAAGGCCCTCTATTATTCCAAGGAACATGGCCGCAACCAGGTCAACAGCTTTGACGATCTGGTCCGTCAGGGATTATTGCCCGAGCTCCTCCATGATACCGCCGATGAAATTGAAGTCTGGGGTTGAACCAAAAACATCGGGGAAGAGGCCGCCGTACTCCGATCAAAAGAACGAATACAAAGCAGGGCCGGAGTCGTCGCAATGGTGGTCACCAGTGCCATGAGGACCAGCATCGTAAAGATCGTGGGCGAGATGACACCCAGATCTAGACCGATATTCAGCACGACCAGTTCCATCAGACCCCGGGTATTCATAAGGATGCCGATGACACTTGCCTCGGACCATCGAAGGCCCGTCAATCTCGCGGCGACGGCACTGCCTCCGAACTTCCCCAACGTGGCGATCAGGATCAATATTCCGGTGACCAACCACTCGTCCACCTGATTGACAAGACCGATCTGGGTCCGCAATCCACTATAGGCAAAAAACAGGGGCAGAAAGATGACGACGGTCACCGTCTCAAGCCTTTCGACCAGGAATTTCGCGATTCTGGCCTCTTTGGGCAACATGGCACCAAAGAAAAATGCACCGAACAAGGCGTGAATTCCGATCAGTTCCGTCAGGGCACTGGAGGCAAACAGGAGCAGAAAAATCAATGCAACTGCCGATGGCATCAACCCTTCCTGACCCACAAAGCGCGTCCAGAGAATACGCAGCAATGGACGCACCAGAAATACCATCACCAGAATAAAAATCAGAGCCAACACCGTCGTCCAGGACGCCGAAGCGATACTTTGGTTGTTGGCCACCGCGACGACAAGCGCCAAGAGGCACCAAGCGGTCACATCATCGACAGCAGCGCAGACAATGGCGATGGCTCCAATACGGGACTCAAGCAGATGTTGTTCTTCCAGGATGCGTGCCAGCACGGGAAAGGCCGTCACGCTCATCGATATCCCCATAAACAGGAGAAACGGCAGGAAAGGAACCCCAGGCGAAGCGTAGGCCGCATACAACCACCAGGAGGCAACCGCCCCAAGCGCAAACGGAACAATAATGCTCGCGTGACTGATGAATACGGACTCCCCAGTGCGTACTTCAAACAGTTTGAGATCAAGTTTCAGGCCCACCAGGAACATGAACAGGACAAGCCCAATCTGGCTTAACATTCTCAAGACGATCAGTGAATTCTCTGGAAATAGCACCGTCATGGCCTCAGGCCACACCCATCCCAACAAAGAGGGGCCGAGAACAATCCCCGCAATGACCTCGGCGATGACCAACGGCTGCCCCACCCATCGGGCAACAACCCCGACCATTCGCGAAACAAACATCACCGCAGCAATCTGTGCCAAAAGAAGGGTCAGAGTACCTAATTCAAGGTGCGGCATTGTGTCACACTCCTCCAAGGACATACCTGATCACAACCCATCCCGACATGATACGCCCCTCCTTCCCCCATGTCGCAAACAAAAACAGAAGGGAAGATTCCAATATCGCAAAATATTGTTCAAAATTCCAGCTTTCTCACCCGGCATCCTTCGACGGTCCATGCAGCCCGATTCCGGGCGCAACTTGACACCGCAGCGACCTATTTTTGTGGACTGGAGGGCCGAAATCCTGGACAATTCCACCATGGGCCATGGTTGCCTCATGCTTTGGTCATTGAGAAAGGATAGAACCGGATTGGACCAACATGATCAAACGACCTGCTGGCATTGCCTGGTCGGCGCAATGCTGAAAAACCTGCTGGAACCGGTCGGCATCGACGTGCGTTCGGAAGTCCAGGTCGTTTCCGCACCCCCCAAGGCAGACCTGATCCTGATTCAACGAAAGGATCATGGCTGGACGGAGGAGCAACGGTTGCGCTTGGCGGATGGACTGCAAGACCTCGATGCAGACCATATCCTGGCTGAATTGAAAATTACCGAAAGCCTGAATGAGGGGGCACTATCCCAACTGAGCGTATACGACCATCTGTATCTGGATACGGCAAAGTTGCAACGGCATCAATTGCGGAGCGTCCTGATCAGTGCCAAAACCCCAGAGCGAACATTTCTCGAATATTTTGCCTTCGAACCCGTGGGACCAAGGGGTGTCTATGAAAGCAAGCCCAGATGGGGTGGTCTCCTCCGGTTGATCCTGTTGAACGAACTGGCGGATGAACCACGAAATGCTCCATTGAAATGTTTTGCCAGCCGCCAGAACGAGCGGAAAAAGGCGTTCAAGACCATTGAGCATACAGGATTGTTCCGGCTTTCCCTGGCATTTGGCCAGATCATTGTCGGCTTATGGAGGTTGCAAATGAAAAGTTCACTGAATAATCCGGAAATAGAGGGGATCACCCCTGAATATGTCATGCAGCTTGGAAAGGAATGGCTCGATTTGTTGGTGGACACCACACCGGAAGAAGAACTTTTTTCCCTGCCAAGGTTCAAGCATCGTTTGAAGCAGGAATATCGAGATGGCCTCCAGGAAGGTGCGCGCGGTGGCGAAAAGAAGTGGAAAGCTGAAGGAAAAGCTGAAGGAAAAGCTGAAGGAAAAGCTGAAGGAAAAGCTGAACTACTGACCCGCCTGTTACAACATCGCTTTGGTATGATCCCTGAATGGGTTGGTAAAAAAATCGCACAGGCCGAACCGCACTCTTTGGAAACGTGGAGTCTTCAAATCCTGGATGCCCAATCATTGGAGGAGGTGTTCGCGGACAGGGAATCATGTTCGAGACCTGATCCCCATGAGCCATGATGCGAAACACAGGAAGAGCCACAGGACGATCCACCAGGGTTCGGTTTCCTGGAAAAAGCTGCTCCCTGTCCCTGGCGGTACTTGGACGACCAATGTACCCGCAACGTTGGGTGTGATTCGACCCAGCTCGTGCCCCCATTGATCAAATGCGGCGGAAATTCCAGTATTGGCGACGCGGATCATGGGGATACGGTTTTCCACCGCGCGCAGTCGGGCCATGGCCAGATGTTGGGGTTTTGCCGATTCACCAAACCAGGCATCATTGGTCACATTGACCAACCAACGAACCGAAGCGAGCGCCAATTGTCGTACTTCATGGGGAAAAATGGTCTCATAACACACCAAGCCACCAATGGCACCCCGTTCCCACGGCAACGGAATGGGGCCGGGACCCCGTGAAAAATCCTCTGTGCCATAGGTGATTTTTTTAATAAACGAGGGCATGAATTGCCGTAAGGGGATGAATTCACCAAACGGCACCAGATGGTGTTTGTCATAGCGCCGTTTCAGACTGCCCGACGCATCAAGCAAAATCAGGCTGTTGTAGAACAACCATTGGTCGTGTTCGTCTTTATCAGCCATGGGTGCGCCCGTCAAGATGGGGGCACCCAACTGTTGACTGACCTCAATGATCCGTTTCTGGTTCCCTGGCGAAGCCTGAATGAAAAAGGCAATCGCCGTTTCGGGCCAGATCACCAAATCGACCGGTTCGGCAATCGCGCTGCTCAGTCGCAGATATTTGGTAAACCCCTCTTCTCTAAATTTCGGATCCCATTTGACTTTTTGCTCAACATTCCCCTGAACCAAAACCACCTTCAAAGGACGGTCGGCAGAATTCTGTTGCTGCAGGGAGGATAATTCCCCGCTTCGCCACAGGCCATATCCCGTTGCCAGGGAAAGAGATCCCACAATCAACCCAAATCCCCAGACCCAGGTGCGCAAACGGAAGTTTTCTTCGACGATGAACGCCATGATCGCCGCTGGAAGCACCATGATCCAGGAGAGCAAATCGACCCCCCCCAGGTCAGCCACTTGCAGGATGAGTTCCTGATTGTTCCAGCCATACCCCACCAGATTCCAAGGAAATCCGGAAAACAGATGGCTGCGCAACCATTCACACACCACCCACAAAGAAGGGGCCGCCAATGGCAACAATCCCGGCCTGGGAGCCAATCGCGCCAATAATCCACCGAAAAGGGCGACATAGACCGCCATTGTCGCAGCCAGCAACGCAAGAATCAGAATGGCAACCCCCATCCAAAGGCCACCATGCTGGTGCAGACTGGTCAAAAGCCATGAGAAACCAATCAGATGATGCCCAAAACCAAACAAAAAGCCAAGCCGGGCGCCACGCTTCCAGGAAGATCCCCGGGTGACGGCAACCATCAACACCGTCAACCCCAGCATCATCACGATTTGTTCGTGATGGGGTGGCAGACCACGAACCGCAATCATGCCTGCAATAAAAACGGCCCATTCCCAACGCCGGTTTTTCAACCACGGGATAACGGCATGGGTGCTTATGAAATGCCTGAACATGATCGTTTCAAACCCCTGGGGCAAATCCCCGGTATTCCATGATCGAGAAAAAATGAAGTCGGAGGAACATCCCTTGAGACACCCCTTATTTTGATCGTCTGTAACCGCCCAAGTACCCTCCGGATTCAATGATGGCCCCCAGACCCCATTTTTCTTTCAATCTTCCGAACCGGGAAAGTATCTGGGCAGTCACGATCATCTTCTATTCATAGGGATTGTCGATTCCCATGTGGGCCAGGATGGCAATTTCCATCGTCTCTTGACGCAAGGCATCCTCGGGCGACCGTTCATGGTCATAGCCCAACAGATGGAGCATCCCATGAACGACCAGATGGGTCAGATGATCCTCAAACGTTTTCCCTTGCATCTCCGCCTCTCGAACCACCGTTTCAAACGCGAGGACCAGATCGCCCAACAGCAAGGGTGCCTCCGGGAACTCAATGTCGTCCGGATCATCCATCATGGCAAAGGAAAGGATGTTGGTGGGACGGTCGATGCCGCGATAATGCAGATTGAGGGATTGAACTTCCTCGTCGTGGGTCAACCGGACCGCCACTTCGGCCCCATCCATTCCACCCACCCGCTCCAGGACTGCCAATGCCGCCTGACGGACCTTTTTTTCAACCTTTGGCCACCGCGACCGCTCCCGGCTTACCCGGACTGTTGCCTTCACGACGGGCCCCCTCTCTGCGTTGTTTCGTTTGATCGGGATATTCAATGCGGTGATGATAGAATCCCAGCGTCAGAACACGTATGAACGCCTCCTCAATCAAGGCGACTTCTTTGAGATTCAACCCACAGGTATCGAGTTGGTCATCGGCAATCTTACCGGCGATGATGCGCCGCACCAAAGCCTGGATTTGCGACGAAGAAGGTGTACGCAATGTCCTGGCTGCCGCTTCCACCGAATCTGCAAGCATCAGGATCCCCGCCTCTCTGGAAAAGGGCTTGGGACCGGGATAACGGAACTCTTCGGGGTTGATGTATTCCCCCTTCTTGGCCGCCTGATTGATTGCCTTGTTATAGAAGAATTGCAGCAAGGATGTCCCATGGTGCGACAGAATGGCCTCAATGATCGGTCCCCCGAGTTTATGGGTTTTAGCCAACTCCAGACCATCCTTGACATGAGCCATGATCACCTTGGCCGACATGGACGGAAGCAGATTGTCATGACGGTTCTCACCGGTCTGATTTTCGACAAAATAGTTGGGTTTGGTCATTTTGCCGATGTCGTGATACAATGCCATGACCCGGGCCATCAAAGGATTGGCATTGATGTTTTCCGCCGCCGCTTCAGCCAGGTTGCCCATCATGACCGAATGATGATAGGTACCGGGAGAGCGCAACGACAATTCCTTGAGCAGGGGATGGTCGCTCGAAGCCAGTTCCAACAACCTTGAATCGGTCGTCACGTTGAACACCGATTCCAACAAGGGGATCAATGCCAACCCCCACAATCCCATCAGCAAACCGCTGGTCATGGCCATGAACATGCCCAGAATCCAGTCAACCCCGGGTTGATTGCCACTCAACAACTCCACCATCGGCATGGTGACCATCTGGATCATCCCGACCCAGACCCCCGCCATGAGGACATCGAATCGACGGCGGCTGGTACGCAGTTTGGCTCCGCCCATCAAGGAACCGATCATGTAATAACAAAACAGCGGCAGCCCCCCTCCAGCCGACAAGGCTTCGAGAAATGAAAGAATAACCCCCAGAATCAGTGCCCCACCCGGAATGCCCGCCCGCGCCCCAACCGTGAGCGAAGCCAGTGCCGAAGCCAAAGCCACATGGGGAAGATAGACCACCATGTGAATCGGCAGCGCGAATATTTCGGTAATCCCCTGTCCCATGGTCAGGGTGATCGTACTGATGAAAGAGGTCCCCAGGAGAATGGAGGCAAGCATGTAGATGGTCTGCATGTCGCGCGGAAAGGCGGTCGATGTCGTCAAGAGAAACCACCGGCCCAGGGCGAGCATGATGGCAAGGATAAAGGCCAAACCAATGAACTTCATGATTTTGGCACCGGTCCACTGTGTCCGGTTCAATGCCTCGATTTTCAAACGCGCAGCCTCGGTGACCAGTTCCCCCTCCCGGACGATCATCTGCCCCCGTTTGGCCTGGAAGAATACCGTATCGATGCTGTCGAACGCCTTTTGCCGTTTCAAACGGGTTTCAGCAAGATTCAACACCAGGTTGGGACGGATCATCGCCCGGGTTTCCCGCAGCAACCATTCCTGGATTTCCCGCGGATAATGATCCAGATGCTTGCGCATCGACTCTCCGAGCAGCCAGCGCATCCCATTGAGATCAATCGGTTTATCCCAATCCTTTCCCTTACGTTCCTTGCCATCGACGATGGAATAGATCACTGAGGGGGCATCACGCAAATCCTTGAGCGTTTCAGGTCCACTGACGACCGTCTGATTTCGCAGTTCCCCCAACCATTCGGACACTTTTTGCGATAGCGCCGTCAGGGAGTCCAGATTGAGCAACGATTGAACCAGGCGGGAAGAAATTTCCTCCTCCTGCCGTTGGGAAAATTCTTCAGTAATGGCAGCAATGTTGAGTTGACTGCCCTGTTCTTCACGAACCGTTTGCAACCACTCCAAGGTATCGACGATCTGACGGATGACCGGATCCATCATGCCGCCATCCCAGTCATAGATGGAGGCAATCGCCTGGGCCGCTTCCTGACGCAACTTCAGGGTCGTCTCCTTGTCCTCCACCAGGAGATCGCGATCTGCCTTGATATTTTTCTGTGCGATTTCACCAACATCGGGAAGGTACTGCAATTTCATGACCACCGGCGAATTGATCAGCGTCAGCGCCAGGACATAACCCGCAAACGTCATCCAATGCATCACCATCGGAAGGGAGATCTGTCTTTTCCGTTTATTGCTTTCGCCCTGCTGTTTCTGAAGTGCCTTGCTGACCGTTTTTTCCCTGGTTTCGGCCATGGTTCATTCCGATCCTCTTTTCTTCCAATGATGCCGACCCGCCTGATCGTAGGCCTGGATGATACAGCGTACCAAAGGATGGCGAACAACGTCCTGATCGGAAAAATAAACCCATTCGATCCCTTGAACGTGTTTCAAAATCTCCATGGCGTCAATCAAACCCGATCGCGTCCCCCGGGGCAGGTCAATCTGGGTGGGATCACCACAGACCACGGTACGGGAACCCGCACCCAACCGGGTCAAAAACATTTTCATTTGTTCAGGAGTGACATTCTGGGCTTCATCGAGAATGATGAACGCCTCATCCAGAGTCCGGCCACGCATATAGGCCAAAGGTGCCACTTCAAGGGTATTGCGGCTCAACATTTTTTCAATCCGGTCGCTACCCAGTGTATCCTGCAGTGCATCAAACAGTGGACGCAGATAAGGATCGATCTTGGCTTGCAGATCCCCGGGCAGGAAGCCCAACCGCTCACCGGCTTCGACCGCTGGTCGGGTCAGGATGATCTTCTCGACCCAGCCTTCCTGAAAGCCCGCAACTGCGCTCGCCACCGCCAGATAGGTTTTTCCCGTTCCCGCCGGACCCACGGCGAAGGTTAATGCGGATCGGGTCAGAATCTGTACATAATCAGCTTGTCTCGGGGTACGGGGTTGGATGGCTTTCTTGGGGGTTTTAATGAAGTTTTCGGGAGAAAAGACCCGCTCCAGACTTCTTTGGGAACATAAAGCCCGTATCCCCGCCTCCACACTCTGCTGGTCCACGTGTTGGCCCCTTTTCAACGAATCATAGAGGGTTTCCAAAAGTGTTTTGACCTTGTCCCCCTGTTCCTTGGAAGCGGTAATCACCACGCCATTGCCCAGGGGGTGCAACATGCAATCCAAATGATGTTCCATCAATTTCAGATGGGTATCCAACTCCCCGAACAGAGAAGCGGCAAGACGATTGTCGGGAAACTCCACAATCTGGGTACGCTGGTGTGGCGTTGCGCCATCGTCCATGTCAATAGACCAAGTTTTCATGCGTATCGTTACGGCAGATCATCGATGCAACTTCAATAAAATCTGCATCGAATGCCCAAAACACCCCGAGGCAACCTGTCAAACCACCCGCTCCGGCAACACGCATCCCTTGAGTGAATTCGGAAACCCTTCAACGATTTCAACCTCAAGCAAGCGGCCAATCCATTCCCTCGGCCCCGGAATATTCACCCACCGGTTGCCCCGGGTCCGACCGCTCAACAGCCCCTGCCCCGTTCGGGATTGTTTTTCGACCAGGATTTCCTCTCGTTTGCCGACCTGCTGCCGATTATTCTCCAGTTGAATCCGGTTGAGCGTGTCTTGCAGGTCCGCCAAACGTTGCTGCCCAACGGCCAAGGGTACCGCTGGCACCATGGATGCGGCTTTGGTCCCCGGTCGGGAAGAAAACAAGAACGAATAGGCATGATCAAAACGAAGTTCTTCGATCAATGCCAAAGTGGCTTGGAAGTCCTGCTCCGTTTCACCCGGAAAGGCCACGATGAAATCGGACGCCAAGGCCATTTCAGGATGGACCCGACGTAATTTTTCCGCCCATTGCCGGTAGTCCGCAACGGTATGTCCGCGTTCCATGGCCCGAAGAATGGCATCGGACCCGGATTGGATGGGAAGATGCATGTAAGGACACAGTTCGGGCAGTTCCGCAAAAAGTTCCACCAGATCATCGTTCATATCGGCAGGGTGTGATGTGATGAAACGAATCCTCCGAACCCCCTCCAACAAGGCGACGCGACGAATCAATAATGCCAGGTCATGAATCGTCCCATCGGAGTCCATGGCCTTGTAGGTGGTGACGTTTTGCCCAAGGAGCTGAATTTCCACCGCCCCCTGACTCAGGCAGACGGCGATTTCATCAAGGACATCGGCGACCGGACGACTCCATTCGGGACCACGGGTATGGGGCACGACGCAATAGGAACAATAACGGTTGCATCCCTCCTGAATGGTCACCATGGCAATGGGACCCGACTGGCCGGTTGCGGGCAGATGGTCAAACTTGTCGGTCGCATGGGTGGAGGTGGCACATATTTTCTGTTGCCGTTGCGCCAGGCGGTCCAACATTTGCGGCAGTTCATGATAGTTTTGCGGCCCGAAGACCACATCCACGAAGGGGGCACGACGAAATATTTCCATCCCCTCCGCCTGGCCGACACACCCCCCGACTGCAAAAACCACATCGCCGTCATCACCTTGTGCACGCTGTTGCACCAACTTGCGCATCCGCCCCAGTTCGGAGAACAATTTTTCTTCCGCCTTCTCACGGATATGGCAGGTATTGAACACAATCAGATCGGCAGCCTCAGGGGTCGAGACCAGGGTCAGACCATGACTTTTTGCCAACAGGTCGGTAATGCGTCCGGCATCGTACAGATTCATCTGACAGCCGAAATTTTTGATAAAGAGGTTCTTCAAACCTTCTCCACTTGAATGGACGGTTGAAATTTGGCCTGAAGGGCGGTCAGAACCGCCGGTGGAACAAACGGGGCGACATCACCACCCATCTTGGCAATTTCCTTGACGAGTCGTGAGGAAATGTAGGTTGTCGATTCACTGGCCATGAGAAATACCGTTTCCACCTGGGCGTTGAGTTTGCGGTTCATGGCCGCCATCTGGAATTCATATTCAAAATCGGATACCGCACGCAACCCCCGGAGAATGGTACATGCACCGATATCTCTGACAAAATGGATCAGAAGCCCCTCCATCCGACAAATCCGGACCTGAGGCAGTTCCCGGGTCGCTTCCTGGAGAAACGCCATCCTTTCGGCAACCGAAAAAAGGGCGGTCTTGGCGGTATTGTCAGCGATGGCCACGACCACGCCATCAAACAGCAGGTTGCCTCTGGCGATGACATCCAGATGCCCCAGGGTTACGGGGTCGAAGGTTCCAGGATAGACAGCTATTTTTTTCATTCCGAATTTTCTTTCCCAGCGATCTTTGCAAAAATGGAGATACGGGTATCACCGTAGCGTCGATATTGCAATGGCTCCCATGAGGAAAGATCATCGAAGATCGTGCCATCCTCATGCTCCGCCACCACCAGCGTCCCTGGCACGATGAAGCGGCACTGGCCAAGCGCGCTCAATGTTTGTCCCACGAGATTGCGACCATAGGGGGGATCCATGAAAATAATGGCGGAACGGTCCCCATGTTGCGCTGACCATTGGTGGAATAATGATTCGATACGGGCCAGCGTGGTCCCCCGGGGGACCGATCCCCGGATGACAAGGGCTGAATTCGTCCATTGCATTCGGTCGATGTTTTGTTGAATGGCCTGGCAGACCGTGGGATGGTGATCGACAAAAACCGCAAACCCCGCACCACGACTCAAGGCTTCCATTCCCATCAACCCGCTTCCGGCAAAAAGATCAAGCATCCATCCACCTGCAAGACGGGTTTGAAGCATATTGAAGACCGCCTCCCGCACACGTCCCGTGGTTGGCCGAACACCCTCATGGGCGGGCACTTGGATGCATTGTCCGCGGTGGCTACCTCCGGTAATTCGAACCATGCAGGGTCAACCGTGACACTCCAGACTTCAGAATGCTTCCGTGAGTTGCTGGTTGAGACGGTCGATGAATTCAACCAGATGTTTGATGATGGCATCGCGCGCCGCTTCAAGATCGACCGGGGAAGCGCCACTGGGACGGATCAGAAGTTCCAACTCACTGTCCACCTCCAACTCTGGAGACTCCCCGATCATGGACTCCACCTTGGCGACCATTTCCTCGACCCGGATGCTCAGTTGGTCAATCACCCGATCCTTCAGCCGAATTCGCAACGAGGGATCGAGGGTCGGCAGGATGTTGCTGTCGAGACGCAGAACGACCGCCGTTTTTTTCTGCTTCTTGAAGATTTCCCCCAAAAGCGCCTGGTCCAATTGAAATTTACTTTGGCTCACCGTCGTCATCCTTGGCGGGTGAACGATGACATTGGTGATCCGGGTACGCCCCGTCAAAAACGCCACTTCACCAAAAAAATCACCCGGTTCCAGTTGCGCCATGGGGATGCCCGCCCCTTCCTTGACGACACTGGCAAACCCATGCAGCAGAATGAACAAGGCACGGTCCGATCCCCCTTCCTGGATCAGGAATTCCCCGGTATCATAGCCGAGGATGTGAAGGTGTTGCTTTGAGAAGTCCCCGATTTCGCTGACATCAAGAAAGGAAAAAAGCGTCAGTGATTGGATGATCCGTTGAATCTGATCCACAGTCAAATGGTTATATGTGATCACAATCGCGCTCCCAATCCTCCGGCAACCTTCCCTGGCGGCAATCCAGGACCAAATATGAACTCAGGATAACATGTTCGGAGCTCAAAATCGAAGAACTACCACGGTTCCAAACTGTTTTCTACATGATATTTATGCAATTTTAACGCCAATCATTCAGGTATGAAACTCTTTATTCTTTCCACCCCACCCAAGCCGGAGACTGCGACATGTTGATTGATCTTGGTACCCTGTCACCCAATCAGGTCTATCACACGGTGACACAAACCCTGATCCCCCGACCCATCGCCTGGGTCCTGACCGAAAACCAATCAAAATCCTTCAACATCGCCCCTTTTTCCTATTTCAACGCCATCGCCAGCGAACCACCACTGCTGATGCTTTCCATTGGCCTGAAAAAAGACGGTTCCGCCAAGGACACCCGGCGCAACATCATCGAGAGGCAACATTTTGTCGTCCATATCGCCTCCATGGATACCCTGGAGGCGCTCAACAATTCATCCGCGGAACTACCCGAAGAAGTTTCCGAGGTTGAACGGGAACATTTGACCCTGACCGATTTTCCCGGCTTTTCCCTCCCCCGCATTGCCAACTGCAAGGTTGCCTTTGCCTGCCGATTCCATGATGTACAGGAGATTGGAAAAATTCGTCAAGCCCTGATATTGGGCGAGATTCAAACCATCTTTGTTGACGACTCGGTGGTAATCCACGACGCCAAAGGACGGATGCGTATCGATGCCGCCGCCATCGCCCCCCTGTCCAGACTGGGACCGGGAGAATATGCCTCTTTTGGCAAAACTGTCCGCATCCCGATTCCGACGGTTTGAGCACCCTTCGGACGTGCACGCTTCGTTGCTTTTGTCACGTCTCACAAGCCGGGATCAAAGGGAGACTTGGTTGTTTGGAGTGGACTCGTGGTTGTAAGCTGATATTATCTAGACATGCAGTTTCCCACAACCACGAGGCTCCCATTGAAAAGAATAATCGACCATCAACAAATTGTTGCCAATGTCATTGCCGCCGTCATATAGTATGGTATTGGCCACAATTGTTCCCTACGTGTTTGATTTCTATTCTAATAAAGGTTTTATCTATTACACAATCCTCGCGAGTATTGGCATCTTCATCCATTACTTGATCACTAATGGATCGTGTCAATCGAAACTGGCGGAAGCGGAACAAAAACACGCTCGGGAGATTGCCGAGCTGGAACAATCGAACAACAATTTCAGGGAGAGGATCTCCGAACTTGAGAGAACCACCGACGGCGTTGCCTTCAAGAAGGACTATGGTGGACCCCGGAAATGCGACAGTTGGTTAAGCGATAATTCCTCCCCCTGGATTTCACAAAGAAGGAGGAAAATGAATATTGCGAAACGGCGTCAGCATGAAAGAAGGTCGCGCATGTACTCTTCGACCTATCCAATCAGCGTTTTCAAGGCTGGAAGGACGGTGGCTGTAATGACCAGAGCCAGCATCCATTTGATGAGCAACAGATCGGCTCGTATGGGGGCGAGTTCTTTCTCAAACTTGTTGTCCATTTCCAGCTTGAGTTCACGCAAATCCCCTTTGGCGGCCAGATCTTTCAACTGACTCTCCTGCACATCTCAGATTGCTTCCGAAAATGCTTCGGCCTGCTTCTCGTCCACTCCGACATCACGAAGACGGCGGAGGAATGATGCCACGAACAGCATACCACACCACACGGATAAGGCGGAGAAAATTTCGGTGGTGTCCTATGTTGACACAGATCCAGCCGGGAACAAGACCCACTCTTCAGTTGACCACGTGACCCGCAAGGTATACTGCCATCGTTGGTGTTCTGGCTTTATACCTTCCCAGTTCCTTTGCGCCGATTTCATTTCCTGGTCTGGGAGAAACATGATGAACTTCATTCCAAGTATCTGAATTAATTTGGTACCCGCGACCGGACTTGAACCGGTACGACCTTGCGGTCAACGGATTTTAAGTCCGTTGCGTCTGCCTGTTCCGCCACGCGGGCAATACCTCGTACACCATCACCTCAACGTCATACCGTCAAATTACCAGCACCGCCCAACCGGATGACGTCGTTGGTCCTGCTCAAGCCGTCATCGATATCCATGTGCCCAATCGTTCCACAGGTCGCAACAGACCTGTCGCCAACCCGGGAACGACCGGTTGGAAAATGAAACACGACGTCTGGCATCGTTACCGTCAGGATTCAACATGGGAAAATTGAACGACCTGCTTCCGACCTCGCATTCTGCCCCATAGGATTTTCATGGAATACTCGTTCGGATTGGAAATTCCCAGGCCATAGATAAAACAGATGACCGCAAACGGAAACAAAAACAGATAGGCAAGCATGAGTCAACCTCAACACGATTGATAATATATTAAGACCAGATTGCGATGGCTGAATGGCACCATTGCAGCCATCCAAACGTTCAATAGCGTTGAAGCATCTTTCATGCCATCAATGAAAAAATTCTTCCCGGTATCGATCCGTTCAAAACAAGGTCAAAGAAATCCCCGATCAACCTCCACCCATCACAAGAACGGCAAGGGACGCACATGATTCTCCTGGCTCACCGCCGCTGGAGCACGCATGGGGATGGCCGTCTTGTGACGTCCCCGCTTACGATTGAGGGGGTGGGAATGACGCTTGATGACGGTGGGCTGGGTGACCATGGCGATCTCCAGCGAAGAAACCATCGGTGTCACATCCATCTTTTGGACCGTATCAATGGTGGTTTGAACATTCTTGGCAGTCACGGTCGGGGAACAATAGCTTTTGTCATGACGGCAATGGGCTGCCTGAATGGTCCGATGCCACTCGGACAAGGAGACCAGGCGATAATTCCCAGCTCTGGCCGCCTCAATGATCTGCGGCAGTGCCTGAAGTGTCGCGGAATGATTGCTGTGAAACAGCAAAACCGCCCCGGGGTGAAACATGGCAACAACCCGTTTGGTAATGGTTCTGGGAGAAACCCCGGTCCAATCCTTGGGGTCGATGGTCCAAAGAATCGTCTCCAATCCTTCGGACCGCGCTGTTTTAATCACCTTGGCATTGAACAAACCATACGGCGGCCGAAACCAATTCGGAACAATGCCCAACTCTGCCAGGGCCGATTTCCCCAAACGAAAATCCTCTTTCAAATCAACCGCAGGGATCCAACTGAGTTTTTGATGGCGATAGGAATGATAACCAATCTCATGATGCGCAGCACTGACCTTCTTGACAATGCCCGGCGACTGTTCCACTTTCTGGCCGATAAAGAAAAAGGTCGCCTCAATGTCGTTGTGTTGCAACAACGCGGAAATTTCCAAGTCCCGCTCCACGGGACCGTCATCAAAGGTCAGCGCCATGATGCGATCTTCCGGAAGAGACAGCCAACTCCAGGAAATGTGAAATTCACCTCCCGGGGAAAGATAGCTTGAACGCGACACACCTTGAGTATGTTTTGCAATGCGAACATGTTCGTTGGATGAACTGCCCTGCTCTGGAAGCAAGATCAGAAAAAACCACAACATGGCCAACAAACCAACTGACCGAACCGATATCATGTTCATTCCTGGGGGTGTTCCGTACCAGAAGGGATAAATAATACGCAGTAATCGAACTGCAAGGATACTGATACAGTTCAATAATTTCTAATATCCAGGATCAAGCAATCGTCGGTTTCGCTTCTTGACAGGCTGCCATCCATTCCTTCGAATGGTACCATTTTTCCCACGGTCACGATAGCCTTCCAGATGAAAAACGGGCCGCATATTCTTGGCATCCTTAAGGACAGATCACCACATTGAAGAGGAGTTGTTCCACGTGGGATTTCTGGTCAATCTGACTTCATTCTCAATCCTTGTCGCCATCTCTTTTCTCCTGATCCGGCAAGGATTGTACGACCTTGAAAAAGGGTTATGGGGAACGATATTCTTCGTTCTTCTTTCAACCCTTTTCTTCATCTACCTGGCCCGGAAAATCTTTTATAACATCTTTGATCGACGTGATCGTGAAAGCATGATCCGGTTTATTCATCCACAGGACAACCAGAAAATCCGTGGCCGTCCTGATGTGATTCTGAAAACAGTTTCACTCCTGGGACTCTTGACCTGGGTAATGATCATCGCGGTCATCATCGCACTCAAGGAAACATTCGACATCCCTTCAATCACGGCCAACGTTTTCACAAATCCTTTGACCACCCGGATCAACCCGCAATGGCGTCATTATACACTCGTCATCGCCTTGATCAGTGCCATGGTATCGGGCATCGGCCTGCTCTTGAAAAGCCGCCGCAACAATCGCCGTAATGACACCTATCCCAAAAGCCTTGTATTCTCATTTTTGTTTTTCATCTTGTTGTCAATCATTCTCATCTAACGACGTTCACATTGACAATTGAAAAACAGGTCTCAATTCAGTTCTCGGCTAAAAAGAATAATTTTTTTAGAACCTTACCTGCCATCCGCAGAGGAAATATCCATCAATCCCCTGAATGTCCCCACGCGCCGGGCAGGAAGAAGGAACCCACCCTTTTCCTCGGGGCTATATTCAAAATGCGCGCCATGTCATCATCTACTTTGACATGCTACCTTCCATGGAATTCCTCCTTTTCCTGGAATCGTTCCATGATTTTAACCAGTTCAGGTTTCAAACCGATGAAAATTTTAGCAAGCCTTGGATCAAAATGTTCACCCGCCTCTTTTTCAATCAAAGCCAGGGCGTCATCCAGTGTCCAAGCTTTCTTGTAGGGTCGGATGGAAGTCAACGCGTCAAAAACATCGCCCACCGCCACCAAACGCCCCACCAACGGAATCTCTTCCCCACGCAATTTCCCGGGATAGCCGGTTGCGTTCCATTTTTCATGGTGCGTCAAGGCAATCTGTCGACCAAGATTCAATAATTCCGACTTTTGTGGTCCAATGATTTCATACCCGATCCCGGTATGGGTTTTGATGACATCGAATTCCTCGGGTGTCAATTTTCCCTGCTTCAAGAGAATATGGTCTGGAATACCGATCTTGCCCAGATCGTGCATCGGTGCCGCCTGCATCAACTGATTGGCCTCCGGTTCGCTCAAACCCGATTTCAAGGCCAGTATATATACGTAATGGCTCATACGTACCACATGCAGACCCGTTTCATTGTCACGATATTCCGAGGCCCGCCCCAACTGACGGATCACCTCCTGCCGGGTTTCTTCCAGTTCCATGTTGCGAATCTGAAGCTGGGCCGTACGCAAGGCCACCTGATCGGCCAATAACTTTCTTTGATCATGTATGGACAGATGTGTCCGAACCCTGGCCAAGACCACAGGTGGGCTGATCGGCTTGACCAGATAATCGGCGGCCCCCAGTTCAAACCCTTTGGTTTCATCCTCCACCTCGGCCTTGGCGGTGACGAACAGGATGGGAATATCCCGGGTCCGTTCCTGCTGTTTGAGCAACCGGCACGTCTCATACCCGTCCAACTCCGGCATCATGACATCCAACAGGATCAGATCCGGCTGATTGGCGGAAAGGGCAATCTTGATGGCGGTTCGACCATTGGTGGCGACCTGAACGCGATAGAAAGGACTCAGTATCCTTTGAAGGACATACAGGTTTTCCGGAATATCATCGACGATCAAGACAGTCGTTTTTGGATTTTGGTCTGGAGCTGAACTTTTCATTTTGGTTCCAATTCGATCTTTTCTTCGACCGCCCACTCGCGGAACATGGCCAGAGATGTTTCAAAATCGTAATTTTCCAATGCCTTTCGGATGGCGGCGAGTTTTTCGCCCCGGTGTCCATGACGCGCCAGGGGGAGAAGATCTTCAACCACCTGTTCCACGGCGGAATCATAGACCGTCAAAAGTCCCACCGCCTTGACCATCAAAGGGGCCAACCGCTGCGACAAATCGGGGCCATCTCCCACTCGGGGCAGCTCATCCGAAACCGGGGGCACCACGATCTCAGAGGCTTCAATCGCAATGATGATACGTGCCAATTCTTCATTCAATTCCTTGACCGGCATGACCAATCCACGCACGTCCTTGGAATTTTTTGCCTTGCATTCAATCCTGTCAGCCATATGCGACAAGGTTGTGGCACCCAACGTTGCACTGATCCCCTTGAGTGCATGGGCAACCTGGATAATTCCCTGAAGGTTGTCGTTTGCCAATAATTGTTCCAACTCTGCGGAGGTTGTATTTTTATTTTTTGCGAATTTCGTCAACACATCTTTGTAAAGTGAGGCGTTACCGGCAACATACTTGAGGCCGACCGCCATATCGATTCCCGGAATGGCGGGAAGGGCGACGGGAACCGGCACCTGTTCGACGGAAGAAGGGATGATTTCCGCAAGCACCTCCTCTTGCAGGTTTCCGATCCATTGAAGCAGCGTGGAATACAATTCCCGGGGGATGACCGGTTTGGCCACATGATCGTTCATCCCCGCTTCCAGACACCGTTCCCGATCACCCGCCATGGCATTGGCCGTCATGGCGATGATGGGCAACTGCCGGGCATTTTTTTTCCTGCGAATCAATTTCGTGGCACCAAAACCATCCAACAGGGGCATTTGCAAATCCATCAGGATGGCATCAAATGAGTCCCGTTCCGACAATGCAACCGCTTCGGCACCGTTATGGGCAATCGTCACATGAATGCCTACCTTTTCCAGCAATTCCCGCGCGACCTGTTGATTGATTTCATTATCCTCCGCCACGAGGATCCTGGCCCCGGAAAAATGGGGATGCGCAGAGGATGGCAGACCCGTCTGAAGCGTCCGACAGGCGGCGGGATCATGGGAGCCAAAGGCCGCGGCGATGGTATCCATCAACGATTTCCTCTGCACCGGTTTCGTGATGAACCCATCGATCAAACCTTTGCGCGGCGCTTCACTGAGGACTTCGTCACGGTCATAGGCAGTGACCATGATGATTTTCAACCCCCGATCCGACCGATCACGTTTCCGGGCCTGAACAGCGATTTCGATTCCGTTGATATCAGGCATTTTCCAATCGAGGAGCATCAGGTCGATGGGACGCGCCTCAAGCTGGCTGCGCTCCAGGATTGCCAATGCCTCCTGTCCATTCTTCGCACCCTGGACCTGCCAATGCAGGGATTGACAATGATCCACCAGGATTTGGCGTGCGCTGGCATGATCATCGACGACAAGGACCTGTAATGCCTCCAGGCCGGGAAATGAGCACGGATGCCGTTCGATCTGAATCGATGTCTTGTTGAACCGCGTCGTAAACGTAAATAGACTGCCGATTCCTGGTTGACTCTCTACCCAGATGCTCCCCCCCATCAGTTCCACCAACCGCTTGGAGATGGCCAACCCCAGTCCGGTTCCCCCATATTTCCGGGTGGTCGATGAATCCCCCTGGGAAAAGGCGGTGAACAGGGTGTCCATCTGTTGCTGAGACATGCCGATGCCGGTATCACGCACGGAGAATTGCAGCAGCAGCGAATCGGCCGATTCCTCCATCAGGACAACCTTGATGGCGACTTCACCCGACTGGGTGAATTTGACGGCATTCCCTGCCAGGTTGGTCAGGATCTGTCCCAGACGGTGGGGATCCCCCTCCAGTTGGCATGGGAGATCAACCCCCATGTCAACCAATAATTCCAAACCTTTCTCCTGACTCTTGACCCCAAGCACGGCGATGACCCCTTCGAACACATCGTCCAACGAAAAGGGGACATGTTCCATCGATAGCTTGCCCGCTTCGATTTTAGAAAAATCGAGAATATCGTTGATCAAGGTCAAAAGATTGTTGGCGCTCAGAGATACCTTGTTCAGGTAATCGCGTTGCTGTTCGGTCAGGCCGGTTTGCAGACACAGATAGGTCAGGCCGATGATGGCATTCAGCGGCGTACGGATTTCATGGCTCATGTTGGCCAGGAATTCCCCTTTGGCATGACTGGCCGATTCCGCTGCCAGACGCTGACTCATTTCCCGGGCGTTATGGATGGCCAGGGCAGAAATGGATGCCAGCGCTTCAAGTGCAATCAGGTCGCGATCCGTGAAGGTACCCGATCCGCGTTTGTTCAACACTTCCATGGCACCGATGGTTTTATCACGCACGATCAGGGGGGCGCAGAGCAATGACTCGGTGACGAACCCCGAAGACAGATCGACATGTTCCGCAAACCCCGAATCACTTCTGGGATAGTGGACGATTTCCGACTTTCCCCGTTCAATGACGCGACCTACGATCCCTTCGCCCAATGACAGGCAGGTACCCGCAATGTTGACCGGTCCAGTACAGGCCCGGCAGATGATATGGGTCTGATCGCTTTCCAGGAGGAACAACGAAGCCGCCTCCGCCAGCATGTAGTCCTTGATGTGGGATACGCTCGTTTGCAGGGTCGTTTCCAGGTCCATCGACTGGGCAAAGGCACTGTTGGTGCGGGTAATGAGGCCAAGCGTCATGTCATGGCTGATCAGCATGCCGAATTCGGATTGACTGGCGATGAAATTGACCCCGACCCCATCCCGATTGACCCGGGCAATGATGCATGGAAAGGAAATGTTCAATTGCACAACCTTCATGAACAGCTTTCCTTCCATACCGATCACCACACCGACAGGTGGCATGTCGGTTTGGAGAAAGACCCCGCCAAGACTGACATCCAGGGTATTCCCATACATGACGGTGCCATCGTTCAGCTGAAGCGTCATCCGGGTCTGGTATTCCTGTCGTTCCCAATGCCGCTTGCCGTGATAAGACTGACCTGGATTCATTTGGAAAGGTGCTTTCGCATGGGACGGGGTTGTGCCAGAAGTTCCTGACAACGCATGGATTCAGCCGAAATCTTCATCGATCACCTTCAAACACGCGCCCTGGGTCTGGCGAGCGTTCTTGCATCACGGAAGCGTTCATGCGAAATTCCGTTATTGGATACGGTGTCGTCAATCCTCGTAGATCGAATTTTACATCATGGATAATAATTACTTCCAGGAGAATCGATCGTCTGTTCCGGCTCCCGTATCTCACGGAAGGAAATGAAAATACAATGGAAGATTCAAAACATTCCAAAATTTTGATCGTGGACGACATCCCCGCCAACATCAAGATATTGGCCGAAGTGCTCAAAGAGGATTATCAAATTCTGGCAGCCACCCATGGACAGGATGCCCTGGAAGCGCTTGCCACCGAACCGGTCGATCTGATCCTGTTGGATGTCCTGATGCCTGGAATGAATGGTTATCAGGTTTGCCGGGCATTGAAAGCCGATCCAAATACCCGGGAAATTCCAGTCATCTTCGTCACGGCCAAAACCGACGAAACCGATGAAACCCTGGCACTGTCCCTGGGTGCCGTTGACTTTCTGACCAAACCGGTCGCCGCCTCGATTGTCCGGGCCAGAGTACAGACCCATCTGGGGCTGAAAGCGGCCCGGGAAGCGCTGAAACGGCAAAATCAGGAATTGATCAAGGCGGCATCGTTGCGTGAAGAAGTTGACCGCATCATGCGTCACGACCTGAAATCGCCCCTCAACGCCATCATCGGCTTTTCCAGCCTGTTGGCAACGATGCTCCCCATGGACAATGAACAAAAAAAAATGTGTCAACTGGTTCAGGAGTCGGGATACAAACTGCTCAACATGATCAACCTGTCCCTGGACATGTTCAAAATGGAACAGGGAACCTATCATTTTGAACCCAAACCGGTCGAAATGGTGGGATTGGTGGAAAAGGTCCGTGCCACGGAAGCAGAACATTTTCGCGCCAGGAAATTATCCTGTCAGGTGTTACTTGATGGCCAACCGGTCACGCCCCAATCCCGCTTTTTCATCATGGGCGAGGAACTGTTATGTTATTCCCTGCTCAACAATCTTCTCAATAATGCCATTGATGCCTCACCCATCAAACAACAGGTGACCATCTTTTTGGATCACACCCCGGTCCACCGCATCCGCATCCACAATCCTGGCAGTATTCCCACCGCCATCCGAGGACGCTTCTTTGAAAAATATGTCACCTTCGGCAAAGTACATGGTACCGGTCTTGGAACCTATTCGGCAAAGTTGATGACCGAAACCCAGGGGGGGACCATCTCCTTTGAAACCTCCGAGACCTCCGGAACCACGATTTTTCTTCACCTCCCCCCAGGTGAACAGGAGCAACCCATACCCCCCGACGGTTCCTCCAAATGGCATGCCCCCCCCCGGGAGGCACCAATGCCCGGGTTGTAAAGGTTCCCTTCATTCAGCGAGGCTACAGAGAAAGTTGAGGCCGTACCATGATGCAAACGTTCCTCAACGTCCCAATTCCATGGTCCCTTCACGCACATGCCTTGGCCATTGATCGGGATCGGTGCCAAACTGGGCGAGAAAGGCAAAGGCCAACCGTTCGAGTCCGATACCGATACACGCCGAATGCGCCGGAGTGCCATCGGCAAGGGCGATCTGGATGCCGCGACCAAAGAAATCCATGTGATAATTGCGGGATCCGACACTCAATGTCCCATTCTTGAAAGGCAACAAGGCACGATACTCATATTTCAACTCATAGATCTGCTGAAAGCCCGCCCGGGTACCAAATTCACGAATGAAAAAAGGATCATTGGCATTCTCCAATCGATACGCCAAGCCAAGATTTTGCAGAAATGCGCTGATTTTTTCGCCCACCGTGACCAGACATTTTTTCACTTCCGGACCTGAACCGACGAAAATCACCTCCCACATGGTGAAGTTCCACAACCGTTCCAAAGAATGCATATTGATGGATTCATAACGGAAACAATGGCCATGGGCCGTGGCGATCATGGGGGTGTGCGTCAGGGTCTTATTGGCCAGCATGAGATAGAAATTATGACAGACCGTTGGTGAAAGCAGGTTCTGCACGGCGCTCAACGATCCATGGGGCTTGTCCAATACCCCATTATTGCAGCGGGTTTCCCTGGCAAATCGTTCGATCACATCCATGTCTTCCCGCAGATGGGCGACAAATCCCAAAGAATGGGGAAAATTTTTGAAGTATTGAATCTTTTCCAAAAATCCCGCCGGGATCATCGCGGGAAAACGATAGGCACGTGCCCCCTGGTCAATGCCAAGAGCGAACAATGTTGTTTCAAAATAACGACACAACGAGGCCACCATCGGACCCAGGGAAAACATCCCATCGCCCGTTTGTATGACATGCCCCCCTTCCAACAACACCTCCATCGGATCCTGAAAATAACGGACCGGTTGGTCCATCCGATCTTCAATAATCTTGACCGGGGGTTCACGGGTCGTCGTCACCAAAAGGGAGATCGTACGCTGAACCTTGTCATGGATGGCCTTGAGTTCCGCATCATCGGCCATCCGACGTAATTGAAGGTGCAAATCACCATGTTCATCCCAACGTGCCAACGCCACCAATGGATCCACATATGCCAGTTTGGCAATCAGTTCATGGACAAGATAACCAGGAACGGTCACGGCGGGATGAACAACACATGTCAGATCGGACATGGTGGCTTCTCCTTGGCAAGGTTGGGTTGTTCCTCGGGTGGCAGGATCCTGTTGTATCCGTCCTGATTTCCACGAGAAAGATGGCTTGACATGGATCATAAAGTTGAATACTATTCAACCAATAATTTGAAAGACAGAACCATCCAGATTTTGAATGGTAACAGAAAATCGCGATGGTGGTGTGTGAAAAATGTCCGCAACTCATGAAAAAAGCGTCCGTTCGTCCATCGCCGCCACCCGCGCTCCGACCCGGCGTCCCCCCCGATTCATGCCAGCCGGTCAGCAACGATCATTGGCGGGGCGTTATCCGCTGTGGATCAAAGGGATCGCGTTGACCGCCTTTGCCTGGGCGTTCATGGGATGGCTCAACGACACATGGTTTTTCCTTTTTGATACCCCACTTTGGCTCAACCGCTACACCGAACAGATGATCATTCTCGTATTTGGGATCTGGCGGATCAGTGCAGAAAAAAATCCCCACAATCGCAAACGATTGGCCATGATCGTCGCCAACATCACGGTGTTGTGGTGGATGTTGCCCTGGTTGTTTCCATTTGTCGAACCCTATATCGGCTATCTTGGAGGACTGCCCGCATTTCCTTCATTGCACGCCCCGGGCACATTGACTTTTTTTCTGGTTCTGGGGGCGGTGTTTCTGTTTGGCAGACGGGTGATCTGTGGCTGGAACTGCCCATGCGTCGGAATCCGGGAAGTCGCAGGGTTTCCATTCCGCCATCGAAATCATGTGCCCCGTGGCCCATGGTCCTGGCGGTTGCGGCATCTGAAATGGTTTTGGTTTGCGTTGTATCTGGGGGCGATGTGGGCGATGACCCGTCCTGCCAACAACCTGACTGCAACGTATCTGGGCGGGTTCGCCATGGCGGTCGGACTCTCCTATTTCATCACCATGATGTTGTCCCCCTGGATGGGCAATCGGGGTTATTGCCGTTTTTTCTGCCCCTATGGGGCGACCTTCGGCTTGTTGAACAAAGCAGGGATGTTCCACATCGACTTTGACGCCGCCACATGCAACCAATGTGGTTCATGCGAAAAGGTGTGCGACATGGGAATCGCGGTATGGCATCTGGGAGCCGCGGAAGGAAAAATTTCCACCACCGAATGCATGGGATGTGGTCGATGCGTCGTCGAGTGTCCGACCGGGAGCCTTGCCTTCCATGATGTCCGCAACCGCCTGTTCCCCTCGCTGCGTCAGGACCGCCGACACCTGCTCAAACTTGCCGATTGGAACCATCCCGCCAGTCGTTGGCGGCTCATGGGTTTTGTCCTGGCGTTGCTGCTGGCATTGACGATGGGGTGGTATTATTCATCACGCATCGGCAGCGGGGCGGAATTGATCAACAATCTTGGAACGCTCTGCGGTTTGCCCATCACGACCTGGTAGCCTGGATCCTGGCCGGGTCTGCCCGGGTCACGATTGCCCGTTTGCAACTTGTTTGATCCGTTCCTGTCTAATTCCATCAAACCGACTGGCGGTGGCACACGCACTTGAAGAGGAGTACGGAACATGATTCTGATTACGGGGTGTACGGGATTTCTAGGTTCCGAACTTGTCCGGCAACTACGGGAGGCCGGTAAGGATGTGCGTGGTTTCGCCCGCCACAATGGCCCGTTCAAGGACCCGAACCTTCGGGGATTGATGGTGAGCGTCGGCTCGATTCTGGATCCCCAAGCCCTTGCGCGCGCCATGGTGGGGGTGGATCAGGTCATTCATCTGGTGGGCATTCTGGTTGAAACCCGGGGTCAATCCTTTGCGGACATTCACCCGTTGGGAACTGAAAACGTCCTCAATGCCGCAAAAAAGGCCGGAGTGAACCGTTTCATCCATATGAGTTCCCTGGGGACGCGGCCCGATGCCAAAAGCCGCTACCACCAAACCAAATGGCAGTCCGAGGAAGCAGTGCGCCAAAGTGGTCTGGACTTCACCATTCTGCGTCCTTCAGTGATCTTTGGCCGGCATGATTCTTTCACGACGCTGTTTGCCAATATGGCCCGCTATTCACCGGTGCTGCCGCTGTTGGGGCATGGTGACAACCGCATGCAACCGGTCTGGGTCGAGGATGTCGCCCGGTTCATCGTCCAGTGCCTGGATGACTCCGAGGCAGTTGGCCAAACCTATGAGTTGGGCGGTCCTGAACAACTCACCTTCAAAGAAATCCTTGAAAAAATTCTCGAAAACACCGGCCGTCACCGGGCACTGGTGCCGGTGCCATTTTCGTTACTGAAACTCCAGGCCGCTTTCCTGGAGCGTTTGCTTCCAAAGCCGCCACTGACCCGGGATCAACTGATCATGGCCGGTGAGGACAATGTCACCGATATGGAAGTTCCTTGGGATCGTTATGGAATTCAACCACGGCGTTTTTCCGACGAAATCGGTCATTATCTCGTCAATAGTCAACCGAAAGTCAATAAAACCCACACCCGGGTGCATGCTGCATGAATCAGGCTCAACGGTCATTCCGGCCAACGAAGAGGCGGAGGAACGCACGAGTGACCGCCTGACCGAACCGTAAGGCGGCAAAACCCGGTTGCCAACTCGGCCAAGCGGGTGAGGTACGGATCATGACAATCCACAATGATACTGAATCAGAAACGGCCTCGGCTCTTGCTGACCTGCTGCTGTCCCAGATGGAAGGCAAGGTCATGGATCTGGAATCGGATCTGGCCAGCCGATATTTCGAGATCGTATACGCATTGGATCACTACAAAAGAACCTCAATGAATGGAACGTATCCAGAAGGAGGCGGATCGAGATGAGTCGGCCTTGCAACATCCCCGACATCACCCGCCACTTGTTCCAGGATTCAGACCAGATCCATCATCCACCACAACCATTGGAGTTGACGATGATGAAAGATCAAACGCTGGCATACCGACCCCTTTGCGATGAAGACGGCTTTTCCCTCCCGGAAGTGGCCTGGAATGAAGACTTGGCAATCGCCATGGCCTCGGAGGATCACCTGCCAAAGCTGTCCGATCAGCAACTGCAATTTCTTCATACACTGCGCAATTACTACGACCGTTTCAGATTCGTTCCTCTGGAACGATACGCTTGCCGCGCCACGGCGCTGGCAGACGACTGTGTTCAGGATCTCTTCCAGGGGAACATGCGGGAAGCATGGCGGTTGGCAGGGCTGCCCAATCCAGGAGAAGAAGCCAATACCTACATGTCTTCCCGTTCCCGGGACCAGGCCATACGACCCTGAATGCATGAGGTCAGGGCTTTTTTGGCCACTGCGCGACTCTCCATGTTGCGTCCCAATGGGTTTGGCGGAGAAAACAGATGGAGGAATCCATGGTTGCCTGTTGCGAACATGAACGAGTGGGATGGAGGGACTGGCGATGAACGATTTGCATGAGCATCATTGTATCCCCTGCAAGGAAATGGCATCACCTTTCACCATCGATCAAGCCCGCGAATGGTTGCTCAAGGTTCCGGAGTGGGAGATCTCACCGGCCGGAGATGCCATTCAACGGGTATTTGAGTTCAAGAACTTTTATCAAACCATGGCCTTTGTCAATGCGGTTGCCTGGGTTGCCCATCGGGAAGATCACCATCCGAACCTGGAAGTGGGCTACAAACACTTGAAGTTGAGTTATTCCACCCACTTCATCGGTGGTTTGTCCGAGAATGATTTCATTTGCGCGGCGAAGGTCAACGCCTTGTTGGCGACGACGCCGCCATAAACGGTCAAGGAATGACGAAAATCAGGCATCTCAAGCTGGTCAGGCCAGGAATGTGGGGCGTCATGGCGACGCCCCACATGGCCGCATTCCGCATCAGGCAGGGATGAGCCACATCGACTCTGATGGC
Organism: Magnetococcales bacterium DCbin4; assembly: GCA_002753735.1. Taxonomy (GTDB): domain Bacteria; phylum Pseudomonadota; class Magnetococcia; order Magnetococcales; family UBA8363; genus UBA8363. The sequence goes on from PEAN01000006.1 coordinate 96,342, forward strand.
GCCATCCCGGACTTGCCGATTGGAACCATCTGCATCGGTATTGTCCTGGCGTGATTCCTGCCATTGACGGCAAGGTGGTATGATGCATCACGTATCGGCAGTGGGGCCGAGTTGATCAACATTATTGGGACGCCATGCGGTTTGCGCATCACTTCCTGGTAGTCTGGATTCTCATCTGGCCGGGTTTGCTGTGGTCGGGTTTGCCGGAGCATGCCCGGGGAACCGGAGAATATGCCCACGATTGGCAGCCCGACCCCATGCATGAATATTGGGATCCGGGTCGCTATCACCAGCCCGAGACCGGTCCGGTGGAAGGGATGTTCACCGGGGCCGAATGTGTGGAATGTCATACGGCGCTCACCCCGGGAATCGTCAAGGATTGGCGGGCCAGCCGTCACGCCCGGGTCGATCCACCGGTCCAGTGTCCCGCCTGTCATGGCGAAGATCATCAAAAATTGACGTTTCCCACGCCGCAAACCTGCGGCACCTGTCACCCCCAACGCCTGGCCCAGATGGAGGAAGAAAAAAAATACGGGTTTCCCAGTCACGCCCTGGCAATGGAACGGGTCGTGGACAGCAAACAGTTTGCTGACAAACCCAAAGCGGAAACCCTCTCCTGCCTGCAATGTCACTCGGTCGCCACCAAGTGCGATTCCTGTCATACCCGGCATCGTTTCGATCCGGCGGAAGCGCGACGACCGGAAGCTTGTATCACCTGCCATTCGGGTCCACCCCACCCCGATGATGAAGCCTACTTTTCATCACCCCACGGAATGCGTCATACCAAGGATCATAAGACCTGGGATTGGAACAAACCGTTGCGCCCGGGCAACTATCCCGTCCCTGGATGTGCCTATTGTCACATGCGCCATGGCAACCATCAGGTTGCAGACAAGGGGGTATGGAAATTCGGCATCCGGCAGATCAACCCTGGAACCGCCGAAAACCGGATCAAACGCAAACGGTGGTTTGAAACCTGCGCCGATTGCCACCCCCCGGACGTGGCCTTTAATTTTTTCCGTGATCTGGACCGCGAACGCACACGGGCATGGGCCAGGCTGTACGCGGTGGAGCGGTTGCTCAAGGAACTGCGCAGTGATGGACTCTTGCGGCCCGCAGCCAAAGATCGCCCCCCCGATAAGCTGGATCTGTTGGCCCGGTGGTGGCCCAGGGCACGCATCGGTTTTTATGAAGGACAGGCATCCGCCTTCTATAACGTGGGGGATATCGAACGCGACTATTTTGAAATGTGGTATTTTTCCAATACTGGGGCCTTCAAGGGGATGGCCCATGGGGCGGTGACGATGTCCCAACGCTTTCATGATCGCCTGCGCGTCGAGGAAGAAGCCATCACCCAACGGGCGCAACGGTTACGGGATCTGGGAACGATCATGCGCGATGGGGAGGTCGAACCTTTGTGGACCCGGGGCACCTATACCCGATTCAACCAGGAGCGGAATTGATTTCCCGTCAAGCAATGCTCATGAAATGGCTTTCAGGAATGATGGGTTGCATCGTGATCGGCATCATCGGTTTCGATGTGGAGGCCGCCACGGAATCGATGACCGACTGTATCGCCTGCCATCGGGAACGAAACCCCATCCTGATTGCCGAATGGGAACAAAGCGGCCACCACCGTCCTGCACTTGATTGCCAAACCTGCCATGGCACGCGCCACGACGGCACCATGGCAGCCCATTCCCGCCGCAATGAGGTCTGTATGGCATGTCATGCACGGGAACGTCAAAGTTATACCCTGTCCAAGCATGGGGTGATTGCGCTCATGGAAGGGGAACGCATGGCATATCCCCCCCCTTCGGGCAATGGCGAAGCGCGCGCCCCCACCTGCGCCTACTGTCACATGCACCGCAACACCCACCGGATGACTTCCACAGCAACGCCATGCCAGGATTGCCATTCCCCCCGTTTTGTGGACACCTGGTTCACCAGTGGCCGAAAGATGATCGCCATTGGCGCGATGAAGGTACGCGAGGCGGAAGCGGTGGTCCATCGACTGGTGCGCGAACGCATGGAAGGTGCGTTCAAGGCACGGCGCATTCATGAAATCATGACCCGGGACCACCTGGGCAGGGTCCGTCTGGGGGTGGGACACCAATCACCGGACGACCAATGGTGGCATGGACAACCCGCCCTGGATGGCGACCTGCTGCGCATCAAATCGATTCTGCACGATGCATTGATCAAACGTTGAACCTGGACAGGATCGGAAAACAACTCGGAAAAACGGTCTTGGTTGATCACATGATCGATCTACAGGCCCCCCCCGGCCCTCACATTTGGTATCAAAAGATCATGGGAACTCAAAAATATCAATCCCACAAATGGCATTCCATACCGTTTTTGATTTATCATGCAGGATCCGATGGTCGTCAAGCATGACACCCCCTTTTCCCAAAGATCACATCATGAAATCCCGGGAGGCATCAGATCGCATCATTCAAATAAGAAATTAAATTAATCAACCATATTGTTGGCATTCCAACCCGTTATTGATTTATCTCACCCTGATCCGATGATCGTAGGTCATATTGACGCTCATCCAAGGATCCCAACATGAACTCCCGGGAGGCATGATGTCGCAATCATTCAAAGAATACAAAGTCATTCACATCGTCGAAGGAGGATGTGGAACCATCTTTCTCGGGGCATCCGGTCTTCCCCTGCAAAAAATTGAAATGGAGCTCAACAGTTTGGCGGCCTCAGGCTGGCAGGTGGTGTTTCAGGTCGTTGAACGCAAACGGTTCATGCTGTTCTGGACCCGTGAAGCGATGATCATCACCCTGGGACGCTGAAGGGATGCAACGCCTGTTGCTGGCACTGATCCGCCGCTACCAGGCAGCAGGTGGAGAAAATCAGCTTTGGGTCAACTGCAACTTCAATCCCACCTGCTCCACCTATGCCCTGCGGGTTCTGGAAAAACATGGTGCTCTGCGGGGATCCATTCTGGCAATCAAACGCATCATGCGTTGCCGTGATCGGCAACGCATGATTCCCATGGATGATTTTCCACCATGAGCATTTTTGATCTGGAATTGCCCGGAAAAGACCTGCACCACCTGGAAGATCAACTACGCGCCCGGGTGGATCTGTTGTCGGATGCGGCACGCAAGACCTACTATGACCAAATGAAGGTGCAAATCCGGGATCCCGACACCTATGCGGTCCTCGGTTGGTCGCTGGGATTGGGTTTGCACCATGTTTATCTTCGCCGATGGTGGTCCTTTTTGTTGGATCTGGTCACCAGTATCGTGTTCTATGGCGGGCTGATCGCATGGTTCATCACCGGCGCCCTCTCCTTCCCGATCTTGACGATTCTGGCATTTCTCTACAACACCTTTGATACCCTTTACTGTGTCATTCTTTCCCAGCGGATCGTGCAATACCACAATCTGCGCCTGGGACTGGCGATGGTGACAGACCTGAGTCAGAACGGCGCCGCAACAGACGCAACCCGGCAGCCGATCCTGGACTCCCGTGAATTGAAACAGGTTTCTCGAACCAACTCCACCCTGTTTCTGATCTCCCTGGCGGGGATGGCGGTGTTGTGTCTGGCGGTCTGGCTGTTTTTTGCCAAAGGACTGCCCCTGTTGGCCCGGTATGCCGCCTTTGCCTTGCCGGAAAAGACCTTCATGATCCAGAATCGACAACAGGCCGCCGAGGCCATCGACCGGTTGGAGGCATTTGCACCCTCACAATTGGATGGCGCAACTGAACAACGGTTGCAACGGCTTTTTTCCCGGATGGAACACCATACGGGTCAAAAGGAACCCTACCATCTTTTTTTGCGCCACGGCGGTTCGCTGGGTGCCAACGCCTTTGCCTTCCCGACCGGGATGGTGGTCATCACCGATGAACTGGTCAACCTGGCACAAAATGATGAAGAATTGCTGGCGATCATGGCCCATGAATGGGGTCACCTGCAGCAACGTCATGGCATCCGAACCTTCTTTCAGGATTCTGCCTCGCTGTTGATCGTATCCATGGTCACGGGCGATCTGGTCAGTCTGGCCGGTGCCGTCGGCACCACCATGCACTTTGTCCTGCACGCCACTCATTCCCAGGAATTCGAAATGGAAGCAGACCAGACGACGGTTCGCTATTTTCACGACAACGCAATCCCGATTGCTCATTTTGCCAACATCCTCCGTGCCCTGACCCGGGATCAAAAACCAGGGACCGGCACGACGGTTCCTTTTCTTGCGTCCCATCCACCCCCTCAGCAACGGATTCAACTTCTTCAGGCCAACGAAAAACCAGCTACCTTGTAGGGATCGGAAATACACCATTCCATGACTTCTTTTTTCTATAGAATCCAAGACCAGTTTTTTTGGCTTTTCTTCGTTCTCCTGTTATTGGCAACCGGAAGTATCGGTTGGTTTTCATTCAAAAAAACCGAGGAGGCCGTCATTTCCAATGCCATGAATCGAATGAAAGATGACATGGAGGAAATTTTACAAAAGAGCGATGTATTTCATGATCAGGCCAAAAGCGCCATGGTGTTCGCGTTGGAAAACCGTGTTTTCAAGGAATATTTTTCCCTGCCTGAAACCATGAAAGGCCACCAGCTTGACGCCAAAGGCAGTCTGGTCCTGACCGACAGGCAAGTCCAACTGCGCAACGAACTCAATCAGTGGACTCATTCCCTGCAAAAACGTTTTCCCATTGTTGAAACCTGCATCATCGACCGTTCGGGACAGGAACACACCCGCATCACCCGTGGCGTTGTCGCCGCCAATGAGGAGCTTTCCTCCAATGAATCCTCCGCAGTGTTTTTCAAATCATCCTTTGAATTGACGGCTGGAAAGGTCCATGTTTCCCAACCCTACATGTCACCCGATGTTGCCGAATGGGTCTTTGCCTACACGTCACCCGTGATCCTGGATGACGGCAGCACCCCTGCTTTTTATCATTTCGAGATTCCCATCGCGTTGTTTCAAAATTTCTTGACCGATGCCAGCATTGTCAGCACCAGTGGTCACACCAACTCAGCAGCCGATCCCCTGGCGGACCGGTTGTTCATTTTGACCATCGATGGCCTGGTGATCGTGGATACGAACCAAAAAATTGATTTCAAGCGCAACAAGAGCAAGGACACGGAACAAAAAGAAGCCCAGGAATTGAAAGATTATCTGCCCCATATCCGTTCCATTTCCAATGATCGCAGTTTTCTTGCATTGATGGAAAAGGCACGGACCGGAATCCGCGGCACGGGACGATTCGACCTGGGGAGTACACAATATTTTGTCAGTTTCAAACCGATGTCCCAGTTCGATTGGAGCATGGTACGGATTCAATCCTACGGACATCTGCTCCAGGGCGACACCTCCCTGGCGCACATTCGCGATATTATTCTGGTTTTGGCGCTGATCATTCTTGCCCTGGGCTTCATTGCGGTACGCGTTGTCGCAGGCCGGATCACCCGTCCACTGGAACTGCTGTCCACAGCCATGCATGATTTGGAGGAAAACCGGTTTCGTGACGACATTCCGGTTGCCTCCCAGGATGAACTTGGAAGGATCATTCGCGTCTTCAATACGATGAGCCGGGAGATCCATCGTAATCAAATGTTCCTGCTCAAGGAACGCAACAAGCTGACCACCATCATCCACAGCACCCGTGAAGGGATTGTCGTTTCCGATCAGGACAATATCGTGGTGTTGGTCAATCCCGCCGCAGAACATTTATTGCACAAGACTTGGAAACAGATCCAAACAGAAGGTTTTTTCAATCTGGTCGACGACCCTGGATATGTCGAAGCCATGATTGAGGAAAACAAGTCATCCATACCCGAGACGATCATTTATAAGGATCGAGTCCTACATTTTTATGCGTCCAGTTTCTTTGCCAGCAGTGGTGAGAAGGTGGGTTCGGTCGCCCTGATCCGGGATGTCACCCAGGAAAAGAAACTGGAGGAAGAACTCCGTCGTATTTCATTCACCGACAAATTGACGGGATTATATAATCGACGTTGGCTGGAGGAGTTCATGAGCAAGGAACTCAGCCGTGCCAGCCGCTACCATTTGGACTTATCCTTATTGTTCTTTGATGTCGATCATTTTAAAAAATTCAACGATACCCATGGTCACGACAAGGGGGATCTGGTGTTGGAAAAAGTGGGAGAGGCGGCCCGTTCCGGGTTCAGACAAACCGATTATGCCTGCCGTTACGGCGGAGAAGAGTTTTGCATCATTTTGACCAATACCGCAGCTTCGGAGGCAACATTGGTTGCAGAACATTTCCGGCAGCAGATTGAACGCATGGAGATCGAATCGATGAAGGTGACCATCAGCATTGGCATCGCCTCATATCCTGATGCCCACATCAAAAGTCCGACGGAATTGTTGAAATGTGCTGACATCGCGTTGTATTCCAGCAAAAAGTCAGGACGGAACCGAAGCACGCACTGGAATTCCATCGCCCCCGATGACCTTCCATAATTCTGTTCCGTCACATTCATCAACTGGAGTGAATGACTGGCAATTGACTGTTATATATAAAAATATTGAAAGATAAAAGGGGGCTTAAGGGATTGCCCCCAGGACTTTGGTTTTGTTTTTCACGCGCCATTTCACCCGAAGCAAGAGTTTCGCGTGGTTTTTGCGGGAATCTTGCTTGAGGCAGTAGCCCTGGTCCCGGCCTTTTCGCGGTTTTTGCGAAAAGGCCG
>PEAN01000128.1 GCA_002753735.1 Magnetococcales bacterium DCbin4
ATGTTTGTGTGGACGGGACGGTTGTTGGGGTGCATCATGATGGAGGTGAATCGTTTGACCTGTTCGGCAGAGACGGGAATCGCCTGTTTCAGGACCAGCCAGCGTACCCCTTCGGTACAGGGGGGGGTGGTCAGGGAACCATTGTAGCGAACATAATCCCGGTCCACCGGCAACAATGATTGGGCAAAGAAGGGGGCGGACAACGGGTGTGGGCCATCGGCACGGGGGGGCAGTTCGCGCCACAGATTGTCGAGGGCGGGGTTGTTGGCTTCTCCTTCCTGCATCATCAGGGCGACGACCGCCAGATGTCCATCAGGATCGGCGTGAACGAAATGGGCCTCCATGGCAAATACCTTGTCGTCGATCAGATGTTCGGCAGGGGCGTGGAAGTGGCATTGTTTCAGTTCGAAGGTGATGTCATCGATCCGGATGGCGGCGGTTGCCGGGGGAAAGTTGACCTGGATGCCATGGCCGGTGTTGTAGATTTCCGATCCCTGTCCATGGTAGGCGAAATCGATGGGGGGCAGTTCGGCTTCAATGAATCCCTTGAGATTGATGGGTGATTGATTGACCCCCTGGGCGCAGGATCCGTAGGCGGGGTTCAATGATCCCCAATAGTCCGGTCCCAGTGCCCCTTCATAGGTCCAATGGGAACTGAGGTGTGCAATTTCCTGGGCGTCGGCAGGGGTGACGGGAATGCCACCAAGGGCAAGACCGGCGAGCAGCCATGGAATCGCCGTCAGCATGGAGGGTCTCTTCATGTCACTTTCTCCAAAATGATTAAGAAAAAAAGGGACTCCTCCCTTCGCGGGAATGGCGGGGATCGCCCCCGGATCCCTTTTCCTTGATATGTTTCCGATCTCCCAACCGCAAGGCATTATGTCAAAAAAAAAGCGGGTTCGCCATGTCCTGATTGTCTTTCATGCCTCCTATCCTGAAATCAAGGGGGGGATCAATAAAATGATTGCAACCCTGGCCCAAGCGTGGATTCAAGACGGGATTCGGGTCTCCATTCTGGTGCCGGGGGGATGGGAGGACCGGGAATGGTCGCATCGGGTTCATGGTGCCATTCAGGTGCATCGGCAACGGTTGCGGTTGCCGTGGGACCGGAAAAAACCGTTGCGTGGATTGTTGGGCTGGATGATGGAGTTCCCCCGGGTGTTCTGGCGGCTGCGGCAATTCGTCCGCGACCAGGAGGTGGACCTCATTCACCTGCACACCCCCAGGGAGGATCAATATTTTTTCCGTCTGTTGCATGAGTTTGGCGGTCCCCCCTATGTCATCACCTTTCATGGTACCGACGCCCTTCATTTTTCTCTGGGGCAGATCAATCATCCCGGGTGGATGGGGTGGATCGTGCGGGGTGCCCTGGGGTTGACGGCGGTGGCCCGACATTATGCGGCGCTCATCGAACGCCATCATCCCGGTTTGGCGCCGGTTCATTTCGTGGCCAATGGCATTGACGTGGCGGCGGGGGGGCCGAAGGAAGGGTCACTTCCTTGGTTACCGGAGTATTTTTTGATCCAGGTGGGTTGGGTGGAGCCACCCAAGGCCCCCGATGTGACGATTCGTGCCTGGGGGTTGTTGCAACATCGGCATCCCGATCTCCATCTGCTCCTGGTGGGTGATCAACCTTATCGGCAGACGGGCGAACCCTGGTATCCGGGGTATGTGGCATCGTTGCATGCGTTGATTGCGACGTTGGGATGTCAGGATCGGGTTCACTGGGTTGGGACGGTCGATCAACCGACGTTGCATGCGATCATGCAACGGTCCCGGGGATTGGTGTTTCCTTCCCGGATGGAGGGGATGCCTTATGTACTGTTGGAGGCGGGGTTGGTCGGCCTGCCGGTGGTATGCAGTGATATCCCCGCCTTTGGCGAATGGATTGTTGATGACGTTCAGGGATTGTTGTTTCCGGTGGATGATCATGAGCGGTTGGCGGCGGCGGTGGATCGCCTGATGCGGGAAGAGGGACTGGCACAACGGATCGGGCAAAACCTGAATCGCCTGGTGGTGGAACAACATGATGCCATGACCATGGCGCGCCATTACATCGATCTGTTCAATGCGTTGCTGGAAAAGTGATTAAGAACCGCTCTTCATCGCGAACGACCAGGGGGGCAGACGTCAGCTTCCCTTTAACGGTACTGATTGGCACTGCAAGCCCGGAACCCGTGCTATTTTCTGGTCGTTGGTCAGCAAGATTCCATTCAGAGAAAATGCGGTGGCCGCGATAATGGCATCCGGCAGTTTTAATCCTTGATATCGGCGTAAACGAATGGTTTTCTCCTTGATGTCAGGGTCTATATCAACGACTCGGATATCGTGGAGCAGCGCCCGAATTTTTGATTCTTCGGACTGACTCAATGAGGGGTACGAAAGGAGTTCAATCTCGGTGATTGTCGATGCGAAGTACTGCCGGACCGGTAACGGTTCGGCCAGTTGACCGCCAAGGAGGGAAAGGACGATGTTGGTGTCTAAAACGTGATTCACGACCATTCGTTTCGGATACGTGCCTGATAGGCCAACGGCGATTCAGTCAGATTTACAGTGCCTGCATAACGGGACAGGTCAACTCCTTGGACCAGAGGGGCTTGAATTTTGAGTTGTTGCTCGATCCGCAACCAATCATCGTAATCGATCTGGACAGCGATGGGTTTGTGTTTCTCATCGGTGACCAGTTGTTTTCGGACGATTTGCATGGGAGCCTCCATGGTGGTCTCAATCTTCAAGGGCAAGAAACCATGATCCACTCTCTTTCGATATTGGTATGGTATCGACTTTATCATGATTTTATCCATGGTTCAACAGAGTTGGCCCAGGGCAACAGGGCAATCGCATTTGAAAATGAGCAAGAAAAAAAAGGTCTCAATGGATTGTCCTTGGGTTTTATTTTAAATTATTAAGATCAAATGATTACTTTTGATTTTAGTTTCTTACTCTAAAAGCAAAGTCAAAAGCGAAGCATTGAAGCCTTTTGTTTAAATTAGAAAACAAAATCAACACCCTGGGGGCAATCCCTTGAGACCACTTTTCCCTTTCAATCGTATTTCTTATAAACATGCCGATTTCAAATGCGATTGCCCTGCGGCCGCTCCAGGGATGGATTGAACATCCTTGTTCAACGTGTATACTGGTGGCGGCGCCGGATTTAAGAATGATCCCCTGTTGCGATATCGAGGTGAACGTGTGAAAGCAATCAAACTTTTGCTGAAACTGTTGGTGGCGGTTCTGGTCGTGGCGATGGCGGTGGGGGTGGGGATCTCGATGTTTGTCGATCCCAACGATTATCGCGATGAATTGGCCCGGATGGTCAAGGAAAACACCGGCCGGGAATTGCAAATCAAGGAAGGGATGAAAATTTCCCTCTTCCCCTGGATTGGCGTCCGGGCGGCGGCGGTGGAACTGGGCAATGCCCCCGGGTTTGGTGGCGATCCGATGGTCCGGGTCGCTTCGCTGGAACTCCGGGTCCGCCTGGAACCGCTGTTACGGCGGCAGGTGGAGGTGGATACCATTGTGATCAAGGGGCTGGACCTCAACCTTGAACGCAACGCCCAGGGGGTGGGTAACTGGGAACACATGGGGCGTCAGACCGACGGCACCCCTCCTGGTACCGATTCAAAGGACGCGGGTGCCGGGGAGGGGACGGCTCAGGGGGCTTCCGACCTGATGGCAGCGGTCGTCTTTCAGGGCATTGAGGTGGAAAACGGGCGGATCCAATGGAAGGATGCCCGTTCCGGCGATTCCCTTCAATTGGAACACCTGGGTCTGGTCGTGGGCCGTCTGGTCTCCGGGGAACCGGTGGCGGTGGATCTGCGTACCGATGTTCGTCGTCCACAGGCTTCCCAGTCGGGGCGCATGGCATTGAAGGGAAAGGTTCAGGTCGATCTGAAACAAGGATTGATCTCGGGTATGTTGGATGCGTTGTCGGTGACGCTTGCCGATCCGGCGGGGACTGCTGAAGGGGTGAATCTGGCGTTGGCCGGCCGTTTTTCGGCGCGATTGGCCGATATGGCCGTGGGGTTGGATCTGGATAAAGGGGAACTCAAGGCCGCCGAATCCGCTTTGAATGGAACTTCCATGCAGGCTGATTTCAAGGGACGGATGGAATGGGATCCAGGCAAACAGTTGGTTCGGCTGGATTTGAAACAGGTGGGCCTGGCGGCGGGAGGAACACGCTTGGCAGGGGTTAAGGCGCATGCGGGGATGGATGTCGATGGCCAGCTCGATCTGACGACCATGACGGTGGTGGCGGTATTGACGGGATTGAATGTCGAGGCACGCGAGGGGGCGTTGAAGGAAGGTTTCGTCCGGATGGAATCGCTGGGACGGGTGCGGGCCGATCTGAATCGGCGCCGGGTGGATGTGTCGCTGGAGGGGGCGACGGTCAAGGGGGAAGGTGCGGTTTTTTCAGGCGGCGGATTTTCGAGCCGCATGGAGGTGGAGGTCAAAGCGGATCTGGAACAACAGATGGTGACGACGTTGCTGGACAAGGCGACCCTGGAGTTGACGGGAGGGGTATTCAATACGGGCGGGGGCGAGTTCAAATTCAGCTCTGATACCCGTATCGCCCTGGCGACGGGACGCTTGGAGGGGCATCTCACGGGGATGACTTTTGCCTTGCATGGTCCGATGGTGGACAATGGACGGGTGGATGGCGCGGGGACGGTCGATTGGAACATGCTCCTTGCGGGAGCGGATCCGGTGGTGGTGAACCTCAATGGCGTGTCGGTGCAGGTTCGCGATGGATTCATGGGCCGGAATGGTCATGCCCAGATGAACTGTCAGATGCGGATGACGGTGCATCAAGGGGGTGACCGCCTTCAGGGCGCCATCAAGGAATGCAGCCTCACCGCCAAGGGACCTGTGGTGGGCGGGGGGCTTCTTGAAGGACGATTCGCCGGGGAGGTGGAACGCAGCACAAAAGAGGGATGGTTGCGTTTGAAACCGTTCGAGCTTGCTTTGAAGAATACCGGCGGTACCTTGGTTGCGGGGGATTCGAACATTGAGGGACATTTTGACCTGACGGTCGACCTGGAGAGCCGACACTATGCGGCGAATTTCGCCAAACTGATTCTTGAAACCAGGGGCGAACTCCTGTCCGGGGGGCGGGGACGGATGGACTTGAAAGGACAGGTGGAGGCGGATCTGAAAAAAGGAGAGGTGCGCACCCATGCCAACCGATTGGAACTCGTGGTTCAGGGGGGGGCCGTGGGCAAGGGGCGCTTGCAGTTGGCGGGTCCTGCCGAAATTCATACCCTGCTCGCGGGGCCTCGTGTCCAGACCACTTTGAAGGAGATGGCCCTCTCCTATCAGGGGGAGAACCCTTCCGGCGGCAATCTGGAAGGGACCCTTTCCGGGGCTGTGGATGCCGACATGACCAAGGGGACGCTTGATCTTTCGGGGGTGGAATTCGTGGCTGCGGGGGCCCGTCTCAACGGCGACATGAACGTCGTCGGACTGGGTGCCAAACCGACCTGGGACGGGACTTGGCGACTCCACGAATTCAATCTGGCCGACACCATGAAAAAATTGCGCATGGATCCGATTCGCACCCGCGACGGACGGTCTTTGCGCAAGCTCTCCCTGATGATGACCGTCAAGGGGGGCCATGACCATCTTTCCCTGAAAGGGATTGATCTGGTCCTGGATGACAGCCATATGAAGGGTCAACTCGATGTCGTCAAGTTCGACCCGCCGAATCTGGCGTTCGAGTTCGACATCGACACCCTCGATCTGGATCGGTACCGGGGACCGGAAGATAAATCGGAGCCGGCCAGCATGAAGGGCGGCAAGGGTGGCCGTGATTCGAAGGGGCAGGAATCGGGATCATCGTCGGGTGGCCTGCTGGGTCTGCCCGATCTGAAGGGGAAAATCCGTCTGGGTCGATTCAAAATCTTCGATGTGCGGATGACGGATGCCCTGGTCAACCTGACCGCCAACAAGGGTGTCCTGGACATTCATCAGGAATCCCGGTTGTACGAGGGAACGTTGAAGGGGGATGCGGCGGTCGATTTTCGTTCCGGCAAGCCGAAAACGGTCTTGAAGACGGCCTTGACGGCGGTTCAGGGCGGGCCACTGCTCGCCGATGTCACCGGGGTGGACCGGATTATCGGCAAGGCAAATGCCAATGTCGATTTGTCCATGCAGGGGGCGGACGCCGATGAGATCAAGCGTACCTTGACGGGAACGACCCGATTTGCCTTCGGCGATGGTGCGATCAAGGGAATCAATCTTGCCAAGATGATCCGCACGACCTATCAAATGGTGAAAGGGAGCCCTCCGGTGGAGAGCGGCGGTGGAGAACAAACCGATTTCTCCGAATTCTCCGCTTCGGTAAACTGGGACAAGGGGTTGGCGCGCAATGATGATCTGAATCTTAAATCGCCGCTGTTGCGGGTCGGTGGAGACGGTCAGCTTGATCTGCCCAGGGACAGTGTCAACTATCAACTCAGGGTTGCGGTCGTGGGATCGTTGGTGGGCCAGGGGGGCAAGACGGTGACTGAACTCAAAAACATCACCGTCCCCATCCGGGTGACCGGATCTCCGACCCGTCCCCATTACCAGGTCGATCTGAAGGGATTGCTCAAGGACAACGTCAAGGAAGAAACCAAGCAGAAAATCATGGATAAATTGGAAAAGAAGATGGATGACGGCCTCAGGGACAAGTTGAAGGAAAAGGGGCTCGACCGTGTCCTGGAACAAGCGGTTCCCAAAGGGTTGGATGTGATCATCAACAAGCTTCCCTTCTGACCGGACGTTTCAGTTCTGCCCCGTCATATTCATCAACTGGAAAGGATGGTGGACAGTTGACTGATATGTATAAAAATTATTGTAACTGCCCAGGTACCTCTCCGGTTCGGGATGATTGAAAGAAAAATGGGGTCTGGGGGCAATCCCTCAAGCCCCATTTTTTATTTCAATCGTTTTATTATTTCTACTTTGTTACATTCATTAACTGGAGAGGATGGCTGGCAATTGACTGATATACATAGGAATATTGAAAGAAAAAAGGGGGCTTGAGGGATTGCCCC
>PEAN01000062.1:0-18164 GCA_002753735.1 Magnetococcales bacterium DCbin4
CAAAATCAACACCAAAATCAAAACCCTGGGGGCAATCCCCCAGACTCCTTTTTTTTATTAATAATTTCAAACAGTTTCGTTCAACCATGGCCGCCTCCCGCCGGACACGAAACAAGCCAACAAGGGCAACGCCCAGGGTTCACCGCTGCGAACAAACCGTTCCAACAGCCACAAACGGATCACTTCACCCAACCCTTCCTTTGCGGCAACGGTCCGCCAATCCGGCTCATCCAGGATCCGGCCAAATCCGGCCCACACCTCCCCGATCCCAAAATGACGCCTCCGCCCCAATTGACAATAGAAAAAATAAAACAAGTCGGTCGTCGCCAACCCATCCGCTTCACTCTCTTCCCAATCGATCACATGAAGCCGCCCATCCACCAACCACAAATTCCATGGAGCGAAATCACCATGGGTGCGACAACAGGGGACCGGCAACCGCAACACCGAATCCTGGGCGAGGTAGGAAAAGTGATCCCGCACCGCCTCCGGCCAATTCGTCCCCGCCGCATACCCGCGCACCAACCGTTGCCAGGAGCCGGTATCCGCCAGGGGCCGTTCATGGGCACCCATCCGGGCCAGAGACGCTAAAAATCGTTGATGACCTCCGGTCCATCGGGACACCTGATCCATGCTCGGCCGGGACAACAAGGTTTGCACCATCACCGGATGACCCATCCAACGATCCTCGATCAAAACGGAAGGAATCCGGCCCGCCAATTCCGATCCCGCAAGGAGTTTCAATGCCATCGTTTCCTGTTGCAGCGCCCCCGCCCCGTCCGGGGTATCGGCAAGCTTGATCACCCGGTCCCGCCCCTCCGCCCGATCACTGGCGAGGATCGTCAACTTGCGCCGTGGCACATCGGAACCGGCGTACACCACCCAACCATCGGGACACCCCCCCTCCCGTTCCCCAAGCCAGTGGACCACCCCGGTCCCCCCACCCGATCCCCCCGGCTTGTGCGCCACAAGGATCCCCTGCCATCCCGGATAGACCCGCCAACCCCAGCCAACCCCGATCCGAAGGAGCGACACCAACCCACGCAACCACCGACGCCCCGGAACATGAAAGGCCAACCCCCGTTGCCGCTGCAAACGGTTTTGCTGGGAAAAGAAAAGCCTGGGCTGGCGCGGCGGAATGGCGGCAATGGCCTGCTCCAGGATGAACCCCGCCTGTTGCAAATCGCCAGCGCCCATGGGGCATCCCCTGAACCGCATGCAGACCAGGAGGCCATCCGGCCCCAGGATCTCCCGCAATCCAACCAGATCCACCCACCCCGTCCCGAGAACGATCAGGTCATAAGGCGGGTCGATTGGGTCGCGATGTTCGATCAGCCGGATCCGGGTGCCGGTGGCATCGGGAAATGGCGCCAAATCACCCCGATCCGATTCCGCCCGCTGCCAATCAACCCGGCTCCAGGTTCGGGCCAGCCCCACGACATCGCCCCATGTCAGCCCCAATGCCAGGAGGCGTCCAGATGCGGCCACGGAAATAACGACTTTCCAGGAAACACCCCGTTCATCGTGACGGGGGTCGATCCCGAAGGGGGCCTGAATGGGACCGAAACGTCGATCCATCCGTTGGGACATGGCGTGGAGCAGACAGGTCAGGGTGTCATCATGCATCTTTTCGATGGTGCTCCCACTGTCCACCCAGAACGCATGGGAAGCGTTGGCCTGCCACTGGCGCAACCGACTCACCTGCCGAGCGATTTCGGGAAGGGGGAGTTCCGGTTTCCGGGCATGGATCCGTTCCGGATCGGTCCCCAGACAGATGACCAGATCGGGTTCTGGAATCAACCCATCGACGATGCGCACCACCCATGGGGGAAGGGCAACCCGACTGCGCCGGGGATCGACATGAAAATCGTGGAAATACCGGTCGAAGATGTCGAGACAGGGTTGGCGCACCAGTTCAGGGAGGATGATCAACCAATAACCCAGGATGAAATCGAGGGCATAGTACCCCAGCCGCAACAGCGAACCGAAACCGCCCGAAGAAGGGGCCTGATGGGGACGTGTGACCGGACCTTCCGGTCTCCGGCCCCCGGTCAACACCACGATGCTCGGCAGCAATCCCGGGCGCCAATGGCGCACTTTGATGGCACCATGCAGGGGAAGGTTCAGGGTTTCCCTCATGGCGTCGATGAGTGCCGATTTGCCCGAACCATCGGTTCCCAGGATGGCGAGCATGAACCCGGGAGGGGAAGCGATCCGAGACACCCGATGCCACAGATTGCTCCATTGCCGCACCCATGACCTTCGGGGATGTTTGCGCCATTGGTGCCGCCAGTGGCAACGGCGCAGGCGACGGACGGTCCAGGTCAGCGTTTCTTCTGTGATGGCCCCCTGTTGCAACAGATCGGTCCATATCGAAGCGCCATGGGTTCCGAAAAAACGCTCGAACATGGATTGCCACCGGACGGTATCCTGGACAAATGCCCGTGCCGCGTTGGCCAGTTCGTGGTTGCGGTCGCGACCGGTGTGCAAATATTCCTTGATCCATCCGATCATCACGGCATCGTCAGGAGCGGCCACCGCAACCCCACGCCACCGGGTGGCGTGCGCCAAAACCTCGGTGGCATCGTAGAAAGGGAGGCCGCGATGGGAGAGTTCGGCAAAAAAGTCGATGGCAATCCCCCACCACCCCGTTGAACGACCGGCAAAACGGGCGATGATCCCCGACTGCCGGTGGCCTGCGATCAAATGGCCACCATGCAACGCCGCCACCCGCCGTGTCGACTGAAACATCGCCTCCAGATCCGCGGGGGCGACCAGGAGGTCCAGATCATGACCCGCGACCGTCTCGGGCAAGGTTTCATAATGACGCAGGACGACGTACCGGTATCCCGCCCGGTGCCATTCGGCGAACAGATCGGCCAGGAATGCCCCTTCCGCAACACGTTGAATCAAGGAAGCCCCCGTTGCGACGTGATGGTGCGTTGGAGCAGCCGGACAAACTGTGAAACCCCTTCCGTAAAGGAAACCGGCATCAAGGATGCGGGCAGAACGTCACCCGGCAGTTCAACCGGCAGGCACCCTGCCATGGCCAGAGTCATGCACCGGGCCAATTCCTCGATATCCCATGGATCGAACAGCCACCCATTATCGCCATCGATGATCAGATCGCGGGCGCCGGCGACCCGGGAACAGATGACCGGGATTCCCGCAGTCAATGCCTCATGGACCACCGCGCCATAGGGTTCAAATGCACTGGCCAGGATGAATACCTGACCCAGCAGATACCAGGCCCGCAGTTCCTGCGCCTGCAACTGACCGGTAAAGATCACCGCCCGTTCCAAACCCGCTTCCCGGGCCAGGGATTCCAAATGATTCCGTTGTACCCCGTCACCGACGATGGCCAATCTGGTTTCGGGGTGTTGCCGCTGCACGCGCTGAAAGGCGGCCAGGATGCGGTCAACCCCCTTGATGGCGGCCAGACGGCCGACGGACAGGAACAACCGCGTCCCACCCAACTGATGGCGATGGAACAGGGTACGCGCCAGGGTGCGTCCCTCTTCGAGTTGGGCACGAAAGTGTTCAGGGCGGTTGATGTTGGCGCAAACGGCGATCCGTTCACCATCGAAGCCGTGGCGGGCATACCAATCCCGGGTCGCGGTGGTATAGACCACCAGACCGTCCGCCCGCGACAGCATGAGGGTTCTGGCCAGGGCGCGCAACCGGGAGGCATTGGCGCACATTTCCACATTGTCGGCGGTCCACAAAACGAGTCCGAAACGATGGTTGCCGATCATCCGTTCCCAGGCCGCCATCCAGGTGGAGGGGGCGTATTCCATGGCGACCACCACCCGGGGTTGAAACGCCCGGATGGCTCCACCCACCCCCCAGCGGAACTGTCGCCCCCATACATCCACCCCCCGGGTCAGATCACCATGTTCGCAGTGCAACTGTTGCCGCAGAGCGGTTTGGTCAAAGGATTGGCTGACGGGATTGGCGCGGAAGAACAGGGTTTTCAGGGTAAAGGATTCCGCCAGTGCGTTGAACAGGTCGATCCGATACGGGGTCAACGCGGGATGCAGCACCAGCACTCGGGGTCGATCCATAGGCTTTTCCCCAAAACGATCAAGAAAAAAAAGGGGTCTCAAGGGATTGTCCCCGGGGTTTTGACTTCAGAAACAAAGTCAAAAGCTAAAGCATGGAAACCTTTTTGTTTAAATTCAAAAACAAGATCAACACCCTGGGGGCAATCCCCCAGACCCTTTTTTTTTCTTGATGACTTCCTGATAGATGACCGCCGTCCTGGCGCCGATCTCCTCCCATGAATATTCAGCCCTGGCCTGCGCCCGGATCCGTGCCCGATGCCGGTCTGGATGAACACTCAAATCACTGCGCAGAAAGAGGTGCATCCTGTCCGCCAGATCCTTGGGATCCTCTGGCCGACAGATCCATCCATTATCCCCATCACGGATGGTTTCCCGCAAGGTTCCGACATCGGTGGCGATGATCGGCAGGCCAAAGGTCAATCCCATGAACAAGACCGCGCTTTGGTACAGGTTGCGGTAGGGCAGCACCAGGCAATCGGCGGCGGTGAAGTAGGTGGCGATCTCGGCATCCGCGATATGGCGGAGATGAAAATGTACCCGGTCCTGCCAATTTTTTTCATCGATGAATCGGCGCAATTGATCGACATGGCCCTCCGCCCCGGTCGCCCCACGCCCGGCGATGATCAGATGGCAATCCCCACCAAGCGCCCCAAACCCTTCCAAAAGCAGATCCACCCCCTTGAACCAGGCAATCATGCCAAAGAAAAGAAACACCTTTTTGTCCATCCCCAAACCCAGGCGTCTCCTGGCCTCGCCCCGGGTCAGGCCAGGATCGAACAAAAATTCGTTCAATCCCATGGGCAGGATGTGAATTTTTTCCGGCCCCACCGCAAACCATTCCATCAATTGTTGTTTCATCAACGCGGTATGCACGATGATCCGTTCGGCCATGGCATAATAGAACCGCAGGGTCAACCGGTTGATCGGACCACTGCGCCGATGCCGGGCCTCGGGATCGATCTCATGCGCCGTGACCACCACCTTTTTGCCCGCCAGATGAAACACCAGCGGCAACAAGATCCGATCCAATTTTTGCAGACGGATCAACCATTGCAAGTGAACCAACCGGGCGTCGCTGCGAAACGGATAGCGCAACACCCGCCCATACGAACGCAACAAACGGAGGATTTTTTGTCCATGCGACACCCCGGGGCTGAATCCGCCACGCAGATTGACCGCCACCGCCCCGGGATATTGATCGAACAGGCAACGATAATCGTTCAGGCGATCATTGCCCACCACTTCCACCGTCAACCCCGCCTTGAGCAACCCCTCCAACAACCCCATCTGGTAATGATCGACCCCACCACTGGAAAAAAGAATGGTCTTCATGAACGGTGTTCCCCCGATTCCGGGATGAACCGTTCAAACCACCATTGAAAAACCAGCAAACGCCACAGAATGGCGGCATATTCACGGCGTCCCCGCCGATAATCGGCCAGCATCCGGGCCGCGACATCGCACCGGATCAACCCCGACCGCTGCAAATGGGATGGGGCAAGGTATTCGTCGAACCAATGCTGCCATGGACCACCGAACCATCGATGACCCGGGACACTGAAACCCTGTTTGGGACGATCCACCAACGCCTTGGGGACGTGCCGGTATAAAATGTGTTTGAGGATCGCCTTGCCTTGCCGCCGGTGGAATTGCAATCGTTGTGGCAGGCGGGCGGCAAATTCCATGATTCTGTAATCGGTCAACGGCACCCGGGCTTCTAACCCATGGGCCATGGTCACCCGGTCGGAGGTTTTCAGGACGGTATCGCTCAGATAGGAGGTGATGGTTTGACGGTTGAGCATCAGAAAGGAAGGGGTCTCCTCGGCCATGGCATATTGGGCCGGCAATGTTTGCGCAAACGGTTGGGCAATCAGCGAAGCGACCTCTGCCAGCGGAATACCCACCTGAAACGATGCCAGCAGTTCATGGGGAGCGGAAAAGTGGCACAGATTGAACAATCGTCGCGCAGCATCGCCAACGGCGCCCCATCGCCCCAAGGCGAGCCCGGCATCCCACAACGTGGGTCCCACGATTTTTTTGAGCCGCAACATGCGGGCGTAATGACGCCGGACATCATAACCGGCGAAAAACTCATCCCCGCCATCCCCCGCCAACACCACCTTGATCTGGCGACGGGTCTCCTCGGCCAGTTTCAAATAGGGAACGATGGTCACATTGGCCAGGGGATCATCCGCCACATGGATCAACTGATCACGGTCCAGATCGGATGGATCGATCCAAACGGTATGATGATCGGTCCCCAGGTGTTGTGCTACCCGTTCGGCGAAATGGCTTTCGTCACCCGGGTCATCGGGATAACCGGCGCTGAAGGTTTTCAAACCCGAGACCATCGGGTTGGCCAGGGCGGTCAACAGGCTGGAATCGATGCCACCGCTCAAGAACACCCCGACCGGCACATCGGAGCGCAAACGCAGACGAATCGCATCCCGCAGCAACCGTTCCACCTCTTCGGCCGCCGCCTCCAGGGTGATGGTTTCATCAGGGACCAACGGTGGGGGATGCCAGAACCGGGTCACCGTCGCCCGGCGCGCGGCATCAAGGGTCATGATGCATCCGGGTGGCAACTGACGCACCTCCCCCAGGAGTGTCGCGGGAGAGGGAGGGGTGTTGTAGACCAGATAATGATAGAACGTATCGGGGTCAATGCGGGTCGACAGATCGGGCAGATGAAAGAATGCCTTCATCTCCGAGGCAAAGGCGAATTCACCGCCGACATGGCGGTAGAACAAAGGTTTGATCCCCACCCGATCCCGCACCAGGATCAACCGGTCGGCCAGGGTATCGTACAAAGCCAGGGCAAACATTCCATTGAACATGGGAAAGGCACACTCCCCCCATTGACCATAGGCGTGCAATACCACCTCGGTATCGGAGTTGCCTTGAAAGACATGTCCCAACCGTTCCAGGGAGTGCCGCAATTCGATGTAGTTGTAGACCTCCCCGTTGTAGACGAGGACCAGGTGTCCCTCTTGCCAGACCATGGGTTGATGACCGGCATCGGTCAAGTCGATGATGGCCAGTCGGCGATGTGCCAACCCCACCCCGCCGGCGACAAACATCCCATGACCATCCGGTCCCCGGTGGGACAACGCACGATTCATCGCCGCCAGGATCCCTCCCAGCGCATCATCGTCATGTTTTCGGGAAAGCAAACCTGCAATGCCACACACAACCTTGCTCCAATATTTGACGGATGCGCGACCGGGAGCAATCAACCCCCACCATCCCCCTCAATCCCGCGAAGGGGGGAACCCCTTTGGATACTCAACCATGGTTTCTGGCCACTGGATGCACAAAACCATTGGCGGAACGGGCGCCAGAAACAACCTTTTTCCATTGAAACCGATGTTTCGGCAGTGGAGCGGCAACACTCTTTTGCGTTCCCGTGACTTTGAGTTCCAAACGGCTCATCTGGGCCAGGGAGATGCCGATGAACAAGGCCATGGCGATCAATCCCTTGCCTGTCAGACTCCCACCGGCGCCGATGCTGTTGAGGATCAGATAGGAACTGAACACCGCCAGATAGGGGAGGAGCCGGATGGCAACCTCCGGATCCCTGCGTCCCGCCTCATTGAAACGCCGCATCAGTACCATGAACATGTACAAGGAGATGGCAATGGCGACCAGGCCGCCGAAAAGACCGTTTTCCAGAATCGGATGAATGTCATTGCCCAACATCGGACCGATGGCGAAACCACTCGGATACACATGATATCCCCATCCGAAGATCGGCTTGTCCATGATGGCATTCCAGGAACTGACGTTGTCCAGACCACGGTTGGTTTCCGCCGAATAGATTGCCGCATCCTGTCCCAGTTCGGCAAACCGTGCCAACCAGGTTTCCAGATAGATGGTATTGGAAGCAAAAAAGGCAGCCAGGAAGACAACACCCCCGATGATGCTGACGATGGTCCGTTGAAAAAGAGTACGCGACCTGGCCCGCCTGCGCAAACCAAAAACAACCCCCATGAAAATACCCAGAATAAAGGTTGCCACCAATGAACGGGTAATGGTGATGGCGATGGCCACCACCTGAATTCCCGCCAGGGCCAGATCCAGTTTTGGCATCTTTGACTGCCCGGAAATGAACCGGGTGAAGACAAACACCAAGGTTGAAACCATGAGGACGATTCCCTGGGGGATCCCCCGCACCAGTTCCGCCTTTTCGGTGAGCGCCTGCCGCACCAGGATCCAGGCATCCTGGCTATCCCGGAGAAAGTAATAGGCGGCCATCAGGACGGTCCGGTTATCGATGATCTGGATGATGACGTGAACCAGAGCCGTCAGGGTCGCAACCCCCAGGGCGATGTTCAGGATGATCTCCACCCGAGAGCGCATCATCCACACCACCATGACCAGGCTCCAGGGAAACAAACGGATCCCCGCGGCGCGAATCTGCTGAACCAACTCCACATCGGGATGCCCATCCACCACCCCCAGGATCAGACACAAGACCATCCAGACCAGATAGGGAACAAGGATATAGGTCATCGTTTTTTTAGCAAAGCGATACAATGTCCTTGTTTTCTTTTCGCCCGCCTCCCCCGATGTCCGGGATTGCAATTGGATGGGCCGGGAGACGAACAACGTTTGTTTGGTTTCCTTCAGATATCGGTGTACGGCGCCGATGTACAGGCTGAAGAAAAACACGTCCATCATACTGGCGTAGCCGACCGGCAAGGCGACGGCGGCAAACCGGGTACCGATGTGAAACAGGCTGTTTTCCGCAACCAAAAGGATGGCCACCCCCCACAGGGGGTTGAACATGGCGATGCCACAAAAGGCGGTAAGAACGAAAAGGTTCACGGCAGAAGCGTCGTCTCAACCCAAGGAATTGGCAAAAAACCGATAACCTCAGGAAATGCACGTCACATGCCACACTGTCAGACAGGTCACTTTTCCCGTTCAGAACGGCCCGGTGAACTGAGGATTGGGAACGTCTCTTTTCCCCTGCCAACGCAAGCGATCCGCAATCTCCTCCAGAGGAAGGGGAATGACCGGCTCCAACATGGCGACGATGCGACGGCCGATTGTTTCTGCAACCGGATAATAATCATACGTCAAGGAAGGGGCGGTCGGGGCGGGATGGTCGGGTAATCCAACGCGAACCGGTGCCGTTTTCAAGCTGGCCAGATCGGTCTCGACAACCCTGGCGATGATTTCGGCACCCATGCCACAGGTCGTCCAACCGGTATCCGCAACCAAAAGACGTCCCGTCTTCTGGACCGACGCAAGCACCGGACCCATGTCCAAAGGTTGGACGGATCGCATGTCGATCACTTCGATGCCCACTCCGTAGGAGGCCAGAACGTCGGCGGCGTTTAATGATTCCAGGACCATGAAGGAAAAAGCGGCAATTGTGACCTGTTGCCCCGTTCGGATCAGACGTGCCCGGTCCAGGGGGCAACGATACGCAACGTCCGGCACCTCGCCCGTCACGCCATGCAGCCATCGATGTTCCAGAAACAAGACCGGATTGGGATCGTCAACCGCCGCCAGCAGCATCCCCTTGGCATCCCGGGCGGTCACCGGCATGACCACCTTGAGGCCGGGAAGGTGGCCAAAAAACGCATGGAAGCTTTGTGAATGCTGTGGCCCCTGCCCCCATCCGCGGCCAATGATCGCACGAATGACGATGGGGACCGGCTGATGAAACAGGAAGTGCCATTTGGCAGCGACATTGGCCAATTGGTCCATGGCCAGAAAGAGGAAATCGAGGCGATTGTGAACCATGATCGAGCGCATGCCCCGCAACGCCGCCCCGATGCATACCCCCGTCAGACCATTTTCCGACACGGGCATGTCCATGACGCGGTCGGGACCGAATTGCTGGTAAAGCCCCTTGGTCGTACCAAACACACCCGCCCGGTCCGATGGCAGCCCTTCACCGATGAGGACCAGATCCGGATATTCCGTCAGGGCAAGGGCGGTCGCGTCCCGCACGGCATTGGCAAAGGTGATTTTGCGCCTGTTGTGCTCATGCGGTGCGGTCACCGGCCAAACAGGGGATGGCGCAAACAAATATCTGCCTTCGTCCGGTTCGGGGAGCCGATCCGCCTTGGCCTTGTCGAATGCCTCGTTGATCTCCCGTTCCAGTTGAACTTCAACCTCGGCAATACGCCCCCAAGGGACCCCGAGTTCCTGCAAACGGGCAGCCGTCCGTTTCAGGGGACAGTCCAGGTTCAAGGAGTTCAGTTCGGTCACGGGACGATTGCCCAAGGCATCGTTCAGATTGGGACCACAGTGTTCCGAAATGCGATACGCAGACAATTCCAGGAAGGCTGGCCCTTCTCCATTCCTGGCCCGGGCCACTGCCTGCCGGGAAACCTCCCACACCGCCGCCACATCATCACCCGCCACACGAAAGGTCGCGATCCCATGCGCTGCTGCAATACCGGACATGGGACGATCGGGTTGGCGTTCATGCAGCCGACTGTTGACCGAGATGGCATTGTTTTCACAGACGAAAAGCACCGGTATTCTGCGCAGGGCAGCAAAATTCATCGATTCATGGAGCACCCCCTCTTCAAAACAACCATCACCGAAAAAGACAGCCGCAATACGGCCATTCCCCTGTCGTTGACTTGCCCAGGCCGCCCCGACCGCCAAGGGAATGGTTGCCCCCACGATGGGAACGGCCCCCATGAACCCGGCATCCCGGTCGATCAAATGCATCGAACCGCCCCGCCCCTGACAACAACCGGAAGCTTTCCCATACAGTTCGGAAATCATCGCCTGGAGGTTGCCCTGCTTTGCCAGGTAATGCCCATGGGCGCGATGGGTTCCAAAAACGCCATCCTCCGGACCGAAGTGTGCCAGGACCCCCGCGGCAATCGCCTCCTGACCCATGCACAAGTGGACCGGGCATCGCATCAACTGTCCTTCTTCGCCATAGCGCTTGCCAATGCCTTCCTCAACCAGACGGATACGGACCATTTGCCGATACAGTGAAAAAAGTTCCTCTGAGGTCATCACGATGATTCTCAAATATTCAGGTTGATGAAGGGATAGTTCAAGGGTGGGACGGAGCGTCACTGCGATATGGGATATCGAGGGTCGATCCTGCAATTCGGGACCATTTCAGATGAAATTCATATGAGGCACCAACCGGGTTTCAATCTGATGCAGATAGCGGTTGATTTCATCCATGCGGCAATTCACCCGGCATTCTGAAATGTCCAATTGATTCATGACAAATTCAAAACCTCTGCGACGACCTTCCCCTTCCCATATTTCCTGGAAGGTGTGGTCGTTGATATTGCCATATTCAAACCGTTGATCCAAAAGGAACGCACTGCAACCCGACACGGTCCCGGTGGCCATGATGAACCCCCACAGGAACGGGGTGGCATGGCACCGGTGATAACGTTGGGTCGTCGCCAGTTTTTGCATGGTATGGCCACGGAACACGATGAAAAATTTTTCCGTGTTCAGATGCGCCAACGATTCACCTTGGGAAACGAACTGTTGATAATCAAATTCCTTGTATCTTTGGGTTTTACTGAACAGATGCTGGGAATAGGGTTTGACCACCAGATAGTCCAGACCGATCTCATCCCGACACAATTTTGCCAGGGTTTCAACTTCATGTTGGTTTTCCTGCAACAACAATATCTGGGCACCCAGGGTACACTCCAGATTGGAAGCCCGTTTTTGCCGGACCATGGCGATCATGTTTTCAATGGCCTTGTCAAAGTCAGCCGCTTTGGTCTGGTGCAAAGCGGCGTAGGTCGCGGCGGTCCCTGCATTGATCGACACCTTGAGCCAGGAAAGACGCGCCAGGGCCTGTTCGATGAATCCAGAGGGAAGCACCGTTGCATTGGTCGTGATCGCAACATCGATCCCCGCATCTTTGGTCATGGTGACAATCCTGGCAATATCCTTGTGCAGCAGGGGTTCACCTTCTCCAGCATACATGATGCTTTTGACCCCCAATCTCCCCATTTCCGGAACCCGCTGGGCCAGAAGTTCATAACTCAGACGAACCGATTGATAACCGATATAATCGACGGCACAAAAAACACACCGGTGATTGCAGGCACCCACCGGGGCGATTTCCATATAAATGGGATAGACCGATCGCGCCCGCTCCCAGTCTCCGTTGACCGCCAATACACGCGCCGCGCGTTCAGGATGGTAGATCAATTTATGAGCATCAATGCGGTAGGGATCACGACTCACAGAGGTCCATCCTGGTCAGAGATTGGTGAATAAAGATTTCGCCCGGGAAACAACTTGGATAATAATAAAACCATGACAAACGAATGCCTTGTTATTTATACGCCATTTGAACCATATCGTCAAGCATTTGCGTGAATCATCATACGGTTTCCCTGCGCCTTGATTCCCGGGAGAAGGCAAATTTTTTCGAAGAATAAGGATCATGCCCCAGAAAGAGATGATAAGAAGATGTTGGAGCCAAACGCGGAACGTGATATGACATGACAATCATGTAATGTCGCCCTTGTCGAAAATGATGCCCGTGGTCCAAGGATCACCCCACGGCCGACAGATGCCCTGCAAGAATCACAGGGGAACCGTGTCCATTGGACGCTCATTTGGCTGCGTTGATTTATGAAACCCAACACACCGATTCGCTTTCACTATTATCTTGCGGCAATTCTGATCCCCCTCCTGCTGGCCGCCCCTGCTGGAATCATCGTATTGGACAAGATCGGTACCGGCATCGATCTGATCCGTCAGGAGATCACCGGACTGCACCAGGTGCAGCAATTGAAACGTATCGTCAGCGATCTGCAAAATCTCAGAGGAATTGGACAAATCCTCGCCCGGGGGCACAACGCGACCCTGCATGACAAAATGATCGAACTGGAACAACAGTTGGATCTCAAGCTGGCCAATTTTCGATTCGCATTCCCCGAAGATCCATTTTCCGTACTTGACGATCTCGCCCGGACCATCGAAACGAGGAAAAATCGATTTGCCACAGCACTGCCTGCCACGCTCCCGTCCTCACCCATGCACCGTTTTGAAGAGGATACGGTTCCGATACACGATCTTCAGAACATCATCCAACAGATATCGGTCCACTCCGGCCTCATCCCTGACGATGATCCGACCACCCATTTCCTGGCTGAACTGCTGATCAACGGATTGTCGGATCTGGAAGAGTCCATCGGTCAGGCCCGGGGGTTGGGAAGTGGTTTCCTGGCAAGCCAAACCCACACGCAAGAGGATCGGTTCCGCTTTTGGGAACACCTGGGCGGCATCCGCCGTTCCATGGAATCGGTGGAACGCAACCGGTGGCTCATCGAACAATCCCTGGAACCCTCCCCCGCCCCATTCACCTGCCTCTCCGGCCCCATTCAAAACATGGTCAAGGAGTTTCTCATCCTGGGTCAATCCATCGTTGTCCCCCGGGAAATGCCGACAGATCCGAATTTGTTTTTTTCCGAGGCCACCAGCACCATCTCCATCATCAACAACTGTTCCGACACCATCCAGGAAGACCTTCTGCAAACCCTGGGGCAAAGGCAGCAAGCGGAGACTGATCTGTATCATATGTTTCTGTTGGGATCGGGTCTTTCCATCACCCTGGTAGTATTTTTCGTGACCAGCTTTTACCGCAACAGCCGCACCGCCTTCATCGGACTCTACAACAGCCTCAATCAAAATCAATCCATACTCAATTCAGCCGTCGATGGCATCATCACCATCGATCATCATGGCATCATCCACTCCATCAATGCTTCCCTGGAGAAGATGTTCGGTTATACCTCAGAGGAACTGATCGGCCAGAATGTTTCCATGCTCATGCCATCGCCCTATCGCGAGTCCCATGACCAATACATTCATTCATTTTTGACCACCGGTATCAAAAAGATCATTGGAACCATCCGGGAAGTATCCTGCATTTGCAAAGATGGACGGGAATTCCCCGCCCAACTGTCGGTCGGTGTATTTGATTCAAAGGATGGGAAGTATTTCACCGGGATCCTGCATGACATCACGGAACGCAAACAAACCAAGGATGCCTTGCAGGCGGCCTATGGCGAACTGGAACAACGGATTCAGGAACGAACCCGGGAACTCGAAGCCTCCAACGTGAGATTGAAACAGGAGATCGACGAACGCAACCGTGCCGAAGAAGGGTTGAAGCTGGCCGCCAAAGTATTTGAAAATGCCAGCGAGGCCATCGTCATCACCGATCAAAAAGGGACCATCATCGACGTTAACCAGGCCTATACCGCCATCACCGGATTTTCCCGGGACGAGGTATTGGGCAGGAATCCACGGATTGGCAAATCGGGCAAGCATGATGCCCAGTTTTACACCCAAATGTGGGCCGACATCACGCAACGCGGCACCTGGTCGGGGGAAATATGGGACCGACGCAAAAACGGCGAATCCTACCCCAAATGGTTGACCATCAACGCCGTCCCCTCCCACGATGGGACGGTTGCCCACTTCGTCGGCATTTTCACCGACATCAGTCACATGAAGGCGACCGAGGAGCGATTGGAGCAACTGGCTTTTTTCGATCCCTTGACGGCACTGCCCAACCGCATGTTGTTTCGCGACCGACTGGTGCATGAATTCGAAACGGCCAAACGCTGCAACACCCTGGTCGCGGTTTTTTTCATCGATCTGGACCGGTTCAAGCATGTCAACGACACCCTGGGTCATGCAGCGGGAGACCAATTGCTGATCGAAGTCGCCCGCCGCATCACCCAATGCGTCCGCGCCTCGGATACGGTGGCCCGGCTGGGAGGGGATGAATTCACCGTCATCCTGGCTGGCCTCAAATCCTCCCGGGAAGCGGAACCCATCGCCCGGAAAATCATCACCGCCCTCATGGAACCGGTCACGTTACAGGAACACAAAGCGCATATCGGTGCCAGCGTCGGCATCAGCATCTATCCCACCGATGGCGACACGTTCGATGCCATCACCAAATATGCCGATGTCGCCATGTACCATGCCAAGGAGAGTGGTCGCGGCAATTTCAAATTTTTTGAAGAACGGATGAATGCCCATTCAATCCAGCGGGCAGCCATGGAACACAACCTGCGTCAAGGATTGATCGCAGACGAATTCATTTTGCACTATCAGCCGAAACGATCCATTGCCACCCGAAAGATTGTCGGCATGGAATCCCTGGTCCGTTGGCGTCGTGGCGATGGCACCATGGTTTCCCCTGCCGATTTCATCCCCATGGCGGAGGAGACGGGTCTGATCATCCCCATGGGCAAAAAGATCCTCCACATGGCCTGCCACTTCAACCAGACCCGGATTCAGGCAGGTGGAGTCCCCCTGAGGGTTGCGGTCAACCTGTCGGCACGCCAGTTTCAACAGAAGGATCTCCTTGAGCTGGTGCAACGCACCCTGGATGAGAGCGGTCTCGATCCGCAATGGTTGGAACTCGAGGTCACCGAAAGCATGATGATGCAGGATGAAAAGCAGGCCATCGCCACGTTGAAACAGTTGCGCAATCTCGGCATCAGCATCTCGATGGACGATTTCGGGACCGGCTATTCCTCTTTGAGCTATTTGAAACGACTCCCGATCCAGGCACTCAAGATTGACCAATCCTTCGTGCGGGAATTGACTGAAAATTCGGATGATGCCGCCATTGTCCTGGCCATCGTGTCGATGGCGAAAAGTTTGAAACTCCATGTCGTGGCAGAAGGGGTCGAGACCCAACAACAAGCCGAGTTCCTTGAAAAAATTGAATGCGACGAACTTCAGGGATACCATTTCAGCCGACCGTTGCCGGAGCAGGCATTCGTGGAATTCGTCAACGCATGCCAAACCAGGAATTACGCCATGGACCCATGATGTCGGGTTGGATCGCCAGGATGAAAAATTCAATTTCCCCGACAGACGCCGAGGTCAGGTTATGATAGCATTGAGTGGATCGTTGCGAAGGTCGTTAAGGACGTTATAATCACGATTGAATCGCCTGATACCGCCCTTGAATGCAGTGCGCCGGATCCAATCGGATGCGCAAGAGGTTTCGATTTGTGGCTGAGAACAAAAAGACCATTCTGAAGAAGGGTGAATATTTCCTCAACGACCCTGCCCTTCTGAACCAGATGCGTACGGCCCGGGAAGTCAAGGTTCCCGGCTCGGAGGTGGTATTCGCCCCGAAATACACCCCCATCGACCTGAAACTGCTTGAACGCCTCGAACGACGCGGCATCCAGACCCTGTTTGCCGAAACGATCCAGGAACAATCGGTCGTTTCCACGGTGGCACAGATGGAACAGATGTTCAACGTCATCGAGACGATTGTCTCCAAGGCATTGTCGGGGATTGATGACGTTGCGCAGTCGGTGCAAAACCGTCAGCAGTTGAATTCGCTCGAACAAATGATCCGGGAGAATCTCGACGAGATCGACAATCTGTTCGCCTGCGATCCCACCGAAAAATTGATGGCCCTGACCCAGCATCACGGTGGCACCGCAAGACACAGCATCATCGCCAGTTTTCATCTGATGGCCATTGGTCACGAACTGGGATGGAGTGATGAAAAAATTGTCCGGGGGGCGGTTGCGGTCTTCAATCATGACATCGGCAAGACCAAGATCAAACTTGAAACCCTCGATTGGCCAGGAAAACTCGACAGCAAACAATGGAAAGAGATGCAATTGCATACCCTCCATGGGGGCCGTTTGCTGTATCGCAGTGGTCAAGCGCCCGATCTTGCGATGTTAACCGCCCTGTTGCATCACGAATGGTTTGCCAACGTCAAAGGCAAGGGATACGGGGGATTGACGCTGTTTGCCGATTATTTGAAAAAAAACCTCAATCTGGACATGCCAAAGATCATTGCCTCCTTGGATCGCGATGATTTGGATGTCATCCAGGCATCGTCTTTGGTGGACATGGTTTCCGCCCTGGAGGAGAGCCGGGCCTACAAGCGCCAGTTGGATTCCTTCAAGGTGTTGATCATCATGAATACCGACGCCATGATGGGTCATTTCAACCCGGAACATTATGCCGCCTGGCATCGCATCTACATGCGGCAAAACCCCGACATGCTGCCCAAGGGACGCCGTTTCGCCTTGCCGCGCGAAAAGGAACGCCGCATTTTCCACCCCCACAAGCCGAAGAAGATTCATCCGGTGGAACTGCTGACCTTTCATGAACTGGAACAGCTCGGGTTCATGCCGGTACTGCGCAATGTCGGAATGGATGTCGAACGGATCCGCCGTCGTGGTGGCCTGTCGTTGAAGGTGGTCGAACAGATGAAGCGGGACAAGAATCTGGACTTTGATTGTTCCCGCGAGGCCATCGAAGCGGCGGGAATCACCCTGCTCAAAAGTCAGGTCGTCACCGAGCAGGAGATGATCGAACTGGACGCTTGGCGTGAATGGTTGACCTGGGACGAGTTGGAACGCGCCGAGCTGTTGGCCAAACTGAAGGCACAGGGATTTGACCTGGCAACCCTGCGCAGCGACAGGGGTATTTCGGTGGAACGGTTGGCCCGGCGTGAAATTTCCTTGAACATGAAAAAAATGGAACGTCTGGGGATCCAACCCCTCAAGGAATGGGTCGTCAAGCTTCCCGGCAGCGAAAATCGCCTGACCCCGGAGGATTTGAAAAAGCTGGGCATCACCGATCAGCAATTGCAGAAAGCGGGTTGTCTGGAGCGGGTCAAGAAGGTCAAAAGCGGCGTACCGCTGGTATGGCTTGCCAACCGGGGCATTGTGGTCAATAACGCCGTTTTGGCGAAAAACGGCATCGATCCCGTGCGCAAGGTGTTCTATGACATTCATGTCGTCGAGGAAATCGACCACACGCGCGCCAAATTCATCCTCCTCAAGGAGGGCGATGACCTGAAGGACATCATGGATGCCAATGGTCGGGGGGAACTCGAACCGATTCAGGATCTGTTGTACAACCAGGTCGGTGAAATCGTGATGGATTTTTCCGATCTTCTTGCGCTTCCCGACCTGAGCCGGATCACCCTTGGAGAACATTGGCAGGGTAAAATTTAAGATATCGGGTAACTATCCAGCACCCCATTTGCATTGAAATTATTGAGAAAAAAAAGGGGTCTGGGGGATTGCCCCCAGGGTGTTGACTTTGTTTTTGAATTTAAACAAAAAGGTT
>PEAN01000062.1:18208-26651 GCA_002753735.1 Magnetococcales bacterium DCbin4
AATTGGGATTTTTTGATAAAAATTAAAACCCCTGGGGCCAATCCCCCAGACCCCTTTTTTTTTCAATAATTTTTTGAGTGTCAATAATCCCTGATTAATGAATGTGACAAAGTAGAAATAGTTACGATATCGGAAGCAATGATCAAGGGCACAAGGTGAGGAAGTGGTTCAGATCATCCGGGGTGGGCGGACGTTTGTGGGTGGCTGCAAACTGGCGCAACAACCGCAGAATTCCCTCGGCTCTGGAGGCATCCAACCGAATTCCCATCCGGGAATAGGCGCTTTGAACACCATGACGGCCACTGTGTTTGCCCAACACCATGAGATGGCTGCGCCCCAGTTCGGCGGGATCCACCCCTTGATAGTTGCGCACATCCTTGAGCAATCCATCCACATGAATGCCCGATTCATGGGTAAAGACAAGTTGTCCCACCAAACTTTTCTGTTCCGGCAAGACCCGGCCGGAAGCCTGGGCGACCAATGCGCTGATGGCGGGCAGACACGAACTGTCGATGCCGGTTCCAAGCCCCATGGTATGACGCAACCCCAACGAAACCTCCTCCAACGGGGCATTGCCCGCCCGTTCACCCAACCCATTGACCGTGGTATTGACATGACGCGCCCCGGCACGTACCGCAGCCAACGCATTGGCCGTGGCCAGTCCCAGGTCATCATGGGTATGGATCTCGATTTCAAGTCCGGTTCTGGCCCGTAGATCACGAATCATATCAAAAGTTTGAAACGGATCGAGCACCCCCAGGGTATCGGCGAAGCGAAGGCGCCGTGCACCCGCCCGTTCCGCCGTTTCGGCAACACGCCATAAAAATTCACCCTCGGCCCGGCTGGCATCCTCACACCCCACACAGACCGCCAATCCCAGGTCACGCGCCCGGGGGACCTCCCGGACGATGGTCGCCAGCACCTGAGGACCATTCACACCCAGCTTGTTCACCATCTGTTGCGTGCTGACGGGGATGGAGAGATCGACCCAATCGACCCCCAGATCGGCACAGAGGAGGTAGTCCTCCACCCGCATGCGGCACCAGACCATCAATTTTGCCGCCAGGTTCAAGGCGGCGATGGCGCGAATTCCCTCCCGTTCCTGCGCCCCCATGGCCGGAATGCCCACTTCCATTTCCGGCACCCGTGCCCCATCGAGGGCAGTGGCGATGGCCAGTTTTTCTTCCAACGTAAACGCCACCCCTGCCGCCTGTTCGCCATCACGCAGGGTGGTATCGTTGAGAATGACATCACGCGGCGGTATTACGGGATCCATGGCGAACCGACCTTTCCCGGGCCCCGTCAGGCGGCCTGCTGCAAAGGTTGATGCGTTTGACAATTTTTGGGACAGACCCGGTTGCAGGATTCACAACCGATGCAATCGCCGGGATTGGCCAGCGTCATGACGTAGGCGACATCATCCCCAAAGCCATCCTCTTCCCAATCTTCGTCCTCTTCAGAGCCGTTTTCCTCAATTTCGCCGCGTTCCACCAGTTTGAACACATCCCGCGGACACACCTTGAAACAACGACCACATCCAATGCATGCCCGATGATTCAGTGTGGTGATGAACCGGGGGGTCCAAGGTTCACCCGCCCGGGTCAATCCGGTCAAGAACGTCATGATCTTTCTCCATCAATGCAGCAGAACAAGAATCCCGGAAGATGCCCCGGGGATCCACTTACGCCATCCCGGCGACATCGGAATGGGAACCGATCCGTCCCAGGGCGATGTTGAGCAGTTTGTCCGACTCATCCTTCAATTGAGACAGGGAATCGAAGCCGAACCGATGGACATCCCGCAACACCCGGTCCACCACCACCAGCTTGCCGACGATCACCAATACATTGCCGAACCCTTCATGATTGACATTGAGAAAGGGACGGGCCATCAAGCCGCATTCCATTTCGATCATCATGGCCACGGCATTGTAGAAGGCACCCAGGCGGGCGATGGTTTCGGGTTTGGGATCGTCGATCACGGGAATTTTTTTCCGCTCCTCACGGGAAATGATGAATGGTTTGAGCAGCGCATCGGGAGATTGCCGGTCCGTCACGCCATAGGTATCCAGGGCACGCATCTGCTTGACCAACTCCTTGATGAAATCGCTGCCCAGAATGGGATCAGAAGCGGAAACGGTGTTTGACATCGGGTGGACTCCTGATTCAGAAAAATATTATAATTGTGTTAATAAAGTAAAAATCATGGATTAAATCCAACAAACCCATTATTTTTCTTGATCATTTTCCTGGCTGAACCGTCATTCTTCCCACGTTTCATGGAGCATCTCCTGGAATCGGTCGCGATCCATGTTTTTTTCCCGGTGCATCAAATGGTTTTCCCAGGGGGAACGTCCCGAGGCCAGGCTGTGCTGGATGGCGGCGACCAGGTTGCCGATCCCGGAAGGTCCTTCAAGTCGGACCGGCTGAACCCCCTGTCGCAGCAGAAGTCGGGCAGCGGACGCCCCCACGGCGCAACAATGAACGGCATCACAATCCATCAGGCTCGCCAGTCTGGGTTCCAACTTGCTTTCACGGCCATCCGCGACCTCCGGGTCGAACCCCACCACCCGTTCCAGACGGGAATAACCGGCGCTGACCTGATAGATGACAAAACGGGTAGCGGTACCGAAATGTTCGTTCACATGGCGCAGATCGCTGCTGGCAAAGGCGATGCGGAACATTTTTTCTTCATCGGCACCTCCCCGGGGCGCAGTGACCAGGTGCAGGGAACGTCTCAAGGCGGTCATGCTGTTTTTTCTCCCACCATGGCATAACGGGAATGATAAGGTTTTTGGAATGAATGATGGGCATGAAGCCGCAGATTGGTCATTTCGAACAAAGTCTGACGCGCCCCTTCATAGCCGATGCGGCACAGGCTCTGCCCCCCGATCCAGTCGAACAGGGGATAACCGGAACGGACCACGGACAGATTGCGCCGGTTCGCCATGTTGGCGACATGTGAATTGCCGATGAGCCAATGGGGTTTGGCATCCACCAACAAATCCTCAAAATCTTCAAGGTCGCCAATTTTGATGGCTTGAAAGCGGCTTTGCGCCAAAGATTTCGTTCCGATGGAGGAGACCACGGCGGGGGTCCCCACCCCCACCTCTTCAAGGAGCGCCCCCCAGGACAACAACCCATCGGGATCGCCGGCCAAGGCGGCGTTTTGTCCACTGAGGTGGAAATGACAATCCAACATGGCATCGAGCAAGCGAAGACGTTGGCGGCGATATTTTTCCGGCACCGGACGGCCCGAAATTTCGGCCAGGATCATCAACAGGCGGTCGGTGGCATTGAGTCCCATGACCTCGGACACCCGGAAATCGACGACCCCCGTTCTGCTGGCCAGCAGATCGGCAGCCCCTTCCATGGCATGGCCCAACACCAGGGTTGCCTCGGCATGACCCAGTTGCGCCAGTGCCGCGGGATCAAGCCCACCCGTGGTCACCGGCGAATGGCCTCCCGGATCCAGATGACCATCCAGAGCCGTGGAGAGATCGGGCAGGAGGATGGCCTCCAGACCGAAGGCGGCGGTCATTTCCTTCAGCGCCTCCAGATCTCCCGGCGTCAGATGGGCACCTGCAAGGATATTGAGGATCGGTGGCCGTTTTTCGGAGTGTGGCCCCCGGGTGACGGTCAACGCAGGTGTCAATTCACGAATCATGGCATGGACGGCACGCCCATGTCCGGTTTCCAGGCAGCCAGAAAAATCCGGGGCGTTCACCGCCACCACCCGGACCCGTGCCCATTCGGGGTGCTGTTCCCGAAACCCATCGACCAGCCGATGAAGATCGCACCCCTGGGTTTCGGTCAGCCCCGTGGTCACCAATCCGATCACCCGGACACGGCCCCCCCCTGCCAGATGGCCCAACCCTTGATGAATGTTTTCCACGCCCCCCATCACGGTGCTGATCTGATCCATGGCGGTGGTTTGCAGGGGGATGGGTTCATTGAAGTGGCGCACAAAAAACACTTTGGCGAATGCGGAACACCCCTGACTGCCATGAAGCATGGGGATGGCCCCTGCAATCCCCTGAAAGGCCAGGATGGCCCCCAGGGTCTGGCTGGCCTTGAGGGGGCGGACACTGAGGGCCTTGCTGCGTTTGATCATGTCGGCCATGGGGGGTTCTCCATTGTATCCCAGGGTGCGGGCCGCCGAACCGCCTGCCAGATGGGACTCTCCAGGGTGATCAACAGTTGCCGCGCCAATTCGTCCATCCCCGCATAACCCGCATAGGCGAATTCCCGTTCCTGGTTGATGTCGAGAAACGGCAGGCGGGCTTTGAGGGCGGTATACATGTTGCGGCCACCCGCCATGATGAGGTCAGCTTTTCGGGTGCGGGCGATTTCAAGCAGGAGTTCGGGTTTGCCTTCGTCCAGGAGGATGGCCTGATCACCCATCAGTTGGCGGATGCGGGCCTTGTCCGCCTCGGTCGATTTGCGGGTTCCGGTCGCCACCACCACCATTTCCAGATCCTGGAGCGCCGAAATCACCGACCATGATTTGACCCCGCCGGTGTACAGCAGCACCCTTTTGCCGCGCAACCGTTCGATCATGGGGGCCAATCGGCTCTGGATCGCCGCCTCTTCCCGCCGGATCAAGGCATCCGTCCGCCGAAGCAGATCGGGATCGCCGATCAGGCGGGCGAATTCACGCAATGCATGGGAGGTGTCACGGATGCCGTAGAAACTCCCCTCGAACCAGGGGATGCCCCAACGCTGTTCCATGTTCCGGGCGACATTGATCAGCGCCTTGGAGCAGACGAGCATGTTGACCCGGGCACGGTGCATGGTTTGCACCTCACGAAAACGGGCATCCCCCGCCAAGGTACACAGCACCCGGATCCCCAATTCATCCAGGAGGGGGAGGACGTTCCAAAATTCACCGGCAATATTGAATTCGCCGATCAGATTGACCTCGTGGACGGTGATCCCCGGTCGATCATCCCGGGCCGGTTCCGGCTCGGCGGTGCCGATGACATGGCGGACCATGGTCTCCCCGGCGATCCGGTTGCCCAGGTTTTTGGTTCCGTAGAAGCCCGCCGCATCGACGGGGATGACTGGAAGATTGAAATGATGGGCCGCAGTCCGGCAAATGGCCTCCAGGTCATCCCCGGTGAGGGCGGGGATGCAAGTTTGGTAGACGAAAACCGCCTGCGGGCGATAACGGCGTACCACCTGACCGATCCCATGGATGAGCCGTTTTTCCCCACGCCCCAGGATGATGTCCTGTTCGCTGAGATCGGTGGTCAAGCCGAGGCGGTGGAGTTCTGGTCCGGAGGAACGGGAACCCCGGCCATCCCAGGAACTTCCGGCACAGGAGATGGCACCGTGAACGATATGCGCGACATCACCGATGGGGAAAAGGGTGATCATGGCCCCATCGAAGCAGCATCCCCCGGCGGTGGCCCCCGGTTTGGGCCGGGCACAGCCCGACTTGCCCTTGTCGTTGTGCACACAGGCGGGTTCATCCAGGAGTGCGGCAATTTCCGCAGCGCGCATGGTCGTCTCCCCGTGGCTCGAAGCGTTGGTAACTTCCCTCAATCTTCATACAG
Source organism: Magnetococcales bacterium DCbin4 (assembly GCA_002753735.1). GTDB lineage: Bacteria > Pseudomonadota > Magnetococcia > Magnetococcales > UBA8363 > UBA8363. The sequence goes on from PEAN01000062.1 coordinate 23,766, forward strand.
CAAGGCAAGTGCCACATAAAAAACATTCATTTATAAATAGATAACAGGAACACCCCTTGTCGCCAACCCACCCATGCCGCCCCTTTTGTCAGGTTTGCAACATGCGCCCCCGGCCCCCAGCACAAAGGCAGCGACCCCATGATGCCAAAAACGAACACGCATCATGATTCATGCAACATGGGGCCTTTCAAAGATGACATGAAATGCCATAAGATCAGTTCACAGACTTCAATTCCATGAGATCAGGCGATCCAGTCACCATGAATCCACGTCAATCACTTCATGTTTTTGACCGTCCGCGAGACCATCATCCCTGGGAAGAGGCGTTTCAGGAATTGCTGCCGCTGAAGGGTTCGGCCCACTACACGGAATTTTCGCTCCATGTTTTATCCCGCAACTGGGGCATGGACCATCGGGTCCCCATCGAACGTGAACAAGAAATGCTGCAATGTCCCACCTTTAGGGAAAAGTCCGATGGATCGCGCTGGAAGCCCCAGATCGTCACCTATTACCAGGAACAAATCTGCCGGCCTTCGCGCCTCCCCACCACTGGCACAACGCCACCGATCCCCCCCTCCGCCACCGTTGCCCCTACCAACCAGACCAATCGGATCCAGGTCGATCTCCCATCCCACGAACGTCTGATCCATGTGGCATCGCTCAACGCCCTGCTTTGGCGGCTCAATACCTCCGAGACGGGTCAGACGATTTTATTCCGGGAACGGTTCAGGAAACAGGTCGGTCTCCCTTTTCCCGAAATTCCGGACAACGGGGACCGCTGGCAGGGGTTCAAATCCCGCATCGACGACTTGGCAAACCATTTGCAGGAAAGCACGGAGGGTCGCGCCATCATTCAAAAGATGGCGGGTGATTTGATCCACGCCCTGGGTGCGCGTCAACCACCCTGGTGGGCCGGCATCCTGAGTGAGGCATCCCCTTTTCTGGAACGACACGACTGGACCGGCTTGTCCCGGGTATTGGGGTTGGGTCATATCGAGGAAGGGGAATGGCTGTTGGTATGGAACTATTCGGTCGATGACGCAGGTCCCCTGTATCGGCCCACGGTCGTGGAGGCGAATGATTCGCCGTACCATTTCCCCTCCCCGCCCGGCTCAATTTTCGGGATCACCATGCCCCTCGACGACAAGAAAACCCAAGGATTGCGGGAACTGCTGCATCCCCCTTTGATCAAAGATCGGGCAGAAGCATGTTGCACCGGAACCCTGGGCCGAATTGACGCACCGCCCGTAACCCCTTCGGTTGCCAATCTGAGACAATTGCGACAGGATCATTGGAATCGATTGAAAAGTACGTTCAAGCAAGACGCATCGATCCGCTGGATCGAACGGCATTCCCTCTGACCCTGGCCAAACCCTCATGGAACATCCAGGCATCCAGGAAGTTCGTGAGCGCCTCATTACCGCCGCGCAAACGGCGGATTCATCCCTGTTGGCCAAAATGCTTGCGGGACAGTTCATCCCCGCCATGGGTGGCAACCGCCATCCCGCCGACATCATGATCCAGGCCCTTTCGGGTGCCCCCCCGGAAATTCCCGGACAACTGGCCGAACTCATGGCCCGTCTGTGTCATCAAAAAGCGGATGAACTGGAACAATCTTTTGCCCCAACCGCCCCAAAGGCAGGACACAGCGCCCCCCGCTCCCCCGATCCAGGTGGTTTTGCAGCCGATCCCTTGCCTGATGAAACCTGTCTGTTCAATCTGTTTCTCTTTGCCTCCTTTCTTCCCCGTACCGAATCCCTGTTTCAAGCCCTGGCCCGATTCCATGGTGAAGAACCGGGATTGAACCTGTTCGCCTCCGGGATGGGCCGATCTCCCAGACAACTCAACGAAGCCCTGGTGCGACAGCAGACCGATGACCGTTTTGCACAACGATGGCTGAGTCAGCTCAAAATCCCTCATGGAAAGGATCAACCGCTCTCGGATGACCCATTAAATGCCTTGCTGGAAGCCTGGCGCGCCCTGCTTTGGATTCCACCCGCCGAAGCGCAGTGCAAAAAAGGGGAAACCATCGATTTCGACCGGGTGGAACGGGGTCTGTTGTGCATTGCCGACACGATGCAGGGTCGTCCCGAAGAACAGGAAGTCTTGGATCTGGTGCTCGGACGACTGGACCGCACATATGGACGCTCGGCAGAATTTTGGCAGACCCGGTTGGCCCCTCTCATGACCCACTGGCCAGACCATCTCAAGCAAGCCATCCATGCGTATTGGCCCACACCGCTGACCGAGGCGGCCCCCCCCCTCCGTTTTCCCGATGAACAAACCCAGGCGGTTTGGACACACCTTGGCGATGCACAGCAAAACAACATTCTGGGGGAAGCGAAGAACAATCAATGGAACACATTGGATCGGTTAGTCTTTTCCCTTTCGCCATCCGACCGCCGCCACATACCCGCAATCAAATCCCATCTGCGCCAATTCCTGGGCCTGCCCCATCCATCCGATGCCCATAAAATCAAACAACAAGGGATCGTGGAAGCAGATCAGACACCTTCCGGGAACAAGCGGAATGCGCGCCCCCCCAAGAAGCGCCCGAGCAAACATGACGCCTTTACCAACGTAAAGAACATCATGGAAACCATCGAAACGCGCCTGAAGGGAAAGGATTTGTACCATGCCAAAGAATTTTTAGCGGATCTGTTGATCTGGCAAAAAGCAAACGGCACTTCCGATGATCTGATCGCCAAAACGCTCTCCAACGTCGCCACCATGGCGCTCCGCCATTCCCACCCTCAATGGGCTGAGGAACTCAACAAACTGGCGCAAGAACACGCACCGACCGATGTCGTTGCCAAAACCGGACTCGCTGAAACCTTGCGCGCTCAAAACAAATTCTCCGACGCCGAAACGCTTTATCGCCAGACC
>PEAN01000063.1 GCA_002753735.1 Magnetococcales bacterium DCbin4
TCAAAGTCCTGGGGGCAATCCCTTAAGCCCCCTTTTTTCTTTCAATAATTTTTCGAGTGTCAACAATCCCTGATTAATGAATGTGACAAAGTAGAATTAATTTCGTTTTACCTTCCCCGGCATGATGCAGGGTTCGCATGGACGACGTTTCAGACTAAAGATACGCTCAATGATGCCGACCAGATTGTATGGCTCAGGCAAACAGGAATATTCGTGGGGGACTTTGTCCCCCCTTGAGGGAGATGAGAAATAAAAATCAGAATCCTTAGGAACGATCCCCTGACATTCCCGCACTGGAGGGGCTTTCTTTTTTTACGATCATTGATCAAGTCTTTCTCATGGATATGACCCAACTTGAGGCTGTAAACATCGGACATCGTTTTGGTCAACGCATGGTGCTGCGGGATGTCAACCTGAGCGTCACGGCAGGGGAATGTGCCGTCCTCTATGGAGCCAACGGTTCGGGTAAATCAACCCTGCTCTCCCTGCTGGCAACCCGATTGCGGATGCAACAAGGGCAGTGCCGCCTTGATCAAATCAACCTTCACACGGATGGCGAAACCGCACGCCGTCATCTGATTTTCGTAGGACACCACAGTCACCTGTACGGCCACCTGACCCCCTTGGAGAACCTGCTGTTTTTTCGTGACCTTCACCAATGCACGTCCGGTCGGGAAAGCCTCATCGCCGCCATCACCCAGGCGGGACTGGCCCCATTCATACAACAACCGATTCGATGGTTTTCCGCCGGAATGAAAAAAAGGTTGGCCCTGGCCCGCATTTTGATTGCAAAACCCAAACTCCTGCTCTTGGATGAACCCTATTCGGCCTTGGATCACGAAGGGATACGCTGGCTCAACGGCATCATCGAAACGTTTCAAACACAGGGGGGCATCATCGTCATGGCCAGCCATGATCCCGAACGGGTTGCCGCCCTGCGCCATACCCCCTGGCATCTGAATGGAGGCGTGCTGCGACCGATGGGGAGCCCCCACCCATGCTGAAGGCCATCTATCGCCTCGCCTGGAAAGATGTCCTGGCCGATTTTCGCCACCGATCCACCTTTTCCTCCATGCTGTTTTTTTCCGTAGCGGTTCTTCTGGTGTTTCAAGCCGCCTTCGAGCCCAATGGACAGGAAGCCCAACGGTTGGTCCCGGGATTATTGTGGACCACTGTTTTGTTCACCACCCTCATGGGACTGGGACGGGTATTCCAGTCGGAAGAGGAAAACGGGGCCTTCGAAGGGTTGTTGCTCACCCCCCTCCCCCGTGGTGCCATCTTCTTTGGCAAATGGCTGGGCAATCTGGTACTGTCACTCATGGTCATGATCATGCTGATCCCTTTGACCTTGATCCTGTTCAATGTCAATATTTGGATCCATATTCCCATGCTTTTGGCCCTGCTCCTGCTGGGAACCATGGGACTGACCGCCCTGGGAGTACTTTTGGCCGCCATGACACAGACTGCCCGGTCCCGTGAAACCCTGTTGGCACTTCTGCTCCTGCCCCTGGTCGCACCGCTTCTCATTGCAGGGGTCCAGGCCATGACCGAAGTGATCAATACCGGAACCCTCGGTGGTCCCTGGTTGAATCTGCTCCTGATCTTCGATGCCATCTACCTGTCCCTGGCACCCTGGGGGTTTGGATGGCTGGTGGAGGAATGACCCTGATGAAACGATTGATTGCCATGAACCGTTGGTTGGGATGGCTCACCTTGATTCTGCTGGCCGTCTCCCTGTGGCTGGTATTCAACGCCCCAATTGATTACCAACAGGGCAATTCGGTCCGCATTCTCTACATCCATGTCCCTTCCGCCAAAATGGCCCTGTTCGTCTATCTGGCCCTGACCGTGTTCAGCATTTGGTATTTGTGGAAAAAAAGCGAAACCGCCGATATTCTCGTTGAAGCCTCCGCCCCCGTGGGGGCTGCCTTTGCCCTGGTCACCCTGGCATCAGGCTCCATCTGGGGCAAACCGATGTGGGGAACATGGTGGGCCTGGGATGCCCGATTGACCTCGATGCTGGTTCTTCTGATCCTCTACATGGGAATCATCGCCATCCGCAACGGCATTGATGATCCCGTCAAGGGGGCACGCGCCACCGCCGTACTTGCCATCTTTGGTGCCGTGGATCTTCCCATCATCCATTTTTCCGTTGTCTGGTGGCGTACCCTCCACCAACCCCCCTCCTTTGGCAAGACCGCCTCCGCCGGGCCAGCCATTACCGGTCCCCTGCTGCCACCCCTGCTCTGGATGTCGCTCACATTTTTCCTTCTTGGCGCCTATCTGATCCTCCTGAAGGCCAGGGAAACCCAAGGACGCAGAACTCTGGAACATCTTGAAGCACAACGGAGAACCCATGTCTGACTATTCCCTGTACATCCATGCCGTCTACCTGCTGGCACTCCTGGTCTACGGAGGCGTTACGATTCTTTGGAAGATCCGCATCAAAACCATCGAAACCCGTATTCAACATTATCAGGGCCTCACCCCGGACGGTCCTACCCATTCCGACCCCCACCATCCCTGACCGGCCCCGCCCGTTCATGTTTCAAATCTGTCATGACCCCGCCCTGTCAAAACCATAAACTTTGGCCCGGTTATTGAATGTCAAAACAGATGAAAAAAAATAACCGCCACCGCAAATAGCGATTCACTTGCATAAATTTTTCCGCTAGACTTTGAGAATATGAATTTTTGACAAAAAAAGTCTGACAGCCGACGTTGGGCTGCGTCAAAAATTCAGACCGTGTCCAATAATTTAAAAAATCCAATCCAAAAAATTTCAGGGGGGTATGCATTCGTTCCCAAAGCATGGGAATGGATGGCTACAAACAACATGACCGATCTTGCAGAACAGTTAAACAACGAACACATTGACATTATAGACAAATACTGGTCAGCCTTTTCGTTTGGCGTGACATCATCAGAGGGCCAGGCCATCATGAGAAAAGCGATGAATGCTTTTTTCAGTCATATTTTCCGGGAGGAACACGAACTTTGCCAAATTCTCCTGGCCGCCGCCGAGAAAAATACCCAGATCGCTTCCTCCCTGTCCCAACTCAACAGGGATGTTCTCTCCTTGACCAAGGTCATCATTGATTCATTTGGCGAATTCATGTCCTCGTACAATGCCGAGACACGATATTATTATCGCCAGATCATGTACACCATCCTCAACCGTGTCTCTGTTGAGGAACATTGGCTCTCGCGATACAACCAGGTGTTCAATCTGTTCACTCCAACGCAGGCCCAAACGCGGCATTAAACCGCACCCTGTTTGGAATGCGTCGTTTTTGTCATCATTATTAAAAAAAAGGGGGCTTGAGGGATAGCCCCCAGGGTTTTGATTTTGTTTTTGATTTTACATCCCCCACAGGGAGCTTGGGGAACGAAGACCAACAGGTTTTTGATTTCTCGTGCCCGAAAGGGATCATGATCACAGCATGAATTTTGTCGGATCTTTCGACCCGTTGTACCCTCGGCAAGAAGGGGACCGTGTCAGGGCAGATGGATCCGGCGTTTTGAAAGGTCACGTCGTGGACGATAGAAAATGGCCACATGGCCGATCATTCCCGCCATGGCAGCACCGGACTGCTTGGCAATCCCGTCACACAACTCCTTTTTTTCCTCTTTGAAATCATTGAAGCGGATTTTGATCAGCTCATGATCATCCAAGGCAAGTTCCACCTCTGCCATCACCGGATCGGTCACACCCTCATGACCCACGACCACGACCGGCTTCAAAGGATGGGCAAGTCCACGTAAATATTTTCTTTGTGTTGATGACAGGTTCATGATCATGACCTTCAAGGTAGAAAAAACGTGTCAATGGGGAATGGGCTGACGTTTCCTGTGTTCGACGATGGCGAACCCTTTCCGAGGACAACTTGATGTAACATGGGTCTGTCCCCGGGTCACGGATGTTTACCTTGATCCACCCATCAAACGGCAATCCTTGCGGCATGTACACGGGCACGGACTTCGTCGTAAATCTGCACCCCGATCTTCGGGTCCACCTCCAACGTCATCGCAATCGCATACGGAACCTCTTCTTCAAGAACTCCTGCATCTTCCTTACAACTGACCTGGAGTTCGAGATGGTCTCCATCCCTGAAAATGTCCGCGGAAGAGGGGTGACCCCATCTTGAGAAACCCACCAGCGGATCTTTTTCCGATCTTCATCACTGATCTTTGGATCGTCAATCGGAGCAAACCACAATTCCGCCCGTCGCCATTCCTGATGGTTGGGGTTCACACGGTCAGGACGTTCAACGCCTCCGCTGGAGACAACAGCCTTCGGTTGCACGCATCCCCTGCCACGGCCTGAAAAATTTTTTTGGTCCTGTCTGATGGCGGCAAGTTCCGGAACTGCTGCAGAGACATTCCCATGTCCATATCCCGGGAATGATTTCCCGCGCTCACCAGGAACAATACCTTGTATCGCCAGGACAACCAATCCAGCAGGCGGGCCAGCGGACTCATGGCACCTTCGAAGGGACGATCCCGTATCCCGATGGAAAGATTGATCAGACAGACACTCTTTGCACTGGCCGGTTCCGTATCATCATCAAACATCCGACGAACCGCACGATGGATCACATCAACGACCAGTCGCTGATCTGGAATCGACTCTTCCCTGAGATGATTCCAATCACGATGATTGGGTTTCATGATCGGACGAACATACAAAGGATGGTTCACAGGTCGTTCCTTGGCTTCCAGATCTCCCCATAAAATCAGGGAAGCCATCGCCGTACCGTGTCGTCGCTCCGATGTTTTGTAATCGGCCTCGAAACCATCGGGATCATCAATGATCAACCGTCCAGCAAGACGTTCATGGTTTTGGAGTGGCATGCCATCCAACAAGGCGGCCACAGGTGGCGTGACGGAAGGCAAAAGAGGAAAAGGAGGAATCGTGTTGTCAGGGTAAGGATCGCCATGGGGCGTTCCCACCGCCATTTGGCCTGACGCACGGAAAAACTGAATCTGCTCGCATGTCACCAGTCGCACCTGCGCACTGTTGTTGAGAATCTGGGAAATGCTGCTGGCGGGCATCTCGGCCAGAATGGCATGGTAGCCGATCTCGCCGATCATGGCGCGGGCAGTGACCTTACCGCCTTGTTGACGAAGCAGTTCTTCAATTTGCCGTTGGGCATCTCCCCGTTTTGTTGCCTCACTCCTGAACCAAAGTTCAATCTCACAGGGAACAACCTCCGCCCCATGGGACAACCGTTCCTGCCAATCCTCCATCACCCCTGTTTCCCGTAACCGGTCTTGCACGCCCCATGGACGAATATCATGTAAATGGGCAAACAATTCTTTGAATTTTTCATGCCCGGAACCCAGGGATTCACCACGCTTCCATCGATCCCATAGCGAGTTTAGTTCCCCCCATGCGCGATGATTGGTGAGAACAAGAAATATGGCTCCCCTCATGGGCTTTTCAGTACGGACTCCCTTGTCATTTTTGCTGAAGAAATCATCGTCGGGTGGAATGTTTTCCAATTCAATCTCGCCCATCCATTCCATGCCTTCGACGCGCTGTAATGCGGAAATAAACTTCTCGACCGTTCCCACAGTTTCCAGGACGAGGACATCTTCCGGCGAAACGCCTGTTACATCGGTGCGCAAAGCGGCCTGTTTTTTCTCAAAAGTATCTTGCAGAACTTGAAAACGAGGGGCCAGTCGTTCGGCTTGGCGTTGGCAGGATGGTAGCCCAAATTTTCCATTACCCCCACGCTTCTTTTTCCGCTCAACGGGGGCTCCGGGAACCGGAAGGATCAGGAGTGGACGTTCTGTCATCGGATTCCTTGGCTGGCGTGTTCGACTGTTGAATCACGGAAACTCGGTGACGCCATTGTGCCAGACGTTCCGTAATGATCCGTTTCAAATCACCTTTAGGAATTGATAATACATAACGTCTTTGAATGTCAAGCGCGAATTGCTCCATATCGGAAAAACTCAATCCTGAAAGTTTTTTAGCCAACAGTTCCGGAGTATAACCCAGTTTCTGATCAAACCGACGCTCGAAACGCCGGAACCATTCTTCGGCCTGGGCGCGTGTTGGCCCATCCAAACGCAAACGTATTTGAAATCGCCGCCATACCGCACGATCCAAAAGTTCCGGATGATTGGTGGCGGTGACAACAATCACATAACTGGGAAGGGCGTCCACCTGGAGCAACAAAGAACTCACAACCCGTTTGATCTCCCCCGTTTCGTGAATATCACCACGCTCCTTGCCCAAAACGTCAAATTCATCCAAAAACAGCACGCATCGCTGCGTACGAACATATTCAAACAATTTAGACAAACGGGTGGAGGTTTCCCCAAGGAAGCTGGTGATGACCGCATCATATCTGACCACCAGCAGAGGAACAGACAACTCGTAGGCCAAGGCTTCGGCCAGGGAAGTCTTCCCATTTCCGGGAGGACCGACCAGCAACACGCGATGCCTCGGTTCAAGATTATGGGATCGTAACAGGTCGGCACGATGATGTTCCTCCACCAATTCCTGGCACGCCTCCATAACGGTTTCCGAGAGAATCAGATCGCCTAAAGAACGGTTCGGGAATATTTCGATCAAAAAATCGCCGGCATCCGCACCCCGACGCAACGACTGAACCGCCCCTGACATGGAACCTCCCTGACCGTTTGCCAAATGAATGGCAAGGCGGTCCGCCAGGACGTGATGCTGTTTGGTGCGTTCTTCACTGATGATCGCCTCCAACGCCTTGCGAAACAAAGCGTGATCACCGCGTGCGCCAGACCGCACCAATTCCAACAACAAATCGGAACGCGCCATCTCACCAACCCCAGTTCCTTTGGATCGCTCCCAAACGCTTTGCCATGACCATGACGGATTTTTTCATCAGTTCATACACCCGTCCATAGACCCGTTTGCTGCAAGGTTTGTTCACGACAAACCCCACCGACGAATGGCTTTAAAGATAGCACGGAAATCGATTCGGTTCCGTCTAAAAGTATTCAGGGATCAGAACACTTTGGAATTTAAAGAAACTTTGGCGCATGGACAGAATTAGAAAAAATCCATATCCCACGGCAAATTACAAATAAGATTGAACGTGATGCCTTTGGGCAGAAAAAATCTTTGACTTTAAAAACAAAATCAAAAGCTGGAACATGGAAACCTTTTTGTTTAAATTCAACAACAAGGTCAACACCCCGGGGGCAATCCCTTGAGACCCCTTTTTTATTTTAATAGTTTTCCAATATCCGAACTTCAATCCTTGAGTTCCTCACGAATTTTCAAAATCTCTTCCAGATGGGAGACGAAGGCATCGACCACCCCGGGATCGAAATGGCTCCCTTTGTCCCGTTGCAACAGGGTCACCGCCTCCTCCACACTCCAAGCTTTTTTGTAAGGGCGTTGTGACACCAGGGCGTCAAAAACATCGACCACGGCGCAGATGCGACCCACCAGGGGGATCTCTTCCCCCTTGAGTCCCTTGGGATAGCCCTTGCCATCCCAACGTTCATGATGGGTCAAGGCGATGGTATGTGCGGTCAAAAGAGGTTCTTCATGCACGCCCCCCAGGATTTCCGCCCCGATTGCGGGATGTTTGCGGATCTGATCAAACTCTTCATCGGTCAAGCGTCCCGATTTGAGCAGAATGGAATCGGGAATGCCGATCTTACCGACATCATGCATGGCGGCAGCACTTTCAACACATTCGCAAAATGATTCATCCTGGCACAATACGCGACAGATGACCCCCGCATACCGGCTCATTCTGAGGACATGATTGCCCGTTTCATTATCCCGGAATTCCGAAGCCCGTCCAAGACACTGCAATACCTCCAACTTGGCCCGTTGCAGCTTGTTGTTGGCCAATTCCAATTGTTCATTGGCCTCGCGCAACTGCAAGGTGCGGACCCGGACCTGATCCTCAAACCCTTTTTTCAACAAATGCACCGTCAACAGATTGCAGACCCTCGGAATGACCTCCATATGGTCCAAAGGTTTGTTGAGAAAGTCCAAAGCACCCGCATTCAAGGCGGCATGACGGACTTCACGGTCCGTCACGGCAGTGATCATCAAGACCGGAAGATAATGGACTTCCCCCCGGGCCGCACGGATGGACTCCATGACTTCAATGCCATTCATATGCGGCATATTGTAATCCAACAAGACCAGATCAAATGCCCCTTCGAGATATAACCGAACACTCTCACGGGAATCATGGGTCGTGGTGATGTTCTTGAAACCGGCCCGCTCCAGAATCATCCGCATCAACCGGTTGTTGGCGGGTTGATCATCGACGATGAGAATGTGCGCCTCAGACAACTCAACAGTGACGTGCATGGGTTTCAATCCTCCACTATCCACCCAGATGATGCCGCACTCTTGGGAGAAAATCATGCAGAATTAAAGGTTTTACCACAAAATCATCCGCCCCCAGCCGAAACGCCAGATCCCGGGTTTCCGCTTTTTCATCGCCAGTGATCAGGATAATCGGAATTTTGCGTGTTTGATCATTTTTCTTCAATTGACGCAACAATTCCATGCCATCCATATCGGGCATGTTGACATCGGAGAGGATCAGATGTGGCACCTCAAACGCAATTCGTGACAAAACCTCCTGACCACTTTCAACTTCCAATACCTCCAAATCCATTTGCCGCAATACCGAATGAACCATGAGGCGGTCCATCGGTTCATCATCCACCAGCATCACCCGAGGTTTGACGTGGGGCAGGCGGGCACAGAACACCGATCCCCGCCCCACGGTACTCTCCACGGTCAACCAACCGCCATGGGCTTCCATGATGTCGAAACTGAATGGCAGACCGAATCCGGTCCCGGTTTCGCCTGCGGTTCCCGGAGTCGTGGTTTTTTCCGATACATTGAACAGACGCGGCAAGGTTTCAGGAGGGATCCCGACCCCCCGGTCACACACCTCCAGGGCGGGACCACCCGCCTCGGGTTGACGAATGAGGATGGTATCTCCGGATTGACTGAACTTGATGGCATTGGTCAACAAATTTTGCACCACTGCGGCGAACAGGCTCATGTCGGCAAACATGCGCACATCAGCGGGGACCTGGTTGTCGATGGCAATCCCCTTCTCCCGGGCCAGATGGACAACACGCTGAATGACCGATTCCGCAAAGAATCGAAGATCAAAAAACGTCTTGTCCGGAATGATCTTTCCCGTTTTGAGCCGGCCGATGTTCAACACCCCCTCGATCAATTCGATCAGGCTGCGACCCGTGGCCATCATGTCATTGACCAGGTCACGCTGTGAAGGTTTCATGCTGCCATCAGGATCATCCAGGAGAAATTCCATCAGCCCCACCATGGAACTCAAAGGGGCGCGCAGATCATGGGCGACCAGAGAAACAAACTTGTCCTTCTGGCGATTGGCCTCCAACGCCGCCTCCCTGGTCTGACGCATCAATTCTTCCCCCTCCGAGTCCAACCGTTTCCTGAAGGAGACCACCCTGAGCGACGCTCCCGGTTCAAGCCGTACCGGTTTGACCGTTGCCTCCACCGCCAGTGCCGTCCGGTCCCGAGCAAACATTTGGCAGGAACGGGGATCCCCTGCCACATCCTGCTGGCGATGAAGGCAACCATTCCCCCCCCCGGAAACCATCGATGCCGCAGGTTGCGCACAACAGAAACAGGTTGATCCCGAGGGGGAAACCACTTCATGCCGCCGCCATCCCAACAGCTCCTCTGCACGGGAGTTGAACAATACGATGCCACCCTTGGCGTTCAAGGCATACGCCCCGCAATCCAAAGCATCAAACAACGCCTGAATCCGTTCATCAAACATGCACTTCAATCCCCTTATCCGTAGGAATATTCTTGAAAAACCCAACCACCCGCACGCAAGGGCAACCCTTCCACCCCCCCTGCGTTCCCGGTTGCAGAAGACCTCATGAGTGAACAAAAATTATCAATAATATCAATTGATCATTTAGACATTAATGGTCACGCCACATTGCACATGGGATGTATATTGTTGATTGCCATAAGATTTTATTTCCAATTCTTTCCTGTGATCGTCAATCATCATGCCAACCAACAACCTTGGCGGCCCCTCAATCTTATTTGATCATTTTTCTGAATGTATCAACACATCCCGTTAAGAAGGAAGGATCTGAACGGTTGCAAGCAAGGACAATACCCAACACACCCCCACTCAGGCAATTTTCTCGATGGAATCTTTCCATGGAAGTTGTAAAGCCCCTTGAAATCACCGATACCCATGGCACTATGATCGGGATTGTGGATCAACCTTACAACCGATCATCCAAACGACCATGGGCTCATCATCATGAATGCTTTCGACCGTTTGCCGACGGGGCTGAAAACCGGCCTGGGCCCGGGTTTGGCAACCCTGTTTTTTTTCCTGGCCCTGGCTGGTTATGAGACGGAAGTCAGGCGATGGATCGACCACCGTCAGGAACTGCTGCACATGCAGCCCCCCACCAAATCGACGGAACCTGTCATTGAAAAACCCGCTCCGGTGACTGATCCTGTCTGGATCAAGGAGGTGGAGGAGCGGTTGTCCAAGGGACGCCAATGGGTTACGGAACAACGTAACGCTCTGGATGAACAGCAGGAATTGTTGCAACGTCACGCCCTGGCGGCAACCGCCTTGAAGGGAGAACTTCAACGCCTGCGCCAAACCCTCACCACGACCAGTCATCCCGTTGAGACCCCGGAAGTCACGCCCGTCCCCCGGGAATCGATCCTGAAACCGGTATTTGCACTGGAACAATCCTTGTCCCTCGCCCTGGCGGCCGACCCTGCAACCCTGACTTCGCCGGAGCAGGTGCAAAACTTCAAGAAGACCCATGAACAGTTGGCGGCGGCGGTGGTGGAATTGTTACAGAAAGTGCCCGGCAAAGAGTCCGATTCCTGGCGCAAGGAAGCGCAAAAGCTGGAACGAACCGCACGGGAGCGAATCAAGGCAATGGAAGGTTTGCTCAAGGAAAGCAGCCAGCCAATCCCTGCCACCGTTGGCGCGAAGCCGGTTCCCGATACCCGGGAACCGGAGTCCAACCTCCCTTTGCGCACCTTGTTCACCCAGCTCGAACAATCCGCAAGCAACCATGATCTGGACACCATCCGCTGGCTGATCGTTGAACTGCGGCGGACCGAAAAAGAATATCGTCTGCATTGGAAGACCCGTTACCGTAAATATTTCGACCAGCTTTGGAAAGATTTGGAGCGTGCCATCGCCCAGGGGGGTGAGGCCGCCAAGGAACTGGGACCCGCCAGTATCACCTACAAAAAGGCATTTGACCGTTTTGTCGATGAAAATCAGTCCAAACGTTCCAACGAAAGCTCCATCAACCATCTCAACGACAGTGCCAATCAGCTTGAGGAAAAGATTGCCAAGAAACGGGTCGAAGAACTTGGCGTGAAGCTCCTTGAATTGAAGGTGGCGGCGTTTTCGGGAGATGAAAAGGGCGTTCAGACAACATTGAACGAACTGAGGACGCGGATCAACGCATCAGCCTTGTCAAACGCCGATAAAGAACGACTGCTCAAAGCCCAGGAAACCTTTACCAGTCAATTTTTCTCTCTGCCCGCCACCCCGGCCCGGAGTACGCCACCTCCAGCGGCCAAGGAAACGCCTGAACCGGCAGCCGCATCCCGTGCCAAAATGGAACAAAGCCTGCAAACACTCCGTCTCCTGGCCCGATCCATGGCCCAACTCAATACCGCCATTCTTTCCGATCCGTTGTTGGAGGGATCCCCACAACCCTCGACGACAAACCGGGCGGTCAAGCAGGAGTCGGGGAAAAATTTCCCGGCCATCGAAGCGGAGACCCTGGTCATCCCCACCCGGGTATCCCTGCCCAAAGTGGATCCGGCCCTGCTCGAATCGCCCAAACCCGTCACCACCTCCTCCAAGATGACGCCTCCGGTCAAAGAGGCCAAGGTGACGCCGAGCAGCGGCAAGGAGTCATCCGTTGCGACGGCTCCAGCACCTCCGACACGCAGCCAGGCCCCCTTGTTCTGGACGATCATCGCCCTTGTTTCAGGGATTGGCCTGACCTGGTTCGCGGCGAAAAGCATGGAGAAAGGTCCAAAGGCATTGCTTGGGCGACTCCAGGAAATTTGTCCAGACCGTGGCCCGATCAACACATCGCTGCGGATGCAACACGAAGGAGGGGGAACGCTGGGGCAGATTGCCGGGCGGATCGATCTCCTGCTGCAAACCGTCCGAAACGGTGCGACCCCCTCCCGGGAAACGACCTCCAGTGTGGTTCTGCCCGCCTTCAAGGGACTGCCGACCAAGGTCAAGGAGATCAAGGCCCACCGATCCTCAATGGCAAAAAACATCGACGCCGCGGTGATCGCATCGAATGCAATCAAAGAGCAGCATGAAACCGTTCTGTCCGCCCTTGAAAAAACTTCAGGGCTGTTGTCGGGCGTCAATCATTCCACGGACAGCCTGATTGAAAAACTGGGTCACTCCGCAACGGCCATGGAAGCCTCCAATCAACATTTGGCCACGGTTGCCGCCGCTGCCGCCCAGGCATCGGGAAGTCTGTCCCAGATCAGTGAACTGGCACAACGTTCCAATACCAACATCGCCTCGACCGCCGCCGCCGTTGAATCGTTCCGGTCCAGTCTCGACGATGTGCGCACCCTGTGCAAACTGGCCAATGAGCAATCGCAACTGGCCCACAATCTGGCCAACGACAACCGTCAGGTCATGGAGCAGCTTTCCGTTTCCGCTGCCGAAATTCAATCGATGGTCTCCATGATCAACGACATTGCCGAACAGACCAACATGCTTGCGCTCAACGCCGCCATTGAGGCCGCGGGGGCGGGGGATGCGGGCAAAGGTTTTGCGGTCGTCGCCAATGAAGTCAAGGATCTCGCCCGGCAGACCGCCCATGCCACCCAGTTGATTTCCAACAAGGCCACCGACATCCAGACCAACACCCAGGAAATGCAAACCCGGGGTGAGAAGGTCAGTGAATCGATTGTCCGCATCAACCAGTCCAACAATGAAATTCTTGTCGCCATGGATGTGCAGGGGGATACCATTTCCACCGTTGCCAATACCATGGCGGAAATTGCCGAGGAAACCAACGATGTCACCCGGCAGGTCGTGGAATCGATCCATGGCATCAGCGAGATCACCAACAATGTGCATGAAGTTTCCGCCAATCTTTCCGAAGTCACGCAAAGCGTCCGCGACAGCACTTCTGGTTTTCATGACATGGCCAAACAGGTTGATCATGCGGAACAGGAGTGTCTGCTGGTCAAACAAGGCGTGATCACCGAAGGTGAACATGCCGACCAGGGTGTTGCCACCATGAAACAGCTTCAATCGGTGCTGGCGGATCTGAATTCCTCCAGTGAATCGATGGACAATGACATTCTTTCGTTCACCGGCACGTAACAGGTTTGTGATGGAAGAGATTGAGCGTATCGACAAATGGTTGTGGGCGGCCCGCTTTTTCAAAGCCAGGAGTCTGGCAGCCGAGGCGGTCGCCGGGGGAAGGGTGCATTTGAATCAGTCACGGGTCAAGCCGGGTAAAACGGTCAAGCCCGGGGATGTTTTGGAGATTCAGAGGGAACAATGGACGTTGACCGTCACCATCCGGGCACTCCCGACCCGTCGGGGACCGGCCAAGGAAGCGGTATTGTTGTATGAAGAGACGGTGGAAAGTGTGGAACGACGGCAACGGATTCAAAGTCTTCCGACCTCGACCATGATTCCGGTCATGGGCGGGCGTCCGACCAAAAAGGATCGGCGAAGCCTGGAAAAAATTCGCGATGATATCTATTGAGAAAAAAAAGGGGGCTTAAGGGATTGCCCCCAGGGGTTTGACTTTAAAAAAACCAAAGTCAAAAACGGTGCATGGAAACCTTTTTGTTTAGATTCAAAAACAAAACCAACACCCTGGGGGCAGTCCCCCAGACCCCTTTTTTCTTTCAATGATTTTTCACTCCAACCCATCCAGCAAGGTCAACTGGAGATCCCTGAACGATTCGGGCGAATGAATCGGATAGGCACCGGAAAAACAAGCATCACAATACCCCCGCCCCTTGCCACCGACCGCCCTGTACAAGCCCTCCAAAGAGATGAAGGCCAACGAATCGGCAGCAATGAAGCGCCGCATCTCCTCCAAGGTTTGTCGGGCGGCCAATAATTCATCCCGGGTCGGGGTATCAATACCATAGTAACAAGGGTAAATCGTAGGCGGAGAGGATATGCGCATGTGAACCTCACGCGCCCCCGCCGCCCGGACCATGTTGACAATTTTTTTGCTTGTGGTCCCGCGGACAATGGAATCATCCACCAGGACCACCCGCTTGTCCTTGAACAATTCACGATTGGCATTCAACTTGATTTTAACCCCGAAATGGCGAATCTGCTGCTGCGGCTCAATGAACGTGCGGCCGACATAATGGTTGCGGATGATCCCCAGTTCAAACGGCAAACCCGTCTCCTGGGCATAACCCAGGGCAGAAGGAACCCCCGAATCGGGAACCGGTACCACGAGATCCGCCTCGACTGGATTTTCCTTGGCCAGACAGGCACCAATTCTTTTACGCGATTGGTAAATGTTCACCCCATCCAGGGTGGAATCGGGACGGGCGAAATAGATGTATTCAAAGATGCAAAAATGACGTTTTTTCGGAGGAAAGGGGGAAAAAGAACGCAGACCATCGCGGGTAATGACCAACATTTCACCCGGTTCGATGTCGCGGACGAATTTGGCCTCGATGAGATCCAAAGCACAGGTTTCCGAAGAAAGGACCCAACCATTCTCACCCACACTTCCCAATACCAATGGACGCAATCCATAAGGATCCCGAACGCCGATGACACATTGCGCATCCATGGCCAGTAAGGCATAAGCCCCCTGGACCTGAGATAAGGCCTCCACCAAACGATCAGAAAATTCAGCACGGCGCGACAAAGCGGCCAGATGAACAATCACCTCGGTATCCATGGTCGATTGGAAGATGGAGCCCCGTTTTTCCAAAGCCTTGCGCTGTTCAACCGCATCCACCAGATTGCCATTATGGGCAATGGCGATCCCCCCCTGATAGGTATCGACCACCAAAGGTTGCTGGTTGCGCGAACTGCAACTCCCCCCCGAAGTGGAATAGCGGACATGGCCAATGGCCTGTCGGCCCTTCAAGCGGACAAGATCGCTTTCCTTGAACACATCCGCCACCAGGCCACGTCCCCGACTGGTATGAAGGATGCGATCCGCCACGGAAACAATGCCTGCCGATTCCTGTCCACGGTGTTGCAGGGCATACAATCCAAGATAGACAAGGTTGGAGGCTTCGGGATGGTCAAAAACCCCGAATACACCACACTCTTCGTTGAGTCGGTCGTCATCCACGCAGATCACAGGCGTCACCCAGGAAATAAACGGAATGCCCATTGGGCAGGAAGTCACAACACTGGGGGCAATTCCCCGAGATTCCCGCCAAGGCGGGAACCACATTGTCATGTGATCATTGAAGCATCGATGATCACAAGATTCAGCCAATCATTTAAGATGGTTCAACCCCACCCGACGCATCCCCGCCCCCATCGCGGAATCTTCCGGGAAATAATTGACGAGCCGCATCATCCCGTCCCTGCCATGGGAATATAACCAGGAATCCTCAGTCCAGCGGGAAACGGGTGCCCCCATGGCACTGTGAACCACGATGACCACGAGCAGGATCAACCCGCCCCGCAACATGCCAAACATCAAACCCGCCATCCGGTCCCAAAGGGAAAACCCCCGCTTTGCCAACCATGTTCCAAGCCAGCGGCCCAGAAATGCAAAAACCAGCAGCACACCCACAAAAATCAACAATGAAGCGCCGTACCTGGCAGCCCATGGGACATTGATCCATGGACGGAGGATGGATTCAAGAGGGGCGGAAAACGTCGCGGAAAGGACGATGGCGAGCAGCCAGCCCGCCAGGGCCACCAATTCCCGCACCAAGCCCCGCATCAAAGCCCAGATGGCGGATACGGCAATCACCGCCAAGAAAAAATAATCCAGTCCGTTCACCTGGAGCCACGACCTCGCGTTTGGCAACCACCCGATATCAAGTCCAACCCGACCGATCTTATTTAAAACATTCAATGCCCTCATGCAATGGATCTTGGAACCGGATGCAGAGGTCGCAGCACCCAACCGGACATGTCGCAGTGATCGCCTGGTGAGCTTGCGTCAACTCGGACGGGTGATCTCACAGGGATCCCGTTTTTGTTTTCAGGAACGCGAAAAACAGCGCATCTTCATGTTGAATGCGGTATCAAGGAACCCTCATGTGATGCTGGATGTAGCGCCGATTCTTTGATTGAACGATTGCAATGAACAGCAGGCGCCAGAACGTTTCGAACACCAACAACCGCCGCCAGAAGAATCAGAAAATCCACGGGTGCCCGGTACTCCGGTAAAAAATTGAGCACCGCGGACAATAAAGGAATCAACAAAGCAGCCGCAAACAACACGCCAAGCAATCTGACCTCACGAGAACGGATAAAGAACAATAAAAGAAATGTGAGTGCCAGGAAAAACAGCATCGGAGGCAAAATCGACGCCACAAAATATTTAAACACCACCTGAACACGATAAATACCATGTCCGCGTATTTTCATCTGCAATTTGTGACTTTTTTCCAAAATTGGCTTATCCTCGATCTTTGCGGGATGAAAAGGCAGCTCTATCTGCGAGATTACTTCAGGCGTCATTGAATATGAAAAAGGAAGTTCTGGTTCCCGTGGCAGTTTCAATGCCAGATGTGCCACACGATCTGGAAGAATGACGGGATCCAAACCATCGAATACAAACATACGCCATACTGAAGTCACCAAGGCTTTAATGAATTTCACTGGCCGTGCCTTAATGGATTCGATGGCGGCATCTCTTACCAAACCGGGATGAATTTTATCCAGATAAAACAGATCGAAAAATTTATACTCATCCAAACTGTATTGAATGAAATGATTAATATCAACCTTGTTTTCAACATAGACATCTTTAACAAGAAGTTCCTCTTTGATGGTCTGCAACAATTTTCGATTGGCTGGTCCATATTCCTCGGCAAATTTTGGTCCCATTCGATACACAATGAAAGTAGGAATATAATTTCCTCCTGAAGAAAGGGAAATCGACCAACGATCAAAATGGACATAATTATAGGTCATGATCCCCATCAGTCCAGTCATCACGCCCAAGGCCATCACCATGGAGCGCATGATCTGAAATCGATTGATGCCAAAACAAACAACAGGAATGAGAAAATAGAGGAATAGTACAATACCAGTTTGACGCATCAGAATTGGTAACACGATCATCAGACCGAGAAAAAATAATACATAATGATTTTCCTTCCGATGCAACCATACCATGGCGGCACTCAACGTTGAAATGGCAAGACAAAACAAGGAGTATCCATCAAGACGATGAAAGATTGCCAATACCGTGAGGTCCATCATCAGCAATACCAGGACAACTCGCGCCGTCATCAGGCCAAAATATCGCGCCGTCAAGTAAGAGGTGAGCAGATGAGCGAGATAAAGCAACATGAAAAAGGCTTCGATCCATACGACAGGCCATTCGCTGATCCATCCCAGAATATAACTGGCACCGACCGGACGAAACATGGTATAGGCAATTTTAAGTCCAAAATAATGCTCAAGATAAGCACCATAGTCGCGTCCTGTCCGTATCGGCCATGCCATTGAAAAAGCATAAAAAAATAATACAGCAACCATCAGTGCCACCAGCAGAAATGGCCCCTCCTGCCGCAATGAAAGGGAATTGAACGAAAAAACGTTATTATTTTCTTCTTTCATGATATCACTCTTGGATGATGCAATCATTACTCAGGCCAACATGTTTCATGGTACTTGAATATTGACAGCATAGATCAAATTGACGTGATGGAATGGTATCCCTGTTGGATACCAAAACTCATCCCGATCAGAAAAAAAATGCCTGATGAATGCCAATAGCTGGGTACACGAATTGACATGGTCCCGGGCAACGATATAATCCCAATCAAACCCTTTTTTCATGAAGGTGCGCCGTGTTGTCAAATATCGTCCCATGTTCCATGCCAAGCCCCCTTCCGTAGGAATGGCAATGCTCATGATGCCACCTGACTTGAGGACACGCGTCCACTCTTTCAACACGCGGTATGGCTCGGAGACATGCTCAAGATTATAGATGGAAATCAATCGGTCAAAAGAATGATCCGCCACATCCATACGGCGACAATCCATTGGAATAAACGTCAGACGTTTGTTTGAGGCATATCGGCTTCGTGCCTGTTCAAGAATGGCCGTATTGAGATCGGTCAGAACATATTCATCATATTGATGCCGAACATGAGGGAGATGTTCTCCCGCACCGGCGCCGACTTCCAACAGCCGACCCAGTTTCATTTCAGGCGTCAAGGGGCGTTCCACCAACCGATGACCCGCGTTCTGGATGTGCCGAATCAATGAGTTTCCCTCATAGAACACTTCATGATAATGCGCGGCGAATTCATTCTGATAACGCAACCATACCTCGTCCTCATTCAAGTCTCTTGGATTCATATCACCCTGCTCTTTGATGATTGGCCTGGCCCAAGGGTATATAATTATCAAAAGAAATCTAGGACATGCCATGCTTTTCGAGCCTGAGAAAGCGTTCGGTCACTTGCCGTTCATCGCCATCAGACGTATCGACATCCGTTCGATTAACAACGTCGACCTTTCCATTCAACGTTTTTTCCAACGTTTGCGGATATGCCAATAATAGCTGTGCAGATAAGAGATGGCTGCCACGTCGCGCAATTTCAGACTGACCAGAATATCCACAATCAACACCAGGAATTCAACCGGCATCAGATAGAAGAAGCGGTAAGAACGCTTACGGATGAGATATTTTGTCAGACGCCTGGGCAAAATTGGGAACAGGCGGAAAAAGATGCGATAGTTTTGAATGGTTCGGATCAATTTTTTATCGGTAATGGAACCGGTCGTCAGGCAACTGGTATGTTCTCCCTCTTCCATGGCCTCGATATCTGCTTCATGAATCATACCATGGTTCAGACCCACGGTGACCATGGGTGTTTTTGGGAAATACGATAACCAAAAAGGGGTCAGGCGGACCAAGTGTTGACAGGAAAGGAAAAATTCCATGGCCTCCTGGATTTCCTGTTCATTCTGACCTGGCAGTCCAAAGATGTAATCAAAGGAGTAACGCAAGCCGTATTTGTCCAGGGAGGCGATGCAATGGCGGATGTCATTGTTGCTTTCGAAACGGTTGAGGTAGGTGCGTCGAACTTCCTCACTGAAAGATTCGATACCGATTTGTACCATGTCGCAACCGGTGCGCACCAAAGCAGCGGCAATCTCATCATCCACCTTTTTGACGTGAGTGGTGATCTTATAGGGAATCCCAATCCGTTTTTCGTAGGCATCCAAAAAGTCCAGAGTCCATTTTTTATCTGCCGAGAATACATTGGTCAGAAATTGTACCCATTTAAAATTATACTTAGCCTTGTAATATTCGAGTTCGGCAATGGCACTCTCCACGGATTGTGGGCGTAATTTATGTGCTGACAGGCTCATACTTACATTGCCAAGGAAGGTGACTGCGCAAAAGTTACAGCTGTAAGGACAACCCCAGGACGTCAGCATCAGGTAATAATCGTCCAAAGGTGCTTGATTTTCGAAGACCGTTTTGTCGATTATTGGCAAAGTATTGATATCACGTATTTGTGAACGCATGGGGTTGGCGATGATATTTCCGTTCTGTTTGAACCATAAATTGGCAATATCGGTACGTAATTGTTTGGTGGACATGGCCAAGGCCAGTTCCACCAAGGCTTCCTGTCCCTCCCCTTGACACACCATATCCACACAAGCATTTTTCAAGGTCCGTTCTGGCAACGCAGATGGATGGACGCCGCCAAAGATGACCGGTACATCCAATCGTTGTTTAAGGTTTTGGGCAATTTCAAGACAGCGGCGGTATGTTGGGGTGATCACCGAAAATCCCACCAGGTTGGGATCCAAGGCGATGATTTCTGCCACTACTTTGTCCAATTGATTAAAAAAACGAGCCATGAACGGGATGGTGACATAATTTTTATCATCGAAGAGTGATTCGTCAACCACTGCCCTGACATCGAAATTTGCCGCTTTCAAGGCGGCGGAAAGGTGTCCGATACCCAAATATTCATTGCCAACACAAACTAAAACGACCCTGAACGGGGCTGCGGAAGATGAATCAAGGGTGTTTGCCATCACGATTATCCTGACAGATTGTTGGGGCAAGTTGATATTAATAAAAAACCTGCCGAGATACCCCCACCCCGGTTCGGGATTATTAAACCGCAACCAACACGAGATGCGTCATTTCCAAAAACAGGGGGGGATCTGAAGGTCACCTTCCAAACTAGGTTTGGCTTAGAATTTTCCCCTCCATAGTACACGGAAAAACTTTCCCAAACGCCCACCATTTTCCGAAGCGAACAGCATACTTAATCGCCAGGGGTGAACCAAAAAGGAAAAAAGGTAAAAACTTGCAAACCATAGCAGGAAATACACACGTAATTCACGATCACCGATGGTTTCGTTCCAGGAGGTTGCTTTAAGGATGTTCGTGTAACTGTTATAGGTTAGGAATTGAAGAAAATGCTCTGATTTTTCATTGATTCGGCCCTGTCGTACCAATTCCCGATACATGTTGCTACCGGGATAGGGGAGGAAAGGCACCACCGAAGCATCTGGCAAGCCCAGCCACGCCAGTCTAAGCATGAAAAACAGAGTTTTCAACATGTCGCGGCGGGATTCACCCGGGAACCCGATGATGAATTGGGCTTTTGCCTTGATTCCTGACTCAATAGCTGCGCGGATGGAGGCCATCATTCGTGTTTTTGAAAGTTTTTTTTCAATTCGCACAAGAGTTTCTTCAGACCCGCTCTCGGGGGCATAGGTGAGGCTGAAACAGCCGGTCCGATACATGGAGGACAGGCTTTGGGCGTCAAGGGCTTCGGAGCGCGTGCCGGAAGGAAGTTCCCATTTGATATTGGTATGGCTTTTTTCGAGTTGGTCACAAAATTCCAACAACCATTTTTTGCTGGCAATGGCGGTCAGGTCACAAAACAATACACTGCGCACGCCGTAGCGTTGTTGTAGATCTTGAATTTCGGCCACGACGGAGTGGGGCGAACGATAAGCGAATCGCAATCCCCACATGGTAGTATTGGAGCAGAAAGTGCATCGGAATGGGCAACCTCGGCTGGCCAGGATGGGCATGGCTCGGTGTGAGAGGAGACCATTACTGATTTTGTGTTGAAAATAATGATGTACCGGTATTAGATCCCAGGCTGGAGGAGGGAGTGTATTGGGATCGATTCTGGGACGGCGTTCCGTTATGATGACGGCGTCGCCGTATCGGAAGGCGATCCCTGGGATATGCTCCAGGTTGCCGTTGTTTTCTCTGGTACGTATTACATCGACGAGGGTATGCTCACCCTCACCTAAAGCACAGGCGTCCAAGGGTGCCGACTCCAGACAAAACTCAGGCAATGCTGTTGGGTGTTCACCCCCGGCGATAATGAAAGTATTGGGATAGTGTAATCGTATCCGGCGGATAACCTCAATGGCGTATACCCACTCATGTGAAAACATGCAGGAAATCCCAAGGTAGTCCACTTTATTGGGAAGTTTTTCCAGAATGGTCTCGCAATCAAGGCCAAGAACCTCAATATCGGACCTCCACGGAGTATGTCGATTGGGATCTTCGCCAAAGCTGTCGATGATGGTAACCTGCGGGAACCCCTGCTCGCGCAGGTAGGCTGCCAAGTAGCTCAGACCAATGGGGAGTGTTTGATACGACGTTGCCAAGTCTCCCCGAATACGTAACGATGGTGTTTTTACAAGCACTATTGATATTGCAGAAGACATCAAAAACTATTATCCTTTATATATGATGAAAGATATTTGATGTTATGACTAAATACACCCCGTTACCCTCAAACGGAAGTATCAACAATCCTTACCGAAAACCCTACAAAAGCAGTGAAGCAGAGGATGGAACGCAGCTAATGAATAGGATGCCCTTCGGGCAAAAAAAAGTCAAAACCAAAAGCAGAAACCAAAACGGCGTTGTTGCATGATTGCCTGTGATTCCAGTCGCTTGACATGTCATGGGCGTACCAATCTTTGCAGTCCGATAACCCCACCCAGGATGATCAAAAAGTCAAATGGGGCCCTGTAATCGGTGATTTGACTGATGAAAATCGAGGCAATAACGATCAGGAGCGAGGGCATCAGAAGCGTCAGGAGCAACCTGACTTCAGGTTCGTCAAGGTGAAAGAGGAGCAGTGCACAAGCGAGCAAGAAAAACAATAAAGGGGGTAGAATTTCGGCCATAAAATATTTCACGATGATCTTGACGCGGTAGATCACGTATTCGCCATGCTGAAAATAACCACTCCTATAATATTTATAGAATTTATTATGGATCTGAACAACTTTTTTGCCGATAGCCTGGTCATCTACAGGTACGTCGCGAAGCTTTGGTGCCATGGCTTTGACGATATCGGGATCCCAGGAATAGGGGGCGGAAATTGCCGGTTCCGGGCGAGGTTTCGCCTCTTTGTGTTTGACATGATCAGGTAACTGGATGGCATCAACGCCACTGAAAACAAAGGTTCGCCACATTGCGGTGACCATGGCTTTGACAAACTTGACCGGGCGAGCACCTATGGCCTCGAAGGTGGCATCACCCAGTATTCCGGGATAGAGAAACTCCAGATAGAGCAGATCGACATACTTTAATTCGTCATCGCTGTATTGGATAAAATTATCGATATTGACACCAGCGTTCACGTAAACATCTTTGGTCAGCAATTCTTCCTGAATTGTCTTTAATAATTTCTTATTGGCGGGTCCAAACTCTTCGGAAAATTTTGGTCCCAATTTGTAGACGAGATAAGGTGCCAGATAAGAAGTATTACCCGAGGTGATGGTGAACTTGCCGAAATTAAGATGATTATACATCATCAATCCCAGAAGACCGACGCTTCCCCCAAGGCAGATGACGGCGACACGGAACAGGTTATGTTTTGTGATGCCAGAGACCAGAATGGGAAAGATGGCAACGATCATCAAGGGAAGACCGGTCTGTCGCATCAACAGGGGGAGTGTGGTGAGCAGACCAATCAAAAACAGGGTTTTATGGTTATTGCTGCGATATAGCGACGCGATGCCTGCGCTTAAGATAGAGATGCCAGACAAAAAGCTGCGTAGCCATCCAGCCGATGGAAGATGGCCAGCACGGAAAAATCGAACAGCATGAGGAGGGTGACAATACGCGCCACTTGGACGCCGAAGATACGCGAGGTGATGTAAACCATAAAAATATGGCAAAGGTACATCAGCAAGAAGGCTACTTCGGCAAGGAGCAGCGGCAAGTTACTGATCATTCCCAGGAGATAACTGGCACCAACAGGGCGAAAAAGGGTATTAGCGGCGACCTTGCCATAGAAGTGTTCAAGATATCCACCAAAATCCCTTCCAGGATGCAGGGGAAAAGCTAATGAATAAAGTGAAAAAATAAGCAATGCCAACACTAACAATTTTAGCAGAAATGGCCCTTCATGCTTCATATTAAGTGGAGTTACCATCATATTATTCCTGGATAGGTTGCATACCGGCTATTCCATCGAACACCGTTCAACGGTTCCTGTACGCTCGACGGGGCGCACAAGCGCAGAGCTGTGTAACCGCAATCGTTCAGACCCCGGTCGATTTGTCCCGCTTTGGGACAATGGAACAGAAATGAGGGATTGTAACAACAGCTCTTGACAACAGAGCGGTAAAGAAAAAATCTGGTATTCATTAATATTTGCCGTTTTTGGTGTGAAATGCACTTGTCCCGCCACGACCTTTCTCAAAAGAACGACGAATATCTGGCATCACTGGATATTGATGCTCTGCGCAGAGTTTCTGGTCGCCTCCTGAGTGATCTGAAAGAGGCTCATGATCGTTTGAACAGACCCCAATGAATAGCTCACGTCCACCTGGCAGCACCTTGGCGCTTTCCATTTCATGGTATTTTATTCCTTCTTACACTCTACTCCGACTCGATTCCCTGCGAATTCGGTCGGAAGGTAAGAGGTAAGACAGAGGATATGAATATGTCCATTAATCCAGGAAGCCAACAATATGTCTTCAACAACGAAGAAAAAATGAAGCAGTGGAAAAAGAGTCCGATAAAGCCGGAACAACAGGCTGCTTTGTACACCCATGATATCGGCATGTTCCTTGAGGGCGTTTTTTTTAAAATAAACCCATTTCAACAAGTCCATGGCCAACTCTGAAAAGATCACCATGGAAAACCCATGGTAATGGACCTCCAATGGCAGTGTCATGAACAATGCCTCAAGTTCCTCCTTGGAATAACCCATGCGAAAGTGGTATTCCCCCCCATTGGGATCGTCATGGCCCAGATTGCGCAAACGGCTGGTCGCCCGAATCCCTTCCAGGGCTGGGACCGTGATCAGGATGCGTCCCCCGGGTTTGAGCACCCGAGCCATCTCCTTCATCACCGCAGCATCCAATCCCTGCGGCAAATGCTCCAAAACCTCGGAACAGACAATCAAATCAAAACTGGCATCCCGAAAGGCCAAGCGGTCAACCCTGCCACGCACCATCCGGCCAATCTCCCGTTTCTGGTTGGCCTCCAGCGAAGCCATGTCATAATCGACACCCACACATTGATAGCCGCGGCCCAACATTTCGCTGAGATAGCCCAAACCACATCCCACATCCAACAGCCGCCCCCCCCCGGTCGTCTCCGGCAGCAACCGTTGCAGACGGGCCAGACGCAACCTGGAATGAATCGAATAATGCAATGGGTGAGAAGATGCCACAGGCATCAAAGCCTCCAGAACGGTCATCGTTAAAGTTTGCAACAGCGTGCGCACGCCGGAAACATGCCGCTTTTAAGACGCGTGCGAAACTTTTTCATGGTTTCATTATTCCATATATCGAACGGATCCCCCTCCATGACGTTCCCCAGCTCCAGATAAATTTTTGAACAGGGATACAGCCTGCCATCGGCATCCAGCAACATGCCACGCCAAGCGAACAAACATTTACGCGTGGAATGGAAGGGTTCCATCGAATACCAATGCCGGGTCTCTTCCGGTGTCAAATCGGGTGCCCATTGCACGGGAACCCCCGGTAATTCATGTTCCAGGCGTTCCCGAAAACGGATGATCTGCTCCGCCATTGCGGTGATCGGTTCGGCCTGTACCACCTCATTGGTATTGGCCTTGACCCCAAAAAGGGCATCGATCACCTTGGGCTGGGCGTCGAACTCGTTGGGCAACAAATAATTATAATGCTGGATACGCAGACCATCCAGAGCATGTTTCTTGACCAGTTCCACCGCATGACCCATCTCCGCCAACGCCCTGGGGGTAATGGTATAATTCAGGATGATTTCTGTTTTACCACGATGGTCGGCAAATCTGGACAGATTCTCAATGAAATGACGATAGGCCATCGGAGAACAGGCGACCTTGGCATGGGATTGCGGATCACCAAGCAGGGTGAAATCGATATAATCCAGCCCCAGTTCCACCAAACGTTCCATGACCCCGGGACGCATCAGGGTACCATTGGTGAAAATTTGTACCGGCAACCGTTTGGACTTGGCATAAGCGACCATCGCCACCAGGTCGGGATGGGTAAAAGGTTCCCCACCCGAAAGGATGACACAGGGATGTTTGGGGGCGACCCGGTCGATGAACCGTTGATAGACCTCCAGGGGCAGGATATGACGGGTCTTGAGTTCCTCGTGGAAATAGCACATTTCGCAACGAATGTTGCACTGATGCGTGATGGCAACCGTGACGTTGGTGACCGATTCGATGGGAAACGGATTGAAAAAATAATCCACCGGAAACAGGACCGCCTGCTTGAGGATGGTGGAAAAAGGATACATGCGTTTGAAATAGCGGATTCGCCGATACACATTGTACATGATCCGCAAACGTTCCCCAAATCCAGGCATGTCCATGGTACTCTCGCTTGCGATTCCAGTAGTTCTACTTTGTCACATTCATTATCAGGAATTGTTGACACTCAAAAAATGATTGAAAGAAAAAAGGGGGCTTGAGGGATTGCCCCCAGGACTTTGACTTTAGAGCCTAATTCTACTTTGTCACATTCATTAATCAGGGATTGTTGACACTCAAAAAATTATTGAAAAGAAAAAGGGGTCTGGGGGATTGCCC
>PEAN01000064.1 GCA_002753735.1 Magnetococcales bacterium DCbin4
GCCTGAATCCCAAGCGACGGCGCCCAAAACCAATCGGGTGGCGGCCAGACCCCAATCCGACGCGACGGCGGCAATGCCTGAATCCCAAGCGACGGCGCCCAAAACCAATCGGGTGGCGGCCAGACCCCAATCCGACGCGACGGCGGCAATGCCTGAATCCCAAGCGACGGCGCCCAAAACCAATCGGGTGGCGGCCAGACCCCAATCCGACGCGACGGCGGCAATGCCTGAATCCCAAGCGGCGGCGCCCAAAACCAATCGGGTGGCGGCCAGGCCCCAATCCGATGCGACGGCGGCAATGCCTGAATCCCAAGCGGCGGTGACGCCCAAAACCAATCGGGTGGCGGTCAGGACTCAATCCAATGCAACGGCGGCCAAGCCCGGAACCGCTTCGACAGCCAAGCCCGTAACCGCTTCGGCATCCTCGCCCGAAACCAATGCGGCGGCGGCAGCGCCTGAAACCCAAGCGGCGTCCAAGCCCGGGTCCACTTCGACAACAAAACCCGGAACCATTTCGGCGGCATCGCCCAAAACCGATTCGGCGGCGGCAAAGCCAAAAACCCAAGCAGCGGCAAAGCCAAAAACCGTAGCTGCGACATCACCCGAATCCGCAACTACGGTAAAACCTGAAACCGCTTCGGCGGCAACGCCCGGGAAAACGCCCACTCCCGGACTTCGGACCGGCCCTTCCGCAGCCAAGCCCCGGACCAAGGCAACGGCATCAGCGGCTGCCAAACCGAAACAGGAAAAGATCCCGATTCCCGATACGAATCCAACGTCAGCCACCGACTCATAGGGGCGAGATCAATCCATCAGCGCATCACCATCTTTGGAAAACTGGGCAATCTTGCGCAGCAGGGCCGTATTTCGTTCGGACAATTGTTCCAACTGCTCCACGACCTTGCGGTTCAAAGCGGAATTGCGTTCCGAAAGCTGGATCAGCTTGTCATGGTTCATACGGCTGCCCGCTTCCCCGCGGTCGGACAATTGCTCCAGGCCAACGGAGGTCATTCGCAGCAAGGCTTCGTTGCGTTGGGCCAGCTGTTCCATCCCGAGATCCATCCTGCGCAGCAAGGCATCATTGCGGTTGGAAACCTGCTCCATCTGTTGATCCAACCGTCGCAACAGCGCTGCGGTCCGATCTGAAAGCTGTTCCACGTTGTCCTGCGTCATGCGCAATAATGCGGCATGTCTTTCAGACAACTGCAACAGCCGTTCTTCCACCGACGCCTCAAAAGTTTCCTGGCGTTTTTCCAGGCGTTCCAATCTTTTTTCCAGCGATGAAGCTTCTGGGGTGCCATCTTCAGACTTGACCTTGTTTTTTGTTTTCCCTGCCATGATGTTTATCCTCGACTCATCCATTTCATTGAAGGCTGAAACACATCGATATTTAACATTAACAAAATGTAAAAAGTACGGTTCGGCAAACGACTCCTCCGACATCCATTCAGATGACAAGTGCGATTGGATCATGCCAGAGATTCCGAGTTAACGGAAGTCCTTTCGTTCAAATCCTGCATCAAGCGGGAGGGAGTCGCCGACGCACGGGAGTGCCGCTTTTTCAGGCATCCATATGTATTTTGCGCGACAGATGATCATTTATTGAGCAATCAGAGCGTCAATTTGCAGGGCAAAAAGGTTGATCTACGCATAAAACACAGTTATTTCATTATGTTAAATCGATGGCACGACAGTTGCGGAAAGATCATTACAGAAGAATCTGCAACCGCCCCAAACCACAAATCATGATGATGGGGCCCGAAGTCCAGGAGATGGATATGAAATGGGTGATCGCAATTATCAAACCGTTTAAACAGGATGACGTCCGAGAGGCCCTCATGGCAGTCGGCGTTACCGGAATGACTGTGTCGGAAGTACGGGGCTTCGGTCGGCAGAAAGGGCATACCGAATTGTATCGCGGTGCCGAATATCAGGTTGATTTCCTGCCCAAGATCAAAGTCGAGGTTGCCGTCAACGATGAGTTGCTCGACCAGGTCATTCAAGCCATTCGGACTTCAGGGGCCACGGGAAAGATCGGCGATGGCAAATTGTTCGTGATGAATATTGACCATGCGGTCCGCCTGAGAACGGGTGAAACCGGTCCAGGCGTTCTTTAAAAGTAAAGGCTAAGGAGAAGCTCCATGATCAATCTTAAGGATCGCCGGCGTTTCATGTTGGCGGCATTGCCGGTACTGTTCTCTCCCGGCCTGGCGCATGCGGAAAACGTCCTGAATTCAGGGGATACCGCATGGATGCTCACATCGACGGCATTGGTGCTGTTCATGACCATACCCGGCCTGTCCTTGTTCTATGCGGGGATGGTCCGGACGAAGAACGTGTTGTCGGTGTTGATGCAATGTTTTGCCATTACCGCACTGATGACGATCATATGGACCATATATGGTTATTCCTTGTCGTTCACCGACGGTGGTGGTCTGAATGATTGGATCGGCGGGATGGAAAATCTGTTTTTAATGGGAATCGGTGTCGATTCGCTTCGGGGAACCATTCCCACCACCGTATTCGTCATTTTCCAAATGACCTTTGCCATCATCACCCCGGCCCTGATCGTTGGCGCCTTTGCGGAACGAATGAAATTTTCATCCATGCTGGTCTTCCTGACGCTGTGGATCACCATTGTCTATGCGCCGGTGTGTCACTGGGCCTGGGGTGGTGGATGGATGGGGGCGAAAGGGGTATTGGACTTTGCGGGTGGCACGGTGGTTCATATCAACGCAGGTATTGCCGGTCTGGTTGCGGCATTGGTACTGGGCAAACGCAAGGGTTATCCGACCATGCACATGGCGCCGCACAACCTGCCATTGACGGTCACCGGTGCGGGAATGCTCTGGGTGGGTTGGTTTGGCTTCAACGCCGGTTCTGAACTGGCCGCTGACGGCACGGCGGGGATGGCCATGGCGGTCACACAAATCGCAACTGCTACCGCCGCATTCGTCTGGATGCTGATGGAATGGATGCGTCATGGCAAACCCAGTGCATTGGGCATCGTGACCGGTGCTGTGGGTGGTCTGGTCGCCATCACCCCCGCTTCGGGATATGTCGGTCCCATCGGTGCCCTGGCCATCGGTGGTGCCGCTGGAATCTTCTGCTTCCTCGGGGCCACCACCCTGAAACGGCGCATGGGTTATGACGATTCCCTCGATGCGTTCGGGGTTCACGGCATCGGCGGCATCATCGGAGCCATTCTGACCGGTGTCTTCGCCGCCAAGGAATTCGGTGGCAAAGGGTTCGCCAGCGGGATTGAAACCATGGGGCACCAATTGACGGTGCAAATTTTCGGAGTCCTTGCCACGACGGTCTATTGCGCCCTGGCAACCTTCATCATCCTCAAAATCGTCGGCGCCATCATGGGGCTCCGGGTGGACGACGAACAAGAAACCATGGGCCTGGACATCTCACTCCACGATGAACGGGGCTACAATCTGTAAACTGCACGACACTCCTTGGGCAGCCTCAGCCGGGATCCCCCACATGATCCCGGCTTTTTTTTTGATCATGGCTCTTGATGTTGCGAAGGGAAAAATGGAACCCCCTCCAGGGGGATGGTTTCATTTTTCCCGTACATTGGTTTAATATGAGGATTTTCAATCCTCCAATTTTTCCAAAGGTCGACAGTGATCATGAATTGGCGTCGAATGAGTTACGGAATCGTGGGTCTGGCAATGGGGATCCTTTGGGTGCAACCGTTCACGATACAGGCAGCCCATGCCGAAGAAAAAACATCGCCCCGATTCCAGTTCACCCTGGTCACCGAACCAACGGATGCCAAGGTTCAGATTCATGAACTGACACAACCCTATGCCAGCCCGGTCACACTTCCCGAAGGTCGGTATCACATCTCCGTCACCGCGCCCGGGTACAAGGGAGAACATGGTACCGTCGAAATCAAGGGCAAGGATTGGTCAGGTCTGGTTCGATTGACCCCCGTCCCCTCCGCGACCGCACCCGAGGCATCCCAATCGGCCATCGACGGGGCATGGGAAAAAATCCGCAAAGAGCAAAACATGCTCAAGGAAGAGCGGACCAAATTGGAGGAAAAAGCGGGACAATTGGCCAAAGAGAAAGAAAAACTTGCTCAGGCAATGGCAAAATTGGACCTGGATGCCAAAGAACTGGCCACCAGGTGCAAAGAACCGCAACCTGCGGTGAATTCAACCGCTTCCACTTCCGCCAAACCTTCTCCGGCGACACCGGCGGCACCCGTCACGCCAAAGGTTCCGGCTTCCGACCCAACCGCTTCCGCCAAACCTTCTCCGGCGACACCGGCCCCCGCCGCAGCGGCCACGGCGGCACCTGTCACACCAAAGGTTCCGGCTTCCGATCCACCGGCCTCCCCCAAGCCTTCTCCGGCGACACCGGCCCCCGCCGCAGCGGCCACGGCGGCACCTGTCGCTTCATCACCCGCACCTGCTGCGACCACTGCGGTTTCGACGGCGATTTCCCCCGATTCAACGCCAGTGCCGGTGCTCTCCGTCGCAGGTTCCGGCAACAACGTCGCAGATGCCAGCAACAACATGGAGGTCAAGGAAGGGGTGCAACGGATCCTGACCCACCTCCAGGATGCCCCGGCGCAACAAAAAGTCAATGCCGCGGCCATGAAGACACTCATCAAAAACCTTGTGGCCACAGCACCCAACGATGCCGAGGTTCAAAGGGTCAAACAATTGTATGACGAACGATACCTGCTTTATGTCGGAACCTTTTCCTCGGAATCGAAGGCGGATGATCTTGAAAACCGGTTACGTGCACTCGCGCTTCCCTCGTTCCGCCAACAATTTCAAATTCAAGGACAAAAAATGGTACGCGTTTGTGTCGGCCTGTTTGCCCAGAGGCAGGAGGCGGTGAATGCGCTGAACGCCATTCAGCGCGAGTTCAATGTCCAGGATGTCATTATCCGCAAGTTCAACAAATAACGGCGGCACCATGCCTGGAAACAATGGCTCATGCGCAATCGTCTCCGGTTGGCGGCACGAATTTTCCGTGACAATTTCTCTGAACCAACCCGCCCGTACAAACTGACCTTTGCGGCGACGGGGCGGTGCAACAGTCGGTGCCGTTCCTGTGGTTCCTGGCGGCATGAGTCGGTCGATGAATTGAAGCTGGAAGAAATTGAACGTTTTTTCGTGGTCAATCACCGGTTTCAATGGCTCGATTTCACCGGGGGTGAATATTTTTTGCGCGACGATGCCGTGGAAATTGCACGGATTGCCTTGCGTCACAACCGGCACTGTTTTCATTTCCACGTTCCCACCAATGCCGTCGAACCCGAACGGACCGTGGCAGGGGTCCGGCAACTGATCCGCCATGCCCCCGATCTGTTCACGCTGACCCTCAGCCTGGATGGTCCTCCCGCGCTCCATGATCGAATTCGCGGCATCCCCGGCAATTGGGATTCGGTGATGACGGTCTATCGCGAACTTGAAGGGTTGCAAACCGCATCATTCCGAATTTTTTTCGGATTCACCCTGAATCCATGGAACCTGGGACACTTTTCATCTGCGGTCATGGCGGTGCAGCAACGGTTCCCAAAGGTCACCATTCGCCATTTCCACATGAATGTGATGCACCGTTCCTCGCACTACTATCGAACCGAAGGGGCATCGCCCGTATTCGTGGGGAGAGATCAGGAACTGTTGGCAGAAGTGGAACGATTCCGTCGGGGGATACGACGACGCCTGGATCCGATTGCCGTTTTGGAACATCGGTATCTGGCGCGGATCAAAACCTACCTGGACACCCATCGTTCACCACTTCCTTGCCAGGCCATGGCGGGATCCTTGTTTTTGGCGGCGGATGGCACGGTGTATCCATGCAGCATATGGGATCGACCACTTGGCAACCTGCGGCGTGATGGCTTCGATATGCAACCATTGTTGGCAGCGGCGGGGGAAGTCCGTCAGACCATCCGTGCCGAACGTTGTCCGGGGTGTTGGACTCCCTGTGAGGCTTATCCATCCATCCTGGCGGCCTTTCTGCATCCACGACACTTATTTTCTTGATCATGATCAATGAATTTCAACACCCATGCGGAACGATCTCTTGAACACCTCGAACGTCTTTCTTCCTGATCCGGACGAACCTTTCAGTATCGTCATTCCGACCCGCAACGAAGCGGGCACCATTGCCGACATCGTGACCCGCAGCCTGCGTCTGACCCCTCATGTATGGGTGATGGATGGCGCCTCCAGTGATGGAACCCCCCAACTGGCGGCGCAGGCAGGGGCACGGGTGGTGACGGTGCCTGAGCGCGGCAAAGGACGGGCGATCCGGGCAGTGGTGGATCATGTGACCACCCCCATCATCGTGTTTATCGATGCCGACGGTTCCCATGTGGTCGAGGATATCCCCCGATTGCTGGCCCCTCTGCGCGCCGGAGCGGCAGACCACGTCCAGGCATCCCGGCTCATCGGCGGTTCCAGTGAACTCCATGGTGGCTTCGACGAATTTTTGCGCCTGTCAGGCAGCGCCCTGATCACCGCCTTGATCAACTGGCGCTTCAAGGTGCGGTTGAGCGAAAGCCAGAACGGCTTCCGGGCCATCCGTCTCGACCTGTTGCGATCCTTGAACCTCAAGGAAAACATCACCACCATCGAACAGGAAATGGTGATGAAAACCTTGAAGATCGGTGGACGTCTGGCCGAAGTCCCCAGCCATGAGCATCAACGTCTTTGCGGTCACTCTTCAATCCGCCTGGGGCGGGTGTGGTGGCGATATGTCTATGTATTAGTTATCGGCTTGTTTTTTTGATCGTCATTGCCGTTCGTCTTGGAAGGGACTGAACGTTCCAACTCTTCCAGATTATTTTTGAAATTGCGAATCCATTCTTTCGTGTCGAATTCGATAATGGTCTGTATTTCAATAAGAAAATCTTTACATAGACCAAGGAACTCGAGAATGACCGTTTGATCGACTTTTTTATTTTCAGGGGAAATGGGAAAATGCTTGGCCATCAACTCGTTCCATTTGCATTGAAACTTGATCAACTCCTGACTTAATTTCAACATGGCCTCATGGTAGCGGATCCATCGACTGGAAAACCCGAAATAGCGGTCAAGGATGACCAGGGATCCGGAAATCGCTAAAAAATATATCCCAACTGATTAAGAAATGCCGCATGTTCAGGAGTATTCATTGACGCCAGCAGTGGTGTAATTCCACCCACCGATACCAGAAACCAGGCAAATAATCGCAAACTTTTGGAGATACGGGAAGGCCACGTCCTCTTTTTCAAGTACCATTCATGGGACTCGATACAACGTTGTTGCAATAAATGGTAAATCTGATCAAATTGAACAAGATCATCATGGGTGAAAGTCCATCGCTTCGATTCGATGGTCAGAGAGGAGTTTTTTTTTTATCGCAAGATGTTTTGCCCACAGAAAATGTTCCCTTTGACATTGGTTGCGTACATAATCATGAACCATTAAACCTTTGGACAATAAAACTGATGATACGAAACATATTCAATATCTTTTATTCATCATTCTCAGATCGCGACCAAAACATTACATTCGGGTACGGTTCGAGGCGATGATCATCTTGGGTGTGTGGGACGGACATGATGCGGGAGCGGCGCTATTGGTGGCGGGGCGGCTGGTGGCGGCGGTCAATGAAGAACGGTTGTCGCGCCGCAAGCTGGAGGCGTGTTTTCCCCACCGCGCGATTGCCGAATGTCTCTCCCTGGGTGGGGTTGCGCCCCGGGAGATCGATCATGTGGCGGTCGCGACCCGGGATGTCGCCAAAACCCTGGCGCGACTCGTTCCGGCGACGCGGGAGCGTTATTACCATATTCGGCGACGCCTTTCGCCACCCGATATGGGAAATCGGATCAGTCACCGTTTGAAACAGGTGATCACCCTGTGGCCCGGTTTTTGGGGGACCGATCTGTTGAACCGGCACTTGTTGCGGCAAGAGTTGGCCCCATTGGGGTTGGAACGGACGCCGATCCATTTGTGCCCCCATCACCCCTGTCATGCCGCGACGGCCGCATGGTTTGGCGGCCTGGATGAAGCGACGGTCCTGACCCTGGATGGGGTGGGCGACGGGCTGTCCGGGACGGCATCACTCCTTGAGGGCGGGATTTTGCGTCCTTTGGCGCACATGGGTGGACGGGATTCATTGGGATTGTTTTTTGAACAGGTGACCCACCTCCTCAACATGCGGGAGTTGGAGGATGAAGGCAAGGTGATGGCCTTGAGCGATTATGCCCCACCCATTGCCGATGAGGACAACCCGTTGCTCGATCTGTTCCGGGTGGAAGGGTTGACGATCCGGGGCCGATTGCATGGGGAGGGATTGACCCGCTATTTGCGAACGGTGTTGTGGTCCACCCCATGGGAACGGTTTGCCGCCATGGCGCAAAGGACTCTGGAGGTGGTTGGGGAATCCTGGACCACCCAGATCCTGGCCGCCACGGGTCAAAGACCGCTTGCTTTGGCGGGAGGGGTGTTTTCCAATATTCGTCTCAATGGTCGTTTGCGTCGCCTGGGAGATGGATGTTTTGTCTTTCCCCACATGGGAGATGGGGGCTTGGCGGTGGGAGCGGCCGCCTGGTTGCAACGCAGGTTGGATCCCCGGATTCCGATCCATCCATTGACCCATGTGGCGCTGGGGCGTTCCTTCACCTCCGAGGAGATCGGTCGTACCGTTCGCGCCGCCGGGGCCTCTTTTCGGGAAGTGGCCGATCCTGCTGAAGAGGCCGCGGCACGGATTGTCCGGGGAGAGGTCATCGGTTGGTTCCAGGGGGGAATGGAATATGGTCCGCGTGCCCTGGGCCACCGTTCCATTCTGGCCGCAGCGGACCAGGAAGGGATGCGGGACCGACTCAACCTGGCACTCAAACGCCGGGCCTGGTATCAACCTTTTTGTCCGTCCATGCTGGAAGAGGAGGCTTCCGTCTTGTTGTCGGACGGTGATGGACGGGCCAACCCGTTCATGACCATGAGTTATCAACTGCGCCCTTCTTTTCGGAGGCGGTTTGCCCAGATTGCCAGCATCGATGGTTCCTGCCGTCCGCAGATGGTGGGAACCGGTGCAGATCCTTTCCACCGTTTGCTCAAAATGATACAAAAAAAGACGGGTCATGGGATTGTATTGAACACCAGCTTCAATCTTCATGGCCAACCTTTGGTCCATACGCCAGGGGAAGCGTTGGCGGTTCTGCGACAGACCCCTCTGACGGCCCTGATCATGGAAAACATCCTTGTTGAAAAACAAGACTGTCATGATTAAGAAAAAAAAGGGGTCTCAAGGGATTGCCCCCGGGGTTTTGATTTTTATTTCATAATAAGTCCCTTCAAGGAAAGAAAAAAAACCTGGGCGGCCTTGTCCCCCACACCCCCTGTGGGGGATGAAAATCAAAGTCAAGATCAACACCCTGGGGGCAATCCCCCAGACCCCTTTTTTTTTTCAATAATTTTTTGCCTATCAATTCTCCCTGAAGGTTTCCCGTCCTTGATCAAATATCGTACCTGGTGGGTCATCGTTTTGGGATATGCCCTGTTGGCGACCCTCTACACATCCTTGGCAGCGCTTTCCACGCCGAACCTTCAGGCCATCCTCCAGGAACACACCCCCGGGATCCTCTACGCCCATCTCATCCTGATCCTGTTCACCCTGCTGCTGGACTTCGGTGCGGTCAACCGCATGCGCCGACGCAATCCCGTCGCCGTGCGATGGATGTTGTTGACCTTCATGGTCGGCGGCACGTTGTTGACCGCCCTGCTCGCCCCACAAACCCATCGCATTTTCTACGATGAAGACATTTACCAAGGGATCGCCATGAACATGGCGTTCGAGAACCGGGCGCAAATGTGCAACGAAGGGGTTCAAGAGCATGGAATATTTCATTGCCAGCGGGGCGAATACAACAAACAACCCAATGGGTTCCCCTTTCTGGTGGCGATGGCGTTCCGTCTGGCGGGTGTGCATGAGCAGGCGGCATTCCATCTGAACAATCTGCTGTTCGGAGTCGCGCTGGTCACTGTTTTTTTCATTGCCCGTCACCTGTTTTACAGTCTGTGGGCCGGATATTTCGCCGCCTTGATCACCGCCCTGATCCCGCAAAACCTCCATTGGTTCAATACCACTTCCGCTGAACCGGCGGCGGCGGTCAGTGCGGCACTGGTGGTGCTGGCAGGATTGCGGGCCACCCGCCACAGGAGTGACGAATCGCTGTTATTGCTGGTGGTTCTGACCTCCTTTTGCCTGCATATGCGTCCCGAAAACGCCTTGATCCTGGTGGTCGTGCCGGCAATTTTTCTTCTTGGATGGCCCGGAATCGTCCGGGAATCCCGTTTCTACCTGTTTGCAGGCATGTTCGCCCTGCTGGCGGCCCCAGCGTTCATGCATGCGCGGCTGGTGCGACACAATCCGTGGGGCAGCGGGTCAGCCCCGTTCGCAACGCAGTATTTCAATGGCAATCTGGAAGTCAACCTGCCCTACTATTTCAACAATCTGCAATTCCCGGCACTCTTCACCTTGTTGGCCCTGGCGGGGTGGTTTTGTATTCGCTCATGGCGGGCATGGTTATTATTGTGGCTGTGGTTTTTGCTGTTTTGGGGGATCTTCCTGTTTTTCTACGCCGGACGATATGATTATGGTGCCGATATCCGTTTTTCCATCCCTTCCCACCTTCCGCTGGCATTGCTGGCGGGTGGGGCAACCCGGTGGCTGGGACAGGTGTTGGCCAGGAAATCCCGTCGTCCGGTGCGACAATGGTATGCCATCATGACGGTGTTTCTGGTCCTGGCCTTCGTCCCCTTTCTCCCCCGGGTGCGAGCCGTCACCAGCGAAGCCTGGGCCGCCCGCGCCGACCATCAGTTCGCCCGGGAAATGGCGGCAACCCTCCCTGCTTCAACCATCATTCTGACCCACAACCCCAACATGTTCCATCTCTGGGGCAAAAATGCGGCCCAAGCCTCCATCGCCCTGGAAGAACCGGGTCACACCCTGAACTATTATTTCAGCCGTTATCGGGATGGGGTTTATTTCCACTATAACTTTTGGTGCAATGTCGCCGACCCCCTGCAAAACAGTTTCTGCACCCGCCTCCTCGAACGCAACCGCCATGAACTGATCATGGAATACCGGGAATGGAATTATCGGTATGCGTTGTATCGACTGTTGCCCCCTTCCTGAACGCGCTGCCGATCAATCGTGTTTCAACAGGATGCGACCGAACCTTCCGTCGTAACCGGGGATGCGCTGCACTTGATTGGCGCGAACCCGGGCGATGGCGGCGGCAAGATCGGTCCCGGCGGTCGCTGCGATTTCTTCCACGGGAATGCGGCGCAGAAGATCAAGTTCTGGTCCCAGAAGCGCCAAAGTCCGTTCAAACCGCCGTTGGACCCGCTGGCTCGTCACCCCGACCCCTTCCAGTTGTGCCAAAAGTTCCACCAGTGGCAGCAACCATTCAAAATGTTCACGGGTTGGGTCCTTCATGGCAGGACGGTCGGCGAGCGCTTCCAGGCGGTGCAACACCCCCAGGGTCAAAGATTTGCCACAGACGGAGCAACGATGGCCCAATCTGCGGGTGGTGGCCGGGTCCTGGACGATGGCACATGCACGATGGCCATCATGATGATATTTCCCCTCCTCGGGGAAAAATTCCAGGGTACCCCACAACCCGCCCCCACCACGCATCGCCTGCCACATGGCCCAATAATCCAGATCGGTATCAAACCCCGTCGCCTCGCGTCCCAGCCGCGATGGGGCATGGGCATCAGAAAAAGAAACCAATTGCCGGCCATCCAACGCCGATACCCGCCGGTTCATGGCAGGATCGGAAGACAGTCCCGTCTCCAGGGCGAAAATGGCATCCGCAAGGTCGCCATAACATTCTTCGATGCGGTCGAACCCTGATCGGGAGCCAAACAAGGCATACCAGGGGGTCCATACATGGGCCGGAATCAACCATGCCCCATCCCCCGATTCCAGGACCAGTTCCAGCAGATCACGACTGTCCAAGGGCAACATCGGCCGCCCATCCGCTTCCAGGTTGCCCCATCCCCCCAACCGTGTGACCAGTCGCGCCATCACCCCGAAATCGGGAACCGAAACCAGATGATGCACCCGCCGTCCCCGGCCATCCTTGCGATAGACCGTCGCCAGTTCCACCGTCAACTGAAACCGAACCTCCCCCCCCAACGCCCCAGACCGTTGCCCAACCACCCTGCGTCCCTCCGGTCTCAAACGCAACAATCCTGGTTCCGCCTCCTCCAGACCGGCCTGCAACCGTGCCCGCCACCGGGGATGGGTAAAATCTCCCGTACCAATCACACTTAAACCTTTGCGCCCCGCCCACCATGCCAGCCCCTCCAGATCACTGGCACGACTGGTCGCATGGGAATATCGGGAATGAACATGAAGATCGGCAAAAAAAGTCATGTTTGCGCCTGTGCTCCAGAGACCAAAACCCTCAAAACAAAAGGGGCTCAAAGGTTTCCCCTCAAGCCCCTTCCCTACCTGATCATCATGACCGCTACCGCTGCCTCAGAAACACCATCCCCGGTTCCAGTCGCCATGCAACCAAAACCGGGAATGGTTCATGAACACCCATTACTCCTTCGACAAAATTTCCACGCGCCGATTCAAGGCCCGTTCCTTGGAATTGGCATTCTTGTTGACAGGCTGCGTTTCACCAAAGGCAGAGGTGGAGAGCCGCTCCTTGGCCAGCCCCAGTTTCAGCAAGGATTTCTTGACCGATTCGGCCCGCCGTAAAGATAGTTTGTCATTGTATTGCGGCGTCCCGACACTGTCGGTATGGCCTTGAATATCCACCTGCATCCCGGGATATTTACTCAGCGCTTCGGTCACTTTCTTCAGTTCAGCCTTGAATTTTTTCTGGACATCCGCCTTGTCGAAACGGAATAAAATCTTGCCGATGATCCAACACCCCTGGGCATTGACCACCACCCCCGCCGGAGTATTGGGACAACGATCATCCTCACGCCGAACCCCATCGCCATCGGGATCAGGATCACATCCCGTCGCATCCACCACCGTCCCCTTCGGAGTCCCCGGACACCGATCCCGATCATCGGGAATCCCATCGCCATCTGAATCGGGAGGGGTCAGCACCGGAGTTGGCGCAGGGGCAACCTCAGCCACCTGGACCGG
This sequence comes from Magnetococcales bacterium DCbin4, assembly GCA_002753735.1. GTDB lineage: Bacteria > Pseudomonadota > Magnetococcia > Magnetococcales > UBA8363 > UBA8363. The sequence continues at coordinate 13,141 of PEAN01000064.1, forward strand.
CGGCGGAGCCTCCACCGGATCACCTGGCGAAAAATAGAGCTGGGTCCCAGCCTTGCCGATCATGTACTCCCCTTCGTGCGGATGCCATTGCCACCACCCTTCCGCCTTCCATGGGATGGAAACTTCCTCCGCACTGACTACACTCACCCCCAGCAACATGCTGGACAACGTAAGCATCACCCCAAGACGCCGCCATTTAATATTCATCGCCACCTCCATTAGAACTTTCCTTCTTTAGAAAAACCTTGATTCAACAATCGTGGCTGATTCACCCATGCACTGCACAAGGCCACCTTTAGGGTCATAAGAGTATCATGCTGGATCCTGGCTGCAACAGAAGATTTTCAATTCTGCACGAAAAAAAAACCGCAGACAAAAAATCTGAGCATGCAGCGGAGGATATGACTTCCATTAATTGATAGAACCTTCCAGTTTTTGTTTTAAATCGATCCAACCCGACTTAACGAAAGTGACATCATCGGTGAACGGACGATCCACCTTGATGGTTCCCCGAAGTTCGTACACTAGTTCCTTCTGCCTGGCTTTAAAGAGTGCTTTGACCTCATCACAGGATTCCATCAATGACGTCCGAACCGGAACATCAAACTCAATCTGATCATGCGCCTTGACCGTGAAGGGTTTAGAAGTATGGACATTGGAAAATTCAAAACCACTCAATACAATGGCGGCATGCAACGCAGCGATGGGAATATCATCGGCATTTGGATTGTTGACCTTGAGCCTGACACGGAATTCCTGGTGGGAAAGGGAAAACTTTTTCGGTTCAATTTCGACGAGTTCCACCTCCAACTTTCCCGGAATTGAAAATTTTGGCGTCGTGCAGGCAAGCAACAGGAAGGTCAAGGCCATCAAGGAAACACCGTTACGCCAGGACATGGTCAACGCTCCGTTACGATCAGTCGGGATGTCAATTATCATGAATGATTTGCAATAAAAAAATTCATTATAGCGTGCGTCAATCGAAAGAGATGAACAACATCCATCAAGACAAACAAAGAAAATATCAATCAAAATGGATCGAGATCATTTTTCCTGCTCATCCGGCACCCCGACCGGCAATTCAAAACGGGTGACATGGGACAACCGCCCCTGATGGATGATGGCGTTCCCCCCCCGGAGACGACTGGAGACCATCGCCCCAAGGAACTCGAAAACCTCCTCCGCCCGATCATCACCCACCACCACCGTGACCACACACATGGGGGTGCCGCATCCCCAGTCACCTGAAGTTCCCCCCGGTTCACGAGCCCCCCCATAGCCACGACACCGATGGAAATCAGCCGTCAACAATTGATGGCGCTCCTTCAATGCCACAATGAGCATCACCGCCATGCCATTGTCCGGGACCAAACAGGTGATCAATTTGCCCCGGGGGTAATCCATCAAAGACGTCCCCCTGTCGGGCAGAGTATTCTCAGGGTCATTGCTCAAGACGATCAACCACCTCCTTGGGAATGTACGTCGCCGCTTTTTCCAAGGGGGTCACATACATGAACCCCATGCCCGGGGTATCGAGCTGACCGGTGAGGTAGACATGATCGAACACCGCTTCCATTTGATCCGAAGCGACGACGATGTTGACCACCTCTTTTTCCACTTCGACCGCCACGCCCAACACCCCCAACCGTTCCCGGACGCCACTCCCCCTGGCAAAAAAGATGGTTGCCCCCTGCGCCCCCGCTTCGCGGGCCGCCTTGACGATGATGTCTCCCAATCCGCTTTGCACGATACAGGTGATCAATTGAACATCGGTCAGGAAGGTGATCGTCCGTTCTGAGGTTGTCATGAAATTTCGCTCCATCCGATTGTGCCACGCCCCCAGAGACCGACCAGGAGAAGCGCCAGGATCGAACCCAAAGCCATGAGGGCGAAGAGCCCCAATCCGAGCATTCCACCACCCAGCCCGGTCCCCAGGGCCAGCATCAGTGGAACCGTTACCGGTCCCGGAATCACCCCCCCACTGTCCCAAGCCATGGCAATCCACCCCTCCGGAGCCATCCAGGTCAGAAGGAGCAAAAGCAACCAGAGTGGCAGCAGAAAGGCGACCGGATCCAAACCGGGAAGAAGGATTCCAACCCCTGCAACACTACTGCATCCTGCCCCGAATGCAACGGGAAAGCGCAGTGTTCGCGCCCGCAACACCCCATGTGAATGCCGTTCCACATGCGATCCCAGAATGTTCAACCCCGGTTCTGCCAGGGTCGCAGCAAAACCGATGACCCAGGCCAGGACGAAAATCCCGGCCACTTCCACTCCGGGCGCGAACCGGGAAACGGTCCCATCGACACCTGCCGGGGACAAACGGGTGATCAGCCACGAATGCAATTCAGATCCTGAATAGGACAGGCTCAAGGTCATCCCCACGTTGAGCAGGATCAGTCCCGGGATGGAAAGTACCACCCCATAGACCAGAATGCCGACGCCCCGGACCTGCTCCTGGAGGATGAAGCGAAACAAGAGCATGATGAATATCATCAGGGGAACCACCGCCCCCACGGCCAGGCCCAGTTCGATCCAAGGGGTTACAGCGTACCATGGCGGCTCAATGATCTGCGTACCGATGACTGCGGCATCCGCAACGATGGAGGAGACCGGAACCGATGCCACCATGATGAAGGCCAATCCCAACACCCCGGTCACGGGCAACATGGCCGCCAAGGCAATCATTCCCAGCCCCTGTGCGGTTTCATTGCCCCGACCGACTGCCGACACCATCCCCCGTCCCAGCGCAAGCATCACCGTCATGCCCACCGGCCCCAGGACCAAAGCCCCCATGTCCCATGCCAGGGCGGCAACCTCTTTGACATGCGGGAAGAACCAGGCCAACACGGTCAGTACAAAAGGAGGAACCGCCGCACTCATGATCACCGGCTTGAGATGCCAACCATGAAACCATTGCAACGTTGCCAAAACCCATGCCAGCCCAACGGATATTCCGGATACCAATATCAACCATTCCGACCAACCATGCAACAGTGCATAAAGATAGGGCGTCGCCTCCGCCGTCACCCGGTCACCCGAATTCAACAGCACACGCCATGTCGGTTCCGTCAAGGCGGACCCCAGTCCCAGCATGAACACGACCGGCAACACGCCCATCATCGGCCATTTTTTCGGCAGGGTATTCCCCAGGATTTCCCCCATGGGACTCACACCCATGCGTAACCCCTCCAACAGCAACATCAACCCCACGACCACGGCACAAACCCCCAAGGCCATGTTCCCAAGATCCCGAACTGGTGGTTGCAGAAAAATCGATTGAAATACGACAAGAAACACGGCCACCGGAACCACAACCTTGAAGGGTCCCCAAAACCGATTCGCGACATAACTTTTGAGTAGACGATACCCATCCTTGAAATTAAGTTTGACCTCTGGCGCAACATAAGGCACAATCCGGCCCTTGATATCTCTCCGTATCCTGGGAGACAAAAGGTTGTAACTGACATGCCGCGAAACAATCGATACCCCGCCGAAACTCGAATACAAACGGTTTCCCCGATTCATACCCGCGTCTCCTTTTCCATGTTGTCATCCGCTGCCGTTGCCCTGTTCCATGCACAACTCCCGCACCATGGCGGATGAGAATCGCCCTTCACTGCTGCATCATATCCTTTAAGCTGCCGCCACAGGTTTTTACCCATGTCAGCCAATCATTCGACATCAGCTCATACATTCAAATATTACACCCCGTTCTGGAACCAACTGATGCTGATCAGCATCATCTGGTATGGTTTTTCAGTACCCATTGAAATCGCCCTGAAACTGCCGCACCCCATCTGGTCCCATTCACTGGACATTCTCCTGTCGGGATTGTTCCTCATCGATATCTACATCCTGTTCCATACGCCATTCTTCAAAGATCATGAATTGATCACCGACCCCGCCATCATCCGCCGGACCTATCTTGGAACAAGATTTATCCTGGACCTGGTTGCCACCATACCCTGGGATCTGATCCTTCTGCTGACCCTCCCCGCGGAACAAGAATATTCCGTACTGATCTCATGGGTGCGGTTGTTCCGGATGTTGCGCCTGACCCGGGTTCCCAGCCTCATCGCCCACCCCCAATCCCGTACCGGCAACGCCCTGGTTGATGCCATCTATTTGGAAACAAACCAGAAACTTCGGATTTTCATGTTGCTGTTCTGGGTATTGATCGTTCTCAACCTCATCGCCTGCGGCTGGATCTTGTTGCATGTCACCCAGAACACCGATCCGCTTTCCATTTACATTCAGGCTTTCTACTGGTTGATCGTCACCGTGGCGACCGTGGGCTATGGCGACATCACCCCACAAACCGACATTTCCCGCATCTACGCCACCCTGGTCATGATGGTGGGAATTGCCATGTATGGTTACATCATCGGTACCGTCTCCACAACCATCGCCAATGCCAACGCCCAGAAACAACGCCGGTTTGAAAAATTTTCCGCTCTGGCCGAGTTCATGAAACGCTATGACATTCCCCTGTCGACCCAGAATGACATTTTCAGTTTCTACGATCATTTCCTGCGGGACCGGGTCACCATGGCCACCGAAATCCTGGAAGAGTTGCCGCAGGAGTTGCGCCGGGAAATCGATAAATATGTCAACCTGTTCATGTTGCGTAGCGTCCCCTTCTTCACCCAGGCATCTCATGAATGCCTGAGCGACATGGTCAATTGTCTCACGACCACCATCTGTTCTCCCCGTGAGACCATCATCAAGGCGGGGGACCAGGGCAACGAAATGTATTTTCTGTTTCACGGCGAGGTCGAAGTGCTCGATCCCAAGGGTCATCCCCTGGTCCGATTGCGTTCCGGCGCCTTTTTCGGGGAGATCGCCCTGCTCAAACAGGTGGAACGGGTCGCCACGGTCCGCGCCGTCACGTTTTGCGATCTCTATGTCCTGAGCCGCACCGAATTCAGCCGGGTCATGGCCAGTTATCCCGACTTCGCCCGGCAACTGGATGAGGTGGTCCGGGCACGCTACCCGTCGTTGAGCGACAGTTGAACCCCGGGACCGTCTCAACGATCCATCAATGAAGGATGTTCCGGTGCCCATCGGACATGAACATCGTGTCCCAAAGCGACAACTGTTGACCCTCAATTGCCATGAAGCCTGGGTCCATCAGCTTGAAGCCTTGGGGTGTCCCCTGGAGATCATCGACGGTCTGCCCAACCGTCCCGTCCCCTCCTGGGATATCCGCACCCGTCCGGTCCCCGAAAACGGTCGTCTCATCACGTTGGCTCAGGCCCATGAAAAACCGGGAGGATATGATTGCATCATCGCCCACAGCATCCAGGATTTGATGGATGTCCGACGGATTGCGGGTGCCAGACTCCTGGTCATTCACAACCGCCTGGAAAGTCGGCTCCAGAGCGAATCCAAAAATCATCTCGACCCGCCTCAGGTGCAACAAACATTAAAACACTACCTGAAGTTGGTGGGAGGACACGTCGTTGCCGTTTCTGCCGCCAAGGGACAATCGTGGGGATTTGCGGGGGGAGATGTGGTCGAATTCGGCGTCGAGATCACCCTGGATCCCCCCTGGAACGGTGAACTCGCCGCAGGACTGCGGGTCGCCAACCAGATCGACCGGAAAAAAGAAATTCTCCTCTGGGATTTTCATACCGCCGCCTTCGCCGGAATCCCGGTCACCCTGATCGGCCACAATCCCGGCATGCCGGGGGTGTACCCCTCCAAGGATTGGGATGATCTCAAGCAAACGTTTTGCCGTCATCGATTTTTCATTCACACCGCCCACCCACTTCTTGAAGATGGATACAACATGGCAACCATCGAAGCGATGGCGGCGGGGTTACCGGTGTTGGGCAACCGCCATCCCTCCTCACCCGTTGAACACGGCGTCAGCGGTTTTTTGAGCGACGATCCCGCAACCCTCAACCAATATGCCCACCAACTGCTTGCGGATCGGGAATTGGCGGGACGCATGGGACAACAGGCCAGACAAAAGGTCGCCCGCTGTTTTTCCCGATCACGCTTTGCCTCCAGGTTCATGAAGGTCATTGAAAAGGCAATGGCATACGGTCATCAACGGTCATGAGATCGTCACCCTTCAGATTTCGCTTTTGGAAACCATCAAAAAAAGGGATTGGGGATTGCCCCCGGGGTGTTGTTTTTAGAAACAAGGTCAAAAAGGGGACATGGAAACCTTTTTGTTTAAATTCAAAAAAAAATCAACACCCTGGGGGCAATCCCCCAGCCCCCTTTTTTCTTTCAATAATTTTTCCAATATCAACAAACCAAAAAGAAAAACAGATATCCCGGGAGCCATCCCCCGACATTCCCACACAGACGCAAATCCCATGTTTCTATGATCCATCCACCCACAACGTGACCCTTCTTTTCACTTCCTCCGCCTTTTCCTTGAACCCCTGTTCCAACAAAGCCCGGAAATATTCCCCGACCAGTTTTTCGGCAAAAGGCCAGGTTTGACGGTGGATCTCCCGATCCAACAGATCGAATCCCTTTTGCAGGAAAAAAAGCCCCTCGCTGGCGGCTCCCAGATGGCGCAGATTGATTCCCAGTTTATAACAGCCGAACAGATTGTCCGGCTCCCGTTCCAGCCAGGAACGCAAAATGGCAATGTTGCGCTTCAACTTGTCCCGGTTCATCCCTCCACGATACCCCAGATGGCGCAAACGGATCCCCTCCGCCACCAATGGCGGTTGACCCGGCCAGTTCAGGCTCAAGGATCGTGCAACACTTTCATGAACGGGATTGGCAAAACGAATGGCAGGATGGTTCTGGAACAATCGGATCGCCTGACTTGAGGTGACACGACCATCGGCCATCAGATTGTCGATGGTGACAATCCATCCGGGTGCGGCATCACCCCGGCATACATGGCGCAAGGCAGCGCCTGCCCGGGGAACATCCTGCAAAATTTCGTCACAATCAACATTGAGGATCCAGGAATACCGGGCATGGTCGATTCCCAGATTCTTGGGGGCGGAAAAATCATCGCGCCATGGGGTTTCAATGAGCCTTCCCCCCATGGCGCGTACCATGTCCATGGTCTGATCCCTGGAACCGGTATCGACGAAGATGAGTTCATCCGCAACCTTCAGAAGAGGAGGAAGGCTTTCCGCCAGATGGTGCGCCTCGTCGCGTCCCATCATGACCACGGAAAGCCCGTCCCCCCCGGGTTGAGACATGAAGATTACTTTTTCTCGCCGATAATGGAAATGCCAGGGAGTTCCTTGCCTTCCATCAATTCGAGAAACGCACCACCCCCGGTCGAAATATGCGACATGGAACTGGCCACACCTGCCTGTTTCACCGCGGCATCGGTATCACCACCACCAATCACGGAAACCGCGCCACTATGGGCCACGGTCTTGGCCAGGGCCATGGTCCCGGTGGCATAGGCCGGCTTTTCGAACATGCCCAAAGGACCGTTCCACACGATGGTCCGAACACCACCCAAAGCTTCGTTGAACAGTTTCACCGACTCAGGCCCGACATCCAGCCCCATCCAACCGTCGGGAATGGCATTGACCGGAAAGATTTTGGTCGGGACCCCATCATCCATGGACTGGGCGCAAATGGCATCCACCGGCAACACCAGTTGCACACCCATGGCCTTGGCCTTGGCTTCGGCATCGGAAGCGACCTTGAGTTGATCGTCTTCGACCAACGAAGTGCCGGTGTTGTAGCCACGGGCCTTGAAGAAGGTAAACGCCATGGCACCGCCGATGATGATCTTGTCCACCTTGTCCATCAAGGCTTCGATGACGCCAATCTTGCTGGAGACCTTGGCACCACCCAGGATGGAAACCACGGGCCGTTGCGGGGTCCGTACCACCTTGTTGAAATATTCGATCTCGGCCGCCATCAGATATCCCGCCACCGAAGGGGGAACCCGCTCGCCGACGCCGACATTGGAGGAATGGGCGCGATGGGCCGTACCAAAGGCATCGTTGACCACCACGTCGGCCAGTTTGGCAAAACCATCGGCCAGGACAGGGTCATTCTTGGTTTCGCCCGCATGAAAGCGAACGTTTTCCAACAACAGGACTTCACCCGGTTTCAATGCGTTGACCATTGCTTCGACTTCAGGGCCGACACAATCGGGAGCCAATTTGACTTCCTGCCCCAGGAGCATGGAAAGACGTTCCGCCACCGGCTTCAAGGACAGGCTGGCAATGACCTTGCCCTTCGGACGACCCATATGGGAGGCGAGCACAACCTTGGCTCCTTCCTTGATCGCCTTGCGAATCGTCGGAAGGGCACCACGGATACGGGTATCTTCGCGAATTGTTCCACTCTCGGTCATCGGAACGTTGAAATCGACACGAATAAACACCCGTTTGTCTTTCAATACGACGTCATCAATAGTCAACTTGTTCATTCTGTTTTCCTTTCCAAGGCTTCAAGAATTTATGCCACCCAATACCCGACCCGGCAGATTTAACACCGAAGACAACAATATTTCAACTGTTTCCTGTTGGCGCACCGAACCATTGAATACATTGCGGATGATCGCCTGACGCAAGGCGGTTTCATCCTTGCCGTTGATGGCATCCATGTATACCCGGCTCCGCCCCATGGCATGTTGCAGCAAAACCCGCATCCGCGCCCCGATGCGAATATCATTGACGCCACGGTTGCGCAAACTGACCTCGAACCCTTCGAAGGTCATGTCCCACAACCCCTGGACCCGCTCCGGGTCATCCTTCAACGCCACCAGCACCGAGGAGACCGCCAACACCATGACCTCGAAGCGCAGGGGGAAATCATCCTTCAGCCCCAGCCGGTCGCCCTCCGTCCAGCCCAACACCGCATCCACAACGGCACCATGCAACGCCAGGATCCTTTGCCGCATTGACCCGTCCTTCCCGTCTCCGGAAGGGAGAATTGATGAAAACTTCATGGGAACTTTGCTCCCGCCCCTTCCGGTAGTATCATGTGATCCATCGCTGCCACGCCGTTGTCAACCCCGATCCGATGTTCCGTGACGCCATGCCTTCCATTCCGTTTCAGGCCGCAAAAACCATCCTGCTCGTTTGTTCGCTGTTTCTGGCCGCTTGTCAAGCGGTCGTCAGTGAATCGGGCAATATCATCGAACCCGGTAAGGTGGATCAGATTCACATCGGCCAAACCCATCGCGATGAGGTGATCAAACTGTTAGGCCCCCCCACACTGGTCAATACCTTCCGGGAAGAGCGGTGGATCTACATCCAGGATCGGCAGTTTAAAAACATTCAACGTACGTTTTCAAGGGTCACCAACCGCATCGAAATCACTTTTGACACCAACGGCCAGGTTCGGGACATTCAGCGCAACTTCAACGATACCCTGTATGATCCGCGCAATGTTTCAAAAGAGAATGAAGACAAGGGATACACTCGATGGTTGTTCGGCGGTGAATTCAGCAAACCCGTCACCGATGCCAAACCGGATCCGGCCAAGGAACCAAAAACCAACGGCGACACAGAGGAACGCGCTTCATGGTCGCTGTGGCCCTGGAACAAGAAGGAAGAATCGACATCACCCAAACCTGAAGGGGAGGTCACCGCCACACCGAGTGATCCCTCGGCCCAACCTTCGGTTCCCACGGAACCGGAACCGCTGCCCACAGGAAAATATGAACCCGCCCTGACCGAAGAGTTGGCCCCACGGCCGGTGCTTGAACCGGGAGCGACGCCACCACCGGCAGATCCCCCCGCACCAGCCGTCAAACCCGTCACGACACCGCCGCCCGTTCCCAGCACCAAGCCCTCCTCCTGGTGGCGCTTCTGGTCGCGCTGACATGGTCCGGGAGCACCTGCGGGCAGTCATCGTCGGTACATCGTTGATCGGATCCGAACCGCTGCAAACCGCCCGCCGTTTCCAGGTTTCGACCTCTTATGGACCGGTGGACCTTCTGGAATACCGTGATCGGATTCTGTTGCAACGCCACGGACTGGATGAATATCATCCGCCACACCGGATCAACCACCACGCCCATCTATCCGCCCTGCATCAATCGGGGGTTGAAACCATCGTGGCCCTGGGGTCGGTGGGGAGCCTCCATCGGCACGATCCTCCAGGCTCGATCCTGGTCCCCGATGATTTTTTCGCCCCAACCATCCACCCAACCTTTCATACCGATGCCCGTGGACACCGGTTACCCCGTTTCGACCCTGCCCTTCGTGCCCGACTGATCCAGACACTGACCCATCCCGCCCTGCCCGCCCCGGTCGATGGGGGGGTCTATTGGCAAACCTCGGGACCCCGCTTTGAAACCCCTGCTGAAATCCGCGTTCATGCGCCCCATGTGGCCATGGTGGGGATGACCCTGGCATCGGAATGCATCCTCGCCTGCGAATTGGACCTCCCCTACGCCGCAGTCGGCATAGTGGACAATTTTGCCAATGGAGTCGGCGAAGAAACCTTGACGATGGAACGGTTTCGCCAACAGGTCGCACGTAACAAAGCCATGGCGGCCCATATCCTTGAACTTCTGTTGGCGATGCCATGACCCTGACGATTGAAAATGCCGTTCTTGAAGGCTACGCCGACCTGATCTCGATCCGGATCCGGGATGGTCGGATTGAGGCCATCGGCCCCGGTCTCGAAGGTCCCGAACACGCCCCACGGCTGGATGCAGCGGGGATGACGGTCATCCCCGGCCTGGTCAATGCCCACACCCATGCCGCCATGACATTGTTGCGTGGCGCCGGGGACGACCTGCCGTTGATGACCTGGCTCAACGAACGGATCTGGCCGGCCGAGGCGCGTCTGAGTGAAGAGGATGTCTATTGGGGGACCCGCCTGGCCTGCGTTGAGATGATCCGCTCGGGAACAGTCGCCTTCCAGGATGGTTATTGGCACGTGCACGGGATGGCCCGGGCGGTCCGGGAGAGCGGCCTGCGGGTCGCACTGGGGCTGGCCATGGTGGATGCCCAGGGGGGGGAACAGGGAGACGCATGCAAAAAGGCGGCTCGGGAATTCATGGCGCAAAGGGATCCTCACGAAGACAGAATCCAACCGATCCTGTTTCCCCATGCCATCTATTCGGTCAGCCCGGAAAATTTACGCTGGTGCGCCCGGTTTGCCGATGACCATGGATTGAATGTCCACATTCACCTGTCGGAAACGCCGTGGGAGGTCAATGATTGCCTCAACCGGCACGGAATGCGCCCTGCCTTTTATCTCGACACCCTGGGATTGCTGCATCAACGGTCCATCCTGGCCCATGGGGTGTTTCTCGACGATGATGAACTCGACCTGATCGCCCTGCGTGGTGCCACCCTGGTCACCAACCCCACCTCCAATCTTAAACTGGCCGTCGGTGGCATTTTCCCCCATGAACGGGCCGCGGCCCGGGGGATCCCGGTCGGCCTGGGGAGCGATGGCGCCGCTTCCAACAACAGTCTGGATCTGTTTGCGGAGATGAAGACGTTCGCCCTCATTCAAAAACATGCCCGGGGTGACCCCACCGCCATGCCCGCCCCCCTGGCCCTGGACATTGCCATGGGACGAAAAGCACCCATCCTGGGACAAACGGGAATCATCGCCCCCGGCCATCCCGCCGATCTGCTTTTGATCCGCACCCATGAATGCGGCATGGTCCCCCCCTTGAACCTGGCCTCCAATCTTGTGTACGCAGCCACCGGGGCGGTCGTCGATACCACCATCGTCGCGGGCCGGGTATTGATGCATCATCGCTTCGTCGAGGGAGAAGGGGAAATCCGCCGCGAAGTCACCGCCCGCGCCCTGGCCCTCACCCGGCTCCACCCCTCATGACCACCCTCGAACTGATCACCCTCCCCCCATCTTCCGCCTCCGATGCGGCATTGGCCATTACCGTGCGCATGGATGGCGAGGATCTGTCACATCATGACCTGAGCCGGGATCGGTTGCGCGAAGTACGGGCCATCGTCGATCATTTTCGCACATTGTATTGCCACCCGATTCCTGCAGAACTGGGACACCGGGCAATCACCAGTACCGGTATCGAATTGTTCGATGCCTGGCTGGCCCCCGCCTGGCCAATCCTGATCCCCCGAATGCCCGCCGGGCAACCCGTCGTCCTGCTCCTGCGCACCCCTCTGCCTGAAATCATCCACCTGCCATGGGAGGTGCTGTTGCCCCCCGACCGCCGTCCCTGGATCGAAAATGCCGGCCATTCCATCCGTCGCCTGGGAGGAGATCCCAAACGGTCGTACCCTGTTTTTCCCCATCAAGCGTACCATCCCTTGAGCATCCTTGTTCGATCCGCCCCGGAGACCGCACCGATCCTGCCGCCATCCTGCCAATCCCGGGTCAAAATGTGCCCGGAGCGAACATTGCACGGATTGATGCAACAGACACGATCCTTCCGGCCACATTTGGTGATTCTGGAGGGAACGTCGCTGGTTCGTGCCAGACAAGGATTTTTCATGTTCGAAGATGACGAAGGGCAGCCCGATCCCAGGACGGGTGGAGAAATCGCTGCACAAGGAATGAACGATTGTGGGGTCGAAACCTTGATCATCACAGGTCGCCCCCGGGGGGAACCCCCTCCCTGGTCGGCATCGGCGCTGCTGGCCTGTGACCTTGCGTTGGGAGGGATACCGGTAACCATCGCCTGGCCTGACCGGGTCCATGAGGGGATGGGGGCGCGTTTTTTCACCGCATTTCTCGACACCCTTGCCCAGGGTATCCCCCTTGACGAAGCCCTGTGGCGACACACAGCAGATCCGCCACCCATCTTTCCCATGATCTTTGGATGACCATGGAAAAAAAGATCCGGGCGCAATCCCCCAGACCTCTTTTTTCTTAATTCTACTTTGTTACATTCATTAACTGGAGAGGATGGCTGGCAATTGACTGATATACATAGGAATATTGAAAG
>PEAN01000065.1 GCA_002753735.1 Magnetococcales bacterium DCbin4
GCGTAATATCACACAGATGCTTGCAGATACACCGAGAGCAAGAAAACGACAGGACATTCGCTTTCTTTGCGAAATTTAACGCATATGGGGGATTGCCCCCAGGGTGTTGACTTTGTTTTTGAATTTAAACAAAAAGGTTTCCATGCGCTGTTTTTGACTTTGTTTTTAAAGTCAAGACCCCTTTTTTCTTCCAAATTTGACCTGAAGTGCCATGAACACGACTTCCATTCCCTCTCCCATGACCCAACGGATGCTGGAGAAAAAATCCCGCTTCCTCATCCCTTGCGTCTACCATTTCTACAAAACCCCCATGGTCCTGATCCGAGGTGAAGGTGCCTGGTTGTTCGACGATGCAGGTCGCCGTTATCTGGATGGGTATTCAGGGGTCGGGGTTGTCAACTGCGGCCATTGCCACCCCCAAATCGTGGCGGCGACCCAGCGGCAACTGCACACGTTGCAACACACGACCACCATCTACCTCACCGAACCCATGCTCAACCTGGCGGAAGCCCTGAGCCGTTTTGTTCCCGGGGGTTCACTGTGCCGCAGTTTTTTCTGCACCAGCGGCAGTGAAGCCAATGAAGGTGCCTTGCTGTTGGCCAAACTTGCAACCGGAAGAACTTCATTCATTGCCCTGAGTCGCGCCCTGCATGGCCGGACCTGGCTGACGACCGGAGTGACCGGGTTGCCCTTTTGGCGCACCGACCCCGAACCACCGCAGAACATTCATTTCGCCCCCAGTCCGGTGTGCCGATCATGTCCCTTCGGGCTGTCGCATCCGGAATGCAACCTGCGGTGTACCGATGCCATCGAAGAGATTTTGGAACGACATCCAGGAACGGTGGCGGCGTTCATTGCTGAACCGGTTCATGGCAATGGGGGGATCATCGTCCCTCCCGATGGGTATTTTGCCCGTGTCCGCAACCTGTTGGACCGCCACGGTGCCCTGTTGATTCTGGATGAAGCCCAGACCGGGTTTTGTCGCACCGGTCGGCGTTTTGCTTTTGAACATTCGGGGGTGGTACCCGACATCCTCACCCTGTGCAAAGCCTTGGGCAACGGATTGCCCATCGCCGCCTTCATGACCACCGATGCCATTGCCGCGACCTACACCCGGCCCGGGGCCTCGACGTTTGGTGGCAACCTGGTGACCGCAGAGGCGGCGTTGGCAACTTTGGCGTTGATGGAACATCATCGCCTGGAGGAACGCGCGGCCCAAACCGGAGAACATTTGCGTTCCCTTTTGCTCGGATTGCAGCAACGCTTTCCCATCATTGCCCAGGTGCGGGGGCGGGGGATGATGTTGGGTGCGGAACTGGTGCATGAAGATGGTACCCCGGCGGCGACGGTATTGGATGTCATTCTGGAACGGATGAAGGACCACGGCGTCCTGGCAGGCAAGACGGGACCCGACCGCAATGTATTGACTCTGATGCCCCCATTGATCCTGGACGAGGCGCAGATCGAACATTTGGCTCTGGCACTGGATCTGGCTTTTATGGAAGGATGCCGGCCAGGGCAGGGGGGATCCTGATGGCGCAAAAATTGGAACTTCTGGCTCCGGCGGGGACGTGGGAAACCTTGAAGGCGGTGATCGAGGCGGGGGCGGATGCAGTCTACGTCGCCGGAAAACGCTTTGCCATGCGACAACATGGGGCTTGGTTGAACTTTGAAGAAAACGATCTGCCCCGGGTCATCGATCATGCCCACGAACATGGGGTGCGGTGTTACCTGGCGCTGAACAATCTGCTGACCGATGCCGAACTCGCCCTCCTGGAAGGCTGGGTGCCGCAACTGGTATCCATGAAACCCGACGCCTTGATCATCCAGGATCTGGGGGCATTGCGTCTGTTTGGCCGGGAAAAACCCGTTATTCCGCTTCATGCCAGTACCATGATGTCGATCCATCATTCCCACGGGGCACAAATTTTGAAGGAATACGGAGTCACCCGTATCATCGCTTCACGTGACATCACGCTCCAGGACGCCGCCCGTCTGGGACAGGAAAGTGGTCTGGAAGTCGAATATTTTGTCCATGGTGACATGTGTGTCGCCCAAGGCTCCCAATGTTTCCACAGTGGCATCGCCACTGGAATGAGCGCCAATCGGGGCAAATGTTTGAAGTCGTGTCGCTGGTCCTGGAGTCTGATCGACCGGCGTGAAGGACGTGTGTTGGGGGAGGTCGAGGACCAATACCTCCTGGCACGCAATGATCTGTGCCTGTACCACCAGATTCCCGAACTTGCAGCTTCGGGAATCCGCTGCCTGAAAATCGAAGGGCGTGCCCGACCTGCCGACTACCTGCAACCGATCGTTGCCGCCTATCGGCAGGCCATTGACCGGTATCATGACGATGCCGCCGGTTATCTCACCGATTTTTCCACCCTCAACCGCCTCAAACGGCATACCCTGCGGGAAGTCAATACCGGTCACGCCTTCCACCGTCCGGGACCCGGATCATCGGGATTATCCGGCGAACGGGAACCCCGTTTTTTTTCCATTGTCATTCATGAACGACCCTGGGAAGAATATTTGACGGTGGCTGATGAGCGAAAACCCGCTCCGCCGGACCCGGTGCCATCGCCACCCGCACTCGGAGTCCGATGCGGCGATCCCCAAACCGCCGATGCGATGCTTGCGGCACCATGCGATTGGATCTACGTCGGTGGTGAACAGTTTGTCGCCCGGGGACAGGAGCGGTGGCGTGAATCCTGGCTGAAAAATCTGATTGCAGCAGGTAAACGGGCCGGAAAACGGATCGGCATCGCAACACCCAGGATTACGACGCAACGTGAATTTTTGGAGTTGGGTCGGCTGTTGGAAGCCTTGAGCCATTCCCCGCCGGATGAATATCGGGTCAGCAATGTAGGTGCCCTGGCCTTCATGCGGCAACACACCTCGGTTCCGGTCCATGGGGATTATGGCTTGAATCCGTGGAATCGGGCGGCGGTGGCATGGTTGCATGAAGCGGGGGCACATTCATGGACACCGGGATTGGAACTGCCCCTGGACACCCTCCTTGATCTGGCGCATGACATCACCCTACCCATGGAGGTGGTGGTCCACGGGGCGTTGCCGGGAATGCTGCTGGAATATTGTCCCATTGGCGTTCATGTCACGAAAACGACCCGTACCGATCCTTGTTCCGGTCCGTGTGTCGGCGGTCAGTATGCCCTGCGTGATATGGCGGGGGGGATTTATTGGTTGGAGGCGGATCAATATTGCCGCAACCATCTGTTCATGGCGAGCGACCTGTGCGCCCTGGATCGGATCGGACAACTGGCGGCGGCGGGGGTTGCGCGCATACGCATCGAAGGACAGCTCTACGAACCGGAATATCTCCACCGGTTGATCGTGTGCTACCGGGAAGCCCTGGACCGGGTCAAGGCAGGGTTGCCACTGGCATCCTGGGCCATGGAACATGTGCCCCAACCTGTCCCCCGACCCTTGACCGGGGGGGTCTTTGGTCACAAGATCGAAGTCGTATCACAACCACTTACCGAACTTCCGACCAATCTGACCATTCTTCATGCAGCACCGCAACCAAGGAAAACGACATGAGTTCACCATCATCATGGTTTCGACAGATCGTCATGGCACTTTTGGGGGTCGTCATGATGGGTATTGCTCCCGCCGATGCAACCGAGCCCGATTGGAGCTTGTACAAAGCCGTGTTGCAACGCCACGTCAGCCCACAAACACGCAAAGCGACCGTCTTGAACTGGGTCAACTATACAGCCTTGAAGAAAGACCCGGACTTTGCCGCGACGGTCCGGATGCTGGCGGAATTTCCCGTCGCCACCCTTTCCGGACCCAAGGAAAAGCTTTCTTTCCATATCAATGCGTACAATATCCTTGCCTTGAACATGGTTGCCGAACATTGGCCCCTTGAAAGCATCAAGGATGTTGGTTCGATCATAAGCCCGGTCTGGAAAAAAGATGCGGGCAGCATAGGCGGCACCAAAGTCACACTGGACCAGGTTGAACATGAGATCCTGCGCCCCATGGGAGACCCTCGGATGCACATGGCCATCGTGTGTGCTTCCATCAGTTGTCCTGACTTGCGCCGGGAACCCTATGTCGCGGCCCAATTGGATCAGCAGTTGGACGACCAGGCCCGCGGTTTCCTTGCAAACAGTGCCAAGGGATTACGTCTTGAGGGCGGGACAGTCAAAGTTTCCCGCATTTTTTCATGGTTCGCCGATGACTTTGCCAAACAGGGCGGCGTTTCCGGCTTCCTCCAGCACTACCGTCAGAACCTGCCACAAACCATGAACATCGAGGCGGATCTCCCCTATGACTGGTCGGTCAATGGGGAGTGAGACCGTGGGCGAGCCGTCCCCGTGACAACAGTTCCATGCCCTTGCCGCATCATCAGTGAAGATCTCTGGGAATCTCTCTGTCCGATCATGAAGTTTGCGACAGAACCCTCACAAAGGAGTCCCCATGAAACATATTCACGATATGCCGTTTGGGCCCGTCTTGATGGATGATGGTGGCGTCAGGTTCCGATTGTTTGCCCCAAGTGTCGCCAATGTCTGGTTACGACTTGACGGAACCCGGGAATCCCCCATGGAGACCGTTGGTGCCGGCTGGTTTGAGTCGGTTCAGCCCGGCGCCCGCCCCGGCAGCGCTTATCAGTTTCGACTGCCCGGTGGTTTGCTCATCCCCGATCCCGCCTCCCGTTACAATCCCAAGGATGTCCATGGTCCTTCAGAGGTCGTTGATCCCAAAGCATTCGACTGGCCTGACCCCCCGTGGCGAGGACGCCCCTGGGAGGAAGCGGTCATCTATGAGTTGCATGTCGGAACCTTTACCAGGCCAGGGACTTTTGATGGGGTCATTGAGCGTTTGGATGCTTTGGCCGATCTCGGGATCACTGCCTTGGAACTCATGCCGGTGGCCGACTTTCCCGGTCGATTCAATTGGGGTTACGACGGCGTCCTCCTCTTCGCACCCGATGCCACCTATGGCCGGCCCGAAGATCTCAAACGCCTCATCTCCGCCGCCCATGAACGAAACATGATGGTCCTGCTGGACGTGGTGTACAACCATTTTGGCCCCGAAGGGAATTATCTTCACGCCTACGCACCCGAATTTTTCACGGCACGCCATGAAACACCGTGGGGTGATGCCGTCAATTTTGAGGAAAATCCCACGGTTCGGAATTTTTTCATCCAAAACGCACTTTTCTGGTTGGAAGAATATCAGCTTGACGGTCTTCGAATCGATGCCATCCACGCAATTTTCGATTCGACAACGCCAGACATCATCACCGAACTGACCCAGGCGGTCAGAACCGGACCAGGGACCCGTCGCCATATTCACCTCATACTGGAAAATGATCGCAATCAAGCCAGATACCTTCGCCGGGACGAATTGTCCTCCCCAATCCTGGCCACGGCACAATGGAACGATGACATCCACCACGTCCTGCATGTACTGACCACCGGCGAAAAAGATGGCTACTACGCCGACTACACCACCCAACCGGTCCAACGGTTGGGCCGGTGTCTGACCCAGGGGTTTGCCTACCAAGGCGAACCCTCTCCATTCCGGGATGGTGAACGACGTGGCGAACCCAGTGCCCACCTGCCTCCAGGCGCCTTTGTCCATTTTTCGCAGACGCACGACCAGGTGGGGAACCGGGCCTTCGGCGAACGTTTGTGTCACCTGATTGCCGAAGCCCCCTTGGAGGCGATCACCACCATTCTGCTCCTCGCGCCACACCCCCCCATGCTGTTCATGGGGGAAGAGTTCGCCGCGGCTCAACCTTTTCTTTTTTTCAGCGACTTCGGCCCCGACCTGGCATCTTCCGTAACCGAGGGCCGGAGAAGGGAATTCTCAAGCTTTTCGCGGTTTTCCGACCCATCCCTGTTGGAGCGGATTCCCGATCCATGTGCTCTGGAAACCTTCAGATCCAGTACGTTGGATTGGAACGCCATCAATCACCAACCCCATCAACGAATCCGGGACCGTTATCGGCAACTTCTCACCCTGCGCCACCCCCTGATCGTCACTCCATTCGGCTGCCATCAACCCAGCGCCGTGCGCAATGACGGTCGCGTATGGGGCACCATGGCGCAACTTTCTGGATTGCGCTCACAACGCAACTGGGGCATCGGCGACTTCGGCGATCTGCACACCCTGGTTGCCATGTCGGCACAGTCGGGAAGTGGCGTGGTCGGTGTCAATCCCATGCATGCCCTGATGCGGGGCAATCCAAACCGTATCGATCCTCACAGACCTTCCAGTCGATGTTTTTCCAACGTCCTCCATCTCGATCTGGAACAGGTTCAGGAATTCATGGAATGTGAGGCAGCCCGCTTCCTGGTTGCCTCCGAAGCGTTCCAAAACCGACTGCGAGAACTCCGTTCCCGTGAAAACGTGGACCATGAGGCGGTATCGGCTGCCAAGTTTGAAGTTCTCTCCGTTATGTTCTGCCATTTTCGTAATCACCACCTGGCGCACGACAGCCCCCGCGCCCGTGCATTTCGTCTGTTCCGAAAAGGTGGGGGGAAGGCGTTGGAATGTCACGCCCGCTTTGAAGCACTTCAGGATCATTTCCAGGGCGATTTCTGGCCGGCCTGGCCCGAAGACTACCGCCATCCACAAGCTCCGGCGGTAACCGAATTTGCGATTGAGCATACTGAGGAAATTGAATTTTACATTTGGTTGCAATGGCTCGTTGAGGAGCAACTCGCTGTTCTGGGAGCACGTTCCCAACGCAGCGGGCTGGAAATCGGGTTGTACCAGGATTTGGCTTCAGGCGTCGATCCTGGTGGATCTGAAGCCTGGACCTGGCAGGAGACGATGGCCCCGGGTACCTCAATGGGATTGCCACCCGATCCCCACCATCCCCAGGGATTGAACTGGAAACGGCCTCCCATGGTGCCCCACCTCCTGAGAGGGGAAGCCTATGCCCCGTTCATCGCCGTTTTGCGCGCCAACATGCGTTACAGGGGGGCATTGCACATCGACCACATCATTGGCCTGGCTCGGCAATTCTGGATCCCGGATGGATTGCCGACGAAACAGGGAGCCTACGTTTCCTTTCCATTTTCTGATCTTCTGGCGATCGTCATGCTGGAAAGCCAACGTAATCGTTGCATGGTCATCGGATCAGACCTGGGCGGGGCACCCAAGGGATTTCGTTCCCATCTTGCCACAGCCAACGTACTATCCTACCGGCCATTCCTGTTGGAACGAACCGCAAAAGGGGCATTCAAACCACCTTCAGATTATCCCCGCCAAGCCCTGGTTGCCTTGAGCCGCGTGGATCTGCCAACACTTCAAGGCTTCTGGAAAGGCGATGACATCGATACCCGATCAGCGCTGCACCTGTTTCCTTCGGAAGAAGATTTGGATCGGATGGTTGTCGCCCGGGCCCAGGACCGTGCCTACTTCCTGATTGCATTGAAACACGCGGGACTCCTTCCTGAAGGAATCGGCATTCAACCGCACGCCATCGCCGAAATCACCCCGCAACTGGTTCTGGCCATCCATACCTATCCCATCTTTCGCGATTCGACCCCCGACATGGAAAAATTTCTGGGTAACCGGACCAAAAAAGCCAAGCGTATCAACGGTTCATCTTTCCAAAAAGTCTTCAATTCCTTTGTGGTGCCGACCTACCCGTTTGACCTGGATGAGGTTATCCGGAAAAATCGGGGTATGTTTCTTCGATCAGAAATTCGCCGCAAGGACGGCAAGATTCACCGCTACTGGAGCATCGTGGAAAATCGGCGCATCCAAGGAAACCGGCATGTTCAGCGGCAGGTTTTGTATCTCGGTGAAATCAACGACACGCAACAAGCTGCGTGGTGCAAGACCATTGAGGTTTTTCAGGAAGGCAAAGCCCGACCTGAACAAATGGTGCTTTTCCCGGAATATCGGGCCATACCGGTGCCAGATTGCGAAGTTGTTCAAATTCGCCTCAGCGGGCTTCAGATCCGCCGCCCCAGGCAATGGGGTGGATGTTGGTTGGCCAGTCAGTTATGGGATCAGTTGGATCTTGATTCGTTTTGGTCCGACAAATTAAAACCCAGTCGTAAGGGAACCCATTGGTTGAATGTGTTCAAGACTCTGGTTGTTTATCGATTGCTTGACCCTGGCAGCGAATGGCGATTGCATCGACAATGGTTTGAACAAAATGCCATTGGAGATTTGCTGGGCGAGGATTTCGGATTGGTTCAAAAGGACAATCTGTATCGTTGCCTGGACAACCTATTGGAACACAAGAATAATTTCTTTTCATTTCTCACCCGACGATGGCACACCCTATTTGATGCCACCTTTGACGTACTGCTTTACGATCTGACCAGCACCTATTTTGAGGCCATTCCCACGGAGGAAGGTAAAAAACGATTTGGCTACAGCCGGGACAAGCGATCAGACTGCGTGCAAGTAATCATCGCCCTCATCGTCACCACCGATGGATTTCCCCTCGCCTATGAAGTCATGCCAGGTAACACCTCGGACAAGACCACTTTGGACACTTTTCTTGAAAAAATCGAGAAACAATATGGTCGGGCCAACCGCACATGGGTGATGGACCGTGGGATTCCCACCGAAGAAACCCTCAGAAAAATGCGCACGGCCCAATTCCCCATTGACTACCTGGTGGGTACTCCCAGGGGACGATTGAACAAACTGGAGAAATCTTTCCTTGCCAAACCATGGGGACAAGCACGTGAGTTGGTCAAGGTTAAACTTCTTGAGTGTGATCAAGAACTCTACATTTTGGCGCGTAGTGATGGCCGAGTGGACAAGGAGCGCGGAATGCGCCGTCGCCGTTTAAAGAAGCTTTGGAAGCGTCTTGGTGAACTGCAACTCCAGAAATTGTCGCGAGATGATCTTCTTCTCAAACTTGGCGCCGCCAAAAAAAAAGCAGGTCGAGCCTACAGCCTGGTTGATATCAAGCTTCCGGGAAAAAATGAAGTTGTCACACAAGATACGTTTACGTTCCGTCTGGATCGTGAACGGCTGCGCAAGGCACGCCGCCGGGAAGGCAGTTATCTGCTGCGAACCAATCTCCGTGACAAAGATCCATCCCCACTTTGGAACCACTACATGCAACTCACTGAAATTGAACAGGTGTTCAAGGAGTTGAAAGGAGATCTGGCGATTCGTCCCATTCATCACCAGTTGGATAATCGCATTGAAGCTCCCATTTTTGTGGCCTTTGTTGCCTACTGCCTCCAGGTCACGCTTAAGCAACGACTACGCACTTTGGCTCCTGGGTTGACTCCTCGGGCAGTGTTTGAAAAATTTGCCTCCATCCAGATGGTAGACGTGCATTTGCCCACTACCGATGGTCGTCACATTACCCTATCCCGCTACACACAACCTGAAAAAGACCAGCTCATTTTGTTGCAACAAATGCGCATGGATTTACCAGCCCAACCACCACCAGAAATCTCATTGAACCAATCCATCCCCCGTGGTGCCGACCTTTGCATGCCATATCTTTCAAAATCAATTTATTAGCCTATTTAAGTTGGTCGAATCGCGAAAGATGGGCTAACCTCCGAACGGGCCCTCTGAACACACATCGGAAACCCAACCCTTTTCAAGGGCAATCAATTGGAAAGAACAATGAACCTTGCCGAGAGTGATCACAAACAATCACAGGTTACCAAAGATTTGGATTGGGACAACAACCCTCTTTGGTATCAAAATGCCATCATCTATGAACTGCATGTCAAAACGTTCTACGACAGTAATGGCGATGGCATCGGCGATTTCATCGGACTGACACAAAAATTGGATTATTTGAAGGATTTGGGAATCAACACCCTGTGGTTATTGCCGTTCTATCCTTCACCGTTCAAGGATGATGGGTATGATATTTCCGATTACCTTTCCATCAACCCTGAATATGGAAACATGGAGGATTTCAGTGTGTTCATCCATGAGGCGCACAAGCGGGGTTTGAAGGTGATCACCGAACTGGTCATCAATCACACATCCGACCAACATCCGTGGTTCCAGGCAGCCCGCCTCGCCCCTCCAGGATCGGCGGAACGTGATTTTTACGTCTGGTCGGAGACCGACAGGAAATTTCCCGAAACCCGTATCATTGTTACCGATTCAGAGCGATCCAATTGGGCCTGGGATGAGGCCGCCGGAGCCTACTATTGGCATCGATTTTTTTCTCACCAGCCCGATTTGAACCATAACAATGTTGAGGTCGTCAAAGCGGTCATCCAAATCATGCGTTTTTGGCTGGATTTGGGCGTGGATGGATTTCGTTTGGATGCCATCCCCTATCTGTGCGTCCGGGAAGGAACCTATAATGAAAATCTTCCCGAAACGCATGCAGTGATCAAGGAAATCCGCAAGGAACTGGACACCCATTATTCCAATCGCATGCTGCTGGCCGAAGCCAATCAATGGCCAGAAGATGTCAGCGAATATTTTGGCGATGGCGATGAATGCCACATGGCCTACAATTTTCCAGTCATGCCACGCATTTTCATGGCGGTGGCTCAGGAAGACCGTCATCCCGTCGTCGAGATCATGCAGCAGACACCCGAAATCCCCAACAACTGTCAGTGGGCCATATTTTTACGCAACCATGATGAATTGACCTTGGAAATGGTCACGAAGGCGGAGCGTGATTACATGTACCACGTGTACGCCACCGATCCCCGCATGCGCGTCAACGTTGGCATCCGCCGCCGCCTGGCGCCCCTCATGGAAAACAATCGTGACAAGATCGATCTGGTCAATTTTCTCCTCATGACCCTTCCAGGATCGCCCATCATCTATTATGGCGATGAAATTGGCATGGGGGACAACATCTATCTGGGTGACCGCAATGGCGTCAGAACACCCATGCAGTGGAGTCCCGACCGTAACGCCGGTTTTTCCAAAGCCGATCCCCAGCGCCTTTATCTTCCCCCCAACATGGACCCGATTTTTGGCTTCCAGGCGATCAATGTCGAGGCTCAGGAACGAAATCCCTCATCCATGTTGCACAGGATCAAACGCCTGATCAGCGTGCGAAAAAAATTCAATGCTTTTGGTCGTGGCCGCATCACCTTCCTTGAGCCGGGAAATCGGAAAATTTTGTCGTATGTACGGCAGTGGGAGGATGAAACCATTTTATGCGTGGTGAACCTGTCGCGCAGTGCGCAACCGGTTGAGTTGGACTTGGCCGCTTTCAAGGGGCGGGTTCCGGTGGAACTGTTGGGCCGGACTCCGTTTCCTCCCATTGGTGACCTTCCCTATTTATTGACGCTCAAAGGGTACGGCACGTACGGGTTTCGTCTCGCAACCGACGTGGTGGAACCCTACTGGCATGAAAAACGTGCGGTCCGCCAGGAGTTACCCTTATTGGTGCTTACCGAGGGTTGGATGACCTTTTCTGGAGGACGTGCCAATGCCTCTACGGTCAGTCGCGCCATTGCCGCAACCACCAGGAAGAAACTACAGCATCAGGTTTTTGCTCCCTATCTGGCATCCAAGCGTTGGTTCGCCGCCAAGGGGCATCCCATTGAACGCATTGAAATCGTGGAAAGCGGCGAATTGAAGAGCGCCGAAGGGATCTGGTTGTTGACCATTATTGCAGTTCATTGTACCGGTATTCCCCCCCAGCTTTATTTTCTCCCTCTGGCAATCTGCTGGGAAGAGGAGAACAGCGAGGAAAAACTTGCTGCGCTATCGGCTTGGTCATTGGCCAAGGTTCGGCAAAAGGAGCGGGTCGGAATTCTTTATGGTGCCTTTGGGGACAATCAATTTTGCCGTTCGCTTGTACGGAGCATCCACCAAAATCTCGACCTTCCTTTGGGGAATGGTCGGGTAGAGTTTCGATCAGGCCGAATTTTTGGTGATCTGCTCGCCAGTCTCGAAGAACCGGTTCGTCATCCGATGCTGGAACAAAGCAATACTGCGGTATACTTTGGAAACAGCCTGTTTCTCAAGGGATATCGCCGCCTCCAACCTGGCACCAATCCGGAAGTCGCGGTCGGTCGTTTTCTCACCGAAGAGTCCCCCCTTTCCCATATTGTTCCGGTGGCCGGGGCCATTGAATACCGCCATGCCGATGGGACGGTCCTGACCTTGGCCCTGCTCCAATCCTACGTGGAAAATCAGGGGACGGGTTGGAACTTTTCCGTTGACTATCTGGAACGATTTCTCACGGAAGAGTTGTCCAAACCCCTTGCGGAAAGGGCAGAAGTCAAAGATGACGGCCATCCCTTTTTTGTCCTGATGATGCAGACACTGGGGCGCCGCACCGCCGAATTGCACGCGGCTTTTTGTCGTCCCACCGGCAACCCCGCCTTTGAACCTGAACCCATCACCCCGGATGATCTCAACGCCTGGTCCCGGCAGCTTCATGATGAGGTGGACGCCACACTCGATACGCTGGCCATCCGAATACCCGGACTGCCGGAGGAGACCCGCCGTCAAGGAGAACGTTTGTTGCAGTTGCGTTCGGTATTGCTTGAACGGATCTCGCCGCAATTCTTGGGGACCGTTTCCGCATCAAAAATGCGTTACCACGGCGATTATCACCTGGGTCAGGTACTTCTGAGGGAAAATGATTTCGTCATCACTGATTTTGAAGGTGAACCCGCCAGGCCCATGGAAGAAAGACAAAAAAAACATTCTCCGTTGAGGGATGTGGCGGGGATGTTACGTTCCATCAGTTATGTCGCCGCCATGGCGACCAATCATACGATTGCGGAACATTCCATTGATCGCAGCCGCCTCGCCCCCTTGATCCAAAACTGGTGGCAACAGGCCACCGAGGCGTTTCTTCAAAGCTATCGCCAATCGATCATGGGACTTCCGGCAGTCCCCTTCGATGCCGGGGAGATGGATCGATTGATTCAATTTTTTGTCATTGAAAAGGCACTGTACGAAATGCGTTACGAAATGAACAATCGACCGGAATGGCTCTCGATCCCGTTGTCGGGTCTTTTGCAAACGTTGGATCATACCTGATGCTACTTTGTCGCATTCATTAATTATTCTAAATATCAATAATCCCTGATTAATGAATGTGACAAAGCAGAACGAACAGGAAACGGCAGATCTGGATCAGGGGGGGCAAACGTTTGGGACTTCAACCATCAAAAATGTCGGAAGCCGGACTCCTGGATCACCATCGGTTGCCCCCCTTCAAAAAGGCGAATGCCTTCCTGTTTGGAGATGACACCGATTTCAGTCAGAGGCAAGCCAAGGTTGGCGGCCAGGGCGGGGAGTTGGTCGGTGGCACCGGGGGCGACGGTGAACAGGAGTTCGTAATCTTCACCTCCCGTCAGCAGTGTTTTCCATTTTTCCTGACCGCCATTGCCCAACCAGGTGCGGGCAGCAGCAGACAGGGGGATTTTTTCCAGATCGAGATCGGCACCCACCCCGGAAGCCCGACACAGGTGGCCCAGATCTGCGAGCAGACCATCGGAAACATCAATCACCGCGCGGGCCAGCGCAGCATCAACCAGGGCCATGCCCAGCGCAATCCGCGGATCGGGGCGCAAGTGGCGCTTGATCAGGTATTGGGTTTCAACGTCAATGTTATTACTTGTATCCTGGTCCGTTTTTTGGAGATGCCGCAGACCCAGCGTGGAATCGCCAATGGTCCCCGATACATAAATACGATTCCCCACATTGGCTCCGGAACGCATGAGGGCGCGTTCGTGACCAACCACGCCGAACAGATTCAGGGTCAACACCATCGGACCCGAAGTCCTTGATGTATTACCCCCGACCAACGTCACCCGGAACTGCTTTCCCGCTTCATTCATTCCCTGCGCCAGTTGCTCCACCCATGACAGGGACGTCGTTGATGGCAGGGCAATGGAGAGCAGATACCAGCGCGGTTCACCCCCCATGGCGGCAATATCGGAAAGATTGACACACAGAGTTTTCCACCCCAGGGTAACGGGATCGGTATCCGAGGTGAAATGGACCCCCTCCACCAGGGTATCCGTCGTCGCCAAAAGATCCTGGGTGCGCGGCACCAGGAGAACTGCGGCATCATCTCCGATGCCCACACTCACCCCGGGAACATCGGTTCGTCCCAATTCCTTGAAACAGTGTTCGATGAGTCCGAATTCTCCCAACGATGCCACCGTTCTGTCATTCACCACACGCAATACTCCTATCGACTCGGGGAATCGACTCGGGTCCGGATCTCCCGTGCCAGACGGTCCAGTACCCCATTGACAAAAGCCCCGGACTTTTTGTCCCCATAACGTTTGGAAAGGATGACCGCTTCGTTGATGATCACGCCAACATCCAAACCCGGTTCCGTCAGCAATTCAAACACTGCCTGCCGCAAAACATTGCGGTCAATGGTGGCAATCCGTTGCACCGACCAGTTGTCCGCCACCCGGGAGATCATCTGGTCCAATTCCTCGATCCGCTTCCAGGTGCCGGAGGCGATTTTCTGGAAATAATCCAGATCGACATGGCCGCCGTGGTTTTCCTCACACAACTGTTCCACGGCATATTGGACATCTTCGCCGGTTATATCGCTCTGATAAAGGGCCTGCAACGTCAGTTCCCTGGCTTTGTGACGTCCGGTCGGAATGGGTACCAACCTGGCCAGTTCTGACAGGTCATTGTTCATTGCCTGTGTCATGCCTCCCTCCCAATCGCCATCCATGATGTTGGAATGCACAAACAGGAATGTTCATGTTTCATGTTGCCGACCTGGTCTGACCATGTACCTGGTCATTGTTGCGCCTCACGAACCGCCGTCTCATATTTTTGTGAACAAATCGACCATTTCGATCAAGGATTGGGCAGTTTCCCATCCTTTATTGCCCGCCTTGGTACCGGCCCGGTCGATGGCCTGTTCCACCGTATCGGTGGTCAGAACGCCAAATCCCACCGGGATTCCATATTCCATGGCCACCGCCGCCACCCCCTTGCTGACTTCCGCCGCCACGTAGTCGAAGTGAGGTGTGGAACCACGGATGACGGCTCCCAGGCAAGCGATTCCCGCAAATTGGCCGGTTTTGGCCATCCGCGACAGGGCCATCGGAATTTCGAAGGCACCCGGAACACGAACAACGGTAATTCCCTTGTTCTCGATACCGTGTCGCTGAAAACAATCCAGCGCCCCCTCCAACAGCCGTTCGGTAATGAACCCGTTGAAGCGGGAGACGATGATACCATAAACACCGCCATGACCGACATTGAGATGGCCTTCCAGAATGCGTACCTGTTCAGACATGGATTTACGTTTCCTTCAATGGAAGCTGTCAGTGGATTGCAAGTCACCCAGTGGATGACTGGCGCTTGCCTGCCGTGAGTCATCCCTTGCCCGGGTCCACATGTTCCTTGAGTTCCCCTTCTCCATGGATATGGGGCAGGAGGTGACCCAGTTTGTGACGTTTGGTCGCCAGGTATTGGGCATTGCCGCTGCCCGCGGGGATGGCGATGGGAACACGTTCTACCACTTCCAGACCGTAACCTTCCAGGGCGATGATTTTTTTGGGGTTGTTGGTCAGGATTCTGATCTTGCGGACACCGACATCACGCAGGATTTGGGCTCCGATGCCATAATCACGCAAATCGGCGGGAAAACCAAGCTCTTTGTTGGCTTCCACCGTATCGAGGCCCTTGTCCTGAAGGTTATAGGCGTGCATTTTGTTGATCAGGCCGATGCCACGTCCTTCCTGGCGCAGATACAGCAGCACGCCACTTCCTTGCTGTCCGATCTGTTCCATGGCGGCCCGGAGTTGGCTGCCACAGTCGCACCGAAGCGAACCGAACAGATCCCCCGTCAGGCATTCGCTGTGGACCCGAACCAGGGCGGGTTCGTTGGCATTGATTTCCCCCTTGATCAGGGCGACATGCTGGAAATCATCGACATCGTTGGTATAGACGAACAGTCTCCAGTCGCCGCCAAACATGGAAGGGAGCCGGGTTTCAACCTGGCGATGGATCAATTTTTCATTCTGGGTACGATAGGAAATCAACTCGGCGATGGTACCGATTTTCAGTCCGTGAGCCCGGGCGAAGGGGATCAGATCGGGAACCCGGGCCATGGTGCCGTTTTCATTGAGGATTTCACAGATTACCGCCGCTGGTTTACGTCCAGCCATCCGCGCCAGATCGACCGAAGCCTCGGTATGTCCCGCCCGAACCAAGACGCCCCCATCCTTGGCGATCAGGGGAAAGACATGTCCCGGGCGGACCAGGTCGGAGGGAAGGCTTTTGTCATCGATGGCAACCGCGATGGTACGGGCGCGGTCATGAGCGGAAATACCGGTAGTGACGCCCGTTTTGGCCTCGATGGAGACGGTGAAGGCGGTTTTGAATTTGGCGTCGTTGTCCACCACCATGAGGGGGATTTGCAAATATTCGACCCGTTCGCGCGTCATTGCCAGGCAGATCAGGCCACGACCGAATCGGGCCATGAAATTCACCGCCTCGGACGTGCAATCTTCTGCCGGAATGATCAAATCACCTTCATTTTCGCGGTTTTCATCATCCACAAGGATGATCATGCGGCCCTGTCGGAAATCGTCGATGATTTCCCCAATGGAATTGAAGTCCGAAGACATGTCAGTCAGAAACCTTTCTTTGTCAGGTAAGCTTCATCGATGATCGATGTTGAACGTCCCCCCCAGCCGCCGGTGACCAACAACCGTTCCACATAGCGCCCCAGGAGGTCGGTTTCGACATTGACCCTACTTCCCGCAACCAGGGTGGAGAGGGTGGTTTTCTGGCCGGTATGGGGGATGATATTGACGGTGAAACGGGTCGCCGCGCCACTGTCGATCACTTCGTTGACCGTCAGACTGACGCCGTCCACGGCGATGGAGCCTTTGGCGATAATATAGCGGCCAAACGCCGCCGGCACACGGAACCAAATGGCCACCGAATCGCCCTGTGCCACCAGGCGTTCGACCTCTCCCACGGTATCGACATGTCCCTGGACCAGGTGACCGTCCAACCGACCTCCCAGGACCATGGCCCGTTCCAGGTTGACGGTTTGGCCGACGCGGATTTGCGCCATGGTGGTAACGGCGACGGTTGCCCTGGAGACCTGAACGGTAAAGCCCGGGGATTCCCGGGAAACCACGGTCAGGCAGACCCCATTGATGGCAATCGAATCACCCAGGGCCACGGTCGCCATGTCAAACGGGGCATTCACCCCCAAAAGCCAGTCAGCCCCCCCTTTTTGCAGGCTGCGAATGGTGCCGACCCCTTCGATCAAGCCGGTGAACATGGTGGTCCATTCCGCATAAAATCACCTAACGTAGCACTGACAAGAAAATCCCGTCCCAGGGAGATGACCTGGGTGTTTTCCAAAGTAAAGGCATCGGTCAACCGGGCGATCCCCATACCACCGAGCAGACCCGGGGCATCCTGACCACCGATGAGCATGGGAGCCAGGTACAGGAACAACCGATCCACCAGGTCACACGCCAACAACGTTCCGGTCAGGGTGCTGCCCGCTTCCGACAGGACGCTGTTGATTCCCAGGGTTCCCAATCGGAGCATCAGATCGGGCATGCTGACCCGTCCCTGGCCATCATCGCGGCAAACCAGCAGGGTGGCACCCCGATCACGCAACCGGCGCGCCTCTTCCCGGTGTTCGTCGCCCACCGTGGCCAACCACAGGGGGGCATCGGACGCGGTCCAGATGGCGGCATCCAGAGGGGTTCGCAGGCGGGAATCCACCACCAGCCGGATGGGATCCCTTCCGCCGGCGATACGGCAGTTCAAGCGTGGATTATCCGCCAACAGGGTACCCACACCCACCATGATCACATCGTGGGTATCCCGCAGACGACCGACGCTGGTTCTGGCCTCAGGGCCGGTGATCCATTGGCTGTGACCGGTACGGGTCGCCGTCTTGCCATCCAGGGACGCGGCCATCTTGACCGAAACCAGAGGACGTCCGCGCAGGATCCGACTGATGAACGGGGCATTCAGGACACATGCCTGGGATGCCCTTGTTCCGACATGGACCACTATACCAGCCTCTTTGAGTCGCGCAAACCCCCGGCCCGCCACCCGGGGATCGGGATCGGTCATGGCGGCGACCACTTCGGTCACGCCGGCGGCAATCAGGGCATCGGCGCAGGGGGGGGTCCGTCCGTGATGGCTGCAAGGCTCCAGGGTGACATAGGCGGTCGCACCCCGGGCGTGGGTTCCAGCCCGGGCCAGGGCATGGACCTCGGCGTGCCCAAGGCCCGCCTTGGGGTGGAACCCCTGGCCGATGACACGTCCATCCTTGACCAGCAGGCATCCGACGACGGGATTGGGGTGGGTCCGCCCAAGCCCCCGGGCCGCCAGACGCAATGCCCGATCCATCATCCGTGTCCGCGTTTGGTCCTTCAAAATCAACACCCCGGGGGCAATCCCCCAGACCCCTTTTTATTCTTGATCATTAAGATATTCTTCAGTTCATGCCTGGATAGATGGGATGGCGTTGACACAATGCCAGGGTGTGTTGCCGGACCCGGGCTTCGACCGTCCGGTCGCCTTCGGCATGGGCCGAGACGGCGTCGACCACCTGAACGATCCACTGTCCAACCATTTTGAAGGCTTCTTCGTCAAACCCACGCGTCGTTGCCGCCGGAGTCCCCAGGCGGATGCCCGAGGTGACGAACGGGGAACGGGGATCGTTGGGAATGGCGTTTTTGTTACAGGTGATGCCGGCCCGCTCCAAGGCCGCTTCCGCATCCTTGCCGGTGATGTTGCGCGAGGTCAGATCGACCAGCATCAGATGATTGTCGGTCCCGCCGGAGACGATCCGCAACCCATGCGCCACCAGGGTGGCGGCCAGGGCATTGGCATTGGCCCGGATCCGCCGCGCATAGTCTTTGAATTCGGGTTGCAGCGCCTCATGGAAGGCAACCGCCTTGGCGGCGATGACATGTTCCAGGGGGCCACCTTGAATTCCCGGGAATATTTTGGAATTGATCTTTTTGGCCAGATCCTCACGGTTGGTGAGGATCATGCCGCCACGCGGGCCACGCAATGTTTTGTGGGTGGTGGTGGTAACGATGTCGGCATAGGGGAACGGACTTGGATGTTCGCCCGCCGCCACCAGTCCGGCGAAATGGGCCATGTCCACCACCAGGTCGGCACCGACGGCATCGCAAATTTTGCGGAACCGGGGGAAATCGATGATGCGGCTGTAGGCGGACGCCCCGGCGACGATGATGCGGGGGCGATGCTGGAGTGCCAGCCGTTCCACTTCGTCATAGTCGATGGTTTCCGTTTCGGGATGGAGGCCATACTGCACGGGACGGAAGAGTTGTCCCGAAAAACTGGGGGCGGCCCCATGGGTCAGATGCCCACCATGGGCCAGCGACATCCCCAGCAGCAGATCTCCCGCACCCGCGACCGCCAGATAGGCTGCCATGTTGGCTTGGGAACCGGAATGGGGTTGAACGTTGGCATATTCGCAGCCGAACAATGCCTTGGCCCGGGAGATGGCCAGCGCCTCGGCCCGATCGACAAACTCGCAACCACCATAATACCGTTTGCCGGGATATCCTTCGGCATATTTATTGGTCATCACACTCCCCTGGGCCTCAAGCACCGCCCGACTGACGATGTTTTCCGAGGCGATCAGTTCAATCTGATCCCGTTGACGACCCAATTCGGCCTGGATGGCGGCATGGATTTCGGGATCGACGGTATGGAGTGGTGCGGATGAATCAATCATGGCAATCCTCTGTTTGGATGGTAACGATTCGAAAAGCGGCGATGGGGGAGGTGATTCAGATGGGACCCAGGGTATCCAGGGCATCGATGCGCCGTTGATGCCGTCCCCCTTCAAAGGGTTCGGCAAGCCAGACGTCGATCATGGCGATGGCCAGTCCCGGACCCGTCACCCGGCCACCGATGACCAGGACATTGGCATCGTTATGCTGGCGGGACATGCGCGCGGTGAATTCATCATGACACAGTGCGGCCCGAATCCCCTTGAACCGGTTGGCCGCCATCGACATGCCCAGGCCGGTGCCGCACAGGAGAATCCCCCTTTGCGCCTCACCCCGACCGATCCGCCGACACAGTTCCGCGGCAAAGGCGGGATAATCGACCGAGTCGGGTCCATTCACCCCCAGATCACCGACCTCCAGGCCACGTTTATCGCGCAGATGCTTCACCAGTTCATCTTTCAAAGACCACGCCCCATGATCGCAGGCAATCAACAATTGGCTCATCCAACCCTCCATCGGAGTATGCGTTCCCGGCATCAAGCAACCAGCACCATCATAGTCCACCCACCGTCGGGGATAAAGGTTTCGATGCCGGTGGCAACGATTCCAACGTCGCGGAAGACAGACCAGGGGCTTATCCCCGGGGGTTGGACATCAAATCATGTTTTGGTTTATTATTAGGCCGGAAAGAATATCAATTGATCGATTGGGGTGAGCCATGTCAAACGTTTTCGTAAGCTATAGTCATTTTGATGAATTATTATTGAATGAGTTTTTCCCATTCAAGAGAGCATTAGAACGCGATGGTTTGGTTAAGGTCTGGACCGACAAGAACATCAAGCCAGGAGAAGAATGGAGGAGCGAAATCAAAAGTGCCATCAGTGCGGCCAATACGGCAATATTGTTCATTTCGCAATCATTTCTTGTGTCGGAGTTTATTATCAACGATGAATTGCCACCTTTATTGAACGCGCACTTGAACAGGGGATTGACGATCCTTCCTGTTTTTGTCAGTCCCTTCGATGAAGAGGCCGCCAAGATTCCATTCAAGCATCAGAAAACAAAGAAGGAAGAAAATATCGATCTGGCCGCCTTCCAAGGATATGGCTCACCCGATCAGACACTGGAGTCGATGACACCACTGGAGCGGAAGAATATTTTCCGGGAGTTGAACAGGCGTATTCGAGAATTGTCCGCACAGCGCCCATTAGACCCTCCCAACCCACTCCCACCCATCATTGACATACTGCCAGGGCTGCGGATGCTGCCGGTCCCAGGGGGTGTTTTTACTATGGGAGAGGATCGTCTTGATTGGACAAATCCGAGACATCAGGTGCAACTGTCCCCGTTCTACCTTGCGGAAACCCCAGTGACTAACGATCTGTATCGCCGTTTCCTTGAGGAAAATCGAACATACCGGAAGCCAGAAAGTTGGGGTAATGAACGATTTTCGCACGACATGCAACCGGTCGTTGGAGTGGACTGGAACGATGCCATAAAATTTTGTGAATGGCTCTCGGAATCGACGGGCAAGGAGTTTTCCCTTCCCACCGATGCGCAGTGGGAATTTGCCGCCCGCGGAACGGATGCTCGCCAATTTCCCTGGGGCAACTATGGCCCGACTGTGGAACATGCCTGTTTTGGATTAGATGAGAAAACAGGCAAACCGGCACTTGTTGGGCAATACCCTTTGGGACAGGGTCCATTTGGGCATCTCGATTTGTCTGGGAACACATGGGAATGGTGTCGGGATGTTTGGGATAAAGCGGCTTTTAGAAAACGTGCCTCATCTCTGGTCAAGGATCCCCTTGTTACCGAAGGGGATGGGAATATGCATCTTGTCAGGGGAGGATCTTGGCTCCTTCCGATGGACATCTTCCAGTTTACCTGCTGCGGTGGTTTCCCTATGAGCAATCGTGGTGTCGGCTTAGGCTTTCGCCTCGCCGCCCCCGCCAGCTTTGGTTCTTGATTTTTGGGTCCAGGGGAAGCAGCTCCCTGGATTTGTAAAATGACATATTGAGGCCAATTATTGTCATTCAAAGTGACAAATTCTTTGTATATTCGCCTGTTTTCGGAGTCAACAGGATGGACATTGCCCAATTGCACGACTGATTTTTCAACTTGTTGTGGTTCGGCCCGGATCGGGCGGGGAGCTTGTTACGGGTCGATTTGGCGTTGTCTTCCCATCTGACCGACCGGTTGTTCTCAGCCGGCCCAAGGGAAGGCGGCGCAACAAGATTTGGCAGGCGTTGAACAATTCAGAAATAGTTGCCAAGTTTTCATTGGTAGAGATCAATGAAATCCAACAATGATTATTCGTGTGGAAGTAATGAAGAGTCAGTTTTCGATATGAACGCTCTTACAATATACGCTCGCGATGAAAAACCATTGAACATTATCAAACCTTATGAGAGAAAACAAATGTACTAAAAAATAGATTAAAGAATATTGGCGTTGATGGTTGGCCGCCCATCATTGGAGGAAGTTAATGAAATATAATTCAAAAGCATTTGTGAGTTATAGTCATGATGATTCAGAAGATGTTTCTCATTTTATTAAGCATATTAGGCCGTTGGAACGTCAGGGATTGGTTAATGTATGGCATGACAAAAAAATTGAACCCGGTGATAAATGGAAGGAAGAGATTGCAAAAGCGTTGGATGAAGCCAACACCGCAGTACTTTTCATTTCCCAATCTTTTCTCGCCTCTGATTTTATTTATGAGCATGAATTGCCTCTCTTGCTCAATGCATACCTGAATGGAAATCTGAGAATTATTCCAGTATTTTTGAGTCCTTCTATTGTTAAATCTACAGAAATCATCTTTACCCATCCCAGAACAAAGGAGAAAAAGAGTATCAATCTGGCAGAGATTCAAGGGATTGGGACTCCTGAAAAAACTTTGGCACACAGAACCCAGACAGAACAGGAAGAGTTGTTTGTGGAACTGGCGGAATCCATCGGTGCTTCCGTCAGTCAACACCCCTCGTCCGGGTCTGTTTCCTATGCCGAGTGGGCGCTGGAAAAATTTGGCAAACTATCCATGATGGGTGTGGAGGGGGGCGACATCCACCTTGATATGGAAAAAGTGTTTGTTCCCCTCCGTATTTCGCAGAGAAATTTGGACATCGATCTGGAAGCGAATCGCAGACAACCTGTGGCATGGCAAGCCCGTGAAAACAGTATGGGCGATGTCGACCTGGACAAAATTTTCATCACTCCCGATGGAACGTTACGCCAATGCGTTGTATTGTTCGGTGAACCGGGGGCGGGAAAAACCACATCGCTCAAAAAAATTCTGCATCTGTGCCTGAACCAGGGGTCGAGCGCCTTTGGTCTTCCCCGGGGAATCATTCCGGTATTTCTTCGTTTGCGTCACTTCAAAGATGAGTTTCTTCATCAACCGCTTGAAAAGTTTATTAACAAGGAACTGAACGAACTTTCCGGCGAGCGTTTTCCAAAGGAGTTGAATCGGCATCTTTGGTCGGAGGGTAAACTTTTATTGTTGTTTGACGGGCTGGATGAAATTGCCGATTCAGCGTTGAGAAAAAAAGTGGCCCATCGCATTGCCGAATGCATGTTTGCCGTCCAAAACAAGGAGATCCATGCCGTTGTTTCCTGTCGTTATTCCGGGTACGACAAGGGTGTTGATCTCAAGCATTTTTTTCCTTTGGATGTCCGCCCGTTGGATCAGGGACAGGTGGAATCGTTCGTCACCCTCTGGTTTGATGAAGCGTGCAAGCATTACGGCGACGCCGAAAAGAATGCGATCAAGGTTCGTTCCCAACGTTTGTTGGGATCCAGGGAAACGAGCGAGTCCTCCGGGGAGCGTATCCAGCTATTGATGGGCAATCCCCTGCTTTTGACCCTGTTGTGCGTGGTCGTGTTGCGCGTGGGGGAAATTCCCAAACGGCGAGCGGCATTTTACCAGCGGTGCCTGGAGATCCTTTTGACCCGGTGGCGCAAGGATCAGGCGGGGGTTGAACCGTTGCTGGATGTCAACGCCGCCTTGAACATTTTGTCTCCACTGGCGTGGCAACTCCATACTGAAAAAAGGAAAGATGATGTCAAATGGCTCGAGTTCGCCAACTTTGCCGATAGCCACCTCAATACAAAGGAGGATGCCCCAAGCGGCCTTCGGGTATTGGAATGGTTGAACCAGGATACCGGTATCTTCATTGAATACGCGCCCAGGAAATATGGGTTCATGCATTTGGGTTTGCAGGAATTCCTGGCGGCGCAACATGTAGTCATCCATGGTGAGGATGGCGAACCTTTTAAGACCCTGATCCGTCATGTGGATGAAGCATGGTGGCGCGAAGTCGTTTTGCTGTTGGTCGGCATCGATAAGCACCGACTTTTTGCTCCGTTGATAGAACATTTGTTGCAGGGTATTGCGGTCGAAGGTCGGGCCGAATTGATGCGTGACCTGTTGAATGAGGCGATTCATGTCGATTTCAAACCGGTGATCGATACGTTGAATGACACCGAGTTGCCGGTGGAACAATTGACGGCAATCTTGCGCTTGCTTCCCGGGGTAACCGAACCGGAAATCAGGGCAGCGATCATTCGTCACACGAAACACTCGAACAAAACCGTTGCCGAACTTGCGAAAGGTTTGTTGGGGGAGGGCAGGACGGGTAAGCCATACGATTTGGTGGTATTCCATCGCTCCGAAGATCAACATTTTGCCAGGCAACTTGTCCAAGGTTTGCAGCAGCAAGGTCTCCAGGCTTGGTCAGAGAAAAAACGATCGTGGCCGATTGAGAATTGGATGGATCATCTGGATGACATTGGTGCCATGACCAAAGCGGTATTGGTAGTGTTCGGTACCCAGGGATCCTTGCTGGGTCATGATGATGCAGAAGAAGGGCTTCGTTATCTGAAAAAGCGGTGTCGCTTGGTGGCTGTACGGTTGCTGAATTGCCCGGAACATATTGAAATACCATATGTTTTCGACGAAAATAATATTATTGAATCTGTCACTCCTTCAAATCTGAATGAATATTCGAATTCATGGGTCCAGGCGTTGACAGGATATGACATTGAGCAAAAGCCTGTGCCTGATCGTGGACAAAAGACGATCGCTCCCTCCATTCGGCAAGACATCATTCATGTCTTTTCTGATCGATTGCCGGGACTGAAGATGCTTTCGGTGCCGAAAGGTTTGTTCAATATGGGAGATGAAGATTTGGGAGATTGGTCAAGCCCGAAGCATACAGTGGAACTGTCCCAATTCTTTCTTTCGGAAACACCGGTTACCAACCGGCAGTATGGCTATTTCCTTAAGAATACGGGTTACCGTGAACCTGGTTCATGGCGGGAGAAAAAATTTTCAGATCCACAACAACCGGTCGTTGGGGTGGATTGGTACGATGCCCAAAAGTTTTGCGAATGGCTTTCGCAAGTGTCGGGCAGGGTGTTTTTTCTGCCCACTGAGGCACAGTGGGAGTATGCCGCGCGTGGAACGGATGAGCGTCGGTTCCCCTGGGGTAACAACGAGCCAACTCCGGAGCACGCCTGTTATGGACTTGACTATCAACGAGGCAAACCGGCACTTGTTGGGCAATACCCTTTGGGACGGGGTCCATTTGGTCATCTCGATCTGGCTGGCAACGTATTGGAATGGTGTCAGGATCTTTGGGTTGAGGATGCTTATAAAAATAGAAGTCGCACATCTGTTCCCAAGGATCCTCTTGAGACCGACGGGAATCATGGTCGGTATTCTGTCAGGGGCGGTTCATGGGACGGCCCGGCTTCCGCCCTCCGGGTCGGGGGTCGCCTCGGCAACCGAGCGGGCTTCCGAAGCGTCCTTCTGGGCTTTCGCCTCGCCGCCCCCGCCAGTCTTGGCTCTTGATTCTATTATTTTTTTGGTCCAGGGGATGAAGCTCAATGGTTTTGTAGAATGATACAAAAAGGCTCAATTCTGTCATTTTAAGTGACAAAGTATCATTTACACTTACAACAACACCCCCGGTAGAAAGCGACGGAGTGACGGATAAGATCCAAAATGACAATTTTTCAGGGTGAACGACAGAATTGGTCAAGCATACGTTGAATGAATCGGAGTCAACAGGATGGTTATTACCCAGCCGCACGACCATCGGTTGAAATGCCGGGGGAATGTCGGTGACGCACTACCGGAAATCTCGGGAGATCCATATGGCGTCCCATGATT
>PEAN01000066.1 GCA_002753735.1 Magnetococcales bacterium DCbin4
AAGAGAGGGCGGCCGGGGGGGGGAAAAAATTTCCCCCCCCCGAGGGAGATCCAAATCCGTGTCTCCTGGATTCCCATTCCCGCTTTTCTTAAGACACAAGGCGGGAACGGGAATCCAGGCAACCTGTAAGTCTCCTTGTCGCTGGGCCTGTCCGCACCTTGTGGACAGGCCTTTTTTTGATTGGTTCAACCCAAGCACTCGGACCTTGATCTGCTCATGTCCCGGGTAACGACCCGTTTCGCCCCCAGTCCCACGGGATTGCTTCATCCCGGTCATGCCCGCTCTGCCATTCTGTCGCACGATTTCGCCCTCAGACATGGTGGGCGTTTCATTGTACGCATTGAAGACATCGATCAGGGACGTTGCCGACCCGAATTTGAACAGGCCCTGCTTGAAGACCTGTCCTGGCTTGGATTGACCTGGACGACCCCCATTCGAAGACAATCGGAATGCATGGCCGATTATGCCGCCGCCCTTGCCATTCTTGAAGGCAAGGGATTGCTCTATCCTTGTTTTTGCACACGCCGGGACATTCAGGCGCAGATTGCCGCCTCGGGTGCGGCACCCCATGGTCCCGAAGCCCTGATCTATCCCGGGACTTGCCGCAATCTGGACCCTGCTTTGCGCCGGGACCGGATGGCGCAAGGGGTCATGTTCGCCCTGCGTCTGGACATGACCCGGGCCATGGCCATGATGGGAACCTTGTCATGGTTTGATGCAGAAACGGGTTGGATCACGGCGGATGCCGTGGGGATGGGGGATGTGGTATTGGCACGCAAGGAGATGCCGGTCAGTTATCATCTGGCGGTCACGGTTGACGATCATCTCCAGGGGGTGACCCATGTCATTCGCGGTGCCGATTTGTTCGCCGCGACCCATGTCCATCGGATGCTTCAGGCGTTGCTGGGATTGAACACTCCATGTTACTGGCATCATCCCCTGGTGACCGATGCCCGGGGACAGCGGTTGGCCAAACGCAATGGTGCCGTTTCCCTGAGGCAACTACGGCAACAGGGGGTGGACCCGGAAACGGTTCGGCGTCAGGTGGACTCGGGGATGATCCAGGGGAAAAGGGGGGAACGCCTCATGTTTCCCGATCATCATCACACCTGCCTGCCCAGGTAAGCCTGACGCACCT
Organism: Magnetococcales bacterium DCbin4; assembly: GCA_002753735.1. Classification (GTDB taxonomy): domain Bacteria; phylum Pseudomonadota; class Magnetococcia; order Magnetococcales; family UBA8363; genus UBA8363. The sequence goes on from PEAN01000066.1 coordinate 1,139, forward strand.
CCGGATCATGCAACAACGCCTGCCCACTCCCTTCCAGCCGGATCCGTCCATTCACCAGGACATACCCCCGATTGGCAATTTGCAGCGCCTGACTGGCATTTTGCTCCACGAGGAATACCGTGGTCCCGGACTGAACAATGGTTTGGATCAGGGAAAAAATTTTCCGGATCATCAAGGGGGCCAGTCCGAGGCTGGGTTCATCCAACAACAGCAACCGGGGTTGGCTCATCAGGGCACGGGCAATGGCCAACATTTGCTGCTCCCCTCCGGAGAGCGTCCCCGCTTTTTGATGGCTGCGCTCCTTGAGGATGGGAAACAATTCATACAAACCTTCCAGTGGATCCCGCCCCACCCTTGGCCCTGCGGAAATCCGGCCCAGATCCATGTTTTCCAGCACCGTCATCCCCGGAAAGATGCGCCGACCTTCGGGAACCAGGGCCATACCGAGGGGGGCAATGTGATGGGTCGGCAGATGGGTGATCGCTTCCCCCGCGAACCACACCTGCCCCTCCGATGCCCTGGGATTGCCAAACAAGGTCATCAGCAACGTCGATTTCCCGGCACCGTTGGCGCCGATCAGGGCAACGATCTCGCCGTGGCGGATGGTCAGCGAAACGTCATGCAACGCTCGGATCGGGCCGTAATGGCTTGAGATGCCACATAATTCGAGTATGGGTTCAGCCAAGATAGGCCTCCACGACTCCGGAATTTTGCTGAATGGCGGCAGGGGTTCCCCGGGCGATCACCTCACCATGATTCAATACCACGATGTGATCAGACAATTCCATCACCAGTCCGATGTCATGTTCGATGAGGAGAATCGTCAGGTTCATCTCTTTTTGCAGGCGGCGGATCCAGCCACTCAAGGCTTGGGTTTCCATGGGATTGAGTCCCGCCGCCGGTTCATCAAGACACAGCAGGATCGGTCCGGTACACATGGCCCGTGCGATTTCCACCCGGCGCTGATGCCCGTGGGACAGGTGCCCCGCCAGACGATTGGCTTCCTTGCTCAGTTCAAAAAAATCAAGCAGATCGTTAGCCCGGTTCAGGGCGGTTGCTTCATGATCGCGAAAGGTTGCAGTATTGAACAGGCCACTGAAAAAATGGCGGTCAAGCGCTGCATGTTGTGCCACCAGCAGGTTTTCCAGGACGGTCATCTCCTTGAACAGACGGACATTCTGAAACGTCCTGGCGATGCCCGCCCGGCAGACGAGGTGCGGCCCGCCAAACATTTTATACCCCAGTGCGGTCCACAATCTCCCGGGGTGTAACAGGTCGGACCCGGAGAAAGGTTGACCCAGGATCTGGACGAGATCGACCGTCGGTCGGTTGGGGGGATGGAGACGCAACCGACCCTGCTGGGCTTTGTAGAACCCGGTGATACAATTGAATGCCGTGGTTTTCCCGGCGCCGTTGGGACCGATCAGCGCGGTAATGCTGCCCCATTTCACGTCGAAAGTCACATCGTGGAGGGCCACCACCCCACCAAAACGCATGTGCAACTGGTTGACTTCAAGGAGCATGGTCGTCACCGTTCGGATCCCCCCCCTTGCTTTCGGAAATGATCAAGAAATAAAAGGGGGTTCAAGGGATTTTCCCCAGGATTCTTCTTTATGATTTTGATCGATTACCAAAGTCAAAACCTTATGGGACTTCGTCCCCCAAACCCCCTGTGGGGGATGTGAAAACAAAGTCAAAAACAAAATCAAAAACAAAGTCAAAACCCTGGGGGCAATCCCCCAGACCCCTTTTTTTTCTTGATCATTAAAATACATGGTCAGCCCTGCCGCCCCTGGAACACCGGACGCCGGGCACGGACCAATCCCCGGGGACGCCAGATCATCATCCCCACCATGGCGAGGCCGAAAACCAGGATGCGATAATCGGAAAAATCCCGCAACAATTCAGGGAGAACGGTCAGCACGATGGCGGCAATGATAACCCCCGGGATGGAACCCAGACCGCCCAGGACGACAATGGCCAGGATCAGAGCCGATTCAAAGAAGGTAAAGGAGGTGGGATTGACGAAACCCTGTGAAGCGGCGAAAAAAACACCCCCGATGCCGCCGATCATGGCACCCATGGCGAATGCGGAGAGTTTCACCGTCACATGGTTGATCCCCAGGGAACGGCAGGCGATTTCATCCTCACGCAACGCCTCCCAGGAACGTCCCAGAGGCATTTTTTTCAGGCGGGTGACCAGAAACATGATGAGCAGGACCACCAGGAACAGGATCAGGTACATGAACATGATACGATGGTTGGCGGAATAGTCGATCCCAAGCCATTCATGGAAGGCAATGTTCCCCTCCTTGGCCTTACGGGAGAATTCCAATCCCGGAAGGGAAGGAAAGGCGACCCGTACCCCATTGGGTCCACCGGTGAATTCGGTCCAGTTATTGAGGACCAACCGGATGATTTCGCCAAACCCCAAGGTGACGATGGCCAGATAATCACCGTGCATGCGCAACACCGGAAAGCCAAGCACCACCCCGAACCCGGCGGCCAGAAACGCCCCCAGAGGGAGTGCCGACCAGAATCCCAACCCGAGATATTCGTGACCCAGCGCATAGCCATAAGCCCCGACCGCATAGAAAGCGACGAATCCCAGGTCCAGCATTCCCGCAAGGCCGACCACGATGTTCAAACCCAAGGCCAGCAAGACATAGATCAAGGCAAGGATCGCCACGGTCAGCCAATATTTATTGAGCAGGAATGGCAATACCAGGCAAGAGAGGAGCAACAGAATCCTGAAGGTCCGGAGCAATGCCGGATGAGACGGCACCGGGATCGGGCCGTGAGTGACCGACCAAGCCCCACCTTGGGCCGACCGCCACGCCCGGACCAGATTGATCACCAGATGAAGGATCAAGGCGGTCAGGGCGAGACCCAAAGGTGGCTGCCAGTGAAGGTTGAAGGTGTAGCCATCCAGGACGAGACCCGCAATGGGGGCGGTCAGGATCAGGACCAGGATTGCCGTAACCAGGGGATGGAGCAACAGACGCCTCATGTTCACACCTTGGTGACCAAAGGTTGTCCCAGAAGGCCACTGGGGCGGAAGATCAGTACCAGCACCAACAGGGCGAAGGCGAACACATCCTTGTAATCGGTATTGACGAACCCGGAGAAGAAGGATTCGGACAGTCCCAGGATCAGGCCGCCCAGCATGGCCCCCGGGAGGGAACCGATCCCACCGAGGACGGCGGCGGTAAAAGCTTTGATGCCGGTGATGAAGCCGATGTGGAAATCGAAGGAACCGTAATTCAGGCTGACCAGGACTCCGGCGATGGCGGCCATGGCGGCGCCGATGACGAAGACCACGGAGATGATGTAATCGGTATTGATCCCCAACAGCGAGGCCATGACCCGATCCTGTTCCGTGGCGCGGCAGGCACGCCCCAGAGAGGTACGGTGCATGATGAAGGTCAGTACCGCCATGCTGGCAATGGCGACGACAATGATGAGCGCCTGGACATGGGTGATCTGGATCACCCCCGAACCGGCCGGGATGACGAAGGATCCCGTCAACAAGGTCGGCACCCCCTGAGAACGCGCCCCTTGGGACAGTCGGACGTAGTTTTGCAGGATCAGGGAAAGACCGATCGCGGTGATCAGGGGGGCCAAACGGTTGGAATCACGCAACGGACGGTAGGCGATCCGTTCGACGAACCAACCATGAAGCGCCGTGATGCAAAGGGTTGCCACCAGAACGACAATCAACACCACGGGAATGGAGGTGATGCCGAAAAAGTGCAACACGGCCAGGAAAATGGCGGTCAGGTAGGCAGAAACCATGTAAATTTCGCCATGGGCGAAATTGATCATGCCGATGATGCCGTAGACCATGGTATAGCCGATGGCGATCAGGCCATAGGTTGCCCCAAGGATCAAGCCATTAACCGCCTGTTGTGCGAGGATGGAGGGTTCCATGATTCACACACCCGCACCCGCAACTAGGGCACTTCCTCATAGGATCCCTTGTTGTTCCATCGGTACATGACGTAATCGGAGGTTTTCAAATCGCCCTTTTCATCCCATCCCTTGGATCCCATCACGGTCGGGACATCATGGGTATGAAGCCATTTGGCCAATGCGGCACCATCGGTTCCCCGGGTGGCGGCGATGGCTGCGGCGACGATCTGCATGGTGGCATAGGAATAGAGGGTGTAGCCTTCCGGTTCGAAACCCGACTTGCGCAACCGGTCCACGACTTCCTGCCCTTCCTTGATTTTCCTCGGATCGCGACCAAAGGTCATGTAGACCCCTTCGGCGTAGGCCGGACCACCGGCGGCGATGACGAACTCTTCCGAAACGATGCCATCTCCCGATACCAGGGGTGCCTTCAAACCCTGTTCTTTCATCTGACGGACCAGCGGACCCGCCTCGTTGTGCAACCCGCCAAAATAGACCGCTTCGGCGTTGACCGATTTAAACTTGGTGACCAGGGCATTGAAATCTTTTTCACCCCGGGTCAAACCTTCATAGAGGACCTCTTTTTTACCCAATCGTTGCAGTTGGGTCCGCATGGCATCGGCCAATCCCTGGCCATAGGTATCCTTGTCATGGATCACGGCGATGGCGTTGGCCTTGAGGGTATTGACGATGAAATTGGCCCCCGTGGATCCCTGCTGATCATCACGGCCACAGGTACGGAACAGGGTAGTAATGCCCCGTTCGGTCACCATGGGATTGGTGGAGGCCGGAGTGATGTGAAGAATCCCCGCTTCGGCATAGACTTCGGAGGCGGGGATGGTGGATGAAGAACAAAAATGGCCGATCACCGCACGCACGCCATGGCGGTCCACCAGTTGGTTGGCCACGGCCAGTGCCTGTTTCGGTTCGCAGGCATCATCCCCCTTGAACAGTTCAATCTTTTTGCCATTGATCCCACCTGCTGCGTTGATGTCATTGGCCGCCTGTTCCGCCCCCCGCCAAAGCTGTTCGCCAAAGGCGGCGTAAGCCCCGGTAAACGGCCCGGCCACCCCGATGGGGATCCCCTCCTCCGCCACGGCGGGGGGGGGCGACAGCAGCCGCAACATTGAAATCAGGACACCTCCGAATTGCACCATCTTGTTCATCGATTTTTCCCCTGTCTGGCGGACGAACGACCGACACCATCGAATCAAACCTTGACCCTGTTCCCCGAAGTTCATCGATGTACCATGAAACTGTTAACGAATACCAGTAATTCCTTTGCCTGAATCTGCCAAGGATGCAATTTTTCCACGTTCATCGATGAGGGGATTGCATTTCGCCAGTTGATCCCTACCTTGATGCATGTGCAGGTACCACATGGATGGATTGATCCGGGAGGATGTTCATGAAGGAAGATCGTTTGACCACGAAATCACGCGAGGGAATCCAACAAGCGATGGGGCTGGCGGCCAGTTTTGGCCATCAACACCTGGAGCCGGAGCATCTGTTGCAGGCGTTCATGGAACAGAAGGATGGACTGGTCCGACCCATTCTTGAAAAATCGGGCGTCGCCCCCGACCGCCTGGCAGGCCAACTGGCGCCACTGTTGAAGCGGTATCCGAAGGTCGGCGGATCGGGAGCCAATCAGGTCATCCTGTCCCGGCGGATGCAGGGGGTGTGGAACGATGCCGAAAACATCGCGGGCGAACTGCGGGATGAATTCACCTCTACGGAACATTTTCTCCTGGCCATGACCCGGGAGAAGGAAGGGGAACTGGCGGGGATCCTGGAACGTATGGGACTGAGCTTTGCGTCCCTCAAGACCATCATTCAACAATTGCGTGCCGGGCAGCGGATCGTCAACCAGGATCCGGAAGCGGGATTCCAGGCATTGGAAAAGTATGCCCGGGATTTGACGGAATTGGCACGCAAGGGAAAACTCGATCCGGTGATCGGACGCGATGAGGAGATTCGCCGGACCATCCAGGTATTGTCGCGGCGGACCAAGAACAATCCGGTATTGATCGGCGAGCCGGGGGTCGGCAAGACGGCGATTGTCGAAGGATTGGCATTGCGGGTGATCCGGGGTGATGTCCCCGAAGCGTTGAAAGAGATTCGGATTGCGGCGTTGGACATGGGTGCACTCATCGCCGGGGCCAAATATCGTGGTGAATTCGAGGAACGGTTGAAGGGGGTATTGCGGGAAGTCGGGGAATCGGGGGGAAAGGTGATCCTGTTCATCGATGAAATGCACACCCTGGTCGGGGCGGGGCGGACCGATGGGGCGATGGATGCCTCCAATCTGCTCAAACCGGCCCTGGCCCGTGGCGATCTCCATTGCGTGGGGGCGACCACGTTGGATGAATATCGCAAACATGTCGAAAAGGATCCCGCCCTGGAACGGCGGTTCCAGCCGGTGTTGGTGGGTGAGCCGGGGGTGGAGGATACCATTTCCATTTTGCGCGGCATCAAAGAGAAGTATGAGTTGCACCATGGGGTCCGCATTACCGATGGGGCCATCGTGGCGGCGGCGACCTTGTCGGATCGTTATATTTCCGACCGGTTTTTACCCGACAAGGCGATTGACCTGGTGGATGAAGCGGCAGCGGGGATTCGGATGGAGATGACCTCCAAGCCCCAGGAGATCGATGAAATCGATCGCAAGGTGTTGCAACTGGAAATCGAACGCATGGCCCTGTCCCGGGAAGAGGATGCCGGGGCCAAGGAACGGTTGTCGAAGGTCGAACGGGAGCTGGCCAACCTCAAGGAGCGCTCCACGGCCCTGACCGCACGCTGGCAACACGAAAAAAGTGCCATCGAGGGGTTGCGTGCCATCCAGGAACAATTGGAACAGGCCCGTATCGAACTGGAGACGGCGGAACGCAAAGGTGATCTGGCCCGTGCAGGAGAACTCAAGTATGGACGGATCCCCGAATTGGAACGCAAGATCGGCGATGAACACCGGGAAAACGGCACCACCGATGAACAACAACCACGGCTGTTGCGGGAGCAGGTGAGCGAAGAGGATGTGGCCAATATCGTCTCGCGTTGGACGGGTATTCCGGTTTCACGCATGTTGGAAGGGGAACGGACCAAACTGTTGGACATGGAACGGCGTCTGGAACAACGGGTCGTGGGACAAACGTCGGCTTTGACGGCCGTCTCCCGGGCGGTACGCCGTTCCCGTGTGGGTTTGGGCGATCCCAACCGCCCCATTGGGGTGTTCATGTTTCTGGGACCAACCGGTGTGGGCAAGACCGAACTGGCCAAGGCACTGGCGGAATTCCTGTTCGATGATGAAAACGCCATGGTGCGCCTGGACATGTCGGAATACATGGAAAAGCATGCCGTATCACGATTGGTCGGTGCCCCTCCTGGATATGTCGGCTACGATGAAGGGGGACAATTGACCGAAGCGGTCCGACGGAAGCCCTATTCCGTCATCCTGCTGGATGAAATTGAAAAAGCCCATGCGGATGTCTTCAATATTTTGTTGCAGGTGATGGATGATGGTCGTTTGACGGATGGTCAGGGAAGGACGGTCAGCTTCAAGAATGCGGTGGTCATCATGACCTCGAATCTGGGTTCCGACCTGCTTGGCCACCCCCAACCCGAAGCAGAAAAAGATGGGGACAAGCATCTATTGGAGGGATTGCTCAAACGCCATTTCCGTCCCGAATTCATCAATCGCCTGGACGAAGTGATCCACTTCCATCCCCTGCTACCGGAACACATGGGGGCCATCGTCGAAGTGCAACTCAGGCGGTTGGAACAACTTCTGGCCAGTCGCAACATCACGTTGGAACTGGATGCACAGGCCAAGGAATTTCTCGCCCAATCGGGTTATGATCCCGAATTCGGCGCCCGTCCCCTGAAACGGATCATCCAACGTTTGATCCAGGACCGGCTGGCGGAAGCCTTGTTGTCCGGGCAATTGCGTGACGGTCAGCACGCCAGGATGGTACGCCAGGGGGGGGATCTGGTCGTGGTGGGCGGGTAATCTTCAAGAAAAGTTGAGTCGCCAAGCCATCGAGTTTCACCCTCGCCAATCTCATCGATGGCTTGGTGTTGGATGTTGTGGAAGATTTGGTGGAAGCCCGGTACAGTGGAAACCAGAAGGAAATCCACCACGGGCCAACCTGCGCCTGGAAATTTGCCACGAGGAATCACGATGACCATGGACCCCGCAGAAAAAGTCCAACATGAATTGCGCCGATTACCGGAACCGTTGATCCAGGAGGTTCTGGACTTCATCGGTTATTTGGAATATCGCCATGGATTGACGAATCCCGCCCCCCCCCGTATTCGGCACAGTGTGGAATCCATGGCAGGGCAAGCCATCGCTGCATTTCGTGGCAGCGGAAAGGGCGGTGGAACGCAACGCCTGTTGACGGAGCGCCGGAGCGATTTGGGACGAGAAGCATGAGCCGATTTCTGCTCGACACATCGGCACTGTTGGCACTGCGCGATAACGAACCGGGCGCGGCACGCGTGGCGATGTTGCTCCATGACGCCGCGACCGGGGGAAATGCGTGCCACGGGTGTTTCATCTCGTTGATGGAAATACTCTATCGTGTTTGGAAAGACGAGGGAGAAACCGCAGGACGCCAAGCCTACCGCCATTGCCTCGCATTGCCAATCCACTGGATTCACGAATCGCCCTCGCTGTTGGAGAACGCGGCCCGCATTAAGGCAACCCACCCCCTCTCTTTGGGAGATGCCTGGATTGCCGCCGCATCCTTGGAGGTCGGTGCAATCCTGGTACATAAGGATCCGGAATTTGAAAACCTTCCAATCCCCCAGGAAAAACTACCCTTCAGATCATGACAAGGGTTTGATTTGATAATGATAATCTTTGAGTAAAAAATAGTGGCTCATTTGCGATCCCAAAACCGTTATTCTTGATTATTATTAAAACATCAATCGTTTGCTCCGCCAAAGAACACCTTATGCGGATAGGCACCGATCCAGTCGGGATCAGGAAGTGTTCCGGGGAATCCGGACAGTCCCATCATTCTGCGCATGCGATAGAGGAGAAGGATCTTGCTCAGTTCCAGGACGTAGCGCAAGGGGACGACCGTGGAAGCCACGTCTGAATCATGCCACTGCAACGGCACCTCCAGGATGCGAACCCCTGGAATCTTGTACATCAAAATGTTCAACATCGGGTTGAATTGCAGGTTTGACGTCAGGCCGGCAAACGGAATCTGCCGCAACAAATGGCTCCGGACCAGCATGATACCCGTTCCAGCATCGGACATCCGAACCCCCACCAACAGGGCAGTGAGCAGATTGAAAAAACGATTGCCCAGAATCCGTTTACGGTCATATCCGCTCAAGTCGGAACCTGGCACGAAACGGCTGGCCATGATCACATCCCATTCCCTGGCCTGCCGGGCACGCGCAATCAACCCGCCCGCGATCTGCTCATTATCTCCCTGGTCATCGCTGTGAAGGATCATGAAGGCATCGTGCCCCTGATTCAATACGTGCCGGATCCCCACCTTCAGACTGCCACCCAGACCAAAGTTGCGCTGATTGTCGATGACCGTCAACCGCGCCCCAACCCCATCCTTCGCCCCTTGCAGGGCACGCACGGTCGCCAAGGTCGCATCCTTGCTGTTGTTGTTGATGAACACGATCTCGGCAACGGCATCCAATGTCGTTTGCGAAAAGCGTCCCAGGGCATACTGCACCGTATTGGCGACATTATAGCCCGGCATCACAATTGCCAGTGAACGAACCCCCGACCCGACTAAGGACGCCTGTTCCATGATTACCCCTTGTATGCCCTGATGGAACGAATGGACCCCTGCTCATCGAAGGTGATCACATCCACGACCTTGAGTCGAATCGCCCCCGGTTGCAATTCCAATTCCATCTCCCCGATCACCGTCGTCCCCGCCACATGCAAATACCGCAGGTTGACCACAATTTTCTCCAAGGATTCAAATACGCCCCGATTCAGGGCCAACAACGCTTCCCGACCTTGCACATGCTGATCCCAGTCGGTCAACACGACATCGGGATGGAGGATCCCGGCCAGGAACTCAAGATCCTTGCGTTCAAACGCCGTGAAATACTGTTGCGCCAATGCGGAATAATCCATCCGTTCACCCCTTTCGTTCAGACGGTTTGACCGCCAGCAAGGTAATCCGCTTCTGCGGAATCTGTTTCAATCCACGAAGCACTTTGAAATCGTTGCACCATTCCTCATAGGCCGAAGAAGGTGTTCCGATCTCGTAATGCAGTTTGTATCCCAAATCATCGAACAATGAGCGATATTCGCTCAAGGTCATGTATTGGTGAATCTCCATCCGTTCGGTGGCCCAACGCGCTTCGTCCCGATTTTTAATCTTGTTGTATTGGGTCAACAAGATGCAGAAGTCACGGGCGTTGAGGGTCAGCCGGTGCGGGTCCAACCATTCGTGCGCCATGCGGCGCGTGGGATATTCGGTAAAGAAACGCAACAGCGTCTGTTTGACCACCTCATGCCGCACCTCGACCTCGACCACCCCATTCTCTTCGCACAATACATTGTCGGTAATCACGATCCCGCCCCCCGGATTGACCACACGGGAAACCCGGGTAATCGCCTTTCGGACCGCCATCAACCCCAGTTGATGATCCACCGGACGCTCCATATTCTGCTCGGGCCGTCCGTGAAAGGAGTAGACCTCATGCAGCATGTCGAGGAAGAAGACCAGATCGAAGTTCCCTTCGATCTGCGATGCCAGGATGTCGGCCACCTGGAAATAAATCCCGTCACCCCGGTGTTCCCGCCGCATGCGCTCGATGATGTGTGCGTCATAATCCAGGAAGGTTGCGGAAGTGGCCCGGGTCTGATCCCGGAAATCCAGGATGAACGCACAGGAGCCACACCCGATGTCCAACAGGGCACCCCCTGAAAGTTCCAGATGTTCCCCCACCAGTTTTCTGATCCACGCCTCTTTATAACGACCGGTGGTGCCATGCACGAGGTCTTCCCAGTAGGCGTTGTGTTTGGTGCTTTTATGCTGCTCGGAAAAACAGTTGTCCATGATCCTGATCGGCCATTCCCTGAAGGAGATACCGCCCCAGATGGTAGAGGTACGCTGCCATCGCATCGTCATAGAGCGGTGCCATGTTGAGAAAAATCAACGCATCGATGATTCTGACCCGGCGAAGATCGTATCCATGGTGATGCATGAACGCCTCGAAGGCGGCCATGGCATCCCATTGGCTGAACGTCATCCGGTGTTCCAGACGCACCTCGGTGCGGTTCCGGGTCAGTTCATACGCCCCATGCTCCATGACTTCGACACTCAATTCCAGGGTATGAAGAAATTTGGCCAGGTCGTAGTACAGATCCCCGACATGGGTCAACGGGCCAAAAGCGTCACGCCAATCGATGAGGCGATAGTTCCCCGCTTCATCGATGAGAATATTGTCGCCGTGAAGATCGCCATGATACCCCGATGCCACGCCGGAGGCATAAAACGCCGGCAGCAACCGTCCCACCAAAACCCGTGCCGGTTGACACGGACGACCGTTGATCACCAGGTTGTCGTTGCCCTCGTCTCCCGGAAAACGCTGAGCATAATCCGCCAATCGGGCGCAGGTTTTGTCGGCGTAGAATTGTTTGCATGCCTGAGGAAGATCGACCGTTTCCGGTGCCACCGGTCGCCACAGGGTCGCCTGCGCCCATTCAAGGAAACGGAGGGTGGCGGCATGGTTCAACCCGGTGGAAAACAACCGGGCATTATTGATAAAACGCATGCTGAAAAAACAACCCCGTGTTTCCAGGACCTCCACAAACGCCCCGCCCTGACGCATGCCCCGTTCAAACCGTTTTCGGGCCAAGCCGGCAGGTTTGAAATATTTGAGGATCCGATCACCGATTCGATAGGTGATGTCCGTGGTCTTGCCATGGAAGGTGTAATTTTTTTCAAACCGGGTCAACGCCTGCCGATAGCTCTCCTCGGTGCCGGTATCCACCCATTCGACCGGCGCACCGCGTAACCCATGGGGAATCAACCCCGCCAATCCCTGGTTGACCTGTTTTTCCCCCCGGTGCAACCGCGTATCGTGATCCAAAGCCTCCCAGAACGGCCCGTAATCTTTGACGAATGCCAAGCCGACAAACGCCTGCCGTGACCTGATGCCACCATTTTCCACAGCGGTCACCCGTTGTTCCCGGTCGAGTACGACGGTACAAAACCGCTCGGGTTGGTCAACTTCCCGAACGCCCAACCAGTTGCCCTCAATCCCGGGTAACGGTCCGGTCACGATGGTATCGCAGGCGACGAAGTAAAAGGGTTCCTGCAACCGATGACGGCATTCATGAAGCGATTGTCCCGGCCCCGAACCGGGTCCTTCAAAATGCTCCACGGTCATGAATTCCACCGTCAGCCCCGGATGGGCCAACGCCAGATAATCACGAATGGCATCGCCACGTTCAGGAGCGACCGCCACCACATAGGACAGATCCTCACCCAGGTAGCGGATGATGTGTGAGATCACCGCCTGATTGCCCAAGGGCAGCAACCCTTTGTGGGTCACTTCGCCCATGGGTCCCATCCGTTTGCCCTGCCCCGCTGCCAGAATGCACCCTTTCATCGATCAGGTCCTGTTGTAATCGTCGGCATGGCGGATGACATCGTCCAACTGCGGCGTAGAGACCTCGAACAGCGTGCAATCGGCCAAAACCGTCACCCGGTGCAGGAGGCCGGGATTGAGATGATAGGCTTCATTGGGGCCATATTCCCTGGCTTCCAACCGTTCGCGGTCCTCCCCGACCTCCAACCGGATCCGCCCTGAATGGACAAAAATAGTCTCCACCTTCCGTTCATGGGATTGCAGCGAGGAACGGGTTCCGGCGATCATCTCGATTTTTTTGAAGGCATAGTGTTCATTACACACCACCAGATGCTCACGTCCCCACGGTTTTTCCACAATGGGCATCTCTTTGATCATGACATCCTGGTGCATGGCAACCCCTTTTCCATCATAGTCTGTACTTTCGATATTCGGGAAACAGCTTGAAAAACAAATCGTAGAATCCTTTGGAGTAGAGTTGCATGTTCCACCGGCTTTTGAAACCATATTTGCGCCGCATCCACAGTTCCCCCTCCTCGACCGCCAGACGCAGGTTTTCCTGATAGGATTCGGTATTGATCCTGCGGTGTTGTTCCTTCAGGTAGGATTCATTCTCTTCCGACCATACCCGGCGGGTGAGGGCCGTGGCCCAATCATTGGCATAACCTTTGGCAATCAACTCCAACTCGGTCCCATATCCCCTGAAATTCGTGCCATCATAAAGAAAATTATTATAATCAGGCGTATCGGGCGTCATGACCGCTTCGATGAATTCGCGTCGCAAGAGCAAGGCGGTATTGAGCACATACCAAAAATAAAGGGTGGTCTGCTCTTTCAGCAAAAACCATTCCCCCCAATTTTTCGAACAAGGCGACAAAACACCCACCCTTGGATGCTTGCCCAATTCATCCAACAATTCCTCCAGATAGGAATTGTTGTCAAATTCGGTATCATTGGTCAACAAAAAGAAAAAATCATAGTTGCCGAATTTTCCCTCGTTCCACAACTGCGTCAATCCATAATTGAAGCCCCGCGGCGGTCGCAAACCTTCCCGACGCGCCTGATCCCAGCAGGCATGCCATGAATAATTGCGCGCCAGCTTGTCATCATCGGAACCCGCTTCGACAATGAACACATCGGTCACATGCCCATTGTGTTTGATCAATGAGTCATACAAATGGTTGGTCACATCCGGGAGGTTCCGATTCAGGATGATCGTTGCGGTTTTTTTCACAATGGCCCCGTCAGATGAAAAAATTTCATGTACCGGTAGATACTTTCCTTGACTGCATCCTTGAGGAAATCGTCCACCTGAATGTGGGGCAGCCTGGATTGAACCTTGTGTTTGAGTTCGATACACACCGGGTCGGAAAAGACATAATGTCCCGCGATGATGGCACGCCGGGTATCATCGGCATCGGTTTGGGACATCATCCATTTTTCCCATTTTCTGGAACGTAGGGCCAAATCCAGGAAGGCATCGCATTCTTCATGCAGACCCTGTTGCCGCATCAACTGGACGAATGCCTTGGTTTCGGCAACCCCGAATTCAGGAGCCACATTGGCGGCATGGATCCCCAGTTTGGGATGCCAGGAAAGCGCCTCATCGGACAGATAATCGGCATTGTGCTCCTTGAGCCAAACCCCATGTTGATCGCACAAATCGACGATGCGGGGCACCTGAATGCCGGCGGGCAATTCATAAGGCAGGCGGACGGGGGATTCAAAGGAACCCACATTTCTGGTTTCCATGACACGGGTTCCAGTCTGGGAAACCACAAACGTGGGATTGGGCAATTTGTTTTTTTCGCAGAATATTTTGACTTCATTCAGGACATAGGCCAGATAATCGATATGATGGGTTGCGCCACTTTGTTCCTCGGTGCCGATTTCAAACAAGATTCTGCGCTGATTTTGTCGCGCCACGCTCCAACAATATTCATAAAGTTCGTAGATCCGTTGCAACACCTCATCGACATTGGGATCTCCATGAATATCAATGCTGGGATCGATATGGATCATGTCGAATCCCGACTCGATATCGGTTTTGAACGATTTTTTGGCCGAATCCATCGCCTGCCGCAGACTCAAGCCCGCTTTTCGTTCCTTGTCGTTCTGCCATGGCCCACCATGATCCCTGGCAAGCAGGACGCGCCCTTTTTTGTCCCGGCCAATGACATATTCCGCATAACGATCCGTGGACCAATGATTGACATAGCCCCCGCCAAAATCATCGGAATCGATCTGCCGCCGGCTGGCCACCAGCATGATGAGGGAATCATGTTCATTTGCCAGTTCGATGGCAGCGTTGACACAATTGAGGCTCATGGGGCCGACACCGAGCAACGTGCAACGGCGTTTGGCGGTAAAGGCCAACAGCTTGCGTCGGATCATACCGCCCATTCCCCTGACAGTTTGATTTGTTCATTGGGCAGGGCATCGGGATTGTAGGGTTGGAAAAATTTTTCCAACACATGCAGACAGGCTTCAGCCACGGCCCGATTCCCCCCGGTACGGCGGGTCACATAGTGCGCATGCTGGATGGCCAGGGGATCAGAATCTGCCGTGGCGATGGCATAGGCGACTTTTTTCATGACGTAATGGTCGAAGATGCCATCCCCCATGTAGATCACCTGGTCCAGGGGGAAATGCTCGGCGATCCATTCGACACGGCGAATGGTACTGACCAGATGCAAAGGAAATTTCATGTCATCCTGGATTCTTTTTTTGCTGATCTCAAACCCTTTGCGATCCCCGGTCACGAAACACACTTCGATATGGGGTTTCAGCAGGGAAAGTCCGTCATTATCATCCGGACCGAATTGTTTCATGATTTTGCCATCCTTGGAATAATAAAACTTTCCATCCGTCATGACACCATCGACATCAAGTATGAACGCTTTCACATCTCGCCCTTATTAATTGAATGATCATCACAAACCCTTAAGGGGCCATGATGCTACGAATCCCTCAGTCCCCCCAGACAATCGGGCCACCAATAGATGGTATCCATGTCCTTTTGCACCAACCCGGCCACGGGGCCATCCTGAGAAATGACAAAAGCAACCGCCCCCGGGCAATGACCGATGAAATTGACCGCCGAGGTATGCCGCGCCCCCAGTCGGGAAAGATCCATGCGTACCGAAGGAAACATCCGTTCCTCCACCCACGAGACGATTCCTCCTTTCCAAGGTTTGGCGGTGATCATGGCCCCGAAGGTCAATGGGGAGAGGCGATCCGAAAGAAACATGGCACCATCCACCCGCGTCAGGCGGGAGAGCAGATCGGCAAACCCCATCAACTCCCGTTTCAAACGCAGGCGCACCATTTCCTGCTGATGCCAAGCCTCCGCATCGCGATTGAATTCGCTCCACGCCTCCATTTCACGGAATGTTTCCAACAATTGCGCCCCATCCGGGGCTTCAGCCAGGGAAAAACGGGGTTCGGCCCCATGCCACGCACACTCCTCCAACGATTGCGGCAACCAGATGATGGTTCCACCATTTTTCTTTGCCGCGGTCGCCAGCAGCAACCGATCAATGAAATCACGGTAAACGTGCCAATATCCCATCCCGAACCGTTGATAACCCGAATGGGTCTGCACTTCCCGCAACAGGTTCCAGGCCAGGGGACTGTCGGTAAAAGGGGGTGGCGTTGGTTCCGAAAAGAAACCGGAATCGAAGCCCCCGATCACATCGGTCCCCTTGAACACCTGAAGGCACCCCACTTTGCGCACCATGACCGTCATCATGTTTTTTGGCGAACGATTGAAACTGTGCGCATCGAACCGGTGGTGTGAAGCACAATTGAAATAAATGGCGCCGTAAATTTCAAGTTCTTCCGGATCCCGTTTCGAAGGGACCACGCCAAAGGTCGTGGTCACCGGATCGAATGATCGGGCCAGCGCCACCAGGGCATCGACCTGAAAGGGGATGGAATGATGAAAGATCAAGGACATCGCGTTACATTCATCGTCGTGAACATCAATCCCTTCGGGGGGAATCAGGGAGACACTCAGTTCGATACTGACCTCTTCCTTACGCTGCAAACTGGCCTGGAACACCACTTCCAGGATGCGCCCGACATGAATCGGATTGGGAACGAATTCCGAGGGGTCATCCTTGCCACGCCACAGTTCCACCAGTTTTTGGATCACATAGGGATTGAACATCCCCTTGGAGGTTTGACGCCGGACCGCCATATCCAGTTCTTCCCGCGCCTGTTGCAACGCCAGCTCACCTTTTTTTCGTTCGATGATCCCTGCCAACGTGCTGGCAATGGCAACAAGGAAATCTTCTTCGACCCCCTCTCTTCGGTGACCAGCGGGGACATAGGTATTGATCACCCCGAGCAATCGACTGCCTGAGAGGATGGGAATGCAATAGTGGCCATGGTCCTGCATTTCTGCGTACTTGACATCATGATGATCATTGACGTGCGGGACGAAGACAACCTTCTTTGAGCTGGCCGCACGGCCACACAGACAGTACCCCAGCGGAATGGTCGCGCATTTTTGGGCTTGGGTTTCGGAGAAACCACGGCTGGCGACCATGATCAGTTTTTCCGAACGCTCATCCTTCAGAAAAACAGCCCCTTTGCACAACAGGGCCAATCCGGGAATGGAGAGCATCAATTCGAGCAAATGATCCAATTGGCGCTCAAGGGGCAAAGGTTCCAGAGCGACATTCAAGGCACACTGGATGATTTTTTGCAGCTTTTCGTAATAGGCGAGCCTTTTTTCCAGATCGCACATTGTCCAAGCCTCTCATGTCCAATCCGATGCGATGGATCCAAAATTTTCCATCTACATTACCGATTGACGCGATAAAATCCCAACACTATTTTCCATAAAATGGCTTCTGACATTTTTTTTCACCCGCCACCGGGTCAGCATTGCCTTTCGGGCATCCTTTCAATCCCGATTCGGGCCGATAAGCCGGCTCAACGATAAAACATTTTGATACTCCATCACGATGTCATGGGTACCAGGCCCCAAGGCAACCCCACGGTACAGATAATCCACCGGAAACAGTTTTTGTTCCTCACCATCGACGCGGACGCGCCACAATTCATCATAATTGTCGGTCAGCACCAGAATGGAAGGGGCATCCGCCCGACAACGGATGCGCACGCGATCAGGCCGGGGATAAAAGAGGGAAGTTTTATACCCGTTCAAGGGAGCGGCAAAGCGGGAAGGATTTTCGATGGCGCCGGGTTCGACCCATGCGAACTTGGAAAGTTCGGAAACGGACGACCGTTCCAGGGCATCGAGCACTTCGGTCTGATTGGAAGCGACCCGCACCTGTCCCACCAGGAACACCCGGGGCAACACGGAACGGTTTTCGTAAATATAGAGGGCGTGGGGTGGCGGTTCCCCGTTCAACACCCCCAGGATCATCTCCCGTTTTCGGTATTGTTCCCATTTTTGCCGTATTTTTCGTTCTTCAACGGGATCATGAACCAATTGCAGTTCAGGATGGGTCAAAGGCCAATGGGAAAAGATGAACCGGGTATTGGACAATGAAAGGAGATTCAGACGATACCATTGGTCAAAGGGGATGGGATCGGAACTGGCCACGGGGATCATCGCCCGGAAGCGGTCGAATCCATGGGAATTGAGGGTGAAAAGATATTGGTAAAATTTGATCGTATTGTCCAATTCGGGGCGTTCGGAGAGGATCCGTGCAATAACCCGCCGCCAATAATGGTACAAACGCATGGGATACATGCGATAAAAGCCATCGATCGTCTCAAAACCGTAGACCAGGGGATAATTGGGATAAAAATTATGCCCTGACGCACTGCTGGTCGTCGATCCATGAGCGACGATGGTTGCGACCCGGAAAGGGGGATCATTCCGTGTTTTCTCAGCGAGTGTTTTGAGCGCGGGATGTTCAAAAATTGCGTGATAATTGTCGGAATGGCTCCTTCGCGCCAGATTGACGATCAATGCCTGTCCCGCATACAGGATCATGAAAACATAGACGGCCAATATCACCCCTTCCACCCGGGAATTCCAGGCGGCCTTCGGGAAGCTGAATGTCTGGATTCCTTCCAAAACCCGATGCAATCCAATCGTGACCACGGCGACGGTGGTAAAAAACAAAGAATTTTTGAAATCATAAATACTCAAACCGGTAAATGGCATTTTCATGCCGGAGAGAAACAACGACCATTGCAACAGGGGTTGGTAGGACAGGATGAACAGGAACAAAAAGATGGATCGGAGGAACAATCCTCGACCTTTGCCCCGGACCAGGATGCCCAACAATGATACCAACAGCAAAACGAGCATGGGGGTTGGCAGCGCCGTATGAAAATAATTCCATGTCCCCGCCCACAGCTCGACCGATCCGGGGTCGGCATTGGGTTGGACCAGGGTACGGGAAGAGCGCAGGGCAAAAGAAAACAGTGCCAGGACCTCAGGTGTCTCCACCAGGACGGCCCCAGCGGCAAACAAACCATAAAATGGCCATAGGCTTTTCAGGGGAACCCGTGAGACGATGACGAACCACAGGGGGAGGAACAGCAGAAAGAACGACGTATAATATGCCGCCGATCCCCCCAGCCCGACCCCGATCCCAAGAACAAACGCCCCTGCCAGAGCAACCCTTTTGGATGGCAGCTTGAGTAACCGGTCAAACAAATACAGATACATGGGGGTGGCCGGCAGTCCCAAGGCATCGGTCAACCGCCAATCTTCGACACCCCAATTGTTGAAAGAATAAAGGAGTCCCGCGATCAGACTTGCGCGGGGACCCACATTCATACTGCGGAACAAACGATAGGAAAAATAACCGGCGACAAACCGTTGCAATTGCAGGATCAACCCCAGAGCGGCCCAGGGTGGCAAGAAAAAAAATGGGAACGTGAGCAGCAGGCTGTCCACCTGATGAGAACCCCAGGCCGGAAGCCCACCACCGACATGCGGGTTCCAGAATGTCGCGCCATGGCGCAGAAAATCCCTGGCGGCGATGATCTGGAGCGTCAAATCAGAATCGGCGGCATCCCGGATTCTCAGATAGGAACCGGGACCCAATACCCAGAAAAGTCCTGACAGGATTAATGACCAGATGAACCAGAAAAGGAACCATTTCCAACCATTCTCCGAAGCGTTGGCATCAGGCTGTGTCAAGGAATGTTCCCCCTCTATTTCCTAATTACCCCCCAAAGTTTTAAAACCCGCCGTCCCCATCGTCGTTTGATGGATGTTATCAAAATCGATCTGGAAGCGCGAAGCCTTTTCCGGGGGGTTGATGAACATGAATTGAAAGGGCAGTTCCTTTCCGGGCCACAGCCGTTCCACTTTGACCTTTTTCGCATCGGCCTGAAGCTGGATCATGGTTCGGAGCGAATCTTCGGTACTTTCATCCAATACCTGGTCATCGATCACCCTTCCAGGAATCACCGTTCCGGAGACCAACTCTTTATGTTCCTGATCCAACAATGAAATGCGAATTTTTGGAACAGCCTGGGTCACGTTGTCGGTATTGGTCAGGGTTCCCTTCACGACCAGGACATTGCCAAACGAATGCACACGCCAGTCACCACTCAAACCCGTCAAACGAAATGAACTGTTGATGTCATACCATTTGAATACCCACCAATCCGCAGGGACCATGATTCCCGCTGCCAATGACAGACCCAACAATAATGCAGTCACCCACCCCAAGATTGCCGAAGGCAGTGCCAGGGTCCATCTCGAAGGCTTTTCCTCCTCTTCGTCTTCTTCCGTTTCATCTTCCTGATCATGTTCTTCGTTCAAGGAACTCATTCTGGGTTCAGCCTGCATCTTTATTTCCGGTTCCTCCTGAATCTCTTCTTCAAAAATCTCTTCTTCCTCAAGTTCCTCCTCCTGGAGTTCTTCCCCCTGGAGTTCTTCCTCCTGAAGTTCTCCCTCTGGAGCGGATTCTTCCTCCAACACCATTTCCTCTTCTGGAAGTTCTTCTTCCTGACCCGCTTCTTCAAGAAGCACATCCTCAAAGGAATCGTCTTCGGAAGCCTCCTTGTCGGAAGGTTCTCCCCCCCCCCCCTCCTCCTCAAACATTTCTTCCGCAACATCTTCGTCAGGGGGATCGGCGTCCTGAACCTCCTCATCCCCCTCGAACCGATCGGATTCTTCCATCGAACCGACCGCTTCATCATTCAGGAGATCTTCCGCAAACCCCTCATCCAAACCACCATCCGCCCCCTCTTGATCCTCATTCGGCGCAGCTTCGACAACCGGGTCTGCATTCTGTTCATCAGGGGGGGATTTCCCGTATTTTTCCGCCAATCCCGGCCCCAGGACCGTTTCAGTTTCATCATCCCCTTCCGTCCCACCCATTCCCGGAAAGGGATGATTGCCTTCCTCATCGGCCACACCATCCGGTCTGAAGGCATCCGCCAAGGATGAATCAGGGGTGTTGTCCTCCTCCGGCTGTTCATCCGGATCCCTCTCAGGAGGTTTCTGAAAGAAAACCTCCTTGCAATTTGAACATTTGAGCTTTCGCCCCGTCGGCAACAGCATGGACTCGTCAACGTCAAAACGAGTCGTGCAGTGAGTGCATTGAACGATCACCCTGGCGTTACTCCCTCAACCGGTCCATTGAAATATCTGGCTCCAACAATTCATGCAATTTCAGGACCATATGTAATATTTAGAGGATTATTCAAATGATTAGGCCACTCCATGACACAAACCATCACACCCTTCTTGTGATGTTGTCCAGGACACGTTAACATGTACACGATGACATGCAGAAAAAAAAGATACCCTCTTCAATCGACTCCATCAGGCAATCATGGTTCGTTTTCACAGCGTCAGCATGCGTTATCCCACCGGTTATGAGGCACTGAGCGGTGTTTCTTTCCGGTTAAGTCCGGGGTCATTCCACTTTTTAACCGGACCCTCGGGCGCAGGCAAAACTTCTGTTTTGAAACTGATCTACCGTGCCGAACTGGCATCCGAAGGTGCGGTCCTGGTCCAGGGACGCAATGTGGAACAGATGACCGCATCCCAACTCCCCGCATTGCGCCGAACCATTGGGGTGATTTTTCAGGATTACAAATTGCTTTATGACCGGTCGGTATTCGACAACGTCGCTTTGGCCATGGAGGTCGCGGGGCAGGATCCCGAACGGATCCCGGGCCAGGTCCAACGGACATTGGAATCGGTTGGGTTGAAGGAACGGATGTATCACAACCCCATTGCCCTTTCCGGAGGGGAACAACAACGGGTCGCCATTGCGCGGGCCACGGTCAACCGGCCACCTCTGGTCATCGCCGACGAGCCCACCGGCAATCTTGATCGCGACATGGGACGAAAAATCATGGCTTTGTTTCACAATCTGCACCAACAGGGGATCACCATTCTGATCGTCACCCATGACCTGGATCTGGCCACGGAGCTGGGCCATCCCCAGATTGCCATGAACCAGGGATGCCTCACCGAGGTACCCGGGTCGGCCCGTCTTTAGCCGATTGTTTCCCACCCATCGAATGATGCACCTGATGCACCGGAGTCTGACATGACCGCCGAAAGTCATCCGCTTCAACGCCGGGACCCCGGCAGCAAAAAAGGATTATCATCGCCCCCGCGCCCACGCAACCGCCCGGGGAACACGCGCAAGGGACGTTCCGGACAATCCAGGACCCTCGATGCCACCACCTACACCCGGAATTTTCATCTGCGCTCTTTTTTCCGGGCCTGGAGACGATTCCGCAGTGGATCCCTGTCCCACTGGACGACCACCATCATCATTGCCCTTTCCCTGACCATCCATGGATGTTTTGTACTGCTTCTGGCCAACGCCGATTCGGCCATTCAAAAATGGGACGGGGACAATCTGGTCACCGTATTTCTGGAGAAAGGGACCGCTGTCACCCAATTGACGCAGATTCGTGATCAATTGCTCAAAAAGGAGGGGATCCAAAACCTTTCCCTTGTATCTCCCGAAGAGGCCATGACACGCATGAAGGCGATGATCGGGGCTGAAGCGGAACTTTTAGGCGAGCTGACCGACAATCCCCTGCCCCATTCCTTTGAGTTTCAGGTGATCGGCAACAATATTGATCAAACCGCCGCACTTGCCCGGGAAATCGATTCATGGCCCGGGGTTGAAACGGTTTCCTATGATCAGGCCTGGGCCAAAAAGCTTTCCGCCACGGTTCAATTCATTCGTTACACCGGCATGTCCCTGTTGTTTCTCCTTCTGACCGCCGTTGCTTTGATCATCTCCAATACCATCAAATTGACCATCATCGCCCGCCGTGATGAAATCGAGGTCATGCGGTTCATGGGGGCGACGGATGGGTTCATCAAGGCACCGTTCATCCACGAAGGGGTGATCCAGGGAGTGCTCGGGGCCTTGGGTGCCACAGGTCTGATTCTGGCGCTCTTTCATGGGGCCAACAAGGCGACCGAAGAACTGGCCACCGCCTTTGGTTTCCATGTCACCCTGCATTTTTTGTCATGGCCCCAGGGATTGTTTTTGTTTTTCTTGGGAATCGGCCTGGGATTGATTGGCGCCCTCATTTCCCTGTCGCGGTTCCTGGAAGTTTGATAGATTACACCAGGAAAAGATGATCAAGATTAAAAAGGGTTTCCCGCCTTCGTGGGAATGATGGAAGAAGGTCCGCGAAGGAGGCAATCTCTTTTTCTTTTCTTAATTCTACTTTGTTACATTCATTAACTGGAGAGGATGGCTGGCAATTGACTGATATACATAGGAATATTGAAAGAAAAAAGGGGTC
>PEAN01000067.1 GCA_002753735.1 Magnetococcales bacterium DCbin4
CACGAGGAAATCTTGCTTCGGGTGAAATGGCGCGTGAAAAAAAAATCAAAGTCCTGGGGGCAATCCCCAAGACCCCTTTTTTCTTTCAATATTCCTATGTATATCAGTCAATTGCCAGCCATCCTCTCCAGTTAATGAATGTAACAAAGTAGAACTACTGTCCCCGACAGACAAACACGATCTCTACCGGCCTGCGTTCCGTTCCTGGATGAAAGAAGAACGCCCGGTCAATGCGTTCTCCGTCCACATGCGTCGCGCCAAGGGGGTGGCCGGATTTCTGCACTTTGTCATTGAAACCTGGAGTCATGCCGCTTTTGAAAAAAGACAAGACAGCCCGGACGGCCTTGTTCCACGCATCGAACTGTACCGTCCAGAAATGGATGGCCTGCTTGAAGTGCTGGGGGTGATCGGGGAATCCATGGATCTTGCCGAGGACGCAGCGATGGCCGCCATGGAGGAACCCCGGCCATAAATGCCATTCTGAGGAAGCGGTCAAAGCCCTTGCCGTTCCTGAAGATCAAACTGGATCAAATTTTCGGTCCAGTACATGCGGATACTCGCCAAAACAAGCGAAGATCATTCCACCAGGGGGGAACCAATTCCCTCCTGGATGGCACCACACTTTCCACCCGGCATCATGTCTACCACCTGCCGACCGGCACCAGACCCGATGCCCGGCAATCGGCACATCGAGTGAATATGATTTTTTTTTTCCAAGTGATTGCTGTCTGATTGCTGGAACGAAAACGGCCACCTTGCGAGCGGCCGTAAGTCTTTGTCTTTATTGGTGGGCGGTAGAAGAGTTGAACTTCTGACCCCTACCGTGTCAAGGTAGTGCTCTCCCACTGAGCTAACCGCCCGTCAACCGACCTTTATGACCGGGTGATGATGTTTCGGAACGGATCCTAGTATCTGAAGGTGGGAAAGTCAATGGCGAAATTGATAACCGGTGATATCTCTTGAACGGAGTCTCCTTTGGGCGGAAGGTGGGAATCGGAATTCCCGGGATGATCTTCTGAGACTCCCGTTTTCTTTTGAATCCTAATCCAATCCTGCTACGGAGTAGAACATGGACAATGCCCATTGCATCGGGGGGTGCAACAGGCTGCCAAGGTTGCCGGAGAAGGCCAGAATGATGATGATCGGCAGCCCGAATTTTTCCAGACCGGCCAATTTCCGGTTTAACGGAAAGGGAAGAAGGGCGGTTGCGACCCGTCCGCCATCCAAGGGTGGAACCGGCAACATGTTGAAAACGGCAAGCAACACATTCATCTGAATGGCGGCAACCAACATTGAGGCCAGGGGGTCGATCATGAACAGGGGAAGAAAAAATACCAGCCGCAACAGCAAGGCGCAGATCAATGCCAGAATGATGTTCATCAGGGGTCCCGCGATGGCAACCGAAAGCAGTGCCAGGCGGAAGGAATTGGGAGAAAAATTGTTCGGGTTGATGGGAACCGGTTTGGCACCCCCGAAGACGACTGGATGCCCCGTGGTTGCAAGGGTCGTCACCAGCATGACCACGGGAATGACAATGCTCCATAACGGATCGATATGGGGCCAGGGTTTGAGGGTCAGGCGGCCATAGATCGCCGGGGTGGGGTCACCAAAACGGGTGGCGGCAAAGCCGTGCGCCCATTCGTGCAACGTAACGGCAAAAATGATTCCTGGGGCCCATGTGATGATGCCGGTGATGATTTCGCTGGTGGTCATCATGATGCATGACTCCAAAATACCTTGAACCGTCACCGGTCGAAGGCTTGATGGATGAGATAAACCGTCGATTCATGCAAGCTTGCCGTTCTTGAGAGAAAAACAACGATCCGATTGTTGCGCCAGATCCCCGTTGTGCGTCACCATGAGACAGGTCAATCGCATGGTCCGATTCAGCTCCCGCAACAATGAAAATACCTGTTTGGCCGTTTCCTGATCCAGGTTTCCGGTGGGTTCGTCCGCCAGGAGCAATACCGGACGGGTGACAATGGCCCGGGCGATGGCGACCCTCTGTTGTTCCCCTCCCGACAGTTGACCCGGGCGATGCTGTAATCGATGTCCCAGACCGACCTGAATCAATGCCTCTTCCGCCCGGGAGCGTGCCTGCTCCAGGGGAAGGCGGCCAATCAACAACGGCATGGCGACGTTTTCGGTTGCGGAAAATTCAGGCAATAAACGGTGAAACTGGTAGATGAATCCGATCTTCCGGTTTCGATGCTGGGATAATTCCTTGGATTTCAGGGAAAATACATCGATACCATCGAGAAAAACCGTACCGCTGGTCGGACGGTCCAAGGATCCCAGAATTTGGATCAGCGTGCTTTTCCCCGATCCTGAAACCCCCAACAAAGAGGCCAACTCGCCGGAATGCAGCGTCAGATTGACCCCCATGAGGACATCGGTGCGGCGGGTGCCGGAAGTGAAACTTTTCGTTAGTTCGCGTGCTTCCAGGAGCGGGATGTCATTCATAGCGTAAAGACTCCACCGGATCGACCCCAGCGGCGCGCCATGCGGGGTAAATGGCGGCACACAGGCTTAAAATCAGGCTGATTCCCACGATCCAGCCGACATCATTCCAAAGAACAACCGAGGGTACATGGTCGATGTAATACACATCTCCATGCATGATCTGGATTGAAAATATTTTTTCGATCTGCCCCAAAACCGCTTCCAGATTGAATGCCAACAACAATCCAAGCATCATGCCCGATACGGTTCCCGTAATGCCGATGACACCACCGTTGATGAGAAAGATGGCGATGATCCCGGAAGATGAGGCCCCCATGGTCTTGAGAATGGCAATTTCCTTGCCCTTCTCCATGACGACCATGATCAGCGAAGAAATAATATTGAATGCGGCAACCACCACCACCAAAAACAGGATGGTGAACATGGTGGCTTTCTCAACTTGTAATGCCTTGAAAAAATTGCGGTTCATCTGCATCCAATCCTGCACGCTGAAGGTCGGTCCAAGGTTGGTTGCCAATTCTTTTCCGATTTGGAACGCCTGGGTGGGGGATGGGGTCATGATGTCGATGCCACTGACCTCGTCGGGTTGCATTCGGAGCAGGGTTTGGGCGTCATTGAAATGGATGTAGGCCAGGGAAGAATCGTATTCGTACATTCCCGAATCAAACAGTCCGATGACCTTGAATCGTTTCATGCGGGGCATCGTCCCCATGGCGGTCACGTTGCCGGCCGAGGTGAGGACCGCGACATGACTTCCTGGTTCCACTCCAAGATTCAAAGCCAGATTCTTGCCGAGGATGATGCCGAAGGAATGAAGATCTTCCATGCGCCCCTGTACCAGATTATGGTGCAACGCCGAAACCTCTTTTTCCAGCGCTGGATCGATTCCGCGCAGGGCGGCACCCAATGAATTCCTGGCCCCCTGGAGCATCGCCTGTCCTGAAATGAACGGAGCCGCTCCGGTCACCTGTGGGTGTTTTTTTATTTTTTCAAGCAATATCGTATAGTTTGGAACGGTTCCCGAATAGGATCGCACATTGATTTGACCCGTGACCCCCAAAATTTGTTTTTGCAACTCTTCACGAAAACCGGTCATGACGGCCAATACGACGATCAGGGCCGCCACTCCAAGGGCAATGCCTCCGATGGAGAAGAAGGTAATGACCGATATGAAATGCTGCGACCGTTTTGCCCGGAGATAACGCAGTCCAATCAACCATTCGTACCGGTGGTCCAACATAGGCATCTATCCTTCAACCCTGGAGCGCATTTGTGGAAACAGAATGACATCGCGGATCGCCGCGGCGTTGGTCAACAACATGACCAAACGGTCGATTCCGATTCCCGCTCCTCCGGTGGGTGGCATGCCATATTCCAGCGCGCGAATGTAATCGTCATCGAAATGCATGGCTTCGAGATCACCCGCCTCCTTGGCCTGAACCTGTGCATGAAACCGTTCCGCCTGGTCCTGGGGATCATTCAACTCCGAAAAAGCGTTGGCGATTTCCCAACCCCCGATGAACAATTCAAAGCGATCCGCCACCTGGGGGTTTTGGGTCGAACGTCGCGACAGGGGTGAGACCGAAATGGGATAATCCTTGATGAAGGTTGGTTGAACGAGCTTTTCTTCGACAACATGTTCAAACAATTCCAATAGAAGGACGCCCTCGTCCGTGACATCCTTGATCTCCAGCCCGTGGTTCGCCGCCAATGCTTTAAGCCCATCCAGGGTTTGGGTTTGTTCCGGGGGGACCGCGCCGAAACGGATCAGGGCTTCGGCAGGGGTCAGTCTGGGCCAGGGTGGGGTGAAATCGATCTGGCGTCCCTGATGGGTGACAACCATCCCCTCCGGGTGGATGGCGGCGACAACCTGGCATATCAGCCGTTCGACGAAGGTCATCAATTCTTCGTAATCGGTAAATGCCTGGTAAAATTCCATCATGGTGAATTCGGGATTGTGCCGGGTCGAAAGCCCTTCGTTGCGGAAATTGCGGTTGATTTCGAACACCTTGTCGAATCCACCGACAATCAACCGCTTGAGATACAGTTCGGGGGCGATCCTCAGGTATAAATCCCGGTCCAGGGCATTGTGGTGGGTGATGAACGGTCGTGCCACCGCGCCACCCGGGATGGGATGCATCATGGGGGTCTCGACTTCCAAAAATCCCTGGGCTTCCATGGCGTCACGGATCAGTCGGACAATTTTGGATCGGGTGCGGAACAGGGTACGGACTTCGGGGTTGACGATCAGATCCAGATAGCGTTGACGATAGCGGGTTTCGATGTCTTCCAGGCCGTGCCACTTTTCCGGCAGGGGACGCAATCCCTTGGCCAACAATTGGAAACGGGCCACCCGGACCGTCAGTTCACCGGTCTTGGTCCGGAACAGGTGTCCTTCCACCCCGATCCAGTCGCCGACATCAAGTTTTCGGAATACCTGGGTGTACAAGGTTTCGCCCACTTCATCGCGTTGCACCGCGACCTGCATGTCGGCGGTGGCATCACGCAGGGTGGCAAATACCAGCTTGCCGAAGTGACGATACAGGATGATCCGTCCCGCAACGGATACCTCGATACCCGCCAACACTTCCCCGTTTTGTTCCTGGCCGAACCGGGTCAATAAATCTTCCAGGGTGTGTCGGGGTCTGAACTCGTTGGGATAGTGGGGCACGCCTGCCTGTTGCAGCGCGGCGAGTTTTTCTTTTCTGACGGAAATTTGGGAATGTTCTTCTTTGGACATAAAACCCTTCGCATGGGTAGGGCGTGTGGACACTGGTTATTGTCATAAGGAAAAAGGGGGCTGGGCGATTGCCACCAGGGTTTTTATTTTTGTTTTTGACTTCAAAAACAAAGTCAAAAGCGGAGCATGGGAACCTTTTTGTTTAAATTCAAAAACAAAGTCAATACCCTGGGGGCAATCCCCCAGACCCTTTTTTTCTTTCAATAATCCCGAACCAGGGGGATACCTGGGCAGTCACGATTGTTTTTTTCACTCCCCTTCGGGGGGTGAGGGACGTAGTCCTCCAAGGTTCAGATTTTGTCCGGTCAACGTGCACTAGGAAATTCTTTGCGCCAGGGCGGCACGGATGAAATCATCCAGGTTGCCATCCAGTACGGCATCCGCATTGCTTTTCTCAACATTGGTCCGCAGATCCTTGACCATACGGTAGGGATGCAGGACGTAGGAACGGATTTGGTGCCCCCAGCCGATGTCGCTTTTGGCATCATTGATCGCCTGTGCTTCCGCCTGCCGCTTGTCCAATTCGAGCTGGTAGAGCCTGGCCCGCAGCATTTTCATCGCCTCATCCTTGTTGCGGTGCTGGGAACGACCACTTTGACATTGAACCACGATACCGGTGGGATAATGGGTGATCCGGATGGCGGAACTGGTTTTGTTGACATGCTGTCCACCCGCTCCCGAGGCGCGGAAGGTATCGATGCGCATATCCTTGTCCAGGAGTTCCACCGTGATGGAATCGTCGATTTCGGGATAGACATAAACGGAGCAAAAGGAGGTGTGACGGCGGGCGGCGGAATCAAACGGACTGATCCGCACCAAGCGGTGAACCCCCCCCTCGGTTTTCAGATAGCCATAGGCGAACTCGCCTTCGATGCGGATGCTGACCGATTTGCATCCCGCTTCTTCACCGGCCTGGTAATCCTGGATCTCGGTGGTGTAGCCATGGGTTTCGCACCAGCGCAGATACATCCGCAGGAGCATTTCGGCCCAATCCTGGGATTCGGTTCCTCCCGCACCTGGATGGATCTCCAGGAAGGCGTTGTTGATATCCGCCTCTTCGGAAAGCATTCGTTTGAGTTCCAGGTCTTCAACCCGACCCAGCAGATCGCGGGCCGCCTGATGAATTTCCTCCTGGACCGCCTGATCCGATTCGGCATAGGCCATGTTGAACAGTTCGCGGTTGTCCGCCAGTTCGCGTCCCAGACTTTCCCATTCGCCGATGGTTTTTTCCAGGCGGCTTTTTTCCTGCATGAGGAGCCGGGCTTGATCGGGTTTGTTCCAGAGTGCTGGATCTTCGCTCAGCGCCTGGACCTCTTCCAGACGTTTCTTGCCATTTTCGTAGTCAAAGATGCCCCCTTAGGAGAACCAGTTTCTCCTGAATGGCATCGAAGACCTTTTCCATGTTTTCTTCCATGATGATCAATCATCCGTCGTTATAGGGTCCAATATCATCCTGGAGAACAACGTTTCTCCATCAAACGCAAGTCTATCACCTTCTGCCATGTTTCGTCATCCCATGCTCTTGAAAAAAAGGGATCATGCGCCTACACTTTCATTTTACCATAACCATTTGCGGCAAGGGCAAGAGGAGTTGTAAGCATGTTGTATGCCATTATCGGTGAGGATGTCCCCAACAGTCTGCAACTCCGGTTGTCGGTTAGGCCTGCGCATCTGGCGCGCCTGGAATCGTTGCAACAGGCAGGACGTCTTGTGGTTGCCGGACCGTTTCCCGGGGAGGAGGGGGAAGGTTTTTCGGGCAGCTTGATCGTTGCCGACTTCTCTTCTCTGGAAGAAGCCAAATCCTGGGCCGATGCCGATCCTTACCTCAAGGCGGGGGTCTATGTCTCAGTCATGGTCAAACCGTTCAAGATGGTGTTTGGTCCCATCCCGGCGGAGGGGAAGAAATAAGTCGGCTTGGCGATGGTGGTTCCCCCTTTCCAAATCGGTCAACCAAAAAGTCGATGAATCGTCGCACTTTGATGGACAGATGGCGGCTGGAGGGATAGACGGCATACATGCCGGGTTGCGGCAATGCAAAATCGGGCAACAGTGCAACAAGGGTTTGCGCCGCCAGGTCCTTGTCGATGAGAAAGTCGGGCAGGATGGCGATTCCCACCCCGGTCAGGGCTGCCGCGCGCAAAACTTCGCCATTGTTTGCAGTCAGGGGGCCGCGTACCCGGACGGTCCGTTCCGTTCCATGCGGCCCATGTTGCTGGAAGCGCCACACATTCGGGGTGGCGGAATAGCTGTAGATCAGACACTGGTGGCGCGCCAGGTCTTCCGGTTGTTCCGGTATTCCCTGTTGCTGCAAATAGGCAGGGCTGGCGCATGCTTTAAGCCGGGTCGGCGCCAGCCATCGCGCCCTCAGGCTTGAATCCTGTAGGACGCCGATCCTCATGGCGATATCAAATCCTTCTTCCACCAGATCCACCAAACGATCATTGAGGACCAGCTCGATCTCGATGAATGGGTGACTTTGGAGAAAATCGGCGACCGCCGGGGCCAGATGAATGGTCCCGAAGGACATCGGTGCACTGATCCGCAACAGTCCGCGTGGGGTGGCATGAAGGTGGGTGACCGCCTGGTGGGCCTCGGCGATCTCTTCGAGGATGCGGCGGCATCGATGGTAATAATCTTCCCCTTCCGTCGTCAGATGCAGGGTTCGGGTCGTCCGTTGCAGCAATCGGACCGCCAGATGTTCTTCCAGTGCCACCATGTACTTGCTGACGGCCGCCCGTGAAATCTTCCCCTTGCGGGCCGCTTCCGCAAAACTGCCCGTCTCGACGACCCGGACAAAATTTTCCATGAGTGTGATCCGATCCATCGCTTGGCGCCTTTATTGTCAATGAAATGTGAACAATCATAAAACGAATCGTCTCATTGTGTAAAGAATGGAATCCATGAGAAGGTCATCGCATCAACCAATCACGGTGGCGATTCAATTCGCCATCTGACCTGTAAGGAGTTTGCATCAATGAAAACGCCGATTGTTTTGGAATTGCCCGCCGGGGAACATTATGTCTGCATGTGTGGCAAATCGAAGAATTCCCCTTTCTGTGACGGATCGCACAAGGGAAGCGGAAAGAGTCCCAGGCATGTGGTCATGGCCAAAGCGGGACAGGTGGCGGTCTGTTCCTGCGGAAAATCAAAGACGCCACCCTTTTGCGACGGATCGCATGATCGACGGTCGTGACGCAATCGGTTGGTCTTGACGGCCAGACGATGGAATGGATAGGCCGATGGACAATCAAATGTTTCATGGTTGTCCGATGATGAGACCGGGAAGGGAACATACCTTTCCGGTCTCATGGGTGTCCAATGAAACTTGTGTGTGGTATCCTGACGATCAAGGAGTGTTAAGTCCATGGATACGTCATCATTTGTTCGCCAATCTCAAGTTCCATATAGACGTTGCCGAACGTTATGGGATAGAGTTCTCTGACAAGGAGGAACCCCATGGGAAACACGATTGCATTCGACACCTATGCCTACGTCAGAAAACTCCGGGATGCAGGTTTGACAGAACAACAGGCCGTGATCCAGGCGGAAGCGCTTGTCAGTCTGATCGAGGAACGGCTTGCCACCAAGAAGGATTTGGCTGAAGTCGAGGCCAGTCTCAAAAGGGACATTGAGAAGATCCGGTCGGACCTCCAACGAGACCTCAAGGAACTGGATACCAAGGCGGAAACCCGATTGAAGGAACTGGACATCAAGGCAGAAACCCGGTCCAAGGAAACCGATGCCAGACTTAAAGAGCTCGAACTCCGAATGGTCATTAAAATGGGAGGGATGATTCTTGCGGGAATCGGCATTCTGTTCGGCTTCATGCGGGCATGGCCCTTGCCGGTTCAGTTCGTTCCTTTCCCTGGCCAGGAGATGCGCCAGACGGTTTCACAGTTTCCGCCAGGGAAGTAATTTGGGATTGTGTCCCTGGAATCCCACTGGGGAGAATTCCGGTCGGCCCCACCTCGCCAATCGAGGCGATTGAAACGTATTCATTTTCTGCTTTTGCGCGAGAAGAGGGTCGGCCCTACCTCGCCAATCGAGGCGATTGAAACATCTTGTTGAATCCTCGCTCAATGCAGGGGGTCCACCTCATGTTTCATGTGCCATGAGTTCATGTGATTGTCGATTTTGATACGATATTGGGTTTTTCCGGGTCGATGTAGGGACGAATTTTTTCCAGATACAGATAGATGACCGGGGTGATGTAGAGGGTCAGCCACTGGGAGAGGATCAATCCGCCGACAACGGCGATTCCCAAGGGTTGGCGTGATTCTCCGCCCGCCCCCCAGCCCAGGGCGATGGGGAGGGTCCCCACCAGGGCTGCCATGGTGGTCATCATGATGGGGCGGAATCGGATCAAACCCGCCTGACGGATCGCTTCCAACGGGGAAAGGCCATCGTTGCGTTGGGCTTCAATGGCGAAATCGACCATCATGATCGCGTTTTTCTTGACGATGCCGATCAACATGATCAATCCCACATAGCTGAATAGATTCAGTTCCATGCCGAACAGGTGCAAGCTCAACAACGCCCCCAGCGCGGCGGCGGGCAGACCCGACAGAATGGTCACGGGGTGGACATAACTTTCATAGAGCATCCCCAACACCAGATAGATCACCAATATCGCCAATCCCAACAGCCATCCCATCCCCGACATGGAAGATTGGAACACCTGGGCCGATCCCTGGAAACTGGCGGCGATGGTGTCGGGCATCCCGATGGTGGCACGGGTTTTGTCGATGGCTTCGATGGCCTGACTGAGTGCGAGACCAGGCGCCAGGTCAAAGGAGAGGGTAATGGCGGGCAATTGTCCCTGGTGGGAAATGGAAGAGGGTCCAACCGTTCGGGAAATGTTGGCGATGGCATCCAACGGGATGAGGGTGTTGTCGGCAGCGCGAACCTGAAGTAATCCCAGCATGGAGGGGTCGGTTTTGTAGGGATCATCCAGTTCCAATAGCAGGGCGAACTGGTTGCTGGATCCTTGGAGGGTGGTGACCTGTTTGGGGCCAAAGGCGAGATAGAGGGTTTTTTCCAACCGTTCAGGCGAAATTCCCAAGGTCGCCGCTTTGTCCCGGTCAAGTTCCACCATCGCCTGGGTTTTGGCCAACTGCATGTCGGAGGTGACATTCAGGAAGCCGGGGAGGTTGCGCATTTCCTTTTCCAGGGCGTCGGTCCAATGGAACAATTCTTCCGTATCGGTCCCCTGGAGGGTGAACTGATATTGGCTTTTGGTCAGCCGGGTACCGATGCGGATGGTGGGAATGTTTTGAATGAATGCCTTGATCCCGGGGACATGGACCAGTTTGGGCCGCAGCCGTTTGACGATTTCATCGGCATGGGGCCGATCGTGCATCGGCTTCAAGCGGATGAAAATCCGTCCATTGTTGATGGAAGAGGGGGTTGAGCCGCCGCCGACGAAGGACATGGTGATGTTGACCCCGGGGTCGGCGTTGATGATCCGGGCCACCTCCCGTTGCCGTTCCACCATGGCATCGAAACCGACATCCTGTTCCGCTTCGATGAAACAGATGAGCGATCCGGTATCTTCGCTGGGCATGAACCCTTTGGGCATGTCATATCCTACCTGAAACGACCATGCCGCCATGGCAAGAAACAATACAAATACGAAGTGGCGGTATTTCAAAGACAGGTCGAGGGAACGGGCATATCCGCGCCGCAGGGTGAGGAAAAGGGCCTCGCTGCCACGGATGATCCAATTGGCCCGGGCCGTGTCATGGGGTTTGAGCATGCGGGAACACAGCATCGGGGTCAGGGAAAGGGAAACCACGCCGGAAAGAATCACCGCCGCCATGATGGCAATGGAAAATTCGTGCAGGAGACGCCCCAGAATCCCTTCCATGAACAGTACCGGGATGAACACGGCCGCCAGGGAGAGGGTCATGGAGACAATGGTGAAGGCGATTTGTTGACCTCCGTCCAGGGTGGCCTGCCAGGCGGTTTTTCCTCCTTCCATGTTGCGGATGATGTTTTCCAGCATGACGATGGCATCGTCCACGACAAACCCGACCGAGAGGGTCAGGGCCATGAGGGAGATGATGTTGATGCTCATCTCCAGATGCAGCATGAGGGGAAAAACCCCGATCAGTGACAGTGGGATGGCGAGGCTGGGGATCAGCGTCGCCGAGGCATTGCCGAGGAACAGGTAGGTGACGAGCACCACCAGGAACAGCGAAAAAACCAGGGTCAGCTGAACATCCCGGACCGATTCGCGAATGCTGACGGAACGATCATAGATGATGTTGAGCTCGGTTGCGGCGGGAAGTTGCTGGCGGAGCGAGGGAATCAGGTTGCGGATGGCATCGGCGACGGCGATGGTATTGGAACCGGGTTGGCGTTGTACGGCCAGCACGACGCCGCGGGTGGCATTGAACCAGGCTGCGGTCAGATCGTTTTCGGAGCCGTCGATGATCCGGGCGACCTCATCCAGACGCAGGGGGACGCCATTGTTCTGGTTGATGATGATGGAACGATAGCTTTTTGCTTCGGGGGGACGGTTGGGGGTTTCAAGAGAGACCATCCGGTTGGGATTGAGAAGAAAACCACTGGGAAGGTTGGGGTTGTTCTGCGTGATGGCCTGTTCCACATCTTCGAGGGAAAGGTTGTTGGCGGCCAGAATATTGGGGTTCACCTTGACCCGGACCGCAGGGGTCTGGCGACCGTAGATGCTGACCTGGGCGACGCCGGGGAGGGTGGAGATGCGCTGAGAAAGCGTCGTGTCGGCAAACTCGGAAATATGGGTCAGGGGAAGCGTCTCCGAGGTCAGGGCGATATAGAAAATCGGTTGCTCGGCAGGGTTGACCTTGCGATAGGAGGGACTGCTGGTCATGTTGTTGGGCAGGCGGCGTTGGGCCGAAGAAATGGCGGACTGTACGTCCTGCGCTGCGGCATCGATGTCACGGTCAAGGGTGAATTGCAGGGAAATTTGGGTTGATCCCTGGCTGCTGGTGGAACTCATGGTCTCAAGTCCGGCGATGGTGGAAAATTCCTTCTCCAGCGGCAAAGCGACTGAATTGGCCATGGTGTCGGGAGAGGCGCCGGTGAGTGAGGCGGAAACCTGGAGCGTGGGATAATCGACCGTTGGCAGGGCTGCCACGGGGAGGAGGTGGTAGCTCAGGATGCCGAGCAGAAGCAGCCCCACCATGGCAAGGACCGTGGTGACCGGATGGTGGACGAAGAAAGAGGTGATGTTCATGGGGTTTTGCCTGTCTCCTTCTTCGCATCGGTCGTATCCTTCGATCCGGGCAGCTCCACAACGGCTCCCGGTTTGAGACGCCATTGTCCAACGGTGACGACCGTTTCTCCGGCAGCGAGACCTTTTTCAACGATGGACTCGTTTTGATCCTCCTGGGTCAGGGTGATGGGACGGAGATCGACGGTCTTGTCGTTTTTGACGACATAGACAAACGGTCCATCAGGGCCGGTCTGGATGGCCGGAGTGGGAATGACCAGGGCTTGGGGGCGGTCGATCAGTTTCAAGGCAAGGGTCACGAACATTCCGGGCCACAGGCGATGTTCGGGATTGTCCGCCTGGGCCTTGAGACGGATGGTGGCGGTTTTGCGGTCGATGGTGTTGTCAAGGGAGTGCAGGGTGGCGGGCAAGGGGGTCCTGTTTCCCTGGTGGGGGATGATTTGCAGTGTGAGCGGGTTCTGGGCATGATATTGCCGGACGTCGGTGAAATGGCGTTCCGCCACGGTGAAGGTGATGCAGATGGGATCCATCTGGTGAATGACCACCAGGGGGTTGGTGTCATTGGCTTTGATGAGGTTGCCGGGTTGGATGAGAATCCGTCCGGCACGGCCTGAGAGGGGGGCGGTAATCCGGGTCAGACCCTGTTGCCATTCCCCTTCGGCAATGGCGGCCCGGTCGGCGGTGACGGTGGCCTCCAGGGTTCGGCGGTTGGCCACCATGGCGGCGAGGTTTTCTTCCGAGGCGATTTTTTCCTTGTTCAAAACTGTTTGGCGTCGTTCCCTCGAGCGTGCCAGTTCCAGTTGGGCCAAATCTTTATCCAGGGTGGCGCGTAATTGGTTCAGACGGTGACGGTATCGTTGATCATCCAGGTCAAAGAGGGGCTCGTCCTGGCGCACTTCCTGGCCATCGGTGATGTGTGCCTTGACCAGCGCACCATCGACCTGGGCTTTGATGGCGACGGTCAGGCAACTTTCCGCATTCCCCATGGCATGGATGATCCAGGGAACATTTTTTTGCTCGACCGGGGCCGTCTTGACGGGAACAGGTTGATTTTCCGGTTTCTTTTTTCCGGTTTCCGTGTTCCCGGAACAGGAGGCCAGTAAAAGGGAGAGAAAAAAGAAGGTGATCCTGGGCGGAGGAATTTCCATGATTGGGCATCCTTGGGAACAAGCGGGAACAACGTATTGGAATAAACGATTGAAAGAAAGTCGGATGACCTTGCCATGGGACGAACCTGTCTGAACAGTTCTTTTGAGTGCATTCATGATTGGCAATCCTGAGGAAAAGTGGTTACCATGAAGCCTTTGAACTGCCCGTTCGACCGGTTCCGGGTCCAACCGGGAGTTTGAGATGGGGTTACTTATTGACAATCTTCCAATCTGTTGCAAGGAGAAACCTGCATGTCCGTTGACAATGAGGAACAGATCCGCTTGATGGCCTACAGCCTGTGGGAACGGGAGCACCGTCCGCATGGGCGTGACCTGGAATTCTGGTATGAGGCCGAACAACAGTTGAAAGTCTCAGGACAAATCGGGCGGCATGATTATAGCACTGATCCGGTCAAGGTTGCACATCCGGAGAAAAAAGAATAACAACCCGACCATGTGCCCTTCGTCCTGTTCTGGATGAGGGGCTTCGCCTGGGAGGGTCCATGGGCCGGTTGGAGACCGACCGGCTCATCCTTTAAAGGAATTGTCGACAGGGAGTTGGATACCATGCGTCACCTGTCGTCGTCGGTGATCGAGGCGGCTGAAACCATCATTCTTGGCAAAAGATCCCAACTGCGTTTGGCGTTGTGTTGTCTTTTGGCCCGGGGGCACCTGCTGATCGAGGATGTGCCAGGGGTGGGGAAAACCCTTTTTTCCCAGGTTCTGGCCCGGGTATTGGGTCTGACGTTCCAAAGAATCCAGTTCACCAGCGACCTGATGCCTGCCGATATTCTGGGGTTTTCCATGCCTGATGGCTCGGGTCACGGGTTTCGCTTTCATCCTGGCCCTGTTTTCTCGCACGTCGTTCTTGCCGATGAAATCAACCGGGCAACCCCAAAGGCACAAAGTGCCCTGTTGGAAGCCATGGAGGAGCGGCAGGTGACGATCGAAGGGGAATCGCGGCAACTGCCGGAACCCTTTTTCGTGATCGCCACCCAGAATCCGGTGACGCATGTCGGTACCTTCTCTCTTCCCGAATCGCAGATGGATCGCTTCATGATGCGCATCCACATGGGTTATCCCGATCCGGTGGCGGAACGGAGGTTGTTGTTGGGCGGGGATCGCAGAACACTCATGAACTCGATGGTCTGTCCGCTGGAGGCGGGAAGCCTGGGTGCCATGATGGCGGCGGTGGATCACATGCATGTCGCCGATCCCTTGATGGATTATCTCCAGGCCATCCTGGCGCATACCCGAACGCCGAATCGGTTTGTGACCGGATTGTCGCCCCGGGCGGGGTTGGCGCTTCTGGCTGCCGCCAAGGCCCATGCTTTTCTTGAAGGACGCCGGGGTGTGACCCCGGAGGATCTTCAGGCAGTGCTGATTCCGGTCACGGGTCATCGGCTTGCCTTCCAATCTGATGATGCCCTGGATCCTGGAAGGTCGCTGCTGACTGCCGTTGCGGTCCCTTGACCTTCCTGGCGACCATGCAAGGGATCGCTTTCGTGCGCCTCTTCAAACCGATTCCTCTTCTTGATGTCCAGGGGCTTCGTCTCGGTCATCGATCCCTGTTCATCTTTCCCGAGTTCCGGGGGGTGGCCTATGGCGTCATGGCCGTGGTCATGATCCTGGGTGCATTGAACTTTGCCATCAATCCCGCCCTGATCATTGCCTGTCTGTTCACCTCCATCCTGCTGGTGACGCTGACACACACCCATCGCAATCTTCTGGGACTCATGATCGAACCCGTCCGGTTTCCTGAAGTGTTTGCGGGGGATCCGGTTCCCATCGCCCTTCTCCTGAGGGAGGTTGATTCGCGTCCACGTTGGGCCATCGGGCTGAAATCGGAACGGGGCATGCAAACAGCGCCATCCCTGGACCTCGGGGCCAACCAACGTGGCATGTTGACCCTCGATCTGCCGCCACAAGGGCGAGGTCCGTGTACGATTGGGCTCTTGACCCTTTTTTCCCGGTATCCCCTCGGTTTGATCCGGGCATGGACGCATGTGGCGATGGCGGAGGCGTTGATCGTCTATCCCCGGCCCGAAGCGCTCCATGCGGATCATCTTCCAATATCCGTTCCCTGGCAGGGGCGAAGAGAACCTGGGCCAGGTGCCGGAGGGGATGATTTCATCGGCCTGGAAGGGTGGCGACCGGGGGATTCGTTTGGCACCATTCACTGGAAGGCGTCGATGCAACATGCCACGATGCTTGCCAAACGGTTCGGGGGCGATTCCCATCAAAAAATCATGCCGGATAAAACCTGGTTGTGTTGGGAAGATGCGAAATTGCCGGAGGTTGAGGCCCGTCTGTCGCGATTGTGCCGTTGGGTGTTGGATGCGGATGCGCGGCACCGTCCATATGGTTTGAAGCTGCCTGGCCTGACCCTTGCCCCCGGAACCGGTTCGGCCCACCGTCGCCGTTGCCTTGAGGCGTTGGCGATGTTTCACCAACCATGAACATCGCTCCCACCATCGCTCCGGCGTTTTCCTGTTCCAGACGGGTCATGGCCTGGGCCTGGGTGGCGCTGGTTTTCTCGCTGGCACCCCATCTGCTGTCCATGCCGCCCGGGTTGTCGGTGGGGTGCCTGATGGCAGGTTGCTATTGGTTGTGGCGCTTATCGGGGGGCCGTACCCCGTGGTTTCCCGGACTGATCGTGCAACTGCCCCTGTTGGGCATTGCGTTGTCGATCATCCTGGCTGAGCACGAAACCTTGTTTGAACAGGAAGCATCCATCGCTTTTCTGGTGTCGCTGATTTTCCTGAAAATGTTGGAACTGCGACGGGATCGTGATCTCTATGTGATTATTCTTCTTGGATACTTTCTGTTGGGGACCCTGTTTTTCGATGGGCAATCCCTGTTTCAAACCTTTTATGCGATGGCCGTTGCAGTCCTGCTGACGTTGGTGTTGATCCTACACCAACGTCCCGGGGCATCGTTGAACGTGTGTTGGAGGCAGGCGGGGACGTTGGTCCTCCAGGCACTGCCATTGACGGTGATCCTGTTCTTGTTGATTCCCCGTCTCAATGGCGCGCTATGGCGTTTGCCTCAAAGCACTTCCCTTGCCGTTACGGGTTTGAGTGAATCGATGCAACCCGGATCGATCAGTGGCTTGGTCCGTTCCAACAAGGTGGCATTCCGCGTCGAATTTTTGACCTCCCCGCCTGAAACCGCCCGGATGTATTGGCGTGGACCGGTATTGTGGCGGTTGGAGGGCGAGACGTGGCATGTCCGTTCCGGTTTCCGGGATGTGACCGGATCTGGAACTTCATGGCCCCATCGCGAAACCAAGGGTCCAGGCTGGGTACAACAGGTGACGTTGGAACCCAATTCCTTGAAATTGATGTTTGCCCTGGAATTCCCTGAACTTCCCCCCGAGGGGGGGGTGCTGAATCGGGATCGGCAGATTCTGTCCCTCAAGGAGATCCATTCCCCCCGGCGTTATACGGTCGTCTCTCATCCCGACCCATTCAACCCGGAGCCTTTGACGGATCGAGAAGCCCAATGGGCACTGGCGCTCCCGGATACGGGTAATCCGAGGGCTCGGGAACTGGCTGCAACCTGGAAAAATCAAATGGCGGATCCCGCTGCGATCATTCAAGCGGGACTCGATTTTTTCGCGGACCATCCTTTTGTCTATACCCTTTCTCCGCCACAATTGCTGCACGATAGGATCGATGGGTTTTTGTTTGAGACCCGGAAGGGATTTTGCGAACATTATGCGGGGGCATTTGCGTTTCTCATGCGTCGTGCCGGAGTGGCGGCGCGTGTCATTACCGGATTCCAGGGGGGCATGGTCAACGATCTGGGAAACCATGTCACGGTCAGAAACGCCGATGCCCATGCCTGGGTGGAAGTGTGGTTGCCGGAGCGGGGTTGGGTCCGGATCGATCCGACGGCGGTGGTTGCACCAGCCAGGGTGGCTGAGGGGATCGGCGAGGCACTGGCCTTGGATCCCGACAGGCCGCCATCACTCAATCCGGGAAATGGTTTCCTGCGGCGCTGGCTTCAGATATGGGATTGGGTCGATTATGGTTGGAATGATCTGATCATAGGGTTTGATTCCCAACGGCAGATCGCATGGTGGACCGCCCTGGGGTGGGTACAACCCGAATATGGGGATTTGGTGATCGCTGTGATCGTGGTGGCGCTCCTGTTTCCCTGGATACTTTCTGTGGTCGTTGGGATCAATTTCTCTTCGGTTCGGCGCGATCCCGCCTTGATGACCTATCTGAAGTTTTGCCGAAAGCTGGCCAAGGCCGGGGTGATCCGGGATTCCCGGGAGGGGGCGCTCGCCTTCGGTGAACGGGCGGGTTCGCAATTGCCCCACCACCGCAGGGAAATCCTGTTGATCGCCCGGGCCTGCGCGCGCTGGCGGTATGAAAAATCATTTTCTTCCAGAGAAATCCGTGCCTTGAAGCGCCGAATCCGTGACTTCAGGCCGCGCCATTCCCAATAACGGCGTGGCTGATCTTCCTTTCTGATCCTGGAAACTTCAGTTCGACCAGCCTATGCTCTGGTGGGCTTGGTGGGGCGGTGATGGTGGATCAATGGGTGGGGTGTCATGAACTCCGTGCGTGTCTGGACCTCCTTTATTCTTTCTGTACTTGTTGCGAGTACGACCCCGTTGGCCATTCAGTGGAGCCAGCAGGGGGTTGGGCTGTTTTTTGCGGTTTCAGTGCGCATGATGATCGGTCTCACCCTGTGCCTCGGTTTGCTTCGGATGACCCGGACACCGTTCTCCCGTTCCGACCAGGCCATCCGTACCTATCTGGTGGGCGGCCTCGGTTTCTTTTTCGGTATCACATGCAGCTATTGGGGGCTTCAGTTCATCCCTTCAGGTTGGACGGCGGTCCTGTTCGGCTTGAGTCCGGTATTCAACGGCCTGCTCGCCAAATATGTGTTGTCTGAAGTGTTTGGTTGGAATCGGGTGCTCGGATCACTGCTCGGTTTGGCCGGTTTGTGCCTCATCTTCATTCAAGGAATGCAGGGGGAAATCGTCAAGGTCGGTCTGGGGATCGGGGTGACGCTGCTTTCGGTGATCATCTTTTCCACAACGACGGTGATTGTGAAGAAAACAGGTCGAGACCTCGGTCCCATGGCCATCACGGTGGGTTCATTGATGGTCATGATTCCTTGCTTCTGGGCCAGTTGGTTTCTGACGGAAGGGGTGCTGCCGACCGCCATTCCCTGGCGCAGTCTGGGAGCGATCCTTTATCTGGCCGGGGTTTCCACCGTGATTGGTTTCGTCGCGCTTTATGATCTCCTGAAGCATGTCGATGCTTCCGTCGCCGCTCTGCCCAACCTCATTTCCCCATTGATCGCCGTTGGGTTGGGGGTCATCCTGAACGATGAAACGTTGCAACCCGGATTCATCCTGGGGGCGATGTTCGTTCTGGCGGGTTTGGTCTTGTTTCAATGGGGGATCCCAAACTTCAGAACATCCTCATGACGTGCAATCCCGAAAAAATGACCGAATTT
The DNA here is from genome assembly GCA_002753735.1 of Magnetococcales bacterium DCbin4. Taxonomy (GTDB): domain Bacteria; phylum Pseudomonadota; class Magnetococcia; order Magnetococcales; family UBA8363; genus UBA8363. Next base: position 19,049 of record PEAN01000067.1, read on the forward strand.
TTTGCAGCGATGCAACGCCGCATCGCCTGTCCCGCCTGCTTTGGCAACGGTTGGATCGTCATCCCTCAAAACATCCCCCCTTCGCCCCCTTCCGAACCTTTGTTACGGTCAGATTGTCCCCGTTGCCAAGGGGCGGGCAGTATTCCGGTGATTCCCGAATGATCCTCAAACTCTAAACGATTGGTGCCCCGTTCACCGGGGTCAGCGGATAACCCATCCGGGTCCATTCCATGACGCCACCAATCAGTTCGCAGGCTGAAAAACCATGTTCAAGAAAGGTTTCCAGGGCAATTTCGGTTCTGGGCCCGGAACGGCAGACCAGGACATAACGTCGATCCGCATCGAATTTTTCAGGTTTGAACAGGCGCTTGAAGGAATTGCGAAAAATCCCGGTGTCATTTCTGTTGTCCAGGTTGTGCTCGTTGGGAAACAACCAGGAACCGGGAATGATCCCTTCGTGGTGCTCCTGGGGGCAGCGTATGTCCAACAGGACCACGCTGTCGGGTTCGGCGGTGATGACGGTATGCAGTTGTTCAACGGAAATCATTTCATTGAACAATGATTTTTCAATGATTTGATTGACATCCGGTGTGCGGTTCTGAGTGTCCATTGGGTTTGACTGTCGTTGTTGTTGAAATGTCCGAGGCCACCAGCGCTCAATGGCTTTGATGGACGGCGGATGCGGCGTGTCCCTTCTGCAGGTAGGGTGAATATTGGGTGTCGGTATGATTGATATGATGGGTCAGCCATTCAATCAAAAACTGCTTGACGGTACCGATGGCTTGGAATTCACGGTTTTTTATCTTTACCTTGAGGTCGGCCAGCACGTTGACCAAATGTTGATGCTGCTCTCGATGGTCGGAGAGGGCGGGATAGGCGAATCCTTCCATCGCCCGTTCCTCTTCCTTGAAGTGGACCCGGGTATATTTTTCCAGCCGGACGAAGATGGCATCCATCTGATCCCATTCGTCGGGAAACGGTGTTCGCAGACGGAAACGGGTACACAGGCGGGTGAACTCCTGGACATAAAACAGAAGCCGCTCATGATCCCGGTTGAAACGATCATTCCCGACATTGGCCACCGTGAGATCATTCATAAACAACCTCGTAAAGAATGACAGATTCAAATGCAGGATGTTGATATTTTACCGCACTGTTGCACTTTTGCCAAACCTCGCCGGATGGTACGGCATTTTTTTTCTCCTGACCAGGACTGGCCTGAATTTGTCCGATTGTGTTAGCCTTGAGCGGTTTGTTTGACACAAATTGTGCATTGTCCAACTCTTTAACGACAGGAAGACCGACGCCAATGGCCAAGCTTACCGATTTGCCTCAATGGAAGGCCCTTGAAACCCACCGTGATCAACATGCTGGATTGACCATGCGTGAACTTTTCGATGGCGATCCGGGACGCTTCCATTCCTTTTCCTTGCGTCTTGAAGATATGTTGTTCGACTATTCTAAAAATTGTGTGACCGCCGAAACCATGAAACTGCTCATGGATCTGGCCCGGGCTCGCGATGTCGAAGGATGGCGGGATCGCATGTTTGCCGGTGAAAAAATCAACAACACCGAAAAGCGTTCCGTGTTGCATGTGGCATTACGCAATCGTTCCAATCAACCCATCCTGGTGGATGGCAAAGATGTCATGCCCGAGGTGCGGGCTGTCCTGGAACACATGCAACAATTCTGCCACGAGGTGCATTCCGGGGCCTTCACAGGTCATACCGGCAAGCCGATGACCGATATCGTCAATATCGGCATCGGTGGTTCCGACCTGGGTCCGGTGATGGTGTGTGAAGCATTGCGTCCCTATGCGCATAAAGGTTTGGCGATTCATTTCGTCTCCAACGTCGATGGCACCCATGTGGCGGAAACGTTGCGTCGTCTCAACCCCGAAACCACCCTGTTCATCGTCGCTTCCAAAACCTTTACGACCCAGGAAACCATCACCAATGCCCTGTCGGCCCGCTCCTGGTTGGTGGACCGCCTCGGCGAGGCGGCGGTGGCCAAACATTTCATCGCTCTTTCGACCAACGCCCAGGAAGTCGCTCGGTTTGGCATCAATACGCAAAACATGTTCGGATTCTGGGACTGGGTGGGGGGACGTTACAGCCTGTGGTCCGCCATCGGGCTGCCGATTGCCCTGGCCATCGGCTTTGACAATTTCATGGCATTGCATGCGGGTGCCTTCGCCATGGATCAGCATTTCCGGACCGCACCCCTGGAAAAAAATATCCCGGTGATCAAGGCCATGGTCGGGGTGTGGAACCATAATTTCCTTGGGGCGGAAAGTTTTGCAGTCCTCCCCTATGATCAATACCTCCATCGTCTGGCTGCTTATCTGCAACAGGCGGACATGGAATCCAATGGCAAAAACGTGACCCGCGAAGGAGATTCCCTCTCCTGCGCCAGCGGTCCGGTCCTGTTTGGCGAACCTGGCACCAACGGTCAACATTCATTCTATCAACTGATGCATCAGAGCACCCGTGTCGTCCCCGCCGATTTTCTGGCTTCCGTGGAAACCCATAACCCGGTCCGCGATCATCATGCCATCCTCCTGTCCAACTTTTTTGCACAAACCGAGGCATTGATGCGGGGCAAATCCCTGAAGGAAGCGCATCAGGAACTCAGCGATCAGGGGCTCAAGGGGGAAGAACTCGAATTTTTGAGCCGACATAAAGTGTTTACCGGCAACCGTCCGACCAATTCCATCCTGGTCCGCATTTTCGATCCGCATACCCTGGGAATGATCATCGCCCTGTACGAACATACCATTCATGTGCAGGGGGTGATCTGGGGAATCAACTCCTATGATCAGTGGGGGGTTGAGTTGGGGAAACAACTGGCCAAAAAAATACTTCCCGAATTGACGGCCCCGGGGAAAATCTCAAGCCATGATCCCTCAACCAATGGTTTGATCAACTATTACAAACAGCTCAAGGGCTTGTGATGTTTGCCCGGCCTGTTGACCGTTGCATCCTCAACAGGCCGGGCGAATTGATATGAAAATGGTATTGCTCAGGTTGACTTCTGGCCGCTTTCGATCATTTTTTTCAAGATCATCATTCGTTCCAAATGCGTGTTGCCGAAGGCAGCGGCGCGAAGCTGGATGGTAAATTCTTTTTTCCCATACCAGACCGGTTCTTTCGTGAGTTCTTCGCCCTCTTGATCCTGGGCATCATCAGGGTTTGTGGCTTCCGGTTCGGTCGATGCAGTCTCTTCATCGCCATAAGGGGTGACCTCCAGCCGATCAATGACATTGGCATCGGTGGTGGTTGATTCCGTTTCGTTCGAGTATGGATCGATTTCCGTGACATCAATGGGGAGGACGCCATGTTCCTTATCTTCTTCCTCATCCAGGTAACCCACATCATCCTGAGTAGCCATGGCGTCCGAGCTATCGCTGAAACCTTCGGGGCGGGGTTGTTTTTCCGCATCGCTGGCGGCGCTGAAGCCTTCGACCGGTTTGGTGGCTTCCGAACTACCGAATCCTTCCGTTGGCTTGGCTTCTGCGGCCGATGAGCCAAAGCCATCAACTTCGGTCCTTCCCAATCCACTGCCACCGAATCCTTCCACGACCCGGGATTTTTCCTCGGTTTCGTTTGCCGAGATGAACATGGTATCTGAATCACCCTGGGAATTATTGGCGTTCATCCCCGTCCCAGTCCCAGAGGTGTTGTTGGATCCGCTGTTGGCACCCGAGGTGTTTTTGGCGTTTCCCGAAGTCGCATTGGATCCGCCCTGAGCCTGGGCCTGTCCTTCGGCTCCTCCAGCATTGCCCGCTGAGTCTCCTGCCGCTGCTTCTGTTCCGCCACTTTCTGCTGCTGCGGCTTCCGCTGCCGGGGCAGCATCAGCTTGTGGCGCGGAGGCTGCTGCCTCAACGGCCGGAGCAGAAGGAGCCGAGGTCGCCGCAGTGCCAGACGTTGCAGGGGTGGCAGGGGTTGCTGGCGCTGATACTGGCGCTGATACTGGCGCTGAAACCGTTGTCGTGACCGGGGTAGAGACTGCTGGCGTTGAGACGACCGATACCGGAGTCGTGGTGGCGACAGGTGTGGAAACCACGACCGGGGTCGGGGTCACCACGACAGGCGGAATCGGTTGTGGGGACGTTGCAACAGGGGGTGACGACACAGGTGTGACCGGTTCTGCGACGACGGGTTCTGCAACGATGACCGGATCCACGTTGGCAACCGGTTCAGGCGGAGTGATGACAGGCGCATCAATGGCGACCAGGGAGATGTTTTGGGTCTGTTGAATGATGTGGGATCCGCCGGTTCCTTGGGCCATGGTGTTGCCATCGGAAAAGGTCCAGGTCATGCCAACTGCTGTTTCCGGGGTGGCGCTGGTGTTGCGGTAGGTGATGGCCTGCAACACCGAATCGACAAGGGTAGGGGTTGCGCTGTCATTAAAGGTCAGAATCAGGGTTCCATTGGCATGGGTCGTCACCCATCCGAGGGGGACGTTGTTGTACACCAGGGCGGTCCCTTCGGTCAGTGCTCCCAGGGCGCCAGAGTTGCCAAACAGATCATCACTGTTGGCCCCTGTACTGCGGGCCAGCGTCAAAGTCGCCCCATGATAGGTTGCTGCATCGAGTTCCAGGTCGGTCACGGTGACATCGGCATCGAGGACGATGGCGTCACCTCCTTCGGTGAAGGTGGGGGTGGCATCCAATCGGGCAAAGGTGGGGGCATCGTTGACCCCCGCCAGCGTGACGGTGATTGAACCGGTGGCACTCGCGCTTCCGCCCGACCCTTGGGTTCCTGAATTGCCATCATTCAGGGTCCAGC